>NZ_CP191258.1:3076733-3692080 GCF_050410795.1 Fontivita pretiosa | reverse complement strand
TCGAGTACAGTCGGCGTGTCGGGGATGGCTGTCGCGGACGCGCGGGGTGGTCAAATCGGCCGGGCCGGTCTCGATCACTTCGGTTTATTCGCAGCGGTGGCACGAGAACGCAGTCACGGACAATCAGCAGGCGCATAGCGCGCGGTCGGCGATGTGGACGTGCGTTGCGGCGCAGATCCACTGGCGACGGCTGGCACGATATCGGCTGGGGCGACAGTTGCTGCGGCAGTGGAAACCGCTGGTGGAATCGGCACTGCGAATCGGCGGGCAGTTGTGCGGCCTGCTCAGAACAATTCCCCTGCGCCAGACGATGATGGGCTGGCGAAGTCGCTTGCGGCAACGGCGCGTGGGGCGTGCGTTCGGTGGGTTTGCAGGCGCGGCCGTAGCGGCGATGTATGTCGCGATGCTGGTGGCGGTGCAGACCTGGCGGCCGCAGGCCGCAATGTCGCGGGCAATGGGCTGGTCGATCAGGACGTCGGTGGTGGATGCCCCAACCCAGGCCGCGCCGGTGCAGCCGCAGGCGGTATTGGCGGGGACGGAAATCAGACCAAGCGCGGCGACTGCACCGCCCCAGCCGCTGAGCCGTGCCCAGGAGATCGCACAACTCAAAGCCCAGATCGCCCAGGCCAGGCAGCAGGCGTTGTGGCGGCTGCGTCAGTCGCCGCAGTACCAGCAGGCACAGGCCGAGCTTGAGCGGCTGGACGCCCGCGTCCGCGAGCTGAGGGTGCGAGATCCTTACGGCGAGCTGCCGCAGACCAGCGTCAAGTGGATCCAGGCCAAGAGCGCGCTGAACCGTCTGACCGAGCAGGCGCTTCGCACGGATGCGGAGCTGCGCCGTGCGGAGGAGGCGTTGGAAAGGCGGCGGGCGATGCCGTGAGCAGGCTTGGCGGCTGGATGCCGTCTGCACGGTCGGGACGCCCGCGACACGCGCACGCGTGCTGGTGCTCGATTTCCTGCGCAGGTCCAAGCCATGACACCAGACCGCGCAACACCTCTGCCCCCCGCTGGCGGGCGCGGCGCGATCACGTTCCGCGCCGTTGTGCTGGGCCTGGCGGGCGCGGTCTTCATCAGCCTGCTGACTCCGTGGAATGACCTGGTTTTGAACAACACGTTCCTGATCGGCAACAACCTGCCCACGGGCGTGGTGATGCTGGTGTTCGGATTCGTGGTGTTCGTCAACTGGCCGCTGCGGCGGTGGGCGCCGCGGTATGCCTTCAGCGCCGCGGAACTGACGGTTGCGCTGGGGCTGGTGCTGGTCAGTTGCTGCATTCCCAGCAGCGGGCTGATGCGTACGTTTCCCGGCGCGCTGATCGGGCCGTGGTGGATCGCACGCAACGACAACCAGTGGCTGGCCGTGCTGGAACAGCTCCATCTGCCGCGATGGATCTGGCCGGGTTTCGGGGGCGATGGTCCGCGCGACTGGATCGCCGATCCAGTGCTGCTGGGTTTTGTGGGGAGATGGACGGGTCCGGGTCCGGCGCCCTACACGGCGTGGCTGGTTCCCGCGATTTCATGGGGCATCTTCACGTTCGCGCTGTTCGGGGCGCTGCTGTGCATGGTGGCGATCCTTCGCCGCCAGTGGGTCGAGAATGAACGACTGGCTTTCCCGCTGGCGGAGATCTACCTGGCACTGATCGACGAGCCGGTTGCGGGCGGAGCCTTCAGCCCCACGATGCGCCGGCGCAGCTTCTGGATCGCCTTCGCCGCCGTCTTTGTGCTCTACGTGTACAACGGGCTGTGGCTGTATATCCCCGAGCATATCGCGGTGATTCCAATTCGCTTCGATCTGCGTGATGTGCTGGTGGAAGGCTCGTTTCGATACCTGCGCGATGAGATCAAGCAGGCGCAGATTTTTTTCACCGCTATCGGCGTCTGCTTTTTCCTGCCCACCAACGTGTCGCTGAGCCTGTGGATCTTCTTCGTGCTGCACAGTGTGGTGATGATGCTCAAGGGCACGTACACGGGGGACCCGGCGATTTACGGAGAGATCGATCAACACCTGGGCGCGTTCGTCGCGTTCGCGGTGGCGATCCTGTGGATGGGGCGAGGGCACTGGCGGCTGGTTTTTGCTCAGGCGCTGCGGGGACATCGCGCAGGCGAGCCGCACGGAAGGTATCTGTCGTACCCGGCGGCGGCGCGGGGGTTGGTGCTGTGCTCGATGATCATGGTCGTGTGGCTGTGCCTGGCCGGGGCGGGCGTCGGCGGCGCGATCATCCTCGTGATCCTACTGCTGTCGCTGTTTCTGGTGATCACGCGCGTGGTCGCGGAGACCGGACTCTTCCACGCCGGGCTGGTCGTCCCGTTCGTGCGCCACTGGACGATGCTCCAGCACTACGGCTGGTCGGCGCCGGTGTCGCGAGAGACGGTCATGCTCGGATCGATGCTGGAGGCGATCCACTACGACATGCGCGAACCGCTGCCGGTTTACGCCAGCCACGCGATCCGTGTCGCGGATCGAACGCTGTTCCAGGAGCACGCCATGAAGATGGATGATGAGCAGGACCGGCGGCGTGGTCGGCGACTGATCGCGCTGATGCTCCTGACGCTGCTGGTCGCCTACGTCGCGAGCTTCGCCTCGGCGCTGTGGTGCGAGTATCGCTACGCGGGCTCGCTGGATGTGGCCGGAACCTCGCCGCTGAATCCGTATGGCGTGGTGACGATTCCGCAGATGCGGATCGTGAATCCGACGATGGACTACGTGCGCGGCCCTCGTCCGCCACAGCATGATCCGCTGGGCAACTTCGCCTTCGGGGCCGCGTTCACCGCGTTTCTTTCCTACATGCGGTGGAACTACACCTGGTGGCCGCTGCATCCGGTGGGATACTTGCTGCTGGGTACGTTTCCCAGCCGGGTTCTGTGGTTCAGCGCGCTGCTTGGCTGGGCGATCAAGGTGCTGACGCTGCGTTTTGGCGGCAGTCGGGCGTTTACCAACCTCAAGCCGCTGTTTCTGGGGCTGATCGTTGGCGAATCCCTTGCGGCCGGCTTCTGGCTGGCGGCCTCGGTGCTTCTGCATTGGCTGGGGATGGAATACAAGGCGGTGTCGATTCTGCCGTGGTGAAGCGACTTGAGGACGGAGTGATCGCGGCTTGTGGACTTTGGACCGGGAACTGAAACAGCGGCCAACGGGAACGTGTCGCTCGACGCTCGGCACCGGCGGCTGCAACTCGACGTGCGCGGCGGGATCGACTACGCTGTGGCGATCTATGGCTGAGAATCGTGTTCACCTGCTGTCGGTGCGCGGGTTCCGCGCCGGGGCGGTTCATGCGGGGATCAAATCCGGCAATGCGCTGGACGTGGCGGTGCTGGTCTGCGAGACGTCTGCGACGGCGGCGGCGGCGTTCACGACCAACCGCGTCGTCTCACCGGCCGTCGTCATCGGTCGGCGACATGTGTCCGGCGGACAGTTGCGAGGCGTGGTGGTCAATTCCGGCAACGCCAACGCCTGCACGGGCAGGCGGGGGCTGGCCGACGCGATCGCCATGTGTCGGCTCGCGGCTGCACATGCCGGCTGCGACGCGCACGAATTTCTGCCCAGCTCGACGGGGATCATCGGCAAACACCTGCCGATGGACAGGATTGAGCGCGGCATCGCCGGCGCGTTCCAGTTCCTCGGCAACAGCCACGAGCACGCGATGCGATTTGCCGAGGCGATTCTCACAACCGACCTGAAGCGCAAACAGGCCGCGGCGACGGTGAAGATCGGCCGTGACACGATCCGCATCGCTGGCGTGTGCAAGGGCAGCGGCATGATCGGCCCGCGACTGGCGGTGCAGTCGGGCGGAGCATCGCGCGCGAAGCACGCGACGATGCTGGCGTATCTGACGACCGACGCGAAGATCCCCGCCGCCGTGCTGCGAAAGATCCTCCAGGCCGCCGCCGACCGCAGCTTCAATGCCGTCACCGTCGATGATCATGCCAGCACCAACGACACCGCGTGCGTGATGGCCTCGGGGCTGGTCGGTCGCACCATCAGTTCGTCGGCGGATGTCACCAAGTTCGCCCGGGCGTTCGAGCAGGTCTGCCAGTCGCTGGCGTATCAGATCGCCGCCGACGGTGAAGGGGCGACGAAGGTCATTCGCATCAACGTGCTGGGCGCGTCGGATGAAGCTGCGGCGCGGGCGATCGCGCGGCAGATCGCCAACTCCCCGCTGGTCAAGACCGCGATGCACGGCAACGACCCGAACTGGGGTCGGATCGTTTCGGCCGCGGGGAATGCGGGCGTGCCGTTCGACGCCGACAAGGCGGTGCTCAAGCTCCAGGACACCGTTGTTTTCCGCCGTGGCCAGCCCGTGCCGTTCGACGACGCGAAGGTGAGCAAGTCGCTGGACGCCAAGGAAGTGCGCGTGGAACTGACGTGCAACCTGGGCAAGGCTCGTGCCACCTGCTGGACCTGCGACCTGTCGCGCGAGTACATCCGCATCAACGCCGACTATCACACGTGAGCGCCGGGCTGTCGTGACACGGCCGTCGCGGCGGTGCAGTGCGCACTTGGAGCCTTGAAGATCCGCGCAGCCGTGCTGTGCTGCGCTGGCGACGATTCCCGATCGCAGCGACGCCCGCGCCATTGCCTCAGGCGGTTTTTGCCGCGCGGCGGGCCTTCTTGAGCTTGTGATGCGCCTTGGGAGTAACGTGGAAGGTGGCTTCGCAACGGCCGACGCGGCGATCCTGCTCGCCGGGCTTGCCCTGCTGCTGGATCTCCATGTCCACGGTGATGTTGAACTCTTTTCCCGTGGCGATCAGCGCGTGGATATCTTCCCGCGCCTGGATGCGGTAAACCGCCGGGCCGAAGCACGGGCGCAGGAACGTGTAGTTGAGTTGTTTGCAGACGACGGTGTAGTCGGCGCCGCAAATGCCAAAGACGTAGCTTCCGCCGGCGATTTCGGAGTTGGCCAGCAGCGCCCCGCCGGCCATGGCGCGGTACCAGTTGCGGTTGAATCGTCGGAACGGCAGGACCGCGCGGGCGGCAAAGGAGCCGGCATCAAGCTCCTTCATCCGAATTCCGCTGAAGAACGCCAGCGGCAGCCAGATCAGCGAACAGATGCTGTTCCAGAAGTTGTCGCGCATGGACAGGCGACTGACGAAGGCCTCGATCCGGTCGTACAGCCGTTGCATGCGACTGCTACGAATGGGAGGCCTGGCAAGATGTCGGATCTTCGCGGCGGACGGCGCCGCAGGAACGGACTTGAGAACGGCGGGAGCAACTTCGGTCTGAGTCATTGCCAACAATTACCGCTGAGGCGGCCCATGGTTGAATCGCCGCATCACCATACACAACTCTTTCGGCATGAAAAGCGCCAAAACCGGAGTTTTACAATCAACCGGCGGTACCGAGCCACACGAGCATCCGCCCGGGCTTGCGATTGTCCCACAGCGCGTAGGGAGTCGCCGTTACATCCATACGCCGCCGGCGCGGCTTGCGTTCGGGGCGGACAGCATCCAGCGGTCTGTACAGCGCATCGGATTGTTCGCTCATTTGACAGACTGTGGCCTGGCAGCGCAGGAGCACCGCCCCGCCGAGCGATCGCGTCCGCACGGGGCTGATCCTCGCCCGGTCCGATACTTCGATCCGCCGGATGTCCACAGAATGATCGCACTGCTCCAGGCAATAGACGATCGGCCCGCGCTGTAGCGCCACCCGGCCGGCGTTGTCCAGAACCCTCGGATGCGACACGACTCGCTCCGGTGGCATGTGCAGGCTCAGCACGACGCAGTCCCCCCGCCGCCAGTGACGGCAAATGCGCGCGTACCCGTGCCGCACGGGCGCCGCGATCGATTGACCGTTCAGCTTCAGGCCGTAACGGCGGCACCATCCCGGAATCCGCAGCAGCAGACTGAAATCCATCGACTGATCCGGATCCATGCGAATCTCGACTCTGCCGTCCCAGGGGTAGTCCGTCTGCTGTGAAAGCCGAACCTCACGCCCCGCAAGCGATACGGCGGCGCTTCCGGCGGCGTAGAGATGAACGTACAACTCTCGCCCGTCAGCCGATGTGGAGTAGACATATGTCCCCAGCGACGCCAGCAGCCGTGCAACGTTCGGCGGGCAGCAGGCACAGTCATACCAGGGTCTGCGATGATGCTGGCCGGATGAGGCCAGCGGGTTCTCATAGAAAAACCGCCTGCCATCCAGGCTCACCGCCGAAATCACCCCGTTGTACAGCGCCCGCTCCATCACATCGGCGTACTCGGCATCGCGATCAATCTGGAGCATGCGATGGGCGAAGAAGACCAGCCCGATCGCGGCGCAGGTTTCGCAATACGCCGTTTCGTTGGGAAGCTCAAAATCGTCGCCAAAGGCTTCGCCGCGGCGGACGGCGCCGATCCCGCCGGTAATGTACATCTTCCGCCGCGTGATGCTCTTCCACAGCCGCCGGCACGCCGCCAGCAGCTCCGGGTCGTTCGTTTCGGCGGCGACGTCGGCCATGCCGCTGTACAGATACGTCGCGCGGACGGCGTGTCCCACTGCCTCGCGCTGCTGGCGCACCGGCAGATGCGACTGGTTCTTCGTGTAATCCCATTCCCAGGCCTTCGGATCCTCGCCGCGGGCGCGAGCCTCGGCATCGTAGAAATGCGGCCGCTGCCCACGACGGTCGATGAAGTGCTTCGACAGCTCGAGATATCGGCGTTGCCCGGTCACGCGATACAGCTTGACCAGCGCCAGCTCGATCTGCTCGTGGCCGGGATATCCGTCGCGTTTGCCGCGCGGGCCGAAGGTGTCATCGATCAGGTCGGCGTAACGAATCAGCGGATCCAGCAGCGTGCGCTTGCCCGTGGCGCAAAAGTGTGCCACCGCCGCCTCGATCAGGTGTCCGGCGCAGTACAGCTCGTGCCAGTCGCGCAGATTCGTCCATCGCTTCTGCGGCTCGACGACCGTGAAGTAGACGTTGAGATATCCATCCGGCTGCTGCGCCGAGGCGATCGACTCGATCACTTCATTCAGCTCGCTTTCGAGCTGCGGATCCGGATGCGTCGCCAGGCTGTAGCTTGCCGCCTCGATCCACTTGGCCACATCGGAATCCCAGAAATAGTGGGGCCGGTTGGGCATGCCGGGCTTCCAGTCGAGCCGCAAGGCGTCGATGCGCCCGGTGCGGCGAAGCAGCTCCAGCTCATGCGGGATCGTGACTCGCCGATTGGTCGCGACTCGCCGCCCCCAGAAGCCGCAGCCAAACTTTACGCGATGATGCTCGATGGGAATCAGGGCGGTGGACATTCAGATACTTCGCTGGACCACAGAAGCGGCGATAACGCGCCTCGCCGGCGTCGCGCGCGACGCTGGCATGACAGTTTGCAGCGGATCGCTCGTCCCGGCCTGCCAGTTCATGCTCAGCAGGTTCAGGTCAAGCGTATCGACCAGGCCGTTGTAATCGAAGTCTCCGGCGACCCAGGAGCCGCTGGTCTGAAAGTGCGCAGCCAGCGCGTACAGGTCTCGCGCATCAACCCGCCCGTCCAAAGTCGCGTCGCCGTAATAGGTGTATCTCACGAGAATCGCCGGCCCGATGACCGTCTGACCGGCGAACAGCGCGCCCGGGCCGTGCAGAGCAAGATAATCGCTCGCTTCCATGACGCCCAGAGTCGTGTTGTGCAGGATGGCACTCTTCGCCGCCGTGCTGGTAAGCCCGCTGCCCAGCCATGTTCCCCCGGAACGAGCAGCGCGAATAAGACCGATGACCGCTTGCAGTGGCGAAGGTCCGGTATAGGCGTAGATGAGGTGGTTGTCATTCAGGTCGAGCGTGCCGCCGTCGATCGTCAGCGAGCGCAGGACGATGACGCGATTGCCGCCCGCTTGAACCGATGCTCGAGCGCCTGCGCCGACCTGCAACCCGGCAAGGCGCGTGACCGGCGCGGCGAACGCAATCGCCGCCCCGCCTCCGGCGCTGATCGTCAGATTGGGGGTTTCGATCGAAGGATCGTCCGCAAACGACCATGTCGCCGGGCCGATCAGGTTCAGCGTCTCGTTTCCCGTGCCCAGGCGGAAGCCAAAACCGCCCTGGCCCGTGGGGCGCACATCGCCATTGGAGCTGTCCAGCCACAGCGCATCATCGCCGCCGAGTCCATCGATGGCGAAGCTGTGCAGTGTGTCAAAGGGCACGCTGAACGTTGGCGATGCTGTTGTGGGCAGGTTGCGCCAGACCTGCAACATTGTCCCGTTGGCGCTTCGCCGGGCGTGGATCGTGTCGCCACTGCCATCGCCCGCGACGTAAAGGAAGTTCAGCGCGAACCCGCCGCCCAGGGCGTTGCCCGCGACGTCGCTCACGGATCCCGGCGCGAACGCGGCGGTGTAATAGCCGCTGGGCAACACGCCGCCGGCAAATCCCGGAAATGTGAACGTCGCGGTGTCGGTGGGCGCGTCGTAGCTGAGCGCGATCTTCTCCGGCGCCACGGTGGTTCCCGTTAGATTGTCGGTCAGCAGCAGATCCGCGGCCGACAGGCTCGCCCGCACGTTCTCGCTGAAGACGAACCGAAGCGACTGAGGCTCGCCATTGAACACGAACTGCCCTGACACGACCGCGGGCGGCGTGGTGTCTGCAACAAACGCTTCCTCCAGCTCGACAAAATCCCAGTACAGCACGTTGCCGGGCGTCGCGCCGTTGTCGCCGAGCGTCACGCGCACGCTCGTCTGCCCCGCCGGCACGTTGAAGTTGTAGATCACGCGTTTCCAGGTTCCGTTGACGACGGATCGTGGCGCATCCTGCACTTCGCGTGCCGCCAGGTTCTGCCCGCCGAGCGTCGAGACCGTCACCCGGGCGCGCTCGGCGCTGCTGCCCGCCGCCGCCGTCACGAACGCCGACACCGTGTACGTGCGACCCGGGATCACCGAAGCTGTGTACGTCGCGCTGTTGGGGCTGCTGCCGCGCACCATCTTCAGGCCCCAGCTCTGGTGCGTTGCGTAGCCGTAGTCGTCGTGGTAGTTGACGATGCCTTCGATCGTGTAGTTGAATCGCGTGATCAGCCCTCCGGTGCCGGGAGAAAGCGTCCAACCGGATGTGCTGCTCTCGAACTGCGGGTTGGCGATGTTCTGCGACATGCTGCCGTCGCCGAAGTAGCTGGTCTGATCGCGCACGAAGTAGTGATCGACGAGCTTGCCGATGTATTGCGCGGTGATCGGCTCGGTTCGATACCAGATCCAGAACGCCGCTCCATCAATCATCGACGTCTTTGGGCTGTTGCGGATCTGGTGCATCTGGGCGTCGAGCAGACCATAGAAGCCAACAGTGGCCGAGTCGTCGGCGACAAAGCCGCTCTGGGGGATGTAGATGCCGAAGACGGTTTTCTGCCGCAGCCCCGGCGCGAACGAATCGATGTTGTCGGCGAATGGATCGAACAGGTAAAGCTGCGGGTTGCGCTCGTTGATGTAGACCTCGAGCATGTAGCGGTCGGCGTAGGCGTTGATCGCGTTGAGCAGGTTGGAGTAGCTGACGGCCGGGTTGCCGTAGAGCGTGTTGGGCCCGCCGTCGGCAAGCTGCCAGACCGACCAGACGAAGATGCGTTTGTTCGGGTACTGCTGGCGAAGCTGTGCCAGCGCCGCGATGAGCCGCTCGGATTCGGGGCTGCCGTTTGGATAGGCACCGAACTCGTCAATCTGGATCGCATCGAATCCACCCGGCAACGCCCCGCCGAGCGTGTTCTGGAACGGCGCGCTCCAGGTATTGACCATCTGCTGGACCGAGTGCGACGGGTTGGCGACGGTCTGGTGCAGGAACAGCTTGCCCTGCGACCGCAGCTCCTTGACCAGCTCTGCGTCGCTGGTCAGCCCGCCGATCGCCGTATATTGCGGCAGGATCTTGAGGAATTCGTTCTTGGCGCTGTCGGTGTACCCGGACATGAACAAAAACGGGCTGGGCACCGGCGGCGCAGTGCTGTTCAGCAGCGTGCGCGGTTCGAGCGGCTCGACCAGATAATCTCCCGTCCTGCGATTCATTCACTGCACCTGTGTATCAGTTCGTGAGAAGAACTCGCTGGCGGCGGCGTAGTCCAGGGGCAGGCGCACTTCGGCGCCCGTCGCCGCCGACATCCGCGCCGCCCAGCCCACTTCCGCGATCGTGGCGCTGTTGACGAAACTGAGTGGCGAGCGGACGCCCGTTTTCACGCATTCGATGAAGTGTCCCACCGCCGCGCCGGTCTGGTGCTCGAAGACGTTGCCGCTGTCGGGCGTGGTGGTGTCGGGCGGCCAGGGCTGCACCCCCTGCTGCCGGCATCGTTCGCTGTCCAGCGGGTAGACCCATTGCCCCGCCGTCACAGACTCCGACCACATCCGCACCTTCTGCGGACGATCCAGCCGCGAGTCAAAGACGAACTCCCCCATGGTACCCGAGACGCTGTGATACGCGTCGTAGCCGTTGGAATAGTCGATGTTGCCGAAGCAGAACCCGGCCGCGCCGTTGTCGAAGCGCACCAGAATGTTCCAGATGCATTCGGCCTCGAAATCGCGGACCTGTGCCGGCAGAGCCGTGGCGAAGACGCCGACGGGCCTGGCCTGCGACGCCATCGCCAGGATCATCACCGACAGCGCGTGATTGATCCCCATGCCGATGGCGTCGCCCATGATGGCGCGGCTGAGCTTCCACTTCTTCTCGCCGGCGATGTTGATCGGGTGACGGTAGTTGACCTGGATCTGGGTGATGCGCCCCAGCGTGCCCTCGGCGACCATGGCCCGCAGGCGACGCTCCAGCGAGTCGAAGTAGAGGATGTAATCGACGTAGGTAATCAGGCCGGCGTTGGCGCGCTCGAGCTCGATTTCACGGGCGAATTCATCGAAGCGAGTGGCGGCGGGCTTCTCGCAAAAGACGTGCTTGCCCGCCTGCATCGCCGCGATCGCCTGCTGGCCGTGAAACGAATTCGGCGACGCGATGAAGACCGCGCGCACGTCCGCATCGGCCAGCATCTTCTCGTAGTCTGCGCCGACCCGAGCGCAGCTCAATCCCAACTCGCCCAGCAGTCCCCGGGCGCGATCGGGATTGCGGCTGATCACCCAGGCAAGTTGAACATCATCGCGTTCGCCCAGCCGGCGCAGCAGCGCAGCGCCCATCCATCCAGCTCCAACCAGGCCGACGCTGAGTTTGGACACGATCCGCTCCAGGCTTGGGACAGGGGGAAGGATATCTGATTAAACGTTAAATCACAAGCAAAAAAACGACCCGGACAATAGCGGATTTCCGGATCATCACGCTTTCGCAGTTGCCATGCCCTGCGAGTCAGTTGCCATTGAGCCGCTGGCGGATGAAGTCGGCGCGGGCGGCGCGGCGAAGGTCGCCCTCGAGCTTGCGGCCCTGAAGCTTCTGAAGGTGCGCCGGCTGGGACAACAGGAACAGCTCGTTGATCGTGCGGATATCGATCTCCTTGATTCGCCCAAGGTTGATCCCCATCCGCAGGTGGCTGAGCAGGAACATCACTTCCTCGCTGGTCAGCAGCCTCGCCGAGCGCAGCACCCCCAGCGCCCGGCACACCTTGTCATCCAATGCCACCGTGCGGTCGTTGAGCAGCGTCCTGCGGGCGTGATGTTCGTAATCGATGATCTTGGGGATGACCACGTGCTTGAAGTCGGAAATGATCTCTTCCTCGCTCTTGCCCAGCGTCGTCTGGTTCGAGATCTGATAGAAATCGCCCGTCGCTTCGGTTCCCTCGCCGTAAAGCCCCCGTACGGCCAGACGCATGTCCTTGGCGGCGCGGAAGACTTTCTCGATCTCGCCGGTCAGCTTCAGGGCCGGCAGGTGCAGCATCACGCTCACGCGGATGCCCGTGCCCACGTTGGTCGGGCACGCCGTGAGATACCCGAAGCGCGGATGGAACGCGAAATCCAGCCTGGCCTCCAGCTTGTCATCGACGGCGTTGATCTGTTCCCAGGCTTCCTCGAGCTGTAGCCCGCTGCGCAGGACCTGAATGCGCAGATGGTCTTCCTCGTTGACCATGATCGAGAGGGTCTCATTCTCCCCGATCGCCACGCCGCGGGCGCCCTCGGCGGCGGCGTGAGGCTTGCTGATCAGATGGCGTTCGACCAGAAGCTGGCGATCGACCTCCGGAGCGGTTTCCAGATCGACATAGAGCATCTCGCTGGAAAGATTCGCCGCCAGAATCGTGTCGCGGATTTTCGCCTCGGTCGCCTGTCGCTGGTGACGCGTCATGCGGGTGAGGAACCGCTGCCCGGCCAGATTCCGCGCCAGCCGGATGCGCGAGGAGATCACGATCTCGCTCATCGGCCCCACGCCCCGCAACCACTCGCCCGCCCTGGATGTCAGGTCACTGAGTTTCATAGTAAAGGAAGAAGGTTCAGGGATGAAAGATGAAGAAACCGACGCGGCTGGATCTTCATCCTTCAACAATCTGCCTTCTGACTTTCTCGTTGTTCATCCTTCCGCCTCTCGGATCTGATCGCGGAGCTTGGCGGCGCGTTCGTAATCCTCGGCCTCGACGGCACGCTGAAGCTCCCTGCGCAGTCGTGCCACGTCGATCTGGCGCTTGGCGGGGACGGCGGCGCTGCCGCCCCGACGAGTCGGCACCTTGCCCAAATGGTGCGTGGCGCCCTCGTGGGCCCGCTGAAGCAGCGGCGTCAGCTCCTTCTCGAACAGCACGTAGTCATGCTCGCAACCCAACAGCCCATTCTGCCGAAACTCCGCCCAGGTGATCCCGCACACCTCGCACGCCTGCGTCTGTTCCCGAACCAGTTGCCCCGAATGCGCCAAAACGAAATTGGTCAGCAGCTCGTTGATCGGCGTGTGGCTTTTGACGGGCAGGCCTTCCATCTGAGCGGCGCACTGCTCGCACAGGTGCTTCTCGTATTTCTTGCCGTTCCTGATCTCCGTCAGGTGTACGGTCGCCTGGTTTTTGCAGTTGTCGCACTTCATGATCGGATTTCAGCGGCTTTTGGTGTCCGATGAATCGTATTTCCCGATGCCACGGCGGTCAATCGGCAACCGCCCCGGCCTAAGCCCCGTGCCGGATCATCCGGCGCGCCAGATAGCCCGGCAATCCGGCGTCTCCCAGACTTCTACCGCGCGCAAGGCCACGTGGTTCGGCAGTTGCAGCGACCGCGCCACATGCCAGGCGAGCTGCTCGGCCGACGGATTGCACGTTGCAAACTCCGGAAGATCGTTCAGATGACGGTTTTGCATCGGAGAAAGGACCTGGTCAAGCCTACGCTGCAACTCGTGAAAGTCCATCACCACGCCGATGGAATCCAGCGTCTGGGCCGAAACGGTCACCAACACCCGCCAGTTATGCCCGTGCAACGGCTCCAGCGAGCCATCGTACAGCCGAAGCTGATGCGATGCGGAAAAGTCGCGCAAGACCGTGATCTCGAATGGCATGACAAAGAGGGTAAGAGCAAGAAGGCAAAAGGCAAACACCCCTGGCAACACCGCGAGTCTGGCGGCTCGTGCCTTTTGCCTTTTTCCTTTTACCTTTTACCTTACTCTCATGCCCCGCTATTTTCCCGATGCCGAACAGTTCGCACAGATCGCCCGCACCCACGATCTGATCCCCGTCTACCGCCAGCTCCTGGCAGACCACCTCACCCCCGTGACCGCCTTCGAAGTCCTCGGACGCGACGAAAACGCGTTTCTGCTGGAAAGCGTGGTCGGCGGCGAACGCATCGGGCGATATAGCTTCATCGCCACCGGACCTTCATTGATCTATTTCGTGCTCGACGGCAAGGCGGCGATCATCCAGCCGCCGGCTAGACCCAGGGAGTTTGTCACCACCGACCCGCTGGCCGACCTCCAGAAGTTGCTGCCCCCGCGACGCTACCACCGCGACAAGCGCCTGCCGGCATTCACCGGCGGGCTGGTCGGCTTCGCCGCCTATGACATGATCCGATACTACGAAGGCGAAAAGCTGCCCAACCCGCCGCGCGACGACCGCCACCTGCCCGATCTGCTGTTCGGCCTGTACAACGAGCTGGTCATCTTCGATCACGTGGACAAGACCATCAAGGTGGTGGCCAATGCATGTGTGGCCCATGAACAGTCGCCCGCGGGCAGCGGCAACTCAACCGAACGGGCGTATCGCGACGCCTGCCATCGGGTGGACGAGATCGTGCAGCGACTCTCTCAGCCGCCGGTTTCCAGGCTCGGCGAAATCGACACCGAACAGCCGTTGACACTGCCGTTCAGCAGCAACATGAGCCGCCAGCAGTTCGAGCAGGCGGTGGAGAAGAGCAAGCAGTACATTCGCGCCGGCGACATCTTTCAGGTCGTGCCAAGCCAGCGGCTGCGGGTGCAGTCAGAAGCATCGCCATTCGACGTCTACCGGGCGCTGCGAATCATCAACCCCTCGCCGTTCATGTTCTACCTGAAAAGCCCGGTGGTGACCCTGATCGGATCCAGCCCGGAAATCCTTTGCCGGGTGATGGACGGCGTGGTCACGTCGCGTCCGCTGGCCGGCACGCGACGACGCGGCGCCACCCCCGAAGAAGACAAGGCCCTGGAACAGGAGCTTCTTTCCGATCCCAAGGAGCGGGCCGAGCACATCATGCTGGTCGATCTGCACCGCAACGACATCGGTCGCGTGGCGAAGGTTGGTACGGTGAAGGTGGACGACGTGATGACGGTGGAGCGTTACAGCCACGTCATGCACATCACCACCAACGTCACCGGACAGCTCGCTGAGGGCATGACCGCATTCGACGCCCTGCGCGTCTCGCTGCCGGTCGGAACCGTCAGCGGCGCGCCCAAAATCCGCGCCATGCAGATCATCGACGAGCTGGAGCCCACCCGCCGTGGACCCTACGGCGGCGCCGTCGGATACATCGACTTCGCCGGAAACATGGATACCTGCATCGCCCTGCGAACGATCGTGTGGAAAAACGGCGTGTACGACGTGCAGGTCGGCGCCGGCATCGTCGCCGACTCCGTCCCGGAAAACGAGTACGAAGAGACCATGAACAAGGCCCGGGCCATGCTCAAGGCCGTGCAGATCGCGCAAAACGGGTTTTGACTTCAGTGGGTTCTTCGCAGAATCTGTGTGGCCGCATCCCGGGAATCGGCCGGACAGGCGGCTGGTGAATCAGCCCCCAACAACAGGGACACAACAATGAACAAGCCAACGGTAGCCGTGATGGGACTGGGGATCATGGGTTCGGGCATGGCGCGGCGGGCGCTTGAGGCGGGCTTTCCGCTGGTGGTCTACAATCGCAGTCCGCAGCGGGCCGAGCCGCTGGTGCAACAGGGCGCACGCGCCGCACGCACGCCTCGCGAGGCCGCGTCCCAGGCCAGCATCCTCATCAGCATGGTCGCCGACGATCACGCCTCACGAGCGATTTGGCTCGCGGAAGACGGCGCGCTGGCCGGGGCCAGGCCGGGCAGCGTGCTGATCGAGTCCAGCACCCTCTCGGTGAGCTGGGTACGCCAGCTTCACGCCGCCGCCAGAAAAGTCGCCTGCGACCTGCTCGATGCCCCAGTCACCGGCAGCAAGCCACAGGCGCAGTCGGGAGAGTTGAACTTCCTGGTCGGCGGAGATCCCGCGGCGCTGGAGCGCGCCAGGCCCGTCCTGCAAGTCATGGGCAAAGGCATCCATCACCTGGGTCCCTGCGGATCGGGCGCGATGGTCAAGCTGATCAACAACTTCATGGCCGGTGTGCAGGTCGCGGCGCTGGCCGAGGCCATGGCGCTGCTGGAGTGGGCCGGCAAAAACGAACAGCTCGACCGTGAGAAGGCGCTGAACGTGCTGCTGAACGGCGCCACCGCCTCGCCGGTGGTCAAGGTCGTCGCCGCCCGCATGGCCGCACACGACTACACCCCCAACTTCCTGCTGAAACTGATGGCCAAGGACCTGGACTACGCGCTGTCCGAAGCGCGGCAGCGCGGGCTGACGCTGAGCACCCCCGCCACCGCGCTGGAACTGATGAAACGCGCCATCGCCGCCGGGCACGGGGAACAGGACATGGCCGCCGTCGTCGAGATCCTCCGCAACTGAACTGACACTCCGACAACCTGCCGGCAACAGGATCAGGTGATTCCATGGCAGAACAACCGGTGTTAATCGCTGGACAGTGGCGGGCGGCGCGGGCCGCCGGCACTTTCCACGCGCAAAACCCCACCACCGCCGAGCCATTGCCCGAGGCGTACCCGATCAGCACCTGGGAGGATTGTGATGCGGCGCTGGCTGCGGCCGCGGAAGCGGCGGCGGCACTTCGGGCAGTTCCCGCATCATCCATCGCGGCGCTTCTGCGAGGTTATGCGGAGCGAATCGAATCCCACAAGAGCCAGATCGTGGAAATGGCCCATCTGGAGACCGGCCTGCCCAAATCCCCGCGACTGGCCGACGTCGAGCTGCCGCGCACGACCAACCAGCTTCGCCAGGCCGCTCAGGCGGCGATCGAAGGCTCCTGGGCGCTGCCCACGATCGACACCAAACTGAACATCCGCTCATGCTACGCGCCGCTGGGGCCGGTGTGCGTGTTCGGGCCGAACAACTTTCCGCTGGCGTTCAACGGGATCGCCGGCGGAGACTTCGCCGCCGCCATCGCCGCGGGCAATCCCGTCATCGCCAAGGCCAATCCCGGACACCCGGGCACAACGCGTCTTCTGGCCGAGCAGGCGCTGGCCGCCGTGCACGAGGCGCAGCTCCCGCCGGCCACCGTCCAGCTCATCTACAGGATCAGCCACGAAGACGGCCAGCGGCTGGTGTCCGATCCGCGTCTGGGCGGCACCGGCTACACCGGCAGCCGCCGCGCCGGGCTGGCGCTCAAGGCCGCCGCCGACGCCGCCGGCAAGCCCATCTACCTTGAGTTGTCCAGCATCAATCCCGTGCTGATCCTGCCCGCAGCCATCCAGCAGCGCGCCGAGAAGATTGCCGATGAATTCACCGACAGTTGCCTGCTGGGCAGCGGCCAGTTCTGCACCAACCCCGGGCTGGTGATCCTGCTGGCCGGCGAGCCGGCCGAACGATTCGTCGGACTGGTCAAACAGCGGTTCGAATCGCGCCCGCCGACTACGCTGCTGGGCTCGGGCGTCTGCCAGGCGCTTGCCCGCAGCGTCGCCACGCTTCGCGACGCAGGCGCGTCGCTGATCACCGGCGGCCAGCCACTCCCGGCCCCGCCCATCCGCTTCGCCAATACCCTGCTCCGCGTCGATGGCGATCGATTCCTCGCCAATCCCGAAAAGCTTCAGACCGAAGCCTTCGGCAACGTCTCGCTGTTCGTGCTGGCCAAGGATGTCCAGCAGATTCAACAGATCCTGGATCGTCTTGAAGGCAACCTGACCGGCTGCATCTACTCCGCGACCGACGGCGCCGACGATGCGATGTACGATGCGCTGGCCCCGCGACTGCGGTGGCGTGTTGGACGACTGCTCAATGACAAGATGCCCACGGGCGTGGCGGTCAGCCCCGCAATGAATCATGGCGGGCCATATCCAGCCACGGGACATCCCGGCTTCACCGCGGTGGGAATCCCCGCGTCGCTGCGGCGGTTTGCGATGCTTCATTGCTACGATAACGTCAGAGAACATCGCCTGCCCCCACTGCTGCGGAACAAGAACCCGACGGGAAGCACCTGGCGGTTGATTGACGGCGCGTGGACGCAAGCGGACGTCCCGCCGCAATAACACTATTGTCGCGCCACAACTCGCAGTGCAATGTCCCCGACGAATCTCGGCGATGACATCGGCCGCGCGCCACCCGCGTGCTCGACCTGTTCCTGTTGCTCCACTTCGCCGTTCAGCGTATTGATCCAGTCGATGCGATAGCGTCCCCCCGGCAGGTCGAGGGAAAACACGACAGTCGTCGGCTCCGTCGGCGACTCCTGCCCGAGCCTGCAAAAG
This sequence comes from Fontivita pretiosa, assembly GCF_050410795.1. GTDB lineage: Bacteria > Planctomycetota > Phycisphaerae > Tepidisphaerales > Tepidisphaeraceae > Fontivita > Fontivita pretiosa. Next base: position 3,674,327 of record NZ_CP191258.1, on the reverse strand, counting down.
TAGATCGCATACTGCCGCCCCGGCTCAACCAGCGCGTAGGCTGCCATGTCGTTGCCGGGATTCAGATCGTGTACGACCTGCGGATCCGGCGACATGCGGACGAAATCGAAGCCGTGGATGAAATCACTGAGGATGCCAAGCTGCCGCCGCAGCGCCGCCGAGCCTCCGCCGGGCTGGGCGCGCGGATAGACAAACGTCCCGTCCTCGTGTCCGACCGCAAACGAGTAGTCGAGATTGCTGTACAGCCCTCCGCCGGCGAGGATGAACGCCCAGCCCTCGCGACGGTAGTAGAAGTCGTGCTGCTGCCGGCCGCCGGTCTCGTTCTCCCCGATCACCGCGCGCAGGTCGTAGTTCATCGCCACCGCATCCGGTGGCCAGGCGTAGTGAAAGTTGTAGATCGACACCGCCGGATGAGGATCCTGGACCTTTCCCTTCTCGTTGGCCACATTTACTGAGATCAGATGCCTGGATCCGACGTCGCGTTGGGCAGCGGCGATCACATCGATCATGTGGCGCTGCCAGTCCATCGGCACGTTGCACACGTACGGCTCGTTCATCACCTCCAAGTAGATGTTGTCGAAGTCGCGTAGCTCGGCCACGACCTTGCGCACCATCGCCTCCTGGATCGGCAGCAGCCCGCCGTGCTTGTCCAGCGTGTAAACGTCGTCTCGTCCCACGCCGCCCAGGCCATTGACGTTGTTCTGCGCGTTCATCGGGCTGAAGGCCCACATCTGGTCCTGATAGAACGGGCAGAAGAGGTTGAGTTCGACGACGATGCCTCGTTCGGATGCATGGGAGACGAATCGCCGCAGGCGATGAAAGTAGGCCTCGTCGAAGCGCGAGAGGTCGAAGCGGTTGCCGCCACCGGCATAGCCGGGCTGGTCGCTTCGTGCCCAGGGACAGATGAACCGTCCCGCCGCCGGCGCAAGCGTGTTGCCGGAGATGCTCAGCGCGCCCGGATACTCGCAATACGCCCCGACCCACATCCGCGTGTGATTCAGCCGGTCCTTTGCCAGCGTGTTCAAGTATCTGACGAAATCGAAGTCCGCGTTGAGCACCGCGCCGTAGTGCTCGCCGGAGGTGATCAGGATCGTCGGCCGGCCGCGAAACAGAAAGTAATGCGGGTTCTCCGGGTGCAGTTGCAGGGGATGCCGCTGCGATTGATGAACGCACCCTGTGCACACCAGAGCGATCAGCGCGAGCATGGCCAGCAGGGAGGTGTACATTTCGTCTTCGCGCCATCCGGTCGATCACCATCCTGGCAGAAATCCGACCGAGATGTGCTGGAGCGAAAGATACCATCTGGCCAGCGAAGGACCAGTTGGCTCCGCCCTTGCGCCAACCGCTCGCACGGGCGGGACGTGCCCAGCGGCATGACGTCGTGAACAACCGGGATGTCGGACTCTCGAATTCGATCGCACCGCGCATGGCCGGGACAGCCATGTCACAGTTGGCTCTTCTCCGCTTTCATCGCACGCACCTGCGAGTCTGAGAGAAAAACGCGGGTGGTCTGAGATGTGTATAAACGACAGGCGGGACGCTCGTGACACGATCGAAACCGCTGCCGGTATGCGTGACAAACCCAGACACGTGTGCCCGGCCCGCCAATTCACGGTTCAACGGCACCATCGTCTGCGCGCTTCCCTGGAGATGGGAACAACCATGCAGGTTCTCATGCCGCCGCGAGACGCTGCGCTTGGGGCTGGGGATGTGCGATCTGCTGCGTCATGCCGGCGGCCTGCGGTTCATCGGGCAGTTTCTTCACGGCATACGCCTGCACCGCGACCTGCACCGTCGCCGCCACCAGCCATCCTGCCACCGCGCCGATCAGGTCAAACGCCGCCGTCAGCGGCATGGCGACCAGCACGTACGCCCCCGCCGCCAGAAGCTGCGACACGAAGGTTGCTCGTGTGCGCTCGACCGCGTTGAGCAGCGCCCCCGTCGCGGTGATGGCGAAGCTCAGCCCCATCACCAGCGCGGCGATCCGCAGCACCTGCGCGTATTGCCCGTGCTGCACATAGGTGGAATCCCAGCCGTAGAAGATGGCCAGTCCGGTCCGCGGTGCGATCAGCAGCAGCCCCAGGTAAGGCGCCAGCAGCAGCGTGCCCAGCAGGCCAAAGCGATGCATCACGCGCTTGGCGCGGCGCATTCCCTGCTGGCGCAAGGTGCGCGCCGCGTTGGGCATGATCAGCGTCGAGACCACGAACGAAAGCGGATTGGCCAGCCGCAGCACGTTGGTCACCGCCGCGTATACGCCAAGCTGCTGTTTACCGCACCACCAAGCCAGGTTCCAGTTGAACAGCGTGCCGCCGAACACGTTGAGCACATTGCCCGCCAGGATCCACCGTCCCAATTCCCAGCTTTGCCGAAGGAACGGGATGATCTGCGATGCCGAAACCTGATGCAGCCCCACTCGCCAGCCCAGTACCAGGGTTGCCACGCCCATGGTCAGTGCCATCGCCTGGAAGACGGCCGGCAGGGTCAGTCTGCCGTTGCCCGCCAGCATGACCACCGCCGCCGCCAGGCCGGCGTATCCGATGCAGTCCCCGATCAGCGTGAAGCGGAATCGCAGATGGGCCATCAATGCCCGCCGCACCGTCTCCTGCATCTGCCACAGCAGCAGTGCCGCCGCCGCCCACAGTCCCACGGCAAGCTCCATCCCCGCGATCAGGCTCGTCAGCAACAGCCCCAGCGCCAGCACCGGCCAGGCCAGCAATGTCACCGCCAGCGACAGGCTGGTCAGTCGTCCCAGCGCCGGCGCGTCCAGCACCGCGCCGCGAACCGTCAGCGGATACACCACCATCGCCGCCTGAATGCTGTTCAGCAGCAGCATCGGCTCGATGAGGATGAAGTAGGCCCCGAGCGTGGCCACGTCGTGCTGCCGGGCGAAATAGCGTGCCAGCAGAATGTTGACGGCGAAGTTGCCCAGGCTCACCACCGCCTGGTCCGCCATCGCCCAGACCGACTGCCTGGAGTCGCTCCACAGCACCGAAGCGATCTGCCAGCCGCGCTGCCGGCCCCGTCCCAGCGCTTTCGACCATCCTGTCGGCATCTCGCAGGATTTATCGACCGTTCCGGGCGAGCAGCTAAGCCGCCGGTCGGGCATCTCACACAGCGCTACGCAGGCGCGGTCACAAATGGCGGTTATCGGTCCGCCGACGGCTTGACGCCCGGCACGGCACCGGGCAGATTCTGCCCAATCACCGGTTCCAGCGACGTCGCATGATCATCTGCCTGGGCACAACTCCGACGATGCAACGAACGATGAGTTTCCCGCGGCTGACGATCGACGCCGTCAACCGCGCCACCGCCGTCCACGACTACGCCTCGGGCAAAGTCACCAATGTCGCCCGTGTGTTGCACACGCTGGGACAAAGCGAGCTGCTGCTCACCGGGTTTCTCGGCGGCATCAGAGGACGGACATTCCGCGCGGATCTGGATGCCGCTGGCGTGCCTCACGACTTTGTGGAAGTCAGCGCTCTGACTCGCCTGTGCATCACCGTCATCGATCAGTCCGCCCGCACCGCCACCGAGCTGGTCGAAGAACCCAAACCGGTTGCGCCGCAGGATTATCAGAAACTGCTGGACAAGCTGCGGGGACTGCTGGCCGGCGCCAGACTGCTGGTGCTTTCCGGCACGCTGCCTCCGGGGGCCGATCCCGATTTCTATGCCCGCTGCGTCGAGCTTGCCTCGCGGCATGGCGTGCGGGTGATTCTCGACGCCGTCGGCCAGCCCCTGCTGCGAGCCCTGCCACATCGTCCCCACATCGTCAAACCCAATCAGTCCGAGTTGTCGCGCACCCTCGAGCGTGATCTGCCCGACGAGAAGGCGGTTGGCGAGGCGATGCGCGAGCTGATCGCCCGCGGCGCCGAATGGGTCGTCACCACACGCGGGCCAAAGGATACTCTTTTGACCAACGGAGAATCGTTCTGGCGGGTGACGACGCCGAAAGTCCAGGTTGTCAGCGCGATCGGCTCCGGCGACGCCTTCGCCGCCGGACTGGCCTTTGCGCTGTCCAGCGGCCAGGAGCTTCCCCTCGCCGCGATCCTGGGCACCGCGTGCGCGGCGGCCAACGCCATGACCGCCTTCGCCGGGCATGTCGATCGCGATGTTGTGCAGTCCCTCAAAGACCAGATTCGCCTGGAGCAGCTCGCGTAGCTCCCGCTCGTGCATCACTCGATGTGCACTTCGCGTCCCGCCGCCGCAGATGCATATACCCCGTCCAGCATCTTCTGAACCATCAGCCCCATCTCCCCGGTTGATTCGTTCTTGCGACCGTCGCGGCAGACCTCCACAAAATGCTTCATCTTGTACTCGAACGGATCGATCTTCGGCAGATACGCTGGCGTCATGTTCATCATGTAGCCGCCATGGTCCATGAAGATCTGGCTGGACTCCCACACCGCTCCGCCCCTTTCTCCCATGATCTGCACGTTGAACACGTCTTTCTCGATGTGGGCAACGAACGATGACTCGATCGTCAGCATCGTCCCGTTCTCGAAGCGGATCATCCCCACCGCAAGGTCCTCCACGGTGTAGGTCTTGTAGTCCCAGTTCGGCCACATGCTCACCACGTCCGACGCGCGGTTGCCAAAGTAGGTCCAGGTATTGGCGGTGGCGGCGACCGGGCGCGGCGTTTCGATCATCCAGTGCGCCGTTTCCAGGATGTGCACGCCGATATCGATCATCGGCCCGCCTCCCTGAAGTTCCTTGCGCCCGAACACGCCCCAGTTGGGGATTCCGCGCCGGCGAAGCGCCTGCGCCCTCACGTACAGGATGTTGCCGAACGATCCACGAATGATCTGGTCGCGGATGAACTTCGTCCGCGCGTCGAACCGGTGCTGGAAGCCGACGATCAGCTCCTTGCCCGCTTTCTTGGCGGCATCGACCATCGCCTGGGCTTCCTTGGCGTTCATCGCCATCGGCTTTTCCACCAGCACGTGTTTGCCTGCCTCCAGGGCGGCGATCGTGTTGGCGGCGTGATGCACATTGGGCGTGCACACGTCAACCGCGTCCAGCTCATGCTCCTGACGGAGCATCTCCCGGTAGTCGGTGTAGACGCGGGGGATGCTGAACTGCTCCTTGACCTTCTCCAGCGCCTTTTCATCGATATCCGCGGCGCAGCAGATCTCCACCCCCTCCATCTTCTGCAAATAGGTCATGTGCGTCCGCGCGATGCCACCGGCGCCGATGAATCCCACCCTCAGTTTCCTGCTGGTCTTGCCCGCCTCTTGATGCTTGCTCACTTTGGTCTCCTTCATTTGGATCTTTCGTGTTTGCGGTCATCGATCAGATCTGCATGCCACTCATGGCACGATCACCGCATCCGGATACTTGCCCGCGTAGCGCGCCTTCATCGCCTGCGCCTGCTGATACGATGCCATTGGCCCGACCAGCACGACGCTTCGGCCTTTGGAATCGATCTGCTTGTGCACGGGCACGCCCTGGGCGCGCAGCTCGTTGATCGCCGCGTCGGCGCTGTTGGATTGCGCGAAGGTCGCCATCTGCACATTAAAAGCCCGCGCCCCATGCCGCTCGCGCGCCCGCTGCGCCGGGACGGTGTTGGGATACCGCTGCATCACCGCCGCGAACGTCGCGTCGGCATCGGCGAACTGTCCCAGCCGCTGGCGGCTCAGACCGATCCGATACAGCACCCAGGCCTTGATCGATTCATCCTCCAGCATCCCGTACGCCGTGGTCCATTCGCTGATTGCGGTCGGGTAATCGTCCTGGAAATACGCGACGTTCGCCAGGCTCGTATGCACATACGCCTCGAGTCTGCGGGAAGGCGATCGGCCCAGCGCTTCGATGTACGCCCCGCGCGCCGCCTGGAGATTCGCCCGCGCCTGCTCGAGGCTGGCCGCCGGCTTCTGCTCCAGCGCCCGTCCGCGAAGGTACAGTGCTTCGGCCGAACCCGGCCCCGCCGGGTGCGATCGCAAATACTCATCGGCGCCCGAGATCGCCTGATCGTACTGGCGGTTTTCCAGCGCTGCGTATCCGGCGGTCAGTTGCTGTTTGGATTTCGGATCCGCACCGCATCCGCCGACCATCGCCACGCCGACCACCATCGCCACCGCCAGCCGCCATCGCAGGCATCGCTTCCGTCGCGGACATTCCCGTCCGCTTTGCATGACACACGCGCGCGGCATCCAGTTTTCCGCCCCAGCGATTGTTTCGCCCCGCGATCCATTCCCGACGTTTCGCATCCGTGCCTCTTTGGATAAACTCAAACGCTATGCTCCTGGAACCGCTGCTCACACACGCCGCACGACAACCGCAGTCCATCGCCGTCATCGACGAGCGCGGGCAGTACACCTACCAGCAGGTCGCGGCAATGGCCGCGGGACTGGGCATGTACCTGTCGATGCAGACCCGCAAGCCGGGCGTCGGGCTGCTGTTGCCCACGGGCGTCGGCTTCGTCGCCAGTTTCTACGGAACGCTGGCCGCGGGCAAGACCGTCGTCCCGATCAATTTCCTCCTGGGCGATCGCGAAATCGCCCACGTCATCGCCGACAGCGGCATCGACACGGTAGTCACGATTCCCCAACTGGCTTCCCGGCTCAAGGACGCCAGGCTCAACCTCATCGACCTGACCCAGCTTCCCCCCACGCCCCCGGCCGCCATAACTCCCAAACTGCCCCCGCGCAACCCCGACGACCTGGCGGTCCTGATGTACACCAGCGGCACCAGCGGCGTGCCCAAGGGCGTCATGCTCAGCTTCGCCAACCTTCGCTCCGACGTGGACGCCTGCATCCAGGCCGCCGCCCTCAAGCACCAGCACAAGTTCCTCGGTGTCATTCCGCTGTTTCATGCGTTCGGGATGACCGCGATGATGCTGGCGCCGATTCAACTTGGCTCGATGGTCATTTACCTCTCGCGGTTCAGCGCCGTGGGTACGGTCAACGCCATTCGCGAGCACGCCGTGTCGCTGGTTTTCGGCGTGCCCAGCATGTTCGCCGCCATCGCGCACCTCAAGAGCGCCAGCGCCGACGATTTCAAGAGCATCTATGCCATGATCAGCGGCGGCGAGCCGCTGCCCAGGGTGCTGTACGACACCTTCCAGCAGCGTTTCGGCGTCACGCTCTATGAGGGATACGGCCTGACCGAAACCAGCCCCGTCGTGTCGCTGAACACGCCGCAGGAACACCGCGCCGGAAGCGTCGGCAAGCCGCTGCCCGGCGTGACGGTCAAGATCGCCGACGAGGCCGGCAACGCCCTGCCGCCCGAACAGATCGGCGAAATTTGGCTCAAAGGCCCGATGATCATGAAGGGCTATTACAACCTGCCCAACGAAACCGCCGCGGTGCACTCACCCGACGGGTTCTTCAAAACCGGGGACCTGGGAAAACTCGACGCCGATGGCTTCCTGTACGTCACGGGGCGAAAAAAAGAGATGATCATCGTCGCCGGCGAAAAGGTCAGCCCGCGGGAGATCGAGGAAGTGCTGCTGCGGCATCCCGCCGTCGCCGACGCCGCCGCCCTGGGAAAGAAAGACGAATCCCGTGGCGAGGTGGTTGTCGCCTTCGTCACCACCCGCCAGGGCCAGAGCACCACCGCCGACGAATTGCGCAGCTTCTGTCGCGAGCAGGGTCTGGTCCAGTGGAAGATCCCTCGCGAGATCTACCTGGTCCCCGACCTGCCACGCTCGCCGACGGGAAAGGTCCTCAAGCGCATTCTGGCCGAACAGCTCGCGCGACACGCATCGTGAGGCCGCTGCGGCAAGGTTCCGCTCAAGGCCAAGACCTGGAAGACGAATCGAGGATGAACATCTGTGTCTGCGTCCCCTCGAACGGCGGGATCCCCCAGTACGTCCGCGCGAAACGTCGAAGCGAGGCCGGATCCACAATGATGATCGCATCGCGAGGAGCATCCGGGCCGATCCACGCATCGATCACCGACTGGTCTGGCCGGGCATCCACGTCAAACACCGTGCGATATCGCAGCCGCGACATCGGCACCGGCCAGCGAAAGGCCTGGGCATCCCCGACGAGGACGATCGGACGATCACCATCCAGAACTTCGCCGCCCGCCACTTCCGGAAGGATCAGACGATAGTCTTCCAGCCCAATAAGCGACGAGGCGCGCACAATGCGAGGCGAAAGCTGTGCCAGAGCAGTTCCCGCCGCGATCAGCGCCGCGCCGAGCACCAGCCATCGCCACCAGGGCAACTGCACCAGCCCCGCGAGCATCGCGACCAGCGGAATCGACAGGATGAAAAACCGACCCTGCAAGTGCGTGAAGCCGAGCCAGACGATGGCGTTGGCCATCAGCACGACCGACAGCGCCAGCGTCTCCCGCCGCCGCAGGCTCAATGCCGCCGCCATCACCCCCACCGGCAGCACGGCGTATCCATACCGCCAGTCCACCAGATTCTGCGCCGCGAACGCGCGCAGTCGCGCAGGAAGCGGTCTTTGATCTTCCCTGGGCGAATGCGCGCGGATCCACCTCTGCTGTTGTATCGGAGTGAACGGCCCGCGCCCCAGCAGCCCGCTCGCTTCCGGAAAGACCGGATTGCCCGTCCAAAGGGCGTTGCGGATCAACCACGGCGAGAAGGTGACGATCCCCGCCAGCAGAAACACCGCCGCCGACCGGATCGCCCGCAGCGGTCGCGTGCATTCGGCGATGACGATGGCGGCCGGCACGCTCGCCAGCACCATCGCCGCCGCCGTGAGCTTGGCCCCACAGGCGAACCCCGCCATCGCCCCGGCCAGCGCCAGCGGCCTTAGGCGGTGCTCCTGTCGCATGCCCAGAAGTGTCCAGCCGATCGACAGCGTGCCGAACAGGAGCAGCCCCCCCTCGTTGTACGCCACGCCGCCCAGCATCGTCATCCAGGGCGCCCCAGCCGCCAGCAGCGCGCTGCCGATTGCCGCCCGCGGCCCGGCAACTTCCCTGACCACCCCATGTATCGCAACGATTGCAGTCGCAATGAATGCCAGGTGCATGAGCTGCGCCAGATACATTGCCGCCCACGGCCCGCCGCGCACGTGCATCGCCAGCAAATAGTGCATCTCGACGTTGAACGGAAAGTACGAAAAGACATTGTGCTTCAGCGGCACGATCCGCCCCAGCTCGTACCACTCGCGCGGAACCTGAAGGTGATATTCCAGCACGTCGTATCCGTGCGGCTCATCGCCCCATAGCACCCCCGGTACCACCGCCGCCGCCACCAGCGCTGCCGTCGCAATCGGGACCACCAGCAACCACAGCCACTGGCCGTCGGTGATGCGAAATCGAAAGTTGAATTCCGAAATCTGCGACCTGTGATTCCAGACCTGTCTGCCAAGCGTCGCCGCGCCGGCGATCCATCCCGCGACCAGGATCCCGACCGCTGCCGGGCGGCCCATCCATCCCATCAACCCCAGCACCAGCACGAGGATGCTGATAATCGCCATCCCCAGCGCCGCGCAGGTCGCCGCGAACAAACTCGCGGATTCACACCTGATGCCTGACAGCCGGACAATGCAGGCGCCGATCCCCGCCGCCGACAGCAGCCACCCCGCCGCCCATGCGCCCTCGACGATCAGCAGGTAGACGACGATCGCCCACGATGAGCCCGCCAGCGCCACAATGCCCGCGGCGGCGATCAGGGCGGCACAAACGGCGAAGACCGCGCCCGACCGATCAGCCCGCCCCGCGATCGTGCTGCTGCTCAGGCTCCCGAGCTTCCGGCCCGCGCGAATCATCCGCTGAGTTTTCGCCTGCCCGCTGTGTCGATTCAAGCGCAGTCAATTCGGCCGGTTCCAGATGAAACAACCGCTGAAGCGCGTGCAGATACTGTCCCGCCGGGGCGTGAAGCTGATCGCCCTGCCGCAGGGTCGTGACCGGATCGTGCAGGATCTTGTTGACGATCCGCCGGGCAAGCTCGCCCATCAGTTGCTGAGCCGCCGCCCGCTGTGGCTCGTCCAGCCCCTCGATGCGGTTCAGCGCCCGGGCGACTTCGTCGGCGGCGATCGCGTGGCAACGCCGGTAGAGCTGGTCAATCGCCGGACCCAGTTCCCGCTGCCTCTGCCAGGCCAGGTACTGCTCGACATGCTGCTGCACGATCGCCCGTGCCTGCTCGACAACCTTACTGCGCTGGCTGTGGGTTCGGGCCACGGCGCGCTGAAGATCGTCCAGGTTGTACAGGTAGACGTGTTCGAGTTCCGCCACCGCCGGCTCCACGTCGCGCGGCACGGCCAGGTCGATGATGAAGATCGGTCGATACCGCCGCCGGCGCAGCAGCCCCTGGAAGTGTCGGCGGGTGATCACCGGCTCGACGGCGCCGGTGGAGCTGATGACGATGTCGGCCTCCACCAGATGCGCATCCAGTTGCGTCAGCGGCACGGCCTCGGCCGCGAACTGCGCCGCCAGACGACGCGCTTTGTGCTCGTCGCGGTTGGCCACCAGCAACCGCCCGGGCTTCAGCGCAGCGAATCCCCGCAGCGCCAGCTTCGACATCTTGCCCGCCCCGACGCACAGCACCGTCTTGTCCTGGAAATGGTCGAAGATCTGCCGCGCGTACTCCACCGCCACGCCCGAAACGCTTACCCGTCCTTCTCCCAGCGGCGTGCTGTTCATCACCTGCTTGCCCACCGCCAGCGCACGCTGAAACAGCGGATTGAGCACGGGTCCGGCGGCACCGAGCTGGCGCGACAGGTCGTACGCCTGGCGAACCTGCCCCAGAATCTGACTCTCCCCCAGCACCATCGAATCCAGCGAAGCGGCGACGCCGAACAGATGCTCCACCGCCTCCCGCTCGGCGCGTTCGTACAGGTGCAGGCGGAACTGATCGACCGGAACGCCATGAAACTGCGAGAGGAAGTCGATCATCTGCTGGACGCGGGGCTGTGCGTGAACCTCACGTGCGATGTACAGCTCGACGCGGTTGCAGGTGGAGAGCAGCACTGCTTCGGCCTGCGGATACTGCTGCCTGAGCAGCTCGATGGCGCGTCGCTGCTGCGCCGCTGAAAACGCCAGCCGCTCGCGCACGTCCAGCGGCGCGGTGGTGTGATTCAGTCCCAGCAGCAGCAGTCGTTGCATGGACAACCCGTCATCCGCCTACCGTGGGCATCATCAGCACGGCGAAGATCACCCCGAGCATCAGCACGAAGCCGAGGATGCTGAGCATGGCGGCGCGACGACCGCGGAAGCTCGGATTGATCGGCGAGTGCAACACCAGCGCGTAGATCAGCCAGACGGCGGCGGTGAGCACGATCTTGGCCTTTGGCGTGGCGCGATCCTCGCGGATCATTTCGGCGAATCCCGTGATCGCTCCGATGGTCAGCAGCGCAAAACCCAGCGTCACCGACGTGAGCGTGAGTTGTTCCAGACGCTCCAGGCTTCCCAGCCGCGGGCCGCTGGCCAGCGCCACCTTCCGCCGCAGGCGGTGGTTGGCGATCAGGTACATGGCCCCGGCGGCGCCGGCGACGGCGAACGCCGCCGCCCCGCCGTACGCTGTGGCACGATGCACCCATGACCAGATCGTCTTCACGTCATACGCGTGCGGATCGGTCAGTCCCGTCACCGCCGACCCGATCAGCAGCAGGATCACGATCGGCATGACGAACCAGTCCAGCCCGCCGATCGGCCGGCGACGCTGCACGTACATCACGAATACCGCCAGCACCACCGCCAGCCAGATCAACGCGTCGAAGTTGTCCTCCAGCGGCAGCCAGCTCCCGCGGCCCAGCGCGTGCCACACCAGCACGATCAACGATGTCAGCACGCCCAGCCACATGCAGACTCTGGCCACGGCCCGCTGCCAGGCGCGCTCCCGCCGCAGGCGCCACAGCGAGATGACTCCTCCGACAACGAACAGCGCAATCGAGACGAAAACCAGCGTGATCTGACCGGCGCTAGGCATTGGACCTTTCCTCTGGCGGTGGCGAGTCCTGCTGGCTGCTGTGAACGGAGGGGGGCACGGCAGCGGCGTCGGCGGGCGAGCCCGAAAGCTCCGCGAATCGCCGCCACAGCCACGCCCGAAGCGCCTCCACCCCGCCGCTGGACAACGCCTGCATCGCCGCTTCGCTGCACAGCTCACGGAACAGTCGCGGGCGCAACGCCGCCGGGATCGAAGCGCGAATCTGCGGGCGCAGCACCCGCAGCGCATCGGCCAGCCGGGCCCACTGCGGATCGATCGCCGCCTGAAGCCGGTCGCGCACCATCGCCGCCAGCGCCGGACTGCCGCATGTGGAGACCGTCACCAGCAGCGCCCCGTCGCGGAACATGGCCGGAGTGGCGAAGTCGCCGCTGTCCTGCTCGTCGGCATCGGCCCGGCAGACCAGCGCGCCGATCGCGCGGGCGTCGCGAACCACCGCCTCGTTCACCTGCGGCGAATCCGTCGCCGCAAACACCAGCATCGCCCCGGCCAGGTGTTCGGCGCGATACTCCTGGGCGATTCGCTGCACCTGCGCCGGCATGTGGGGATGAAACCTGGGAGACACGACCCGCACGTTGGTGGCGCCCGACGCGAGCAATCCCAGCGCCTTGCGCAGCGCAACCTGCCCCCCGCCGACGATGACCACCGGCCGGTCACGCAGCTCCAAGACGATCGGATAACCACCGCCACCGCTCATTCGTCGCGCGATTCTATCGCCGGGCGCAGCTTCATTCCATCAGCCAGCGCTGGCCAGACGCGGCGTGCGGCCTATCCCGACGTCTGCGGCGCCGGCTGGGCGACCGGCTTGCTGAAAAACTTGCTGGGCGTGGCGCGGGCCATCGACATGAACCCGAACATCGCCACCGTGCAGATCAGCGTGGATAGCAGAAAGACATATCGCCCCAGCAGATGTTCGTACAGCCACGAGCCCAGAAACGGCGCCAGGCAACCGCGCACCCCGGTGAGCATCACGTGCACGCCCATGTAGACGGCGGCCTTGTCGCGGGGAGCAAAGTCGTTGTGTCCCAGGTTCCAGGCAAGATTCCCCGCTCCGGTGCTGATCCCGACCAGCACTTGCCCCAACGTAATGATCGCCAGGCCGGTCTTCTCCGATCCGCCCAGCTTCCACGCCCAGACAGCGCCCAGAAACAGCGTGAGTTGCCCGGCCACTGAAACGTACGACTGATACACGCGGAACAGGACCACATGCACGCGGTCGAACAGCGGCGCCCACGCCTGTGTGGCCACCAGCGACACAACCATCGGCACAAGCTGAAGCACGACCGTCGCCAGCAGATAGTGCCTGGTCGGGTCGGTCATCTGCGTGCTGACCATGTACAGCAGCGACGGGCCGTAAAGCATGAACGAAAACCCGCTGAGGAACTGCCAGCGCTGATAGTCGCGAAAGGCTTTGTCCTCGCGCAGGATCTGCCCGGCCTGCTGGAAGGACTGGATAAAGAAGCGAAGCAGGCCGACGCGCGGCGCTCTGGCCTGGTAGTTCAGGACGTTGGTTTCATCGGTCTGCGACAGTCCTTCGGGACGTGGAGCGTAAAGCTGCTCCTCGCGCCGCAGCAGAAGCGCTTCGCGGCGAACGCGAATCTTGCTGAACTGCCAGATCCCGATCGCACCGATCAGCGCCGCGATCGGATACAGATACACGTACGCGTGCGGATTCTGATCCAGAATGTACGAACCCGCGAAGGTGGTGACGGCCAGGACGGTGGTGGCCACGACGGCAATTCGGCTGGTCACCTGCGCCCGCACCCAGCGCGGGTAATTCGCCCGCCAGATCTGGCTGCGAATCGTGATGATGCCGCTGGCCAGCATGCGGGCAATGACAATCTGGGCGGCGAAGACCCAGCCGGCGGCGTTGATCGTCACCGCGCGCCCGCCGATGTGCCACAACGTCACTTCCAGCGGAACCATCGCCGTCAGCGCCACCGACGCGACCATCAGGATCACGCCGAGCTGAAGCAGGTTTACAAACGGAACCTTTCGCCGGCCGATCGACAGCTCCGACCACACCATCGCCATGATGTTGCCGAACATCGGCGCCGCGGTGATCACCGACATCAGCAGCACCGACGCCTGGAAATGCTTGGCCGCTATGATCCCGGTGAACGATCCTTCCGCCAGCGAAGCCGCCAGCGGAAACGTCAGCGCCGATCGAAGCTCGTGTCGGTAGGACAGCCGCACCATGTACGGCTGATGCCGGGTGCGGAAGGAGAGAAAACGACCAAGCATCTCGCCGATGAAGAGTACCGTGCGGCGGGTTGGGGATAAAGTCCGACAGGCTGCTCAAACGCGCGATGGCCGAGCGATTGTGGTTCGGCTTACACCCACGCGCATGCCGAGCAGGCTCAGGCGCGGCGCCTTGCCCATGGCTGGCGCGCAAAGAGAACGCGCGCCGCAGCAGCGTGATGCTGCACGCGGCAACCGGGGCCTGTGGCGCAGCTTATCGCAGATGCCAGATCGTCAGGTGACCCATCGGACGAAGCAGCAGAGCGCGGTCGATATCATCGACAAGCTGCTTGCCCTCCCAGTCCCAGTTGCGGGCGATCTGCTGGTGGCGCTCACGGGCGCTGTAGGCCGGCGACCAGCCAACCTCAAACGGCCGAGCGCATCCCCCCATCAGCAGCGCCAGGACTACCAATGCCATTCGCTTCATGACACAACCTCTGTGGTTGAGAACTCCCGGGTGCCGCGATTTCGCGGCTGCAATCTACCAGCGCCGGCGGCACGGTGTCAAAGCGAAGTCGTTCCAGTGACAGGGGTTGGGAGGGACCAGGTGTCAGCCGGCGGACAAGCATCCCCCGGCCACCGCAGCGCCGCCAGCGCCTGCCGCCACTCGACATAAAAGTACGGCACGTTCAACTGCTCGTGCAGACGTTGCAGCTCGCGGTGGAACCGGGCGTATTGCTGCTGCTGCCACTGGCCAGCCGTCTGGTCGCAGAAGAAGATTCGGCAGCCAAAGGGCCGGATCGCATGAACCGAGCAAAGCTTCTCATGCTGGAATGGACAGCAGCCAGGCCCCCCGCCGGCCCCAGCCGCATGCAACTGCGACAGATCATGGACGAACGTGGCCAGTTCCAGCGTGGTGACGAACAGTCGATGCCCGAACTCGTCAAACTTGCAGCACCGTCCGGAGGCGACGCAGACCGGACGACGCAGGTCGATCGCGTCCTGCACCGCCCGGTACAGGTTGTGCACGGCCAGGCGAACCTCGGGGCGGGCCCGGGCGAGGCCGACCGCTACGCGCAGTTCTTCCAATTGTTCTCCGGTAAGATCCATGATCCGTAGTGGCAGGTATTCATGCCAGCCTGCCCAACAACATCCGATCATAGGCCCGGCAGCGCCTCTGGATACCGGACATCTGGCTCTGTTCACGCTTTTTTTTCGCATCTTCGACCAGGCGAGTACATGCACTCACACGCAGTGTACCGGGCAATCTGTTTGGGCCTTCAATGCGTGAAGAAGAAAAAAGAGGTGAGGCTTGCGCCGCCGATGGCGATGCCGATCGCAAGCCGCGCCGCTTTCGCGGGAGTTTGAGGAGAATGTTCCGCAGTGATCAGCACGAGCAGCGGCGCCGCCACAGCGGCGTAGCGAGGAGAGAACTGGTGGGTCACCTTTGCAGCGCTGATCAACAGCAGCAGGCAAGTTAGACCGAGAAACGAGCCCCAACGCTGCTCGGGGTAACGCGCCATGCGGCGTACGATCGAGAGAGCCAGGAGCCAGCCGGCGAGGAGCATCACGGCGACCACGGCCACTGAAAATGGTGCCAGAAAGCTCGCGGGCAGCACGCCACGGGCGATCCCGACCATCGGGATGATCCGGACAGGCCAGAGCAGTATCTGACCAATCGACATTGCCGCAGCGCAGACAAGCAGCGGGCCGGTGAGTTTGAAGAAACCTGGCGCGAGGATGAGGACCAGCGCTGCTGCGTAGGCCAGAGCGAGCGCGGCGTGGCCTGGTGCCCACCCAGACGCCGTGGATGCCGCCTGGGGAGGCACAAGGCCTTTCCAAGCCCAGAAGACCGGCACAGTGATGATCAGTGGCACAACCATCGCCGCCAGCAGGGGCAACGCGTGCTGGCGCGATTGCCAGAGGATCGGGATTGCGACGATAACCACCAGCAGCGGTTGACGACCCAACGCGGCAATTCCGAAGCATGCACCGGCGAGGACAGACAGTATCAACTGACGGTGCCCGGATCGCTGCATCGATGCCCAAAGTGCTGCCAATCCCGCCATGAAAAGCGACATCGCGGGCATCTCGGTCATCGCCAGACCGCTCATTTTCCAGAGAAGGGGAAGCCCGACGAGCGAAAATGCGATGGACACATCGTCTCCGCGCAGACGGCAGAGCCATGCGGTGAACGCGATCAACAGACCGAACATCCCCAGGTTCACCAGACGCACCCCGGGCGCCCGCAGACCGGTAAACGGCTCGAACGCGAAGTGCACGAACGTGTACAGCGGCCCCGCTGGTCCAGGGAGCGAACGGAGGAATTGGATGCTGAGGCCTTGCTCCCGCAGCAACGGCACGGTGCCAAGGTACCAGGGCTCATCGTAAACGAGTCGCTTGGGCGCAAAGACCGTGATCGCGATCAGCGCGATGATCCCCACAAAACTGGTGGTCTGGCACAGACGCGCTCCCACGGGCCGAGAGTGTCGCAGCTTCAGACCACCAAGTCAAAGCCGATCCTCTCCGCAGTCATGCGGCAACATCCTGTCGCACGGGTGCTGATGTATCCTGCGCAAAACGGATCATCTGCGCCACTGATGCCAGATGTTTTGGTCCGCTTGCAAATTCCCGGCATCCTTTCACAATGTCGCGGCCCATGCGCAAACTGCTGGTTGCCAATCGAAGCGAAATCGCCATCCGCGTCTTCCGAGCCGCCGCCGAGCTGGGGCTCCAGACCGTCGCCGTCTATACTTACGAAGATCGCTTTGCCCTGCACCGGTTCAAGGCCGATGAAGCCTACCTGATCGGTCCTGAGCAGGGCGGCGAACCGGTCAAGGGGTATCTGAGCGTCGAGAACATGATCCGCACGGCGCTGGATCATGGCGCCGATGCGATCCACCCCGGTTACGGGTTTCTGTCCGAGACCGCGGAGCTGGCGCAGGCGTGCGCGCTGAACGGGATCACCTTCGTCGGACCCACGCCCGAGCTGCTCAAGACCTTCGGCGACAAGACCGCCGCCAAGCAACTGGCCCGCCGCAGCGGCGTGCCCACCCTGCCCGGCAGCGAGCATGGCATCAGCGACCTGTCGCAGGTCAGGGCCGCAGCCAGGAAAATCGGGTATCCGCTGATCGTCAAGGCCAGCTTCGGGGGAGGCGGCCGTGGAATGCGCGTCGTCCGCAGCGCCGATGAGCTGCCCGACAAGCTCGCCGAAGCCCAGCGCGAGGCCGGCGCCGCCTTCGGACGCCCTGAAGTCTTCCTCGAAAAGTACATCCCCCGCGCCAAGCACATCGAGGTGCAGATCCTGGGCGATCAGCACGGCAACCTCGTGCATCTGTGGGAGCGGGACTGCTCGGTGCAGCGGCGGCACCAGAAGGTCGTCGAAGTCGCGCCGGCCACCAACCTCTCGCGCGATCTGCGGGCGCGGATCTGCGACGCCGCCGTGCGGCTGTGCCGCGCCGCCAACTACATCAACGCCGGTACCGTCGAGTTCCTCCTGGATGTGGACAGCGGCGACTTCTACTTCATCGAAGTCAACCCGCGGATCCAGGTCGAGCACACGGTGACCGAGGTCGTGACCGGCGTGGATATCGTCAAAAGCCAGATCCTGATCGCCCAGGGACACAGGCTGCACGAGCCGCCGCTGAACGTCCCGCGGCAGGAGAACATCGAGCCGCGCGGCGTGGCCATCCAGTGTCGCATCACCACCGAAGACCCCGAGAACAATTTCATCCCGGACTACGGGAGGCTGATCAATTATCGCAGCGCGGCGGGGTTCGGGATCCGGCTGGACGCGGGAACGGCCTTCAGCGGCGCCGTCATCACGCCCTACTTCGACTCGCTGCTGGTGAAAATCACCGCCTGGGGCGGATCGCTTCAGGAGGCCTGCCGTCGGGCGGATCGGGCGCTGCGCGAGTGGCGCGTGCGCGGCGTCAAAACCAACATCCCGTTCCTGGAAAACCTGGTCCTGCATCCGACCTTCCAGGCCGGGGAAGCAACCACTACCTTCATCGACACCACCCCGGAGCTGTTCCGCTTCAAGCCGCGCCGCGACCGCGGAACCAAAATCCTGAGCTATCTGGCGGACGTGATCGTGAACGGCCGGCCGGATGTCAGGGGAAAAGTCGTCCCCGGCAGGGAGCTTCCCGAGCCACCAATCCCGAAGTTCGAGCGACGGGTGACCCCGCCCCCGGGCACGCGCGACAGGCTGCTGGAGCTGGGTCCGGAAAGGTTCGCCCGCTGGGTTCGCGATCAGAAGCGACTGCTGTTCACCGACACCACGATGCGGGATGCGCATCAGTCGCTGCTGGCCACGCGAGTGCGAACCTACGACATGCTCCGCGTCGCCGACGCGGTGGCTTACCTGCTGCCCGATCTGTTCAGCCTGGAGATGTGGGGCGGGGCGACGTTCGACACGTCGATGCGATTTTTGCAGGAAGATCCCTGGCAGCGGCTGGAGCTGCTGCGCGCCCGGATCCCCAACATCCTGTTCCAGATGCTGCTGCGGGCCAGCAACGCCGTGGGATACACCAACTATCCCGACAACGTCGTTCGCGCTTTCATCAGACATGCGTCACTGCGCGGCATCGACGTGTTCCGCATCTTCGATTCGCTCAACTCGCTGGACAACATGAAGGTCGCGATGGAAACGGTTCTTGAGCAGACCAGCTCCATCTGCGAGGCCGCGATCTGCTACACCGGCGATATCCTGGATCCCAAACGCACCAAATACAGCCTCAAGTACTACGTGAAGATGGCCAAGCAGCTCGTGCGGATGGGCACGCACATCCTGGGGATCAAGGACATGGCCGGGCTGTGCAAGCCGTACGCGGCCTATGCGCTGGTCAAGGCGTTGCGTGAGGAAGTGGATGTGCCGATCCACTTCCACACGCACGACACCAGCGGGATCAACGCCGGCTCGATTCTTCGCGCATCGGATGCCGGGGTCGATATCGCCGATGCCGCCATCGCCTCGATGAGCGGCGGGACGTCGCAGCCGAACCTCAATTCGCTGGTGGCGGCGCTTCAGCACACCCCGCGAGACAGCGGGCTGGACCTCAAAGCCCTCAACCAGATCGCCGACTACTGGGAAGCAGTACGCGAGTACTACTACCCGTTCGAGGAGAACATCAAGGCCGGCACCGCGCACGTCTATGAGCACGAGATGCCCGGCGGGCAGTTCACCAACCTCAGGCAACAGGCCAAATCGATGGGCCTGGAGGACCGCTGGAACGAGGTCGCCGAGATGTATGCCACGGTCAACCAGCTTTTCGGCGACATCGTGAAGGTCACGCCTTCGTCCAAAGTCGTCGGCGACATGGCGCTGTTCATGGTGACCAACAATCTCACGCCGATGGACATCCTCACGCCCGGGCGAAAGCTCAGCTTTCCGCGAAGCGTGGTGGAGATGATGCAGGGGATGATCGGCACCCCGCCGGGAGGATTTCCCAAGGTTCTTCAGAAGATCATTCTGGATTCGGCGGGGGTCAAGCCGCTGGCCGGCCGGGCGGGCGCGAAGCTGCCGAAGGTCAACCTGGCGGAAACCAAAAAGGAACTGAGCCGCAAGATCGGCCGGGCGGCCAGCGACGATGATGTGCTGTCCTATCTCATGTACCCGCAGGTGTTCCTGGACTTCCAGAAGCACCAGGCACAGTACAGCAACACCAGCGTGATCCCGACTGGTCCGTTTTTCTACGGGCTTCAGCGCGGCGAGGAGATCTCCGTGGAAATCGAACCGGGCAAAACGCTGCTGATCCGTTACCTGACGACCAGCGATCCTCATGAAGACGGAACGCGAACGGTCTTTTTCGAGCTCAATGGCCAGCCGCGCAGCGTCGATGTCGCCGACCGCTCCTTGGAGAGCAGCGCGCACCGGCACCCCCGGGCCGACCCGGACGATCCCAACCACATCGGCGCGCCGATGCCCGGAAAAGTCAGCACCGTCGCGGTCAAGAAGGGCCAGCCGGTCAGGGAAGGCGAACGGCTGCTCAGCATCGAGGCCATGAAGATGGAAACCGCCGTCTACAGCCCACGCAGCGCCACGGTCGCCGACGTGCTGGTCAGGCCGGGCAGCATCATTCAGGCCAATGATCTGCTGGTGGTGCTGGAATGACCGCGGACTCGAAGACGTAAGAGCCGCACGCCAGCTCGAAGACAGCCGCCGCCGGCTCGCGGGCCAGAAGACGAACGCCCCGCGACGGATCGGGCCGGCCACCGCTCTCGTGCACGCTGGCCGGATCGGCCGTCGGAACATACACCGTCGCGCTGGCATTGATCGGGATCGTCACGGACAGCGTCAGCTTCTGGCCCTGGCGTCGCCATTGCGAGCTGATCCGACCCATCGCCGAATCAAAGCTCGCCGAAGCCCAATCGACGTGCCTGACGATAGCCGGATTGATGACGATGCGCCGAGGTCCGGCTTGCCAGTGGTCGATCCGGATGCCTGCCAGCGATTCGTAGAACCACGACTCGGCGTGCCCGAGCATCAGGTGATTCTGCGACGCACGGGGGTTGGCGTCCCAGGCTTCGGTGAGCGTCGTGGCGCCGCGTTCGAGCTGGCTGCCGTAGCTGGGCGGATCAGTGCGGCTCAGCAGGTCGCCGATCACATCCGACCGTCCCGCCTGCGACAACGCCTGGATCACGTAGCGGAACCCGATATCGCCGGCGGTGATGTGATCGTCGTGGGCGCGGATGTCGTCGATCAGATTCTTGAGCACGTCATCGCGATGCTGCGGGGGAACCAGCCCCAGCGCCAGCGGCATTGCCTGGGCGGTCTGGCTGCCCCGGTCGTAGCATTTGGTCTGGGCGTTGAAGAATCGGGCGTTGAAGCTCTGGCGAGTTTGCTCCGCCCGGGATGCATACTCCGCCGCCTCATCCATGTGTCCCAGAAGCCGCGCCACCTGCTCCATAACCAGCAGGTCGGCGTAGTAGATCGCCGTCGCCGTCAACCCCGGCGATGTGAGCTTGCTGAACCCCGGCCTGCCCGGGCCGATGTCGTACCAGTCGCCAAGTCCGAACTCGATGATCCCCTCCACCGCGCGCGACGCGAGATACGCAATGTACCGTCGCATCATCGGGTAGTTGTCTTCCAGGATGCGAACGTCGCCATAGAACTGGTGGATCAGCCACGGACACAGCACCGCCGCGCTGCCCCATTCCGGGGAATCATTGAACATGTCCCACGGCGGCTTGAACGCGGTGTACTGCGGCGCGATCGTCGGAATCATGCCGTTTCCGTGCTGCGAGTCGCGCATGTCGCGGCAGATCTTCTCGTAGAACCTCGCCACGTCGTAGTTGTACGCGATCGACGGCCCCATCAGGTGCGTCTGCTCCAGCCAGCCGAGCTTCTCGCGATGCGGGCAGTCCGTCATCACATGCTGGAGGTTGCTCAGGATCGCGAAGTTGATCAGTCGATGGATGCGGTTGAACAGCTCATTGGAGCATTCGAACTGCCCGACGACCTGGGCGGACTGATGGATGAACTGCCCTTCAAGCTCCAGCAGCTTCACCGACGCCGGCGTCTGGACCTGAACGTAACGAAACCCCGTATAGGTGAACCGTGGCCGCCAGCCTTCCACACCCTCGCCTCGAAGCGTGTAGGAATACGACACCGGGCTGCCGGTGGGCTTCTGATTCACCTGACCATCGTCGCCAAGCAGCTCGGCGGTGGTGAGTGTCACCTTATCCGCGGGTTGACCCTCAACCCTGATCTGTGCCCAGCCCGAAAAGTTCTGCCCCAGATCGAACACCCGCACACCCTGCTCCACATCCACAAACTTCGTCGGCGCGTAGCTGCGCATCACGCGCAGTGGCGGCATCTGCGCAGCGCGAAGTTCCCCGCCGGGGCCTTCGCTGATCACGGCGTTCATCCAGCCTGAATCGTCAAAGCCGGGGCTGTCCCATCCCGGCTGCTCCAGTCGGGCGTCGTAATCCTCCCCGCCATAGATACACGTGAACGTGATCGGTCCTGGCAACACCTTCCAAGACTCGTCCGTGCCGATCGTGATCGATGTGCCATCGGTGTGCTCGACATGAAGCTGTCCGATGGCCCTGGGCGGGCCGAAGGAGCCTTTGAATTTCCTGTAGCGATGCCCGGTCACGTTGTACATGCCGTTGCCGAGCATCACCCCCAGCACGTTCTCGCCCGCGCGCAGCAACTGCGTTACATCATGCACCACGTACAGGCAGGTTTTGTTGTACATCGCCCAGGGCGGATCCAGCACGTTTTGCCCGACGAGCTGCCCGTTGAGGCGCAGCTCATGCTGTCCCAGGCCGCAAAAGTACAGCATCGCGCGGGTCATTGGCTTGTCCAGGTGGAGCGATCGCCGGAAGATCGGCAGGCGATCCTCCGCAACCTGGGGCATCCGGATCCAGCGCCCCTGCCAGTCCTGCGGGTGCAGCAGCGCCATGGTCCATGTCGCCGGGGCACTCCAGTCAGAAGCGCGACCTTCGGCATCCCACACACGCACTTTCCACCAGACCTGCTGATATGTCGCCAGCGCCGCTCCACCGTAGGCGATCTGATCCGTCTGCGACGACGCCACCCGTCCCGAATCCCAGATCACCTGCCCGCTGTGGTCAATGACGACGATCTGATAGGCCGACTGCTCCTGCCCGCGCTTCGAAGGATCGTCCGCTTCCAGCCGCCAGCTCAGCCGCGGCCGCTGCGTCTCGATATCGATGGGATTGTCGCGGTACTCGCACCGCAGCCGCGTGGGACGGATCACGGTTCGGCTCCGGCAAGAACCTGCCTGACGGCGCGCTTCCAGCCGGCGTGCAGGCGTTCAACCTGTGCCTGCGGCATGGCGGGCTGATAGGTCTGCACCTCGCGCGGCAGCTTCGCCAGCTCATCCAGCGAGCGATGCACGCCCAGCCCCAGCATCCCCGCCATCGCCGCGCCCAGCGGCGAGCACTCGGCGATCCGCGCGGCGTTGACCTGCAACCCGGTCATGTCGGCGATGAACTGCATGAGCAGGCGGTTTCGCGTCGCCCCGCCGTCGGCGTTGATCGCCCGAAGCTGGATTCCGGCGCTGTGCTTCATCGCGTCCAGCACGTCGCGAATCTGGTAGGCGATCGACTCCAGCGCCGCGCGGATGATGTGGTTGCGATTCGTGTGCGCCGTCATGCCGACGATCGCCGCCCGCGCCCCGGCCGACCAGTATGGCGCGCTCAGCCCCGCGAACGCCGGTACAAGGTACACTCCCCCGTTGTCCGGCACCGAACGTGCCGCAGCTTCGCTCTCGGCCGCGTCGCGAATCAGCCCAAGCTGATTCTTCAGCCATTCGATCGTCGCGGCCGAATAGTTGATGATCCCCTCGAACGAGTAGGTCGGCCTGCCCGCATGCGTCCAGGCGACGGTCGTGACCGCCGCGTCGCCGCCACTGCGGACCTCGCTGCCCACGTTCAGCAGCAGCGATGATCCGCTGCCCAGCGTTACCTTGGCCATCCCGGGACTGAAACATCGATGCGCAAACAGCGACGCCTGCGAATCGCCCATCACGCCGCAAATGGGGATCTGGCGATCAAGCAGCCCGTGCAGGTCTGTTGTGCCGAAGCGGGCCGTGCTGTCGCGCACCTGCGGCAGCGCCCGCATCGGCACCCCGAACAGACTGCAAAGCTCCTCGTCCCAGGCCAGCCGCCCGATGTCGAACAGCAGCGTGCGGCTGGCGTTGGTGTGATCCGTCGCAAAGACCTGGCCGTTGGTGAGCCGGTAGATGAGGTAGGTATCGATCGTCCCGAACAGCGCCTCGCCGCTGGCGAGCCTGGTGCCGATCTGTGGTCGGTGGCGAATGAGCCACGCCAGCTTCGACGCGGAAAAATACGTGTCGATCTTCAGCCCCGTTTTGCGCGCCACCAGCGGCTCGTGCCCGGCCTGCTTCAGCTCGGCGCAGATCGGATCTCCCCGCCGGCATTGCCACACGATCGCGTTGTGCAGGGGCTGGCCGGTCGCGCGGTCGAAGACCACGAACGTCTCCCGCTGATTGGTGATGCTCAGCCCCGCAATCTCACCGGCGCGCGACGCGACTTGCTGAAGCAACCCCCGCATCGCCGCCAGCGTGTTCTGCCAGATCTGCTCGGCGTCGTGCTCGACCAGTCCCGGTTCAGGATAAATCTGCCGATGCTCGATAGAGACCTTCTCGAGCAGATTCCCATCGGTGTCATACAGCAAGGCCTTGGTGGCCGACGTGCTCTGATCGATGGCGAGTATCGTGCTCATGTCCGGTTACCTGATCAGGCCCAGCGCGATCTGCGCCAGCCCTTCCATCGTGATCCCGTAATGCCGGAAAATGTCCGCCTGGCTGCCGGTGACGGTGTACTCATCGGGAATGCCGACGATCTTCATGCGCACGTGCGCCCCGGCCTGCATCAGCACGGCGGCGACGGCCTCGCCCAGCCCGCCGTGAACCATGTGCTCTTCGACGGTGATGATCGCGCCACAGTCGCGCGCGGCCTGCAAGACCGCGGCCACATCCAGGGGCTTGACCGTGTGCATGCTGATCACGCGGGCCGAGATCCTGCGGGCTGCGCGAAGCTGCTCGGCCGCCAGAAGCGCGTGGACCACCGTTTCGCCTGTGGCGATGAAGGCGATGTCCGTGCCGTCGCGGAGCATCACCGATCTGCCGATTTCAAATTCGAGATCCGAACGGTGCAGCGTGTACATCGGCGCCTTGCCGAAGCGGATGTAGATCGGTTTGCTCCGCGTCGCGGCCGTTTTGATGACGGCGGCGGTCTCGACGTTGTCGGCGGGGACGACGATGTCGATGTTGTTGATCGCCCGCAGCACCGCCAGGTCGTGCAGCGAATGATGCGTCGATCCCAGCGCCCCGTAACTCACGCCGGCGCTGATCCCGATCAGCTTGACCGGGTTGTCACTGTAGCACACGTCGTTCTTGATCTGCTCCAGCGCGCGGGCGGTGAGGAAACAGGCGGGCGAGACCGCGTAGACGATCTTCCCCGCAGACGCCAGACCCGCCGACACGCCAACCAGGTTCTGCTCGGCGATGCCCAGCTCCACGATCTGCCGCGGCAGCGCCTGCCCGAACGGCCCCAGCTTTCCCGACCCGCGCGAATCGCTCGTGACCGCCAGCACGTTGCGATTCTGCCTGGCCAGCGCCAGCAGCGTGTCGGCGAATTCCTCGAGGTTGGCCCGGCCCATCTTCAGGCCAAGCTGTTTGGCGACCTCGGCGGCGGCGGGGGAATACATCGACGGTGCCGGCGCGCTCATTGCCGCACCCCCGCAGCATCGGCTGCAATCGATGCCTCCAGGTCCGCCATCGCACGATCGATCTCCGCGATCGCCTGCCGGTATTCCTGATCGTTCGGCACGCCGTGATGCCACTTGGCCACGTCCTGCATGAAGCTCACGCCCCGTCCCTTGATGGTGTTGGCGATGATGCAGGTGGGCCTGCCATCGCAGCGGCGGGCGACCAGCGCCTGCGTCAGTTGCGGAATCGAATGCCCGTCCACGATTTGTACATCCCACCTGAACGCTCGGAACTTCTCGTCCAGCGGCTCGTTGCTGCACACGTCCCGCGTTCGCCCGGTGATCTGAAGCGTGTTGTGGTCCACGATCGCCACCAGGTTGTCCAGCCCGTAATGCGCCCCCGCCATGCACGCTTCCCAGTTGGATCCCTCGGCCAGCTCACCGTCGCCCAGCAGCACGAATACGCGGTAGTCGGCCGCATCCAGCTTGCCGGCCAGCGCCATTCCCACGCCGATCGACAGCCCGTGTCCCAGTGCTCCGGTGTTCTGCTCGATGCCGGGCACCTTGCGGGTCGGATGCCCGACGAAGTGCGACTGGTATTGGCACAGCGTCTGAAGTTCCGACTGCGGAAAAAATCCCCGATCCGCCAGCACCACGTACAACGCCTCCACCGAGTGTCCCTTGCTCTGGACGTAGCGGTCGCGAGCCGGATCGCTGAACGTCTGCGGCGAAACGCGCAGCACCCGGTTGTACAGGACATTGAGAATGTCCACGCACGACAGGCTCCCGCCGGTGTGTCCCGCCCCGGCGTGCTTGATGATCTCCAGCACCCGCCGCCGGTACTGGAGGCTCTTAAGCTCAAGTTGTCGATCGGTCAGCGACATGGCGGTTGTTGTTCTTTCTGTTGTTGCTCCTCTGCTCCTTCGTCACTCACTCCGTGATTCATCGGTTGCTGATGTCGTTGTGCCGGTACATCGACCAGCCGAGATACTTGCCGCACGCCTCGGCCAGCACCTCCGCCGTCAGCGACGGGTTCACCGCGACATGATGCTCGAAGCCGTTGCTACAGATGTAGCGAAGCAGCTCCTGAAGCCGCGGCACGTGCGCCACGGCCCGGTGCCCGAAGGTGTTCAGCTCGTCGTTGGTCGTCGTGCCTTCGCCAACGTATCCGCGAATCACCCCCGCCGAGTCGTCCGTGGTAAAGCGGGCATACGTCAGCGGCCCGGCGGGCGTGCGGCCCTCCATCGCGCCGTAGGTGTTCTCCACGCCCAGGGTCGATCCCAGGATCGGAGCGTTGGCGATCTTCGTGTCCGGCGCGAACGCCTTGGGCCAGTTGCCGCAATGGAACAGCACGCACTTGTCCTCGTCTCCGCCGTAGTTGTTGTTCCAGTCCACCAGCGCGCTGGGCAGTTGCGACGCCAGCGACAGCGCATACATCGACAGCGCTCCGGTGACATCCACCTCGCAGGCGCTTGGCATCAGCGCCTGGCTCATCATGCTCATGCACGTGCAGACATTGCATCCCCAGTTCTGCTGAAGGCTCGTCCAGCACTGGATCGCGGTGGCGTCCAGCGCGTTGGCGGCGACGAACTCGTCGAGCACGACCCCCAGCCGCGCCATCTGAAGCAGCTTGTCCTGAGGCACGCCCGGCGCCGGGGCATAGGCCGTGATCGCCTCCAGCTTGGCCCGGACGCGCGGATCGCCATCGAGCTTCTGCGCCCTGCCCAGCACTTCCGAAAGGTCGATCGTGGTCACGCTGATCCCGTATCGCTCAAGGACCTTCTCGCTGTACCGCACCGTATTGAACGCGCCCGGGCGGGCGCCGACGGCGCCGAAACGCGCCCGCCGCAGACCCTTGACCGTCCGGCACATCGCGATGAACCTGGTCAGATCCTGCCTGAAGCTCGCATCATTCGGATGCACCACGTGTTTGCTGGTCAGCGTGAACGGGATCCTCGCCTGCGTGAGGTTGTTGCAGACCGAGATCTTGCCGCAGAACGCGTCGCGGCGGCGGGAAACCCCCAGCGCGTTCAGATCGTCAGGATACGCCTGCACCAGCACCGGCACGTTCAGCTCGGCCATCTTGAGCGTGTCGGCCACGCCCTTTTCGTCGCCGAAGTTCGGCAGGCAAACCAGCACGCCGTCGATCACGTCGCGGTTTTTGCGGAACAGCTCGGCGCATTTTCGGGCGTCGGCGAAGGTTTCCACCCCGCCGAGCTTCGTGTCCTGCGGGCCGAGCATCACACTGCGTATGCCAAGCTGCTCGAAGAGTTTGACCAGATCGTTTCGCGCCTCGCCGACGAGCACGTCGGGGAAGAAGTCGCGATTGCCGATGATCACCGCCAGCGTCACCGGCGCGCTGGCCGCGCGCCCGCCCGCCGTTGCCGTGGTTGATGAGGTTGCCTGCGATGTTGTCTGGGATGCCATGGGTCACTCTCCCGAACTTGTGCTGATCCTGAGATTGGCGATCTGGTAAGAGCACGGCTCGGTCGGGCGATCGGTGCCCGGGGGCACCGGATTCAGCCCGCCGATGCCGCGATACTCCCCGCTGCGCAGCGAGATCTGCCGCAGCAGCTCCGCCGGCTCGGCAAATGCCGCCTCGCGCGCCGCCAGTCGCCCGTTGATTTCCAGTGCATACCGGCCACGCGACACGTCCGCCATGATCGACAATGATACCTTCTGCCCCGCCGAGTACGAGCCGACTGGCACATCGCGCTGGCCATCGCGCATGTAGATCTGCCCCTGCGGCAGCAGCCAGACTCGCACCGGCCGCGGCGAGCCGAACTTGCCCATCAGCTCGATCTGAAGGGTTCCGCGGCCAACCTGATCCGCAACCACATCCAGCGATACCGACACGCTGCGCGATTCACGAAACACCTTGATCGCCCGCGCGTAGTCGTACGGATCGCGATCCTCGATCCGGATCCCCCCGCCTTCAATCGCCTGGATCTTCGTCCACTTCGGCACATACAGGTTCCACGGCTCGTCATCGCTGGTGGCGTCGGGCTTGATCGGCAGCGGCACGCGACTGACCCAGATGTCCTCCTTGTTCATGCTGTACGCCAGCCACATCACGCGCTCTGCGGCCCGCGAGCCGTCGTCGGCCCACTGGGAGATTCCGCGCGTATATTGCGGGCCGATGCTGCGGTCGCGACCGGCGTAGCGCTGGATCGGCAGCTCCCCCTGCACGATCCGCATGTCGCGGAAGTGCTGCCCGTCGTCACTGGTCACGACGATCAGCGGGTAGCGCGTTCGCCTGCTCGGGTTGTACACCAGCGCGTAGCGCCCATCGCGAGTCTGCTGCGCCCAGGCCTTGGCCTTGCCGGTGATGAACGTCGGCGGGACGCTCGGCTGCGACCAGGTCTTGCCGCCGTCGGCCGAAGCAGTGACCCACCCCATTTTGCACACGCCAACGAGCAGGCCGTCGGCGCGGCGAAAGAAGCTGAACGCCTTGCCGCAGACCCACTTGTCGTTGTCGCCCGGCACCTTCCCGCCGGGCCAGGCGCTGGCGTGGTGCCACTTCATCCGCCGCTCGCCCAGAAGACGCCCGCGGTCCTGCTGTTCCAGGAACACGGTGTCGGCCAGCAGGCTGCGGCAGGCCTCGACGAAGCCGGCATCGGGCGACTGCTGGAACATCGGCGGGCGATGGTCCGCCGCCAGCGCCGCAGGCGCCTGAAGCACGAACACTTCCCCGAGCGTGTGATCCGCCCGGATCTCACGCACGACGATCCCGCCCTTGAGGTCCTCCTGAACCTTCTGCGTGCCGGCGCGCAGTCCGGCGATCATCAGCATCCGCCCGTTGGGCGCGTGATAAAAGTACATCCGCAGCGCCGTCGAAACGCCCTGCGGGAACATTTCCTGCGGCGGCGACCACTCCACGCCGTCGATCGACGTGCTGAACAGCTCCCGCGACGGCCAGATGTCCTCATCCTTCTCGCACGAGTTCCACCCGACATACAGCCGACCCTTCCAGCAGGCCATGTCCACGTGGTGGTGATACGTCCACCCGCGGCCGTCGGTCAGCTCCGGGACATCGCGCGACGCGCGAAACACGCAGTAGCTCTGCACCCCCACGGCGACGGGGATCCCGCCGTCGGGAAGCGTCGTATCCACCTTCGACTGCTCTTCGCCCAGGATTTCCAGCAATTCGCTTGACATTACTTCTCGCCAAATGGAGGCAGCGTCAGCTTTTCACCCGCCGCCAGTTTGTATTCCGCAACAGTCTGGCCCACGCGAACCCGCAGGGGCTGGCCGCGCTGCGAACGAATCTCCGCCGAGACAAGCTTGCCGTCCTCCCAGCTCATGTCCAGCTCGAACCCGCCGCGCGCCCGCAGGCCGCTGACCGAGCCTCTGGCCCACGCCTTGGGCAGCGCCGGAAGCAGGTGCACCTCGAACGCTCCGGTCTTCGGATCGCGGATATGGCTCTGGATGAGCATCTCCGCGATCGCGCCTGTCGAGCCGAAGTTGCCATCCACCTGGAACGGCCCGCACTTGTCGAACAGATTGGGAAACGTCCGCTTCTGAAGCTGAAGATAGACCTGTCTGGCCGCCACATCGCCATCCATCGCCCGCGCCCACAGCGCCGCGCGCCAACTGAAGCTCCAGCCGGTGTCCCCGTCGCCACGCCAGCCCAAGAGCACCTTCGCCGCGTTCCAGATCTTCTGGTCGGCCGGCGTGATGTCCCAGCCCGGATACATACCCCACAGCGGCGACATGTGCCGGTGACGGTTGCCCGGCGTGTCCCAGTCCTTCAGCCACTCCTGCAACTGTCCCTGGCTGCCGACCAGATTCGGCGGAAGCTGGCTGCGCGCCTGCTCGAGCTGACGCGCAAAGTCCGAATCGATCCCCAGAATCTCCGCCGCCTCGATCGTGTATGTGAACAGCGAACGGATGAGCTGGTTGTCCATGGTCGGACCGGGCTGAAGCAGCGGCTGACCCTTGGGCTCCTGTTCCGGCGAATGCGATGGATTGGTCACCAGCCAGCCGGTCTGCGGATCCTTCACCAGAAAGTCCAGGAAGAATTCACACGCCTGCTTCATCGCCGGATACGCGCGGCTGGCCAGGAACTGCTTGTCGCCGCCGTACAGATAGTGATCCCACATGTGGTGGCAGAGCCATGCCGCGCCGGTCGGCCACAGGCCGTCGATGTTGTTGATCGGCGCCGTGCCGCGCCAGTGGTCGGTGTTGTGATGAAGCACCCAGCCGCGGGCGTTGTACAACTTCCTGGCCGT
Source organism: Fontivita pretiosa (assembly GCF_050410795.1). Taxonomy (GTDB): domain Bacteria; phylum Planctomycetota; class Phycisphaerae; order Tepidisphaerales; family Tepidisphaeraceae; genus Fontivita; species Fontivita pretiosa. The sequence goes on along the minus strand of NZ_CP191258.1, from coordinate 3,643,855 downwards.
GCGGGAGCCGCTGATGCGAAGATCATCCACGATCGACCAGAACGGCTCGTGACACTCGACCAGGTTCGTCACTTCCGCCGGCCAGTAGTTCATCTCGAAATTGATGTTCGTGGTGTACTTGCTCTCCCAGGGCGGGTCCTTGAGCTGGTTCCAGACGCCCTGGAGGTTGGCCGGCTGATCGCCGGGCCGGCTGGAGGCGATCAGCATGTATCGACCCATCTGGAAATACAGCGTAAGGAACGATGGATCGGCCCTGAATGCGGCGCTGGCGTCGATGCCGCCGCCGCTGGCCTGTGCCGCTCGCGCCGCCTCGCCCATCGCCTGCGAAACCCGCCGCAGCCGCTCATCCGTCGCAAGCCGCGCCTGCTCCGTGCGGCCCAGGTCCAGCTTCACGCGACGGAACAGCTTCTGATGATCCGCCACATGACGCTCTTTGAGCGTCGGGTAGTCCAATCCACTCAACGCCGTGACGTAGCCGCTGCACCTGGCCGACGGATCGCCGCTGATGTCCTGAAAGTTCACGTAGCTCGTGGCGGCCACCAGCAGCAGCGTGACGGCGTCGGCGTTTCTCACTTGTGCGCCGCCGTTCTCGAACGACACGCTGCCCCCCTCGTTGCGGATGATCAGCCGCGACTCGAACTTCAGTCCCGGCTCGTTGTTGTTCTTCGGATCGCGCACCTGCCCGCTCAGCACCAGTGCGCCGTCCGCAGCACGCGTCGTCGAGCCTTCGTGCGGGCTGGTGAGCTGGATCTGCGTGTTGATCTTCCCCGGCCGGTCCGCGCCCAGGCGAATGACGATCGCGTTGTCCGGATGCGAGGCGAAGACTTCCCGCCGGTACTGCACGCCATCCACCTTGTAGCTCACCGACGCGATCGCCGAATCCAGATCCAGATCGCGGCGGTAGTCGCTCACGTTCTTCAGTTCGTGCCCGGGCGATGTGATGAAGATGTCGCCGAAAGGCTGATAGGCCTTTTGACGCACCGGATCGCTGAGGAATTTCTCGCGGATGAGCTGAGTGACCTCGTTGCCCCGGTTGGCGAAGACGGCCTGGCGGATCGTCTGAAGATGCTGGCCGGCGCCTTCGCGCACGTAGTCGTGCGGCTTGCCGGTCCACAGCGTGTCTTCATTGAACTGGATTCGCTCGCGGTCGGTGCCGCCGAACACCATCGCCCCCAGCCGGCCACTGCCCAGCGGAAGCGCTTCTTCCCAGACTTCGGGGTTGGCTGGCTTGTCATACCACAGCGTCACATCATTATCGGCGCGGAGCAGCGACGTCGTGGTGAACAACATCGCGATCGCGACCATCGCCGCGCAGATGCAACGAATCGCGCCTGCTCCTTTCACGCTTTTGGTCAGTCCGCCTGATCTCATGCTCAACCTCACTCTCATCGCGTGGCCAGGGGGAGCCAGACGGTCATTTCCGACTCGCCACGGTTGCCCCACGCGAAATACGGCACCAGGGTCAGTGCAATCTGCGTGGGCGCCGCAGCGGGCAGATCGCGATACAGCTTTGCATTCCAGTCACCGGCCGGCTGCGCGATGGCTCGCCCCTGGAGCACGACCGCCCCGCCCAGCACGTCCGACCGCTGCGGCACCAGTTGCACATCCCGAGGCAAAAAGACCTCCAGCACGCGCACGCCCGGCGGAAGGTCGGTCGATTCCAGACAGTACACGATCGGCCCTCGCATCACCGCAACCTGATTGCGCGCTTCTTCGACATACGGATGCGCCTCGACAAGGCGCGGCGGCATTGGGAGCATCAACTCGATCAGATCCCCGCGAGCCCAGGTCCGCCGCAGCTCGCAAAACGTCCCTGGACTCGGGCCTGTCGCCGAGTCGCGCCCATTGATGCGAATCGACGCATCCTTCGCCCAGCCGGGAATGCGCAGCAGAATCGAGCATTCTCCCGCGGGCGCCTGCTCGACGCGGATGCGGATGGTCCCATCCCAGGGGTAGTCCGTCTCCTGCGTCAGCCTGATCGGCGATCCGTCGGGCAGCTTCGTGTCCAGTTCGTTGCCGCCGTACAGTACGACGTATACGCCGCGATCCGAGACGGCATAGGCGAAGTTCGCGGCTTCGGCGATCGTGCGCACGACGTTCGGCGGGCAGCACCAGCAGCTCATGAACCTGGCCCGCTGTCTGGGCCAGCGAAGCTCCACCGGCATCGGGTTAAGCTGCCGCAGCGTGTTGGTGTAGAAGAATGCGGTGCCATCGAGGCTGATGCCGCACAGGATCCCGTTGTACAGGGTCTGCTCGATGACATCCCCGAAGCGCGATTCCCCCGTGATCTGGAGCATCCGCCAGTTCCACAGCACGTTCCCGATCGCCGCGCACGTCTCGTTGTGCGCCGTGCTGTGGGGAAGCTGGTAGTTGCGCCCGAACGCCTGGTGGACGCGCGTGATTTGTTTCTGATCGACCGCTCCGTCGGGCGAGGCGCCGTCGTACAGCGCCCCGCAACCGCCGGTGATGTACAGCTTGCGCGTCACAAGGTCCTGCCAGACCGGCTCCAGCGTCTGCATCAGCGACTCGTCGCCGGTTTCGGCGTAGATGTCCGCGGCGCCGGCGTACAGATACGTCGCGCGCACCGCGTGCCCGTGGGCAGTGCGCTGCTGCCGGAAGGGAATGCGGTCCTGATTGTCATCGTCACCCTGTTCGACCAGGTCGCGCATGTTCAGCAGCCGCACCGCAAGGTCCAGGTAACGCTTTTCGCTGGTCAGCCGGTACAGCTCGACCAGCCCCATCAGGTGCGACGGACAAATGCCGTGGCGCGCCTGCTGCGGCGTGGGATGCGCGAAGGTCTGATCCAGAAAGTCGGCGGTCTTCAGCGCGATGTTCAGGAGGTTGCGCTTGCCTGTGGCCCGATGATGCACCACCGCCGCCGTGATCAGGTGCCCCATGTTGTACATCTCGAAGTCCAGCGGGTTGGCGAAGCGTTTGGCGCCCGGCGGATCGCCCTTGCGTTGTGCGATCTGCACGTCGGTGTGGATGTAGCCGTCGGGATCCTGAGTCCTGCCGATCAGCTCGATGATCCGGTCCAGCTCCGCATCCAGCTTGGCGTCTTTCGTCGCGTGACACACGACGGCGGCGGCTTCCAGCCACTTGTAGAAATCCCCGTCGTCCCACTTGGGGCCGCGGTGACGCCCCTCGACCAGCCCGCAGGCGACCTCGAAATTGCCCAAAAAACGCTCCCGCTCGGTCTCGGTCAGCAGCTTGCCCATCGTCGGCACCATCGTCTGGCAGCACAGCGCGAACCGCTCGGCCCAGAAGCCGCGCGTCCAGCGCACCTGCCCGAAACCGACGCTGCGCGCCTTCACGTACGGACTGCGGGTTGTGCTCGTGATGCTCATGTCTACCTGCGAACCAGCCAGACCAGTTTCGCGCCGCGTCCGACGTCGAAACGATGCTGCTCATAGCCGCTCGCGTCGATCGCGACCGGCGAATCGGAACTCGTATAAATCAGGTACTGGCGATCCCCCTCGGCCAAAGCGAACTGCCCCGGCGGATTGCCCGGCAGCTCGACGGGCTTCATCTTCGGGATCGCTTCCAGCAGCTTCGAATCGAGCGTTGGTCGCATCCGTGGCAGCGACGAACCTCCCATCAGCGCCGCCAGGCCCATCTCCCCATCCTCCTCGACGGAATAGACGACGGCCTTGTCGGGGAATCGCGTGCGATAGTCGCGCACGGCGCGAACGATGGATTCGAAGGAGCTTGGCTTGGGCTTGAGCTGCCGCGCGTGCTGGCGCGGGGCCAGGTTCGCGCCGCCGGGCGGAGCGTAAAACGTCCCGTCCGCCTGCGGCTTCCAGTAGCGAATGTCAATCACATCGACCAGCGCCGCGCGCGTCGGATCGGCCAGAATCGCATCCTGCACGTCCCTGGTCGCGCTCAGCCCAATCAGCACGTGCCTGCCCGCCTGGCCCTTTTCCCTTTTCCACTCGGCGATCGTGTCGATCCAGAACTGCATGAAGTGCAGCGGGCCGGTGAACTCCTCGCTGGTCAGGTGAATCACGTTTCGCTGCCCGGCCAGCGCCTCCAGGCACTGGCGGATGTACTGGCGATGCAGGGCGCGGCGAGTCGGGTGCGACACGTCATAGAACTGCTCGGCCATAAAGATCCGCTTGTCGCCGGCGTAGTTGGGAGGCTCGGGGAAGCCCGTGTTGTTGATGTTGTTCGCCGTTCGCCAGGCAAAGTCCGCCCAGTGCGCCCCGGCCTCCAGAATGTTGTGCTGAAAGTACTGCTGATGGATGAGCACCAGGCCGTGCTGATCGCACAGGGATGCAAACTCCCGCAGTCGCGACCAGTACCAGGGGTTGGGCCTGGTCAGGTCGTACTTGCTGAGCCCGTCCCAGGCCACGCCCTGCCCGCTGCGGGCAAACGGCACTTCATAGAACGGCGGCCAGACGTCGCCGTCCATGCGACGGATCCGCTCGTGGTCGTCGCGCCTTCGGTCGTACCACAGGGCATAGTGCTGCTCGAGCGCGACTTTGCCCTCCTGGATCATCTGCTTCACAACATCATCCAGATTGTCGGTGTAACCGGGACCGCTTCGACCCGGCACGAAGCGAGTCACCGCCGGCCCCGCGCGCGACGCCTCCGCCGGCCTGGTCGAACCGCGCCACCAGGGAATGGACTGACGCGTCCCCACCAGCAGCTTCCCATCCGCAACGATCCAGCCGTTTTCAATGGTCAACTGCTTCTGGCCGGCAACGGACGGCGGAGGATGCAACTGGGACCTGGCAATCTCGTCGATCGACCTGGCCCCCCCCGCATCGATCGGGATCGGATTGCGCTTTCCCGCATCATCGATCCAGGTGGGCATCCATGGCCCCGGCTGCTTCGATGCCTGCGTCAGCGCCGCGGCGACCTCGATGCTCGGGCTTGACGAGGGATCCGATGCCACCAGCAGCAGTTGCGCCCGCTGCATCGCCTGGCTGTGTCCGATGCGCTCGGCAAGCTGGGCGTAATAGAGGCTGTCGGGTTCCACCGAGTCATTGCAGCTCTGCCACTGCCCGTCGCCGTCGAACGTCGCCCAGCATCCGACCGCCCAGTTGGTCGCGCCCGGCGGGCTGAAGCAGTGGATCACCGCCGCGTGGCTCTGCCAGATCATGCTGTTGGCGGCGGCCCAACCGGCGCCCTGGGCGCGGTAGCGGCGATCCATGAAGCTGATCGCATTGCCGTCGATACGCACGTTGTCGAACAGCACACCGCTGGCCCAACTGTCGATCGGCCCGCTGTCTCCCAGCGAATTGAGCGTGTGACACTGCACGAACGCGTTCGGACCGGCCGCCATGAACCCGACGGCAAAGTCGTGGATCCCGTCTTCCGACCAGCAGCGCTGAAACAGCGTCTGCTGCCCGGCGGTGAAGAACGCGTTTCGCCGCCAGCCGCCGATCTCCGAGACCGGCGCCACCGATTTGCAGTCTTCGACGGTGATCCGGCTGCACGATTCCCACAGCGCCACGGCGCTGCCGGCGAAGTGCGCGAAGCTCACCTGCCGCACCCACGAGTCCCGCGCGTTTTCCATCACGATCGCAAACCAACTGTGGTTCTCGTCCTTGGGGTTGGCGGGGTCGAAGCTCGATTCGCAGCGAAGGTTCTCCACGCCCGCGCCGCTGATTCGCCCCGGCCAGTCGTACTTGGCCACACTCCCGCCGCCCAGATCCGACTCCAGCGCCGTGGTGATCGGGGCGTCAAGGGTGATCGTGTCGCCCTCCACGGTGACGATCGTGCGATCCCACAGGATGTCGCGTGATCCGGGTCGCCAGCCGAAGCCGTGCCGCTCGCCGCCCAGGTTGGTCATGTTGATCCTGCGGATCCACTCGGGCGTGGAGGGACGGCGAATCAGGATCGTGTCGGCAGGCTTGAGTCCGTGCCCGCTGCGCAGCCGCAGTCGGCGGGCGTTGACCGGAACGTAGTCATCCTGGACTGCAATCCAGTTGGGATCGATTTTGCGATCATCGGCGCCGGCGATGGTGATCAGCGTGCGGCGGTCTGTGCCGCTGGCCACCAGCAGCGTCTGCGGGCCGCTGCCGCGCAGCACCACGTTCGACGCCGCGATCTTCAGTGCCCCGGCGATTTCGTAGCGCCCCTTCGCCAGCAGCACCGCCCCGCGCTGATCGGCCGGCAGCGACGAGACATAATCAATCGCCGCCTGAATCCGCGCCGTGTTATCCCCCTCGACGGCGGAAACGACCACGCGCACCGGCACGTTGGGAATCGGCTGCTCCCCCGCGCGGTAGCCCGCGTAAGAGAAATCGGGCACGCGGTTGCCGCGATCATCGGTGAGATAAGTGAGCCGGCCGTCACGCCCCTGCCCGACAATCCGCGGCGCAGCCGCAGGCTTCGGCTGCGTCGCCGACTGTTGCGCCCAGGCACCGGGCGCAAACGCCACACTGCAAGTGACCGCGAAACTGATCAGGCAACAGAACGGTTTCATGAGTGTTTCCCAGGCAGCATGCCGGTCAATGGTGCAAGCATCTTGGATTGCGCGATCGTCTGGCCGTCGCACAGCACGTGCAGTCCGGGCCCCCGCCCGTACCTGCTGCCCGTGCGATCCCAGAAGATCGTCAGCGTTCGACCGTGATAGTGGAGGTTGTCCAGACAGAACCAGTCCCAGGCGTCGGGAGGAAGCAGCGGGCTGAGCTCGACTATCTCATCCGCGCGCGGCACCAGCCCCACCAGACCGCTGATCACAAGATCGCAGAAGGTCGAGTGGTTGTAAAAGCGGCTGCGCGGATTGTCGCCCTTGAGCCAGGCGCCGGTGGTCTCATCAAGATATTCCCCGATGTACGGCTTGCCATCGTACTGGTGCGAACGGGCGTATACCTGCATCGCCTGGAGGTAGTGCTGTCTCGTCACGTGCGGCTGAGGGTAATATCGCAGCACATTGGCCAGGGCGTTGAGGGTCTGGGACGTGGCAAATGGCCAGACCGCGCCGTCCCATTCGCAACGTCCCACGCCGTGCGAGCGGAAGCGGGGATGTCGCCGCTCGGCGGTGGTGATTCCGCATGGCGCCCAGAACCCCTGCGGATCGACAAGCTGCTTCCACGCTTCCTCGTAACCGCGGTGCGGATCCGGCAGCCGGAAACACCAGGGGATGAACCCGATCGCCTCGCGGGCATCGCACAGGCCGTTCTCCTGCGTCTGAGCCTTGAAGAACTGTGCCTGCGGATCCCACAGATTCTCCAGCACCAGCCGCTTGAGCGTCTGGGCCTTGTCCAAGAACTTGTGCGCCACGTCGCTGCGCCCCGCCCACGTCGCGATCTGGGCCAGCGCCAGCGCGTTGCCGCACATGTAACTGTTGATCGTGGGCCGGAAGTTGCGGTGGGTGCGCGAGCCGCTGATCGACTCTTCCATTCCATCCCGCACGTCATATTGCCAGAACAGCCCGTTGGGAAGAAGTCTCTCGGCCTCCCAACGCCGGTAATCCTGGATCAGTTCATCCAGCAGCTCCAGCAGGAACGATCGATCGCCGCTGACGAAGCACCGCTCCAGCAAAGCCGCCGCCAGCCAACTGCTGTAGTTGTGAAACTTCGGTTCGGGCCTGCCGTTGTCGGCGGTGAACCAGAATCGCACGTACGGATCGAGGTATTGTTTTTCGTTGCGGAGCCAGCGTCCCTCGGCCAGATGATGCCCCAGGGCGCAACTGATCGAGTTGTACATTCCCGCATGGCGGACGGGGATGATGAACTCGGTGATGATGATGCCGGCGGGCGTCGGCTTGATGTGCTTGCGATAGGTCCACCAGCGATACCAGTAGACGCGCTGAATGTCCGGGTCGGGGCACTCGAACAGCGGCACGTTCTGGCACATCCACTGCCACGCCGCCGCGTTGGGGATGAGGTTGACGACGTCCTCCACCGCTTCAAGGGCGTTGAAGGAATCGACGTAGTGCTTGTAGTCGTCAGGGTTGAGCATCAGCGTTCAAGGAAATCAGAGCCAGACCCACCAGAACACGGCAGAACGAAGCAAACACCAGGGAAAAAGAGGCAGAAGGAGAAGTTGGTGCTTTCTTCGTCCTCTGGTGTCTTGGTGGCTGAGCTGCGCGTCTGGGCGTTCATTCATCTTCCGCCGGGGCGTTTGGCGTCGCGGCGGGGGATCTGCACCGATTGCGGCACGACGCCCAGGACCACGAAGCTGCCGCTGCCGCGAACCTCCAGCTTCTGCCGCCCGCGGTCGAACTTCAGGGCGTGAACGTTCAACGACGGACACTCCTCGATGCTGGCGGCGTTGAGGATCAGCGGCTCGACCCCGCCCCGCTCCGCCGCCAGCGCGTCGGTCTCGAGGTTGGGCACCTGAAGCCAGATCGGACGCGTGTCGTTGAAGTAGCCGATCAGCACCTGCACCGGCTCATCGACCTCGAATTCCACCGGCGTGTAGCGACCATTTTTCGCCTCCTCGTGCGAGAAGCGAATGCCGCTGAGCCCGACCAGCTCCGGCGCGATCGATTCGATCCTGTAGCGGCGATCGGTGAAGGGCGTGGCGCCGACCTTTACCTCGTACGCCTCGGCGTTGGGACTGAGCACCTTCACCCTGGCCGCGGGCAGCGGCTTGATGTTCGCTTCCTCCGCCGAGCCGCTGGTTCCCTTGCGCAGGTTCTGGACCTGTTGCTGGAATTCGGCAAGTTCGGCCTCGTAGATCGGAAGAAGCTGGGTCCAGTGGTAGTTGGCGGGCTTGCCGTCTGCGCCGCCGGGGACCGGGATCCGCCGCTGGCTGGTCTGCATCGAGTTGGCGAAGCGATAGGAGTTTTCGGTGAGCCTGGTGAGCTGGCGGAAGTGGTCCAGGCTTTCGGCCAGGTACGTCGCCGCCTTTTCCATGTCCGCGATATCGTGGCTGTAGTTGTATCGCAGCACGTGAATGGCGGCATTGGCCTTGGCGGCGTAGTTCTGCGACATGGCGCGGATGCAGTGGATGTCGTTTCGCAGCCGCTCAAACTCCTGCTGGTTCTTCGTGACGTACGGCGCCGCCGCCTCGATCGCCTCCACCGCGCGCTTCGAGTAATCAAGCACTTCGGCGATGATCGAGACCGGCGTTTCGCCCTCGTGCGGAAGCTGCTTCCATTCGCGCTCGACGTACTCGCCCAGCCGCTCGCCCGGCGGAGATTGCGACTCCCACAGCTCCTCAAACTGGTTGTACTTCTGCGGGTTGACGAGCTGATCCAGCTTCATCCCCAGCGACATGGTCTGGCGGTTGCCTTCGGTGATCCCGAATCGACGCAGAATCCGCGGCGCGCACTCACCCGAATCGTTGTAGGCATCCAGGATCTTTTCGCCGGCCTCTTTCGTGCCGTACATCCCGGCCAGGCGATCGATCCAGTAGGCGCGATCCACGCTCTGATCGATGTCCGGGTTCCACGCATAGCGCGCCCACGCCTCGAACCAGATCCAGTCGCGCTCAATCTGCTTCAGTGGCGGATCGACCTTGTCGGGTGAGTCCGGCCAGTTCCAGTACGACAGCGGGTACAGGTGCACGCCCTTGGCGCCCAGGCGGTCGCGTCCGGCCTGCACGCATTTCTGGATGAACCGCTGCGCTCCGTAACGGAACGGTTCAAGGTTGGCCAGGATGTGCACGTTGATCAGGTGCGTCGAGCCGAGCCGGCTCATCGCCAGGTGGACCTGCTGCCGCCGGCCGCGCGGCTCCCAGGTCGTCAGCGACTCGCCGTTGAACTTCGCCTCCGTGTACAGGTTCCTGTAGACCTTCAGCGCGTCGGGCATGATTTGCCTCAGGTCCGTCGCGTGCGTGCGGACCAGCACCGGAGGCTCCTGCGTAATCCCCGATGCTTTCATTCCATCCTGAATCCCCGCCAGCACCACATCGATCAGCCAGCTCTTCTGGTTCTCGATTCCCTGAAGCGCCTCGCCCAGGCACGGCATCAGGCTCACGTTTGGATAGGTCTTGACGAACTCTGCGACGGCCTTGCGCATGTAGTCGGTGGCGACGGGGTGCGGGGCCTTGAGCTGCGTATCCAGCCCATGCTTCTCCGCCAGCGGCTTGGGCAGGATGATGCTGTAGAACATCTGCACCAGCCAGATTCCACGCCGATCGCACTCCTGGGCCAGCCAGCGCATCATCTGCTGGTTCTGCGCGAAGGTCGCATCGTCCACTTCCTGGGCATACTCATATCCCGGCACCTTCACCAGCGACGCGAACGGCTGACCGTTCCACAGATACAGCGAGTTCATCCGGTTGCCGACAAGGAAATCCAGGTATTCGGTCCAGTATGCCTTGTCGTAGAAGAACGGGAATAACTCGGGGGTGTACGGATACTCGTAAACCTTTCGCCCGGGCAGGATGAAGGTCTTCTGCATCCCGATGCATGGCCCGCGCAGCTTGAACGCCGGGGCGTCGGTGAAGTCAATCTGCTCGGGAAGCCTGCCTTGCTTTCGAACGCGATCAGCCAGCTCCAGGCAGCCGTAGAGCGCGCCCGAATCCCCGCCGCCGGTGATGACGATCACATCTTTGTCCGTCGAGCTGATGCTGAAGCCTTCGGGATTCTGCTGCGGATCACGTGCGACGTGCACTTCGATGCGTCGATCCACGCCGACGGCTTCGTTGGCACGGACCAGGCGCGACTCGATCCCGGCCTGCTCCAGCGTGCGGACCAGCCGTTCGGCGCCGAAGACCACGCGAGGCGCCGCGTCCGGGTTGATCATCACCGACACCGGCCCGGCCAACGCCACAGACGCCGCGATCGCACTCAGCGTCATGGCCCCGACGACGAGTAACACCAACCTCACCAGCGTTGCCATGCGCAAGGCTCCTGTTGAACAAGACTCAGGCGTTCATTTCCTCGGCCAGCTCCGAGATCTTTTCCGGCGAGCGTGAATCCGGCGACTGGCCGACACGGATGATCCGCAGCGCGATGTACGGTTTTCCCGGCAGCTTCACCGTCGGCCTGCCCGCGGCGTGGTAGCGATAGCGCCCATCGGCGACGATCCTGAACTCGCCAGGCACCGGCGTGATCGTCATCTCCCAGGTATCGATGATCTCCACCCGGAATCGCATGCCCTCCACCAGCCCCGCCTTGGGAAGCTCGAACAGCCATTCGCCGGGCTGCTCGCGACCGAAGTAAATCAGGTAATACTCCCCGGCCTTGCCGGCGGTGCGCACGTCGTACCACTTGTCGATCGGATCGATGCCGCTGGAGGGGGATTCCTCCAGGATTCTTCGCAAAAAGGCCAGCCGCGGGGGGCTTTGGCCGCGAAGCGTCCCGCCCTTGGACCACCACAGCACCTCCTCGTCGTTGAGGTAGGTCTCCCCGTGCCCGACGTACGTCCCGCCGATCGTCCCCTGCCAGAACGCATGCACCATCTGTTCGGGGCTCAGATCGCCCCAGCGCTGCGGAATGTTCCCTTCGTACTCCACTTCGTCGAACACGATCGGCTTGTAGTACACGTCGCGGTACAGCACCGCGCGGCCGAAGTCGTCCACCGCCGATCCGTTCTGAATGCTCGCGTGCGTGACCCAGGGCTTGTTGTGGTCGTAGATCCGCTTGCCGTTGTGGATCGAGCGCAGATGCCCGTACGGATCGTTCTCCTGCACGATCCGGAAAAAGCGGTCCCAGTCCGCGTCCGTCTTGGTCTTCATGAAGTCGAACTCGTTGGCCATCGACCACCAGACATTGCGGAACGCCGCCAGACGCGCCACCACGTACTTGAGATAGCGGTCGTCGCTGGCCGGATCCATCCGGTCGAAGCCCCAATGCCCACCGTCGTAGGGGTGAAACAGGATCAGGTCCGCCTCGATGTTCATGTCGCGCAACTGTCGCACCCGCAGCTCCAGGTGCTGCCAGAACGCCGGATTGAAGCGGGTGAAGTCCCACTGGTTCGGCGGGGTGCCCTCGAAGGGGTAAAGCTCCGGCTCGTTCTGGTTGAAGGCGTAGCGCTTGGGGAAAATGCACATCCGGATCTTGTTGAACGGCCCGGACTTCAGCGTCGCCAGCGTCTGGGTTTCCAGCTTCTCGCCCTGATGAACCCAGGCGTAGCAGGTCGTGCCCACCTGTTTGTAGGCCGTGCCGTCGGCGTAGCGGAAGTGAAACGTTTCGTGCACCTGCACCGGCCCGTGATTGTTGGCCGAGGGCCTGGTGCACAGCAGGCCCCCGCTGCGACCGTCCAGCGCCCTGCGGTTGGAGCGTGTCAGGTAGCTCCAGTGTCCCTGCTCGGTGGGCATGAAGCGCACACGGTAGATTCCCCCACCGTCGTAGAAGCCGTGGACGCGGATACTGCGACCGCTGGGCTCGTGCGTGAACCGCGCTGTCAACTCCACGTCCACAAACGGATTGCCTTCGCTGGGACCATGCAACTCGATCTCGAAGATGTCCCACTGCTCCACAGCATTGGCCGTGCCCGCCGAGCCCGCGACGCCCGAGGCGCCGGCGGCGGCGGTTGCTCCAGATCCCATCACGGCGCTGGTCGCGGTGGCAGATGTCGCTGCACTGGCGGCGGTTGCTGAGCGGTTCATTCCCGTTCATCCTGTTAAAGAATACCAACGAGCTGGCTGGGTATGGGCAGCCCCACCCCCTGCCACTCGTTTCAAAAATCGCAGGAAGTGTTATACAAACCGATCATAGCCGACGCTACGAACCCTCCCGGCGCAGCCGCACGCCGCGACGCCACTGCCCATGCGACGCACGCTGGCCCGCTGTCCGGTAGAACCCCGCGATTTCCTCAGAAAACCGGGCGGTTTGACCCTCGTCAATCCCCGTGCCCCGGCGTCGTGCCTATCGCTTCCGACGACGCTGATTCGTAAAACTATTACGCAAAATCACAAGACCCGTTCACGCAATCGCCCCGTAGTATCGCTTCAGTTGTCGTCGAACGACGGCTCAACCCACGATCCGCCGCAGCGCGGGCCAGAAGGAGGAATCGACCGTGTATCGCAGACTCGACCCGAATCGACCGCTCATCCCCCGGCACGCCCGCGGGTTCACACTTGTTGAGCTGCTGGTCGTCATCGGCATCATCGCCGTGCTGATCGGCATCCTGCTGCCGGCCCTGAACAAGGCACGCGAAAGCGCCCGGCAGGTCAAGTGCCTGTCCAACATGAAGCAGCTCGCCAACGCGATCGTTCAGTACTCGATTGACAACAAGGGCGTGATGCCCGCGCAGGCAGGTGGCAATCCCGTTCTGCACATCCCCGGCAATCTCGCGTCGGGAACCTGGGACTGGATCGCCTGGCGACGCGTCAAGGACCCCGTCACCGGCGCGCCCATGCCCGATCCGCTGGACCTGAAGATCACCGACTCGGCCATCGCCAGGTACCTGGGCCGGGATGTGGACGCGCTGGAGGCGATCTTCCGCTGTCCCTCGGATGATCTGCTTCGACGGCCAAGCTGGGACCCGTCGCGCGGCGCCTACCGATACAGCTACAGCGCCAACCGATGGTCCATGAGCAAGGGTAACGGCAACGCCCGCAAGCTCAGCAAGACGAAGAACACCTCCGAGCGGATCCTGCTGGTCTGCGAAGACGAGGCCACGATCAACGACGGGCTGTTCAACCCCAACTATTACAACTTCGTCAACAAGATCGTCGCCGGCGGGAAGATGCCCGATGCCGTCGCGTCGCGACATCAGGTGAAGGTCTCGAAGAAGACGGGATTTGAAGCCGGCTTTGGCAACGTGGCCTTCTGCGATGGTCACGCGGAGTTCATGAGCCGGGCCGATGCCCTGCGGCGGAAGTACACCGGCAACGAAGATTTCAACGACGACGGCACGCCGGTGCAGCGGTAATCGAGTTCAACGGATCAGCCGGTCGTGGGCGCTTCGTCGTTGGGAACGATCTCCACGGCCCGGCTGAGTCCTGCCGCGGCCGGCGCGTGCCAGGGGCCTATTAACACGGACAGGGTGACGGCTGCCGCCGGCGCTTGCGTCGGCGGCAGTTTTGTCTCCAGCGGCGCCGGCTCGGCGGCGGGCTTGCTCGCCACCTTCACACCATCCAGCCAGACCTCGGCAGCGCCAATGACCTCTCGAAAGACAATCCGCCCGCCGCTCGATTGCACGATCTTCGGCAGCGTGAGCGTCGCCCGGTAGACGGCATAGCCCCGCGCCGTCTTCCATGCCTGCTGCGGCCCCTGCGCCGGGTCGATCCGCTCCCAGGTGTTCATGTCCTGCCCCGCTGCGTCGATCGATACGTCAGGACGATCGCCACTGATCGGACTCATCCGCCAGTTGGTCACGAAGTATCTCGGCTTTGCCACGGGCACCGCTGGGGCAAGTTCAGCCGAAACCGTCGGCAGTTCCAGCGTCGCCGACCTGAGCGCAGCGGACGTGGCGTGCAATCTCACCCTGCCCGGCCGCGCATCCAACTGCACGATCACCTGCGCCAGCCCGCGGAACAGATTTCGCTCGCGGCCCTTGTCGCTCTGGTGGCAGGTGGGATCGCCATTGCCTACGCCGATGATCCGCCCAGGACCTTCGATACTGAGCTCGACGCGGTCCTCGGCGGTGGGCACGCGCCGCCCCTGCGCGTCGATGGCGAAGACCGTGATCGGCAGCGCCAGCTCCCCGTCGGCGGGCAACGTCGCCCGCGCCGCCGACGGATGGACTTCCAGCCCCAGCGCCACCGCAGGGCCGGTCGTCTCGATGGTCTGTTCCGCCGCGCGCTGCTCGCCAAGATACGCGATGGCCTTCAGCGTTCCCGGCTCGTAGGGCACCTGCCACTGGACCATGTCGATCGGGTCCACCGGCTTGCGTCCCAGCGACCGCCCGTTGAGCCACAGCTCCACCGAATCGCAATTCGTATACGCCGCCACGCGAATCGCCTGGCCCTCGTGCCCCGGCCAGTTCCAGTGCGGCAGGAGATGAACGAAGGCCGCGACACCGCGGTCAGGGCCGATCGCCGATCCGCCCGCGTCCTGATTCTGTCCCCTGTTCTGTGCCAACTGCCCTCGCGTGAACCACGCCTTATGCAGCCAGAACGAGTCCTTCTCAAAACCACACGTATCGAGGATTCCCCAATGTGTGCTGACGCAAGGCCAGCCGTGCGGCGTCGGCTCGCCGCGGTAATCAAATCCCGTCCAGGCGAAAAGCCCCGCGATGAATCGCCGCGACGACACCTCCCGCCACGTGTCGCGCGCCGTGGCGCCCCACGGCGCCTTCTCGGCGTCGTAGGAGCTGAACACGTATCGGGTCGGGTCGGTCTGGTACGTGCCGCGGGTGGACAACGCACTGTGCGTCTCGGAGGCGACCAGCGGCTTGTCCGGATACTTCTCGTGGAGCTTGTCGTATGTCCCGAGCTGATAGTTGATCCCTATCAGCTCGATGACACTGGCGATGCACTCGTCGTTGAAAAGCCCGCCGCTCACCGCCGCCGTCACCGGCCGCGAAGGGTCCAGCCGTTTGACCTCGTGCTGCATGGCCGCCGCGATCCGCGCCGCCACCGCCGTGCCCTGTATCGCTTCCTCGTTGCAGATCGACCAGAGGATCACGCTGGGGTGGTTGCGATCGCGCCGAACCATCGTGCGCAACTGCTCAAGCACCTCTGGCGAGGAGCCGAAGTTGCGATTCTCGTCCATCACCAGCATCCCCAGCCGATCACAGGCGTCCAGAAGCTGCGGCGTCGGCGGGTTGTGCGCGCAGCGATAGGCATTGCTGCCCATCTCGCGCAGCCGGCGGATGCGAAACTCGTTGATCGAATCCGGCACCGCCACTCCAACGCCCGCATGATCCTGATGGTTGCACGTGCCCATCAGCTTCACCGGCCGGTCGTTCAGGAAAAAGCCCTGCTTCGGATCAAAGCGGATCGAGCGATACCCGAACGTCGTGACGCAGTCATCGACAACCCGCCCGCCGATGCGAACCTCCGTGCGAACCTGATACAGGCTGGGCGAATCGATGTCCCAAAGCTCTGGCCGGGTGATGGGGATCGCCTGCTGCACGGTCGCTTCCGCGCGGGCCAGCACCATCAGGTTGCTCTGTGCCTCGCCAACCTGTCTGCCTTTCGGATCGAGCAATCGCGAGAACAGCTCGATCGGCACATCGCTGTCGGATCGGTTCTGGACTGTCGTCTCGATCCGCGTGCGCCACTTCACGTTCGACAGCTTTTCCGGGCAGACGAACACGCCATACTCCGCCACGTGCACCGGCGAGGTCTTGATCAGCCACACGTGCCGGTAGATGCCCGCCCCTTCGTACCACCAGCCTTCCATGTAGGTTGCGTCCACGCGCACGGCGATCGCGTTGAGCTGATCCGGCCCGAAATGGGCCACGTCGCTGATGTCGATGGTGAATGGCGTGTATCCGCACCAGTTGCGGTGCAGCAGATGGCCATTGACCCAGACCGTGCAATGCGTCGCCACCCCGTCGAAACGGATGGCGATGTACTTGCCGCGGTCGGATTCCTCAAGTTGAAAGTGCCGACGGTACCATCCCACCCCCCGTGGCAGAAAACCCTGATTGATATGGTTTTCGGGGCTGAAGGTTCCTTCGACCGACCAGTCGTGCGGCAGATCCAGCACGCGCCAGTCCGAATCGTCGAAGCTCCCCCGCGCCGCCCCGCGCGCCCAGCCGGCCTTGTTGTTCATGTACGCCGCAATGTGCGTGTTCGGCAACGGCGAAAGTACGTCTCCCAGGTGAAACCGCCAGCCATGATCGAGTCGCAGAACCTCGCGGACGTTGGTTGAGTTCGTGTCACGGCCGTCTGCGCCGTGCCGGGTACGATTGGAATTCATAGTCGCTGACATCATACTCTGCCCAGGCCTCGCCGCGCCAAACACGGGCGGGACGCCTGTGACACGCTCAACCGCCCGATGCAATCCAGTGCTGATGATTCATCCGGGCAGAACGTGTACGCTTGCGGGCCTTATCCGGAGATTCGACCACGTGAACGATCAAACATCGCAACCACAGACACAACCGCTCCCGCTGCAATACGGCGCGGAGCTGAAATCCAGATGGGGCTTCCGCTGGTGGATCTGCGGGCTGCTCTTCCTGGCCGCCACCGTCAACTACATCGACCGCCAGGTCATCGGCGTGCTCAAGCCCACGCTCCAGCACGAGCTGGGCTGGAGCGAGATCGACTACGGCAACATCGTGTTCTGGTTCCAGGTTGCCTACGCGGCCGGTTACCTGTTCGCGGGACGACTGATGGACGTTGTGGGCGTGCGGCTCGGGTACGCGCTGGCGGTGACGCTCTGGAGCGCCGCCGCCGTCGCGCATGCGTTCGTCCGCAGTGTCGGCGGCTTCAGCGCGGCGCGGTTCGCGCTGGGCCTTGCCGAGGGCGGCAACTTCCCCGCCGCCGTCAAGACCGTCTCCGAATGGTTCCCCAAAAAGGAGCGCGCCTTCGCCACCGGACTGTTCAACAGCGGCACCAACATCGGCGCCATCATCACCCCCCTGGTTGTGCCGTGGATCACGCTTCACTACGGCTGGCAGGCCGCATTCATCGTCACCGGTTCGCTGGGAATCTTCTGGCTGATCCTGTGGCTGCCGCTGTACCGGCATCCCGACCGCCACCGGCTGGTCTCCCGCGCGGAACTGGACTACATCCGCAGCGACCCGCCCGATCCGGTCGTCAAGATCCCCTGGCTGAAGCTGCTGGCGTATCGCCCCACCTGGGCGTTTATCGTGGGTTTCGTCCTCAGCGGGCCGATCTGGTGGTTCTATCTCTACTGGGTCCCGGGATTTCTCTACAAGCAGCACGGGCTGAACCTCACGACGATGGGCCCGCCCCTGGTGGCGATCTACCTCATCTCCGACGCGGGCAGCATCGCTGGCGGATGGCTCAGCTCAACCCTGATCAAGCGCGGGTTCAGCGTCAACGTGGCGCGCAAGACGGCGATGCTGGTCTGCGCCCTGTGCGTCGTGCCGGTCTTCCTCGCCGCCTGGACCTCCAGCCTCTGGACCGCCACGCTGGTGATCGCGCTTGCCGCCGCCGCCCATCAGGGTTGGTCGGCCAATCTCTACACCCTGGTCTCCGACACCATGCCCCGCCATGCGGTCAGCTCGGTGGTCGGCATCGGCGGCATGGCCGGCTCGGTCGCGGGCATGTTCTTCGCCCTGCTGGTCGGGCACATCCTCCAGTGGACCGGGAACTACCTGATCCTCTTCGGCATCGCCTCCGCAGCCTACCTGCTGGCCCTGCTGATCATCCACCTGCTGGTGCCGAGACTGCAAGCGGCAGAGCAACAGCCCAATTAGCCTTGTCTACGCTCCGTCTGAAAACCGATGCCGTTGAAGGATGTGCCGCGTATCCGCACAATGTCCGCCATGGCCAAACTGGAATGGTCCGACGACGCACAGCTTTTCGATCTGGTCCGCCGGGAGCTTTACACGCCGGTGGTTGGCGACATCCTTGACGATCTGGGGTTCATGCACCAGTTTCTTCCCCCCGCGATTCAACCGATGCGCGAGGAGATGAAGCTCGTCGGGCGCGCCATGCCCGTGCTCATGATCGACGTGTTTGGCAAACAGAAGCAGCCTTTCGGAAAACTGACCGAGGCGCTGGATCAGCTTCAGCCCGGCGAGGTGTACCTGGCCAGCGGAGGCCAGATGCGCTGCGCCTACTGGGGCGAGATCCTGACGGCGACGGCGAAGAAACGCGGCGCGGTCGGCGCCGTCATCAACGGCTACCACCGCGACACGCCGAAGGTGCTCGAGCAGAGCTGGCCGGTCTTCAGCCGCGGACGCTTCGCGCAGGACTCCAGCGTCCGCACACAGGTGGTGGACTATCGCTGTCCGATCGAAGTCGGCGGCGTGTGGATCGAACCGGGAGATCTGGTCTTCGCCGACCTGGATGGTGTGCTGATCGTGCCGCGAAAGGTCGAACAGCAAGTCATCGAGCGCGCCCTGACCAAGGCCCGCGGCGAGAAGACCGTCCGCAAAGCCATCGAGGCCGGCATGAGCAGCACCGAAGCGTTCCGGAAATATGGCATCCTTTGAACAGCCACACACAACACAGGCGATACGCCCTTTGCCCGGCCCATCAACATGAACAGTCCAAGGTGCTTCAAGATCAACTCAGCCGATAACGTCGCGACCATGCTGGATGACGCCGAAGGCGGCGCCGTCAGCGTGCTGGGCGATGCCAGCCAGCACAGCATCGAGCTTCGCGAGCCGGTCAAGCTCGGGCACAAGGTGGCGCTGCGCGACATTCCCTGTGGCCAGGCGGTGGTCAAGTTCGGCGTGGCGATCGGGCGCGCTTCCCGTGACATCCGCGCCGGCGAATGGGTCCACCTGCACAACCTCGCCAGCAACTTCGACCAGCGCAGCCAGACGCTCGACCTGCACACCGGCGCCGCCACCGATACCCGGTATGAATGACCGCCAGATCGATCCGATCACCTTGGCCTGGCGGGCGGCGCGGGGTGCACATCCGGCTCTCTAGGTCCGTAGGGCACGGGAATATATTCCACCGACGGCCGGCGCTGACGCGTCTGCGGGAACAGGTTCATGAGCTGGTAGATTTCCGGTGGCATGTCGGTGGAGACCGGCAGGCCAAGTTCCTGCGCCTGATCCACGGTGATCGGATAATCGTGCGTCCAGGTGCCGCTGGAGAGCACTTCGGCCAGCCGCTCGGCATCCTCCAGGCTTCGCCGCTCGCTGACCAGATTCACCACCACGCTTCGCACCTGGCGCAGCGCCTTTTCCGCGATGTCCGCGAGAATGATCGTTTCATCATTGATCTCGGCGATGGGCTTCCGCTGGAGCACCTTGAGGATGGAAGCGGCCGGGCGATTGCCGAGCTGCGGATCGACCGGACCCAGCACGGCGTTGGGGTCCATGACGATCCGGTCCGCCGCCAGCGCGATCAGCGTCCCGCCGGACATCGCGTAGTGCGGCACGAAGACGGTGACGTCGGCCTTGTGACGCCGGATGGCGCAGGCGATCTGCTCGGCGGCCAGGACCAGCCCGCCGGGCGTGTGCAGAATGATGTCGATCGGCACATCCTCGTCGGTCATCTGGATGGCCCGCAGCACCGCCTCGGCATCTTCGATGTCGATGTAGCGCATGAGCGGAAAACCGAACAGGCTCATGGTTTCCTGACGATGGATCAGGGAGATCACGCGCGTGCCGCGTTTTTTCTCGATGCGTTCCAGCATCTTCAGCCGCGCCGCCTCCAGCATCTTCTGCCGCATGATTGGCTGAAGGAACCCGATGATGAAGAAGATCAACCAGAAGATCTCAGTTCCCATGATGGATTACCCCGCGCCGTAATTCGAGTTTGCCTGCGGCAAACCGGCGACCATGCCCTGCGATCGGTCTACCATGGATAGTACTCGTCGGCGAACGCCGGACGGCGCCGGCGAATCCGCGGCGCCGGCTTGAGGAACAGCGGCACCAGCACCGCGCCGGCGACAAATCCGCCGGCATGTGCCCACCAGGCCACGCCTCCCTGCGACTGCGACGTCGCCAACACCACCTCCGCCACGCCGTTGAACAGTTGCGAAAGGAACCACATGCCCAGATACACCACCGCCGGCAGCTCGATCAGCCATGGCATGAAGAAGACCGGCACCAGCGTGATGACCCGCGCGCCGGGATACAGCACCAGGTACGCCCCCAGCACTCCCGCGATCGCCCCGCTGGCCCCGACGCTGGGAATCTGCGACATCGGGTTGAAATAGATGTGCGTCAGCCCAGCCGCTATCCCACACAGCAGGTAAAACAGCAGGTACCGCACCGGCCCCATCCGGTCCTCCACGTTGTCCCCGAAGATGTACAACGCCAGCATGTTGCTGAACAGATGAAACCAGCCGGCGTGCAGGAACATCGACGTGATCAGCGTCACGTATTCGTCGTATCCGCCGACCTGGATCACCTCGATCGGCACGACGCCCAGGCGAAACACCAGCTTCTGCGCCTCCGCCGGCCCCAGCCGAACCTCCAGCAGGAACGCGACGACGTTCAGCGCGATCAGCAGCGTGTTGACGAAGGGAAACTCTCGGGCGTGGATCGTATCCTTCAATGGAATCATGTTCGTGTGCCGTTCCTGGCGCGGCGGATTGTACATCGTCCGATCCGTATTGTCCCGCGATCAGCCCGCCTGATACCACCGGCAGCGCGCCCGCATGCGGCACGGCCGTCGGCAATGCGTTGACGCATGGCCCGGATTGCCGCACCATGACCGGCATGATCTATCGTCGTTTCGGCCGGACCAACCTGTCGATGCCGGTCTTTTCCTGCGGTGGGATGCGGTATCAGTACAAGTGGCAGGACCTGCCGCTGAGCCAGGTGCCCCCGGAGAATCAGGCGAACCTCGAGGCCACGATCCGACGCGCCATCGACCTGGGCATCAATCACATCGAAACCGCCCGCGGATACGGATCATCCGAACGCCAACTGGGGCTGATCCTGCCCCGGCTGCCGCGGCAGAGTCTGATCGTCCAGACCAAGATCGCCCCCAGCGAGAATCCGGATGAGTTCACGCGCAACTTTGAAGATTCGCTCTCGCGGCTGGGGCTTGATTACGTCGATCTGCTGGCGATCCACGGCATCAACAACGCGCAGCTCGTCGAGCAGTCGCTTCGTCCGGGCGGCTGCCTGGCGGCCGCACGCAGGCTCCAGCGACGCGGGCTGGTGCGGCACGTCGGCTTCTCCACCCACGCGCCGCTGAACGACATCCTCACCTGCATCCGTCACGAAGCCGACGGCGGATTCGATTACGTCAATCTCCACTGGTACTACATCTTCCAGCGCAACTGGCCGGCGATCGAGGAGGCCACACGCCGCGACATGGGCGTGTTCATCATCAGCCCCTCGGACAAGGGCGGCAAGCTCTACGACCCGCCGGGCAAACTCGTCGAGCTGACACGCCCGCTGCATCCGATCGTGTTCAACGACCTGTTCTGCCTCAGCCGCCCGCAGGTCCACACGCTGAGCATCGGCGCCGCCCGCCCGACAGACTTTGACCTGCATCTTCAAGCGATGGAGCTGCTGCCGCGCGCCGATCAGATCCTTGAGCCGATCCTCCAGCGCCTGCGCGATGCCTACGACAACGCCGTCGAGCCGGACCTGCGGGATCCGTTCAACATGGATCTGCCGCCCTGGGAATCGACCCCCGGACAGATCAACCTGCCGATCATCCTGTGGCTGCGGAACCTGGTGGCGGCGTATGACATGACCGGCTACGCGAAGATGCGATATAACCTTCTGGGCAATGGCGGGCACTGGTTCCCCGGGCGAAACGCCGCGGAAATCGACGAGCCGGCGATGCGCCAGGCGCTGTCGCACCTGCCGCAGGCCGGGCGGATCGTCGCCATCCTCCGCGAGCTGCACGCGCTGATCGGCGGGGATGCGGTCAAGCGGATCAGCCAGTCAGAATCGCCAGAATAAAGCGGAGCTGATCAGCCGCGTGATTCGAGCATCTCAGGGCGAGTGTTGGCATGGGTTTCTGTTTGAGCTGCGCTGCCGATGAGTGAGTCACACACCGAGCAACTGACCAGCCGCGGCTCGCGAGCCTCAGGCAGGTTTGTCTGGCCGGTGCTGATCGTGCTGGCCGGCGCCGCGGCGTACAGCAACAGCCTCCGCGGCGCGTTCGTCCTGGACGACACGCGAAACATCCTGACCAACCCGGACATCACCAGCCTCTGGCCGACGAAGACAAGCCTGCTCGGGCCGCCGTGGACGACCCTCACCGGCCGGCCCGTCGCCATGTTCAGCATGGCCCTGAGCCATCGCCTCCATGGCGCCGACCCCTGGGGATACCACCTGTTCAATGTGGTGGTGCATCTGCTGGCGGGCGTGACCCTGTTCGGGGTTGTGCGGCGGACACTGCGCCTGCCGATCCTGCGCGACCGCTTCGCCGCCGCCCAGGATCTGCTCGCCGGCTTGATCGCCTTGCTTTGGGTCGTGCATCCGTTGACCACCTCGGCCGTCACGTACATCTCCCAGCGCGCCGAATCGCTGATGGGGCTGTTTTACCTGCTGACGCTGTATTGCTTCATCCGCGGCAGCTCGCCGGATCCGCCCCCCCGCCGAGGCGCCGCGTGGCTGGCGCTGGCGGTGCTCGCGTGTCTGCTGGGGCTGTTCAGCAAGGAACCGATGGCCTCGGCGCCGTTGCTGGTGCTGCTGTACGATCGCACGCTGCTTTCAGCTTCGTTCGCCGATGCCCTGCGCCGCCGACGCTGGTTCTACCTGGCCCTTTTCGCAACCTGGATTCCTCTGGCAGTGCTGCTGTGGTTCAAACCGCACGGGCCGGATGTCGCGTTCAATTTCCCCAACCTCACCGCGCTGGATTACCTCAAGACCCAGATGAAGGTCATCGTCCACTACCTGATCCTGTGCCTGCGGCCATGGCCGCTGATCCTGTATCACGGCTGGGCGAACATCGACGTGCCGGTGCTGCGCCGATTCGCCGAGTACGCGCCGTGGGCGGCGGTGGTGATCGTGCTGGGGGTGCTGACGCTGTGGGCGGTGGTCCGCAAAAGTCCCTCGGGACTGCCCGGAGCAATGTTCTTCATGGTGCTGGCGCCTTCGTCGAGCATCCTGGCCATGCCCACCGAGGTCATCGCCGAGTATCGCATGTATCTGCCGCTGATCGCCGTGCTGAGCGTTGGAGTGCTCGGCTTGTACCGACTGATCGCGCGACTCGCCGGCAGCCCGGAGGATGAACAAAGCGACACCTGGCCGCGACCGGCATCGGGAGCGGTGACTGTCCTGAGTCTCATCGCCGCGGTGGTGCTTGGCGTGATGACCTATCGCCGCAACCACGACTACCGAACGCCGCTGGCGCTGTGGCAGGACGCGGTCAGCAAGCAGCCGCACAGCAGCGTGGCCCTGAGGAACCTGGGTGTATACGAGCTTGGCGCCGGGATGCTGGACGATGCGGAGATGCATCTGCGTCGGTCGTTGGAACGGCATCCCAACTCCGGCATCAGCCGCACCAGCCTGGGCATGGTGCTGGAAAAGAAGGGGCGGCTAGCCGAAGCGGTCGAGCAGTACCGCCGGGCGTGGGAGGTGGCCGGGCAATTGCCGGCGGCGGCGTTGAACTACGCCCGCGGGCTGTGGATGCTGGGGCAGCGACCGCGGGCGATGCAGGTGCTGTCCGATGCCATCGGACGAATCCCGCGTGATGCGGAGCTTGAGGCGCTACTGGGCACGATGCTGGTGGCGGCCGGGCAGACCGCGCAGGGCCAGCAGCACCTTCAGCGATCGATGCAGCTTACGCCGCTTCGGGTCAATGCGCATCTGAACATCGCGCGATTCGCCAGAGATGTCGGGGCTTTGGAATTGCAGGTCGAGCACTTGAGCCAGGCGAGCAGGCTGCGGCCGCAGGATGCGACGATCGCCGCAGAACTGGCCCTGGCCCTGACACAACTGGGGCGTTATCCCCAGGCCGCGGCGCAGACCCGCGCCGCTTTGGCGCTGGCGCCGCAGAGCGTGGGGTTGCTGAACAACCTGGCGTGGATCCTGGCCACAGCGCCGCAGGACGCGACGCGCAACGGCGCCGAGGCGGTGCGGCTGGCGCAGCAGGCGGTGCAACTGTCCGATCATCAGGACCCCAATACGCTGGACACGCTGGCAGTCGCCTACGCCGAGGCCGGGCAGTTTGACCAGGCCATCGCAACCGCCGAGGCGGCTTTGCGGCTGATTCCCGATCCACAGCACCCCGCCGCCGAGCAGATTCGCCAGCGCATCGCCCTGTTCCGCTCCGGCCGGCCGTACCGCGAGACAGTCAGATGAATCCACCACGCGGGGCGGGGGCGAGTCTCGGACGATGCAGTGCCCAAACGTCGTAGCTGCTTCTCCCAACGAGGCGGTACAATCGACACTGCTGCCAAGGAGTATGCCATGTCGGAACGAATCGAACGTGACTCGATGGGCGAAATGCGCGTGCCGGCTGATGCGTATTACGGAGCGCAGACAGCACGGGCGGTGGAGAACTTCCCGATTTCAGACCTGCGGTTTCCCCGGCGTTTCATCGCCGCGATGGGCCTGATCAAGTGGGCCTGCGCCGAAGTCAGCCACAGGCTGGGTCTGCTGGACGCGCGTCGGCGCGAGTTGATCCAGCAGGCGGCGCAGGAGGTGATCGACGGCAAGCTCGATGCGCACTTTGTTGTGGACATTTTTCAGACCGGCAGCGGCACCTCGACGAACATGAACACCAACGAGGTGATCGCGTCGCGCGCCAACGAGATCGCCACGGGCAGGCGCGGCGGCAAGGAGCCGGTGCATCCCAACGATCACGTGAACATGCAGCAAAGCTCCAACGACGTGATCCCGACGGCGATGCACGTCAGTGCGGCGGTGGCGATGCGCGAGGCGCTGGTGCCGGCACTGGAGCATCTGGAGCAGACGCTGAGTCGCAAGGCCGCGGAGTTCGACGACGTGGTGAAGATCGGGCGAACCCACCTTCAGGACGCCACCCCCATTCGACTGGGACAGGAGATCAGCGGTTACGCGGCCCAGGCGAGACTGGGCGCGATGCGGGCACAAAAGGCGATCCGGGCGCTGCGCGAGCTGCCGCTGGGGGGAACCGCCGTCGGAACCGGCATCAACTCTCATCCCGATTTTGCCAGGCAGGCCATCGCGATCATCGCGAGCAAAACCGGCATCGAATTCGTCGAGGCGCAGAATCACTTCGAAGCGCAGGCGGCCAAGGACGCGATCGTCGAAGCCTCCGGGCAACTCAGGACGATCGCGATCTCGATGACGAAGATCGCCAACGACATCCGCTGGCTGGCCAGCGGCCCGCGGTGCGGGATCGGGGAGATCACGATTCCCGCGACACAGCCGGGCAGCTCGATCATGCCCGGGAAGGTCAATCCGGTCATGAGCGAGATGGTTTTGCAGGTGTGCGCGCAGGTGGTCGGCAATGACGCGACAATCGGGCTGTCCGGCAGCGCGCTGGGCAGCACGTTCGAGCTGAATGTGATGATGCCGGTGATGGCGTACAACCTGCTTCAGTCGATCGAGCTGCTCAGTCGCGCGGCGCGGGTGTTCGCCGACCGCTGCGTCGCCGGCATCCAGGCCAACCGCCAGCGCTGCGAATCGCTGGTCGAACAGAGCCTGGCGATGTGCACGAGTCTGGTGCCTCTGATCGGATACGACCAGGCCGCCGAGATCGCCAAAGAGAGCCTGGCCACGGGGCGAACGGTTCGCGAGGTGGCGCGTCAACGGAAGATTCTGGACGAGGCGACGCTGAACCGGGCGCTGGATCCGCGGCGGATGACCGAGCCACAGGCGGACTGGATCGGCAGCGGCGGTGGTTGAGCAATCCGCATGATCGGCCACCGGTCGCAGCTGCGCCGCCTGTGGGGTTACGGGCGTTGCGGCTGGGTTTGCGGCTGAGGCAAGCTGGCGCGCACCTGCTGGCCGACCTCCCGGGCCTGCTCCGCAGTGCCCACCGCATAGACCACGCCGGTGAGATCGGTCAGATCATGCGTGATGGCCGCCATCCGCCAGGCTGGCTCGTCGGGCGAAACCGGCTTGTATCGCGATCCCGTGGCCGTCTCGCGGGCCCGGATCGAACTGGCCGACCGCAGCGGCGTGCCATCGTCGTAGCAGGCGTCGTAATCGGTATGCCGCACCAGATGCAGCGGTGGGGCCAGCGTCATCTCGACTGGCTCGGGGGGTACAAAGTGGTACACGAACTGCCGCGCGCCCGATGGATGCGAAAAGCCGGGTCTGCGAATCCATCGGATCGGCACCGCCCCGCGATAGCCGGCCGGCACCACGATCGTCACCGTCGGCCAGGGCTGGCGATACAACTCCAGCTCGACCACATCCGGGGGAAGTTTCTGCTGCTGCTGGCGGCGAAGCTCCTGGCGAAGCTCAGGCAGCGTCAGAAGCGCCAGACGCGGAACATGAGGCAGGTAGCCTTCGGCGCTGGCCGAGATCCGCGCGGCCTGCCGCCATTTTCGCACGCGAAGTCTGGCAATGCCGTCGGCGTCGGTGAGGCTCTGGGTTTGTCGAGGCACAAACAGGTCAATCGCGTAGACGTGGGGATAATCTGCGGTGACGAGCGCGCCGCGGATCGGTTGCAGCGTTTCGGCGTCATAGACGCGCACCACCACGCGCTTGCTGGCGCAACCGCACGCCAGCCCCACCAGCCCGACCATCACCGCCATGACCGCTGCGCCCTGTCGCATGGACCATCCCGCTTCAGAAAGGTTATAGGCGGCGCCACGGGAGCTGCGGCTCATGTTGCAGAGTCCCGCAATCGGGGCGAATCCCGCCCGAGGAACGCGCAAGTGCTGGGCGCGCGGTACGCCGTTACCGCACGCCCATCAGGATTTCCATGGTGAGCTGATCCAGCCGCTCATACGGAAGCCGTGCCTTGGCAAGCTCGATGCGGTCGAGCCGCGCATCCAGCAGCTTGCGGGCGTTGCCGGCGCTGAACTTTCTGGTCAGCTTGCTCAGCGACTGGTCCTCGACGTTGATCTCGCGCAGGAGTGCCTGGATCTCCTTGTCGGCGTTCCAGCGGGCGGCCTTCTCCTTGAGGATCATGTAGGTCCGCATGCTGCCGCGGGCGAATTCCTTCACGTCTTCGTAATCGCTCTGCCGGTAGGCGTGCGAGTCGAAGTGCCGCGGGCCGTTGTATTTGTGGTCCTCCAGCAGCTTGACCAGGAAAAAGGCATGCTTGAGGTTGGCGCTGCCGAAGCGGAAGTCCTGGTCGTATCGCCCGAATTCCTGATCGTTCAGGTCGATGTGGAACAGCTTGCCCAGCTCGATCGCCTGCGCCACGTGGTGCACGAAATCCAGCCCCGCCATGTGCTCGTGTGCCACTTCGGGATTCACGCCGCACATTTCCGGGTGATCCAGTGTGGGGATCAGGGCCAGGTACGATCCGGTAACGGCAAAATAGATATGCCCGCGCGGCTCGTTGGGCTTGGCCTCGAAGGCGAACTTGTAGCCGAACTTCTGCTGGATGGAATACTCGCACAGGAAGTTGATCGCCTCGCGGAAGCGTTTGATGGCATCGACGGGATTCCTGACCGCGTCGGTCTCGACGCCCTCGCGTCCGCCCCAGAACACGTAGATTTTGGCCCCCATCTCGGCCCCCAGCTCCATGGCGCGCATGGTTTTCTGGATGGCATAGGCGCGGATGCGGGCGTTGTTGCTGGTGAACGCGCCGTCCTTGAACACCGGGTCGGCGAACAGGTTCGTCGTCGCCATCGACACGACCAGCCCGTTATCCTTCAGCGCCTTTTTGAAGTCTCGTTTGATTCGTTCTGCTTCGGCGGGCGTGGCGTCGATGGGAATCAGGTCGTTGTCATGGAAGTTCACACCGTATGCGCCTACTTCCCCGAGCATTTCGACGATCTGCACGGGCGTGAGCGTGGTGCGCGTCGGCAGACCGAACGGATCGCGTCCGGGGTTGCCAACCGTCCACAGGCCAAATGTGAACTTCATTTTCGGATCCGGCGCGTAGCTGTCGTTGCTGGGCATGGTGGTAGTTCCTGGATTGCGGTAGTTAACCAAGGCTCGGGAAGTCTGCACGAAAAGGAGGAATGAATCAAGAGATCGATCCATTTGGAGGCCCTTGCCCCGCGTCCGGCGAGCGATAGACTAGCCCGCCGGTTTATTCAACGGGGCTTTTTTCCACAGCACTGAAAGGCAATCAGACATGCGGATTGCGGTGATCGCGGGCGACGGCACGGGGCCGGAAGTGGTGGCCGAGGGACTCAAGGTCCTCAAAGCCGTCGCGAAAAAGGTTGGCTTTGAATACGAGTTGACTGAATTCAACGTCAGCGGGGAACGTTACCTTGCCGCTGGCGGTGACCCGAACAAGCCCACCATTCCGGTGATTCATGACGAGGAGATCGCGCAACTGCGGACTTACGACGCGATTTACCTGGGTGCTGTTGGGCATCCGAAAATCGCCCCGGGCATCCTGGAAAAAGGGCTGCTGCTGCGGCTGAGATTCGAGCTGGACCAGTACATCAATCTCCGCCCTGTGAAGCTTTACCCGGGCGTGGAAACGCCTCTGAAAGACAAGAGGCCCGAGGACATCGACTTTATCGTTGTGCGCGAGAACACCGAGGGGATCTACAGCGGCATGGGCGGCTTTCAGTACAAGGGCACGCCGGCCGAGGTCTCCACGCAGATCAACTGCACGACG
The DNA here is from genome assembly GCF_050410795.1 of Fontivita pretiosa. Classification (GTDB taxonomy): domain Bacteria; phylum Planctomycetota; class Phycisphaerae; order Tepidisphaerales; family Tepidisphaeraceae; genus Fontivita; species Fontivita pretiosa. The sequence continues at coordinate 3,614,860 of NZ_CP191258.1, read as the reverse complement.
CGATTCGGAGTCGAGCGGACAATCCGCTACGCCTTCGACCTGACCCGCCGGCGAAACAAGAAGAAGCAGCTTACCCTGGTGCACAAGACCAATGTGCTGACCTATGCCGGCGATACCTGGTGGCGAGCGTTCAACGAAATCGGCCAGAAGGAATACCCCGACATCAAGCGCGACTACAACCATGTGGACGCGGCGTGCATGTGGTTCGTCAAGAATCCCGAGTTCTACGACGTAATCGTGACGGACAACATTTTCGGGGACATCATCACGGACCTGGCGGCAGTGATACAGGGCGGGCTGGGTGTGGCGGCGGGAGGAAACATCAACCCCAGGGGCGTGAGCATGTACGAACCGATGGGCGGCAGCGCGCCTAAGTACACCGGGCAGAACGTGATCAACCCCATCGCCGCCATCGCCGCCATGGCCATGCTGCTGCGCGAAACCGGCGTGAACCGCAATGACCCCAAACTGGTGGAGGCGGGCACGCGCATCGAGGCCGGCATCATGAAAGTCACGCCGAAGATGAAGAGCCAGGCCGCCGGGAAAATGGGCTTTTCGACCACACAGGTAGGCGACATGGTAGCCGAAGCGTGCTGAAGGCGACCGTGGCGCGCTGTGGGGTGTGCTTGTCGATCATCGACCGCTGCTTTACGATTCTGTGACCATGAATCAGACAGCGACCGACTCTGCTGCGGTAAGCCCTGCCACCAGCGGGCGCGGCGCCGCCAGCGGGAACGGACAGCCGCCTCAGACCGTCACCATCCGCATACGCAGACAGGATGGTCCCGATAAACCGCATCGGTGGGAGGAGTTTGCCGTCCCCTGGCGGCCGAACATGAACGTGATCTCATGTCTTCAGTACATTGCGGCCAATCCGGTGACAACCGATGGTCGGCAGACAACTCCCCCGGTCTGGGACAGCGGTTGTCTGGAGGAGGTCTGCGGCGCCTGCACGATGATCATCAACGGCAAGGTGCGGCAGTCGTGCTCGGCACTGGTGGACAAGCTGGGCCGGCCCGGCGAGCCGATCACCCTTGAGCCGATGAGCAAGTTCCCGCTGGTGCGCGACCTGTGGGTCGATCGCAGCCGGCTGTTCGAGGATTTGAAGCGTGTCAAGGCGTGGGTGCCGATTGACGGCACATATCATCTGGGTGCCGGCCCCCCGATTCCACAGGCGCTTCAGGAGCAGCGCTATCCGCTCAGCCGCTGCATCAGTTGCGGATGCTGTCTGGAGGCCTGCCCACAGTACACGCCCGCCAACAGGTTTGTCGGCGCCGCGGTGATCAGCCAGGTCCGACTCTTCAACGATCATCCGATCGGCGCGGCATTGAAGGAGCAGCGGCTTGAAGCGCTGATGGGCGAGGGAGGTGTGGCCGACTGCGGCAAGGCGGGCAACTGCGTCGAGGTCTGTCCCAAGGACATTCCCCTGCTGGAGTCGATCGCCGCCGTTCAGCGGCAGGCCACCGTCTACGCGATCAAACGGTTTTTCTCCAAGTAGGATTTGAACGGGTCAGGTTCACAAGCAGCGACGCGCGGAGAACACATCCATGCCCGGAATAGCGATCAAACCAGCGGTGCTGACGGAACTGCAACGACAGTTGAACCACGAACTGGGCGCGGCGCATGCGTATGTGGCGCTGGCGGTCTGGTGCGTGGATAAGAATCTCAAGGGCTTCGGCCGCTACTTCTACAAGCAGGCACAGGAGGAGCGTGAACACGCGCAGAAGATCATGGACCACCTGCTGGATCGGGGGGTGATGCCCGAGCTATCGGCGTTGCCGGCGCCGAGGACCGAATTCGGCAGCATCCTGGATGTGGCTCGCCATGCGCAGTCGATGGAGCGCGCCAACACCGTCGGGATCAATCGCTGTTACGAAGCGGCACTGAAGGAGGGCGATTACCCCGCGCAGGTGATGCTGCACTGGTTCATCGCCGAGCAGCAGGAGGAAGAGGACTGGTGCGATGAGATGGTTGAGCGTGTGGAAGCCGCCAACTGCGCCGGGGGCATGAGCGATCTGGACCGGCACATCGAGCGATACCTCGAGGACGATGCCCATCCTGACGAATAAGGGGTCGGGAGTATTTTTCCCGGCCGCCGAAAAGACTCCCGACCCCTTATTTTAAGGGGTCGGGAGTCTTTTTGATCTCGGGTACGACGATTGGCGGCGAGCCGTCGCCGATCTCCAGGCGGCGCATGGGCACGCCGTAGATCCGGCCAAGAACCTGCGGATCCAGCACCTGATCGGGCAGCCCCTCTCGAACCAGCGCACCGTCGCTCAACAGCAGCATCCGATCCGCGAACGCCGCCGCAAGGTTCAGGTCATGTGACGCCATCAGCACGGCCAGGCTCTGCTGGTTGGCCAATCGCTTCAACAACAGCCCAAGGTCGATCTGGTGCCGCAGGTCCAGGAAGGTATTGGGCTCGTCCAGCAGCATGGCGGCGGGCTCCTGGACCAGACATCGCCCGACGAACACGCGCTGTCGCTGCCCGCCGGAAAGCCGGTCCATCCGCCGGTTCAGCAGGTCGGTCAATTCCAGCAAATCGGCGACGCGATCGACCACCTGTGCATCATGGGTCGTTTCGATTCCGAACGTCTGCCAGTACGGCGCCCGCCCCAGCCGAAGCACGTCGATGACGCGATGCTCCGGCTCGAAGGTTGGCGACTGCGGCAGATACGCAACACGCCGCGCCAGCTCGCGCCGACGCCACTGCCGCAGGTCGCGCCCGTCCCATCGAATTTCACCCTTTTCAGGACGCAGGTGCCCCAGCAGCAGCTTGATCAGGGTGCTTTTGCCGCTGCCATTGGGGCCGATCAGCGCCACGACCTGTCCGCCGCCAAGCGACACAGAGACGTCGCGGAGCACCGGTCGATCGGTGTAGGCGAAGGTGAGGTTGCGGGCATGCAACAGCTCGATGTTCATCACGTGTCCGCCGGGTGCTTCCGGAACATTTGGTGATCTCAGTTCTGCTGCTGTCGTCGGCGTTGCCACAGCAGCAGCAGAAAGAACGGTCCGCCGAGCAGGCCGGTGAGCACGCCGACGGGCAGCAGCACGCCGCCCTCGCCAGCGATCTTGCGTGCGGCGGCGTCGGCGATGGCCAGCAGCGCCGCGCCCAGCGCGGTGGCGACCGGCAGCAGCCGGCGGTGGTCCTGGCCCACCACCAGCCTGCCCAGGTGCGGGCAAACCAGACCGACGAAACCGATCGGACCGGAGACCGCCACCGCCGATGCCGTCACCAGTGACGCAACGATCAGTGCAACCCATCGCAGCCGGTGGATTCGCACCCCAAGCGACATCGCCTCGCCCTCGGACAGCACCGCCACATTCAGTTGTCCGCTGATCGACAGCAGGATCAGCCAGCCAATCCCCACGGCGACGGCGGCGGCCAGCAGTTGTCCGGACGCCAGGTTGGTCTGCAACCCGCCGACCAGAAACGTCAGTGGTCCGCCGGAGCCGGGCAGTTCACGGAAGATCGTATTCAGCAGAAGATAGATGGAGGCGTTAACGGCATTGACGATCACGCCGACCAGCAGCAGTGTCAGCGGCTCCAGGCGTCCGCGCGCCCCGGCCAGCGAGAAGACCACCGCCACCGCCAGGATTGCGCCGGTGAAGGCGAAGGCCTGTTGGCTGAGTCCGACGGCGATGGCCCCGCCGATACCCGCGAATCGCCAGAGGTATGCGGCAAGGGACGCGCCGGTGCTGATGCCCAGCAGATACGGATCGGCCAGCGGGTTCTGGAGGATCGCCTGATAGACCACGCCCGCGGCGGCCAGCGCCGCGCCCACCAGCGACGCCAGAAGCACCAGCTCGATGCGATGTTCGTACTGGAGCCTGCTGGGCCAGCCGATCGTGCCGGTCGAGCCGACCATCAGACACGCCGCCGCGACCAGCGCCCACAGCATCGTGCTGGCGGCCAGCGTGATCGCGAGTTGTCGAAGGTCCCAGTGCTTCATCGGGGAAATCCGTCCGGCGGATCAATCGGACGCAGCGGTCGCCGGCGAATCCGACGGATGGAGCAGGCGACAGATCTGCTCGGCCAGATCACCGACGTGCGAGCCGGGTTGAAGCACATACCAGTCGGTGAGGATGAAGACGCGTTGCTCTCTGACTGCCGCAAGCTCGGGCATCTGCTGCCAGGTTCGGCGGGCGCGTTCGATCACTCCGGGCGGCGCGCCGGGCATCAGTTGCACGATCGCCTGCGGGTCCATCTCCAGAACCTGCTCGCGATCGACTGTGGGATATCGCACCGGCAGATGCGCCGCGACATTGGTTCCACCGGCGATTCGCAGCACGTCATCAACGAATGTGTCGCCGCCGATCAGCGCAAAGCCCGCCTCGTCTCGAACCAGAAGCGTGGGCACGGGCCGACGGCCGGCCACGCGCCTGGCGACCGCGTCGAGCTGAGACTGGATTTTCTGCTCCAGGGCGGCGGCCTTCTGCGGCTCGCCGGTCAACTCGCCCAGATCGCGAATGGTCTGAAGAATATCCCGCACGGTTTCGGTCCGAACGTTCACCAGCCTGATTCCCAGAGCCTCGGCGCGCTGCTTGAGTCCTGCCGGCATCCGCTCGGCGGCCATGAACACGATCATCACGTCCGGGCGAAGCTGGGCCAACTGCTCCCAGTCGGTCGTCTGATAGTCCCCCACGCGAGGCAGGTGCGCGATCTGCGGACGCGGGGTATCCCAGTTGCTCACGGCGACCAGGTGATCGCCAGCGCCCATGGCCACAAGCAGGTCGGTGGCGGCGGGAACCAGCGACGCAACCCTCGGGGATTTGGCCGTCGCCGCGACGGAGCTGGCGGACGTGGAATCCGACCCGGACTGCTCACAACCCGCACCGCCGGCCAGCCACAACCACACCCCGACGACCAGCAGCCAACCGGCACACATGGGCCAATGACGAGTGAAGCACCGGTCATTGGAATTGGGGCATGCACTGCTCATTCGAGTTTGATCATCGAGAATTCCGGCCGCGCCCGTTGCGATCTTGCGCGCGGATGGTAGATTCGGGTTTGACGGCTGTCAAAGCGCGGCGGCTTCCCCGGGTTCTCCTCTGCATGGAGGCGACGCACATGAACGAGCAGCAGCAACAGGCCAAAACGTTCTTCGCCCGCGTGAGCAACTGGTTCCGTCGCGGCGGAGGCGCGGGCAATGGCAGCACAGAGCTTCCCCTGGCGCGCGAGGGGGCGTCGCAGGCGATCGAGCCTCGAAGCACGTTCCTGCGACCCTGGGCCAGGCAGAACGCCGCGATCGCCAGGCTTCAGGAAGGCTTCGACACGCTCACCGACCTGATGGCCACCATCCGCGACACGATGGAGCGCAACGCCCGCAGGCAGGATGAACTGCTCAGCTACCTGGCACACCTGCCCGAGGCGCTACGCGCCATTCCCGAGAGCAACCGCATCCACGGCGAGACCCTGCGGGCCATCCACCAGCAACTGGCCCACCAGAACACGCAGCAGCAGAAGCTTGGCGAAATCCTGGAAAAGCTGAGCCAGAGCGGCGGCGAACAGCGCGAAACGCTCGAGGAGCTTCGTGATCGAATGGAATCCATCCGCCAGACCGACGAAGCAATCAGCGCCAACATGAGCAATCTGGGACTTGCGCTTCAGAGCGTCAGCCGCAACTCCAGCACCAGCACGCAGGTGCTGGAGCAGATCCGCGATCACCTGGATTCGCGCGATGGACAGCTTGAACGGATCCTGCACAAGCAGAATGTCCGCTTCACGACGATGCTGGCGATCGCGATCTTCCTGTCCGTCGCGGCGCTGGTGGCCGTCAGCGTGATCGGATACCTGTTGATCCTCAAGAAGTAACGCCCGCGACTGCTTCGTAGGCGCCAATCGCCTCGGGCAAGGCGTCGATGACGTCGCGCGCCAGCACCGACCTGCGGCCAAGCCGCTTGCCGGCGAGTTCTCCGGCTGTTCCGTGGATCCACACGCCGGCGCAGGCGGCGCAGAAGCGATCCATCTCCTGCGCCAGCAGGGTTGCGATGATGCCACTGAGCACATCGCCGCTGCCGGCCTTGGACAGCGAGCTGTCCCCCGTGCGATTGAGGTAGACGCGTTGTCCGTCGGTCACGACGGTTCGGTGGCCCTTGAGCACGACGACCTGTCCGAAGGTCGTGGCCGCCAGCGTGGCGATTTCGATCCGACCATCGTCGTCGCGAGGCACTTCGCCGCGGCCGAGCCATCGACCAAGTCGCCTCATCTCCCCGGGGTGAGGGGTGAGCACCGCGGGCGCCTTGAACGACGCCGGCCAGCGCCGCCCACCCGCCAGCAGGTTCAGCGCGTCAGCGTCCAGGAGCATGGTCTTTTCAAGACGAATCAGCCGCCGCAGCCGCGAGTCGGCGTCGCGCGACTGCCCCATGCCCGGACCGATCACGATCACGTCGGCGGCGTCGGCGGCCTGCACCAGCGCGGCAAGCGAGGCAGAGCCTGCGCCCAGCGGCAGGCCGATGAGTTCGGGCGTCACCGAGATGGCGGGGGCGAGGATCGACTTTGGCGTGGCGATCTGTACCAGCCCTGCGCCCATTTTCAGCGCCGCGGTGCCCGCCAGCACCGGCGCCCCGATCATCGATTCGCTTCCCCCCACCACCAGCACGCGCCCAAACAGACCCTTATGACCCTCCACAGGTCTTGCAGGCAATGGCGGGAGTGTGACGATGCGCTGCATGGTGTAGTGGCCAGTGTTGCGACTCTCACGCCCGAAACTGGCTGTAGGTAATCGCATCCAGATCCAGCCCGCTGGTTTGCCCGGCCTCAAGCAGCACGTGCGCCAGCCCGGCGGTCATCGCGGCGTTGTCGGTGCAATACTGCATCGGCGGAAAGAAGACCGGCACATCAAAGCGGGCCAGCGCGTTGCGCAGGCCGCGGTTGGCCGACACGCCGCCGCCGATAATCACCGCCCGCCCGTTCGTGCGACGAAGGGCGCGCTTCAGCTTGATCACGATCGTATCGACACAGGCGGCCTGGAACGAGGCGGCGATGTCGCGGATGTGCTGCTCGGTGAGCGGCGGCGGGGTATCGCCGCGACCGGGAACGCCGCGAACGTGATACAGCACCGCGGTCTTAAGGCCGCTGAAGGAAAAATCGAGCGAATCCCGCCCCAGCAGCGACCGCGGCAGCTTCACCGCCTCGGGATCGCCTTGCTGCGCCAGCCGATCGATGATCGGCCCGCCGGGATAGCCCAGACCGAGGATCGCCGCGACCTTGTCGTAGGCTTCGCCAACGGCGTCGTCGATCGTCGAGCCGATGAGCGTGATGTCGGTCCAGCTTCGAACATCGTACAGGGCGGTATGCCCGCCACTGACCACCAGGCCAACCGCGGGAAGATGCGGCTCGCGGTGCGAGGCGCAGGTTCCGGAGTCAGCAGCCTCCGCCTCGTTCTGCCCGCTGTCCGCCGCCCGCTGCCCCGCCTGCCTGAGCATCACGCTGTACAAATGCGCATGCACGTGATCGACGCCGACCAGAGGTTTGTTGAGCGCCCAGGCGAGCGTCTTGGCGGCGGTCACGCCGATCAGCAGCGAGCCGATCAGCCCCGGACGATGCGCCACCGCGATCGCGTCGAGCTGGTTGAGCGTGCAGCCGGCGATCTCCAGAGCCTCGCGAATGACCGGCAGAAGGTTTTCGATATGGGCACGGCTGGCGATCTCGGGTACGACGCCACGATACTTGGCATGCAGCTCCACCTGCGTCGCGACCACGTTGCTGCGGACATGTCTTCCGTCGGCCACCACCGCGGCGCCCGTCTCGTCGCACGTCGATTCCAGCCCGAGGATCAGCGACATCGCCATTGCAGTTCGCGGAATGCGGGTCTGATCTACTGCGCTGGGGCGGTTGTTGTGGGCTGCGACGCAGGAGTCAGCTCCAGCCGTGTCTGCACCTTCGGCGCCGGCGGCAGCGAAGGCGCCATGGCCGACTCCCGGCGACTGTGCTCCAGCACCGCCAGCGCGATCATCGTGTCCACCGCCCGCTGAAGCTGGGCATCCAGAACCTGTTGAGTATCGGCGGTGGTGGGTTGCGAAGTCGCCTTCTGTGTCGTGGGACGAAGGAACCGGTCCCGCTCGCTCATCTGTTCCAGCGCCCTGCGCTCGGCGGTTGTTTCCATCGGCACGACGATTTGCGGCTGCACGCCCCAGTCGGTGGCGTCTTTCCTGCGGTGCACCAGGCGGCCGCTGGGCAGGTAGTAATACGCGACGGTCAACTTCAGCTCGCCACCTTTGTTATCCAGCGGAATCACTTCCTGCACGCTTCCCTTGCCGTAGGTCCGCTCGCCGATGACCACGGCCCGGCGGTTGTCCATCAGGCTTCCCGCGACGATCTCGCTGGCCGAGGCCGAGTGCTCGTTGACCAGCACGATCATCGGAAAATACGGCAGAGTTCCCGGCTCGGTGGCGCGGATGACCTGCTCGGGGCGACTGCGCCCTTTCGTGCTCACGATCACGCCCTTGTCCAGAAACAGGTCGATCACCTGCACCGCCTGATCGAGCCTGCCGCCAGGATTGAACCGCAGGTCCAGGATCAGCCCCTGCATCCCCTGGCTCAGCAGCGACGTGATCGCTTCCTTGACGCGGTCAAACGTATCGGGTGTGAACTGGGCGATCCGCAGATACGCGATCTTCGGATCATCGCAGATGTAGTAATCCCAGGAATTGTCCGGCTGGCGCTGGTAGCCCTTGACACTGGGAACCACAATCTCCTCGCGCGTCATGGTCAGGTCTTCGATCTGCCCGGTGACGTGGCGGACGGTCAGGGTCACTTCCGTTCCAACCGGTCCGCCGATTTTCTTGATCACCTCGGGCAGTCGCAGTCCCTCGATCCCCTCGCCATTGACTTTCAGGATGTGGTCTCCGGCCATCACCCCTGCCTTGAATGCCGGGCTGCCCTCGATCGGGGTGACAACCTCAATCGTGCCGTTCTCGAGCTGGTTGAGCTGGATGCCTACCCCTTTAAACGTGCCCTCCAGCAACCGCTCGAACTCCTCCTGCCTGGCCGGGGGGACGTACATCGTGAAAGGATCCAACTCCCCGAGCATCCCCTCGATGGCCCCTTCCCGAAGCTGCTGCTCATCGACCGGCTCGACGTAGTTGTTGGCCACCTGTCGATGAATATCGACCAGCGTCCTGACAAATGCGTAATCATCGTCGCGCTGCGCCAGGCTGCCCTCCAGATGAAAGGCCAGCAGCGCGATCAGGATAATGCTCACGGTCCAGGCAAAACGCTCGCGATTCATGCCCGAATCATAGCATGAGTGCGTGAACAAGCCGACAGCTTTCAACAGACCGGATGCGGCCCTGTTGTCCGCTCAGCGCCCGTCTGACCTCGTCGCCATCTCGGCGAAGCGGCGAATCGCCGTGGTCACATCCTCCGGCTGTTCCATGGGGGCCAGATGCCCGGCACGGCGGATGACCACCAGCGTCGGATTGCGGATCTGCTTGCTCATGGCCTCGGCGACGGCGGGCGGAGTGATCACGTCGTGCTCGCCGACAATGATCAGCGTCGGCACCGCGATCGAAGGCAGGTCCGAGGTAAAGTCCGGGCGATCGCGCATCGCCGCCAGCGCATACTCGACCGTCCTGGGCGGCTGCGACTCCATGATTCGCCGAAGCCTGTGCGCGATATCCTGCCGGCCATGAAGCGTCTGCTCCGCCAGCATTTTGGGAAACATCTGCTCTGCGACGGCCCTGGTGCCGTGCGTGCGGACCAGCTCGATCATCTTGTCGCGTGCTTCTCTGGCGGCAGGCGCGTCGGCCTCGGCGCGGGTGTCGATCAGTCCCAGCGCCCGCAGGTCGGCGGGATATTTGCGGGCGAACGCCAGGGCGACGTATCCGCCCATCGAAAGACCCGCCACAATCGCCGGCAATGCCCCGATCGCGCGCAGCAGCGCATGCAGATCATCGGCCAGCGATTCGATCGTGAACGGCTCGGACGAGATCGACTGCCCGAAGCCGCGCAGATCCGGCGCGATCACCCGATAGCGGTCGCTGAGCGACTCGAGCTGCGCCTCCCAGATTCGCCCGTCCAGCGGAAAGCCATGCACCAGCACGATCGGCGTGCCGTGCCCACGCTCGGCATAATGAAACGTCACGTTGTTCACAGTGCGGGTTGGCATGATCAACAGAATACCGCGAACCCGCCGAATTGGGCACTGCCCTTGGTACCGCCATCCGATTTGAACCACCTGACACTTGCGCTACAATTTCCCGCCAATGTTGCAGCAGCAGACCCCCTTGGATTCACAGAATCTGCACCTGACAGATTTCCTGGACCTGGCCACGCTTCAGGAGATCCAGGACGGCTTTGCGGCGGTTGCGAACGTGAAAGCGATCATCACCGACGCCGATGGCACCGTCCTGACCCAGCCCACGCCCACGCGGCAGTTTCTCCAGAGACAGCGCGCGATCGCGCAGGCCGATGAGCTGGCCTCGGCCGAGGGACCGCAGAAGGAAGGACGCGTCTACGTCGCCCCGATCATCGTCAATAACCAGCGGCTGGGCACGATCCGCATGACCCCCCTGCCCGATGGCGCCTGCGCCAACATCGATGACACCCGGCTGCAGGCCCTGGCGCAGAAATACAACCTGGATTTCAAACAGCTCAAGAGCCTGATCTCAGCTCTGACACGGGCGAAGAACACGCGTCCGGCGGCGATTCAGTTCCTCTACCTCATCGCCAACGCACTGGCACGGCTCTGCTACCAGGAGTTCCAGCTTCGCCAGCGCATCGACGAGCTGACCGCCGTCTACAACCTCTCGATGATGCTCGCCAACGCCCGCGACCTGCCCAGAGTGCTCCAGCGGACTGTCCGCGCCGTCGCGGAGATCATGGGCGTCAAGGCCGCCTCCATCCGGCTGCTGGACCCGGAACAGGACGAGCTGGTGATCAAGGCGGTGCACAACCTCTCCCAGCAGTATCTTCAGAAGGGGCCGATTCGCCTCAGCAAGTCCGAGATCGACCAGATCGCGCTGTCGGAAGTGGGATACTGCTATGTGCGGAACATGGCCACCGACCCGCGCGTGCTGTACCCCGCCGACGCGCAACGCGAGGGAATTGCCTCATTCCTGGCCGTGGGCATGCGCTACCAGGGCAAGCCGATCGGCGTGCTGCGGCTGTACACCGAAACCGAGCAGACGTTCAGCCAGTTGCGGATCAATCTGCTCAAGGCCGTGGCCGCGCAGGCCGCCGCCGCCATCGAAAACGCGCGACTGCTCGACGAGACGCTCCAGGCCGAGGCGCTGGAGAAGCAGGTCCGCATGGCCGCCGAGGTCCAGCAGCGCATGATCCCCCAGCAACCCCCGCAGGTTCCGGGGATCGACCTGGCCGCCGTATATGTGCCGTGCTTTGAGCTGGGTGGAGACTTCTACGACTTCATCCCGCTGCCGTACGACAACGTGGGACTGGTCATCGCCGACGTGGCGGGCAAGGGGGTGCCGGCGTCGCTGATCATGGCCTCGGTTCGCGCCGCGCTGCGGGCACAGGTGGACAACGTCTACTACCTCTACGAAGTCATCCGCCGCCTCAACATCATGCTCCACCGCGACAGCAAGCCCACGGAGTTCGTCACGCTGTTTTACGGCGTGCTCGACGCCAACAACCGCCGGCTCACCTACTGCAACGCCGGTCATCCACCCGGACTGCTGCTGCGCGACGGGCAGGTCACCGAGCTGCGCAGCGACAACATGGTCCTGGGCGTGGACCCGGACGAGGCCTATACGCAATCCATCGTCGATCTCCGATCCGGCGACCTGCTGCTGCTCTACACCGACGGACTGGCCGATGCGATGAACTTCGAAAACCAGACCTTCGGGCGACAGCGCATCATCGAGGCGTTCAAAAAAGGCGGCGACACTGCCGAAACCGTCGCCCAGAACATCCTCTGGGAAATGCGCCGCTTCGTCGGGCTGACCCGCCGAACCGACGACGTAACGATGATTGTGGCGAAGGTGAAGTGATTGCGGCGCATCAGGAACCCGCGGCCATCACAACTGCCGCGACTTCCGTTCCTCCGGTGTCGGAACAACGACGAACCACACCAGCCGGTTCAGCCCCAGCTTGCCACTGCGAATGGCATCCAGCGCGTCGTCGTAGTCGCTGCCGAACTCCTTGCGGTGCCGCTGGATCATCTCCTCCGCCGTGCCCAGGTCGTACTTCCACGAGCCGAACAACTCCTCCGCCGCGTTGGAGCGCGTGCCGGAGCTTCGCATCGGGCCCAGCGTGCCGGACTGGTTCACATAGGCGTTGTCGATCAGCGCGTAGTCGGTGGCGTCCAAGTTTCCGCTGTAATCGAAGTCCCCGAAGATCCAGCCAACCCGGCCGTTCACGTACCCGGAGTCGAGCAGACTGTAATCGGTGGCGTCAACGTGGCCGGACAGGTCGTTCCGCAACACGCCCACGCCATAGAGGAAACTGCCGGCGAGCTGGTTGCGCAGGTGCGCCTGCGTGCTGCCGATGCCGATGCCCTGCCAGTCGAAGGCCCCGCCGTTCTCCAGCGCGGTCTTGATCAGCGTGGTGATCGCCGCCAGGTCAGGCGTGTTGCGGACGATCAGATCGTTGTCATTCAGGTCGAGTCTGCCGTCGGCGTCGTCGGTGGAGATCGTGAGCGTATTGGTGTCCACGACGGTGCTGCCGTTCACGTCCACGCTGGCAATGCCTGCGGCTTAGATCTGGAGCAGCGCCAGGTCCTGGGTCACCTCGAACTTCACGCGCGCCACGCCGGTCGCTCCGCCGGAGTCGGTGTTCACCTTCACCATGTCCAGCCCCGGCCCGCCATCGACGTAATGAAGTTGTTGGCCGCGCTGCCGCGGACTTCGATCGTGTCGATGCCGTCCCCGCCGTTGACCGTCGCCGGGATCGCCAGCAGATCGTCGTCGATGATGATCTCGTCGCCTCCCGCCAAACCGTTGATGGTCATCCTGCCGATCGTGTCGCGCCGTCCAGCGAACTCCGTCTGCCCGTTCACGACCACCTGGAGGAAGCTGTCGTTGTTGGGCACGCGGCTCACCACAATGTTGTCGTTGCCGCTGGTGCCCTCAACGGTCAGCGTGTTGCCCGAGCTGACGAACGCGGCGTCCACGTGCACGGCTTCAAGATCATCTACCTCCGGCGATATCCCACCACGAGATGTAGAGCTCGCCATTGGGCCCGACGGCCGGACAAGCGAACAACCCGCCCGTCGTTGGGGAGCTAACGGCGATCGGGGCAGTGAAACTAGCGCCACCGTTGTTGGAGCCCGCGACGACAATTCCCACAGGGGCCGAGTAGGCGATGTAGACCGCCGGATTGCCAGTAGTTGGGTCGCGACCGCTCGCGAGAAACCACTTGTCGAGCACCGGGAACACCGGATGTCCGAGCTGAGACTCGACAGTCGTAAACCTGTCAAACGATTGTCCACCATCGAGGTCATCGCTCGCGACCACGACCGTTACGCGACCATCGGCAGCATGAACGCCGTAACCGACGTAAACCCGACCGTCATCGTCGAAGGTGATCGTGGGATCGAACCGCGTCGCTGATCCCAGACTGTCATCAGCCCCGTCGATCGGGTTCATGTTCCAGCTTGCGCCTCCATTGGTGCTGTAGTTAAACATTGATTTGATTTGCCGGCAGACCGACTATGTGGTGGCTGAATCCGACGATATTCCGCGGATTCTTCGGATTTACTGCCACACTCATCTCACTTTGCACGGCGGTTGCATCATTGCTCGCGTTTACGACCTCACCGGGGACGATCGTCTGAGTTTGAGTTTCACTCCGATCGAGCGTCAACGAGACCGACAGCATCCTGCGCCGTTCCAGTTCCTCCGCCTCGAACTGGAGACATCGGGTACGACCCCGCCTATCAGCGCGCGAGGTCAGGCCACGTCGCATCACCTCCAATGTCAATCGAATCCGACGCCGAAGGTCTGATTGGCGTGACGTTAGTGCGAGCATCACAGCGTCCTCCAATTCCTCGGCTGGTGCCCAAACAGATGCGCGACGCCTTTCTTCGTCAGATGGATGACCTCATCGACCAGGTGGGCCGACGCAAACGTCCGCGTTGGATCGCGCCAAGCCCTAACCCACAAGCGCATAGGATGGCGGCTGTGCTGGGTTCGGGGACAACCACAACGACACCCGCAGCAGAGGTCGGACCCGTGGTGGTCGGCGCGCCGTCCTCTAGAAGGAGCGCCGTCTCTGCCGGGAAATTGGCGACGCGATAGGCGTTCAGCATAGATTCGCCAGAACTTCCAGTTACCGTCCAGGAGATGCTGGCCAAATGAAACTCTTCCGCATCTGCGCCGATGCGCGCGCCCTGCGGCTCGGGGAAGGGGTAATCCGCGCGAGCGAAAAGAAATGTGTTACCCGGTCCCCCGATGGCGGCACCGAGGTCCAAATCACCGTCCCCGTCGGCGTCGAGCGGCACGCCCGGCTGCGCCGCAACAGTGTCGAACGGCGGCTGTAGCATGGCGGGCGAGAAGTCGCCCAGCAGCCCGCCGGTGGAACTGCGGAGAACGGCGAAGACGTTGTACAGCGTTTCGTTGTCGATGCCGTCGGTGCCCTGGACGATGCCGAAGAGCTGGAGGGGGACGACCTCGCCCTGGGAGACGAACTTGAACTTGCCCCCGCCGTCGGCCAGGCGAAGGTCCAGCACCAGCCCCGCCTGAGCGGCCGAGGCTGCGGTCAACCCCGCCCCGGCCACAGCGAGTGCGATGCAACGCTTACGAATTGCGCGAGCCATATCGACCCCTCCTTTCGCGTCAAGGACGGATCAGGTGACACGGCTACTGCCACCGCAGCAATCTGCGGCACAGGCTGGCGATCCGCTGCCGCACTCGCAGCAGGTGCAGTCGCAGTTCCACACGCTGGAGCGATATGTCCTTCGGGGCCTTTGTCAGCCCCTGGCGCACAATCGCGATCGCCTCGTCGTAACGCCCCATCCGGCCCAGCGCAAGCGCCAGGTTGTGCATCGCCTGCACGTTGTCCGGGTCGTGCTTGAGCGATTCGTGACTGGCGGCGATGCCCTCGTCGTATCGCCCGCGAAGGAAGTGCGCCACGGCCAGGTTCTGCCAGCCGCCGGCATGATCGGGGGCCAGTTGCACCAGGCGTTTGAGACATGCCAGCGCCGGTCGGATCTCGCCAAGATCCACCAGCAGGTTGGATAGATCCAGCAGAGTCTGAGGATCGTTAGGCCGCAGCAGCAGCTCGGCGCGGAGCTGGCGTCTGGCCTCGGCCAGGTCGCGGCGGCTCAGGAACAGGCGCGCAAGTTGCAAATGCACCCCCGGACAGGTCGGATCAAGCTCGATGGCCCGGCGGAGGGACAGTTCCGCCTCGGCTCCCCGCCCATGATCCAGCAGCCATCGTCCCAGCAGGCAGTGTCCGGCCGGATCGTCCGGGGCAAGCTCAACGGCGCTGCGGATCTTTTCCCCCGCCTCATCAACCCGCCCCATCTCCCACAGCAGCTCGGCCAGATCCAGCAGTGTCGCGGTGTTGCCCGGTTCCTGGCGCAAGCCCTCGATGTAATGCTGCCGGGCCTTCTCCAACTCCCCCTTGCTCCACAGCGCTTCGGCGATCCGCAGGTGAGCCTCGGGATGCTGCTCATCCAAATCCAGCGCCCGCTGCCAGCAGTAGATCGCCCGGTCGTACTGCTTCCGCGCCGCCAGGCTCACCCCGATGTTGTAGTAGCAATCGGGGCAATCCTCGCGATAGAGCCTGGCCAGATAGAACATCTCCTCGGCGCGCTGATGCTGGCCAAGTTCAGCATAGCTCAGGATCCGTCCGCAGTAAGCCGGTTCAAAGGCGCTGTCGATCTGCTCGATGCGTTCGAAGGCGGCGATGGCGTCGTGGAAGCGCCCGATTTCATGCAGGTCCACCGCCATCCGGTGCAGCGCCTGCACATCGTTTGGCTCGATGCTCAGCGCCTGCTGGTAGGCCTGGATCGCCTCCTCGTGCCGGCCGAGCTGATCGAGCGTCAGTCCGATGTTGTAATGCCAGCTTGAGTTGTACGGATTGATGCTGGTGGCGGCGCGCAGCTCCTCCAGGGCCTCCTGCCAGCGGCGCTGCTCGAAAAGTTCCTGGGCGCGCTCCACGCGCTGTTCGGCCTCATTCCAGTCGCACTCGTTGCTCTCGATCGACATGGCCGTCCGCCTGAATATGCCCGGCCCACGGCAAACGTCCTGATCCTGCCGCAAACCTGTCGCGCCACACTTTACGATCCAGCCCGCCGTCGCAGCAAGAACAACTCGCGACAAAGCCCCAATCCAGCCTGAGCCGAATCGTTCGCCCTGGCCGGGCGCACTTTGCGGGCGATGCAAAATACGTTACTCTGCCGACCGCGGCGCGTTGCGGGAAATTCGCCGCTTTTGGCCGGAGCCTTGTGCCCGGCGGGCGGCGGTTGGGCGGATCGCGCCGTTGACCGAACTCAGCCGGACAGCTCGGCGTGGAGCTGCGTGATCGGGACAAATGCGGGTCCTTCAGGTCCAACAGGTGCGGATGGACGCGTGGCGGCGGGAATGAATCTCAGGCTGGTGGCGACGGTGCTGGCGGCGACAATGGCTGCCGGCGTGCTTGCGCCCGATCGCTGCCTGTCGGCGCAGGCGCCGCCTCAGGACAGCACTCCCCCCGTCGCCGCGCCAGCCACTGCCCCCACCACCTGGGACATCGCCCGCGACATCGCCGAATACATCCGTCGCGACCGCCAGCAGCTTGCCGCAATCCTCAATGACCCCAACTCGACGCGCGAACAGCGGGACGAAGCCGCCCGGCGACTGCTGGCGCGGCGAACCCCCGAGGCCCGGGCCGTGCTGGGCGATGCCCTGATGAACCTGGCCAACCCCGACGCGCAGGCCGCCGCCGCCCGGGCACTGGCCGACGATCCGGACCCGGACCCGGCCCTGATCGATCCGCTTTTTGCCGCCCTCTGGGCCGGAAACCGCAGCCTCAGCGAAGCCGCGGCGCGGGCGCTGGCCAATTACCGCGATCATCCGGAGGTCCTGACACGGCTGATGGCGCTGGTGCAGCGTCGCCCCCCGGCGCAGGACCTGGTCCGCCGAGAGGCCATCCTTGTGCTCGGCTCTTTCGTGGAAAAGCGAACCGCCGAGCTGCTGATGAATCTGCTGCGCGCCGCCGACGAGAGCGAGCCGATTCGACGCGCCGCCGCCGAAGCCCTGGCCGACCTGGCGGCCCAGAGCCGCTTCGGGCAGGACCTGGACCAGTGGAACCAGTGGTGGGCAACTCAGGCCAATCGCCCCGAGGGGGAATTTCGCGCCGAGATGCTGGCCCGGCGATCGGCGCGGCTGGAACAGTTTCGACGTCGCTACGGCGACTTGAGCGTCGAGCTGAAGCGGCTGCTCACCGAGCAGTACACCACCGCCGCCAACGCATCCCAGCGCGCCGAGATGCTCCTGCGATTCATGAGAAGCGCCGAAGCCGAGATCCGCGCGATCGGGGCTGCGATCGTCCGCGAGGAAGTGCTGGACAACCGCCCCGTCTCCGCCGCCGCACGCGAGCAGGTCCGACTGCTGATTGGCGACAGCAGCCCCAAGGTTCGGGAGCAGGCGGCGGCAACGCTGGCGGCAATGAACGACGCTGAAGCGCTGGGACCGCTGCTGGCGCAGCTCGCGATCGAGACCGAGCCGGCGGTGCGGGCGCGGCTGGCCGATGCCCTGGCGCCGATCAACGATCTGCGCGCCGTGCCGGCGCTGCTGGCCATGCTCAACGATCCGTCCCCGCTTTCAGCCACCGCTGCCGCACGCGCCCTGGAACAGCTTGGCCCCAAGATCCGCGACTCCGACGCCGCCCTGGCGCGCCAAACCGCCGAGGCGCTGCGACAGGCCTTTGAGCGTCTTCGTCCGGGCACCGGCACGGCAGAACTGCGCGAAGCCGTGATCGACGCCATGGCCCCGCTGCGTCAGGAATCGCTGCTGCCGACGCTGATGCGGCTGCTGGAAGTGTCGCGCGGCGAATCGTCGCAGATCCGCGGGCTGGCGCTGCGGGCGATCGGCGAGCTGGGCGATCCGCGATCCGCCTCGGTCGTGGCCGACTACCTTGGCGATCGCGATCCGCGCGTACGCTATCGCGCCGTCGAGGCGCTGGGAAAACTCCGCAACGCCGACCGGTACTGGGAACAGCTCCGTCAAAGGCTCGACCCCGACAACGAACCGGATCCCAGCGTGCAGAAAAGCGCCTGGCTGGTACTCCAGAGCCTGCTGCCGCAACTGGCGATCGAGGAACTGGCCAACCTCGCCGAACGCTTTCGCGCTCAGCCCGAGCGGCAGATGGTCGTGCTCACCCAGCTTGCCGAAAAGCTCTCGGCCCAGGGACGACTGGAACAGTTGGCCGGCGTACATCAGAACCTGGGCGCGATCTACATGCGGCTGAATGACCCCAGGCGAGCGGCGGAGTACTTCCGGCTGGCCCTGGAATACTGGGCCTCTCGACCCCAGCGCGCCGAGGTTGTGGTCACCAACCTGATCAATGACCGGATGCGGGCACTGCTGCTGGACCGCCAATACACCCAGGCCATCGACTTTGCCTCGGAGAATATTCGCCAGAACATCAACCATCAGCCGGCGATGGGCGCGCTGATCCGTCAGGAGGCCGAGCGTCTGACCACGTCGTTCGCCTATGACGATGCGTTGAAGCTGATCGCCGCCGCCCGGACGATGGACCCGCCGCTGGGTCCGGTGGCGCTGGATCAGCTCACTCGGATCGAGACGGAGATCCGCAACCGGCTGGGAGAGGCCGCGCCTGCCACGACGCGCGCCGCCGGCCGATAGCGGTGTGAAGCTGCATCGCAGCCGCCAGCGACTCTGTGGCCCCGCTGCTGAGCCGCTATAATCCCGCGCATGCGTGTGGCGCTTGCACAAACGAATCCGACGGTGGGCGACATTGCCGGCAACTGCCGTAAGATCATCGAATTCGCCGGTCGCGCCAAAGCCGCCGGCGCCAGCCTCGTGATCTTTCCTGAACTGTCGATTCCGGGCTATCCGCCCAAAGACCTGCTGCTCAAACCGCAGTTCATTACCGACAACATCCGGGCGCTGAACATCATCGCCTCGCGGGTGCGGGGAATCGATCTGATCGTCGGCTATGCCGCCAGGAACGAGCAGCCGGTTGGGCGACCGCTGCACAACGCCGTGGCCGTGCTGCGCGACGGCAGCATCGCCAGCGTGCACTACAAAACACTGCTGCCGACCTACGACGTGTTCGACGAGACGCGCTACTTCGAGCCTGGCCCGGCCACGCAGCGCAATCAGCTCGTGCAGATCGGGGATTTGTCGATCGGGCTGTCGATCTGCGAGGATCTGTGGAATGATGAGCGTCTGATCCCCCGCCGGCTCTATCACCAGAACCCCATCGCCGAGCTCTCCGCCGCCGGCGCGCAGATCATGATCAACGCCAGCGCCTCGCCCTTCGTCGTCGGCAAGCATGATTTCCGCATCGAGCTGTTCGGGGCACAGGCGCGGCGATTCGCCCGGCCTTTGATCTATGTCAACCAGGTCGGCGGCAACGACGAGCTTGTCTTTGACGGCAACAGTTGCGTGTTCGATGCCCGGGGAAACCTCGTCGCCAACGCAAGAGATTTCGAGGAAGACCTGATCACGGTGGACTTCACCGGGCCGGACTTGCAGCCCCAGGGCTCGGCCGTCAACACGCACAGCCGGGGCATCGAATCGATCTACAAGGCTCTGATTCTGGGTCTGCGCGACTACGTGCGAAAGTGCGGCTTCAAGAGCGTGGTGCTGGGTCTGTCCGGAGGCATCGACAGCGCGCTGACCTGCGCCATCGCGGTGGCGGCGCTGGGACGCGACAGGGTCGTGGGCGTCTCGATGCCCAGCCGGTACAGCTCGGAACATTCCGTCCGCGACGCCCGGCAGTTGGCCGAAAACCTGGGCATCGAGTTCCATATCGTGCCCATCCGCGACGTTCACGAAGCCTACGAACGCACGCTGGCGCCGCTTTTTGCCTCGCGACCGCCCGACGTCACCGAAGAAAACCTCCAGGCGCGTATCCGCGGTGCACTGCTGATGGCCATCTCCAACAAGTTCAACCACCTTCTGCTCAGCACAGGCAACAAGAGCGAGCTGGCGGTGGGATATTGCACGCTGTACGGCGACATGGCAGGCGGACTGGCGGTTATCAGCGATGTGCCCAAGACGATGGTCTGGGAGATGGCGCGATGGATCAACCAGCAGGCCGGCCGGGAGCTGATCCCGCGCAGCAGCATCGAGAAAGTGCCCTCCGCCGAGCTGCGCCCCAACCAGACCGATCAGGATACGCTGCCTCCTTACCAGGTTCTGGATCAGATCATCGAGCGCTATGTGGAAGACGAGAAAGGCGCCGCCGAGATCATCGCCGAAGGCTTCGACCCGGCCACGGTGATGCAGGTCATCCGGCTGATCGACCGCAGCGAGTACAAGCGTCGCCAGGCGGCGCCGGGCTTGAAAGTGACCAGTCGCGCCTTTGGTTTTGGCCGCCGCATGCCGATCGCGCAGAATTACGTGCAGGTCCTTCCCAAACACGGAGAACCGTCACCCGTGCTGGAGTAAACTCCTGTGCCTGCGGCGCGCAGGCAATTCCCAAGTGCTCTTTGCGCGCCGCGAGCGCCCCGTCCTCGCCTGCTCTGCCCGCATGGGCGTCCCGCCTGTCGTTTATACACATCTCGGACCACGCGCGTTTTTCGCTCGGATGCGCGGGTGAGTGCGATGAACGCCTGGACGAGCCGACTGTAGCACGGCCGTCCCGGCCATGCAGGGTGCGCTCGAGTTCGAAAATTCGACATCCGGGCTGTTCATCGCTCCATGCCACTGGGCACGGGCGAGACGCCCATGACACAGTTCGACATCGCTACCAGCACCTCCGGCGCCGCGACGCCAGCGATGTCGATATGCAACTTCAAATCTGCTCGAATGGAAACAGCGGGCGGCGGCGGTGACGGTACGGCAGCCGCCCCATGTCGGCGGTGGTGGTGCCGGGCGTGTTCGTGCGAATCAGCGTCCTGCACACCGTTTCGTACGCCGCCACCGGCGCGTGAACTCCCTTGGCGACGATCACATCGAACTGAGTAGGATCAATGCCGCAGCTCGTCAGTTGCCCAAGGCTGAACGGAACCATGCGAAGGCTGGTGAGCTGAACCGTCAGGCCCGAATCGGTCTGGACGATCGCCGTGGGACCCATGTCATAGACGGTCCTTCCGCCGTGGCGGACCTGCGTCTCGGCAAACCTGCCGTCGTGGATGCTGACGACGGTAACGCGTGCTTCCAGCGGCGGGCCGTGCAGATCATCCGTCTTGCCGCCCATGCGCAGCATGAGCTTTGCGCCCGGTCCGGCGTCGATCGCCCGACGCGCCGAATCCGGATCGTACAGCGCCACGAACGATCTGATGCCCCGCCGCGCCAGCGCGTGCGCCAGCACGGTTCCGTCCGCCGCCGAGCCACCGCCGACGTTGTCGCCCATATCCAGCAGACACACCGGCCTGGGCGACTGAAGCGCGCGGTCGATGGCATCTTCCGGATCGATCAACTCGCCGATGAAGCTGTGGCGACGCTGCCAGGCGAAATCGGACAGTTCATCGGCGTACGTGCGCGCGAGCGACGCATCGCCGTCGGTCACGACGATGAACGAGCAGCCCATCTCCGGG
Source organism: Fontivita pretiosa (assembly GCF_050410795.1). Classification (GTDB taxonomy): domain Bacteria; phylum Planctomycetota; class Phycisphaerae; order Tepidisphaerales; family Tepidisphaeraceae; genus Fontivita; species Fontivita pretiosa. Next base: position 3,593,243 of record NZ_CP191258.1, on the reverse strand, counting down.
ACATCCGAGTAGGGAAACCCCAGGTTCACGCTCGTCGCGAGCACGCCGGGCCGTTTGCGAATCTCATCCGCCCTGGCCATCAGTGATCGGCACGGCTCCTCGCGTGTCAGTTGTCGCTCGATGTTGATCGCCAGCGGTGGAAACGCCGCGGCCTGCGTCGGGTTTACTTCGCCTCGCAACGTGCCGGCGATGAGCTGAGCGGCCTCGATGCCGCGGGCGCGCTGGTCCAGGTGCGGGTTGGTGCGATAGCTGATGGTCGCGTTGCAGGCGTCGATCATCCACTGCGAGACGTTGGCGTGCAGGTCCAGCGTGCAGACGATCGGCATGTCGCTGCCCACGCGCTGCCGCAGCAACGTCAGCCAGTATCCGTCCATGTCCGGCTGCGATTGTGCCACCGCCGCCCCGTGCGGCGCCACCAGCAGCCCGTCGAGCTGCCCGGCCCGGTCCAGTTCGTCGAACATCATGTTCATCAGGGCGTCGAGCGTTTCATCGGTGACGGTTCCGCAGGGCAGCGCCACCGCCATCAGCATCGGCACGGCCTGGATGCCCGCGGCGTCGAGCCCCTGGAAGAATCCGCCGATCTCATGCTGCGCCTGCGCCACCGCCGGCCGGATCGCTTCGCCGCGATACAGCCGATCCTGCTCGAAGGCGCGCAGCGTCGTCGGCGTCGTCAGAAACGTGTTGGACTCCTGCTGAATGCAGATGATTCCGACGCGCATCGTTGAGCGGGATCTGTGGCCCATTCTCAGGATCCTTCTTATACTCTTGCCGACTGCGGAGCAAAAATCACATGTCTGACAGCGAACCACTGAACGATCTTGCTGCCCTGCGCCAAGTGCTCTACACCGCCGTCGTGCTGGATGCACTGGACGCGGCGGGTCTGCGTCATCAATCGCCGCGCGTGCAGTTTCAGCCGGTTTCCGCGACGGGGGTTCTGCTGGGCCGATGCAAGACGACCCTCTGGGCCGACATGGCGCACGAGGATCCCAGGCCATACGAGCTTGAACTTGTGGCGGTCGATACGTGCAAGAGCGGCGACGTGCTGATCGCCGCCGCGGGCGGATCCATGCGCTCGGGCATCTGGGGGGAGCTGCTTTCGACGGCGGCGAAGAACAGCGGGTGCGTGGGCGCGATCGTTGACGGGGCGGTGCGCGACGTGATGAAGATGCGGGCGATGAACTTCCCGGTCTACGCCCGCGGCACCTGCCCCTATGACAGCATGCATCGCCAGCGCGTGATCGATATTGACGTGCCGGTCGAGATCGACGGAGTGCTGTTCAGTCCGGGCGACCTGGTGATCGCCGACATCGACGGCGTGGCCGTGGTCCCGCAGGCCGCCGAACGCGACGTGCTGGCCCGCGCCCTGAAGAAAGTCCGCGACGAAAACCGCACCCGCGACGCCATCCGCAACGGCATGAAGGCGGTCGAGGCGTACAAGACGTACGGCGTGCTGTGAGCGAGGATCTCTCGTGGGATGGCATCTTGCGTGTCGTTTATCCACATCTTGGAGCAGCCGCGTCTTTCGCTCAGACTCGCAGGTGCGTGCGATGACAACCGAGACGAGCCCATTGTGGCATGGCCGTCCCGGCCATGCGCGATGCACTCCAATTCGAACGTTCGACAGCCGGGTTGTTCTGGCCGGACGCCCGTGACACAGGCAGCTATGCGAAAGCCCCATCGCGCCCAGGGGCCACATGTGTGCTTTTTGTCGCGGCGGCAGCCCTGTCCGTGCGAACGGTTCACGCTTCTTCGAGGTCAAATTCCATTGCGACAGTCCGATCGTGCTCCCCCAGCCTGGGGCCGGGCTGCGGGGACTTGAGCACCTGTCCGTCGATTCGGATCGGGCAGCGCGTGGTGAGCATCTTCTGCCCGTCAGGGCGGGCGATGGGCTGGATCATGTTCAGCGTCTGGAAGGCCGGATGCTCCGTCAGTTGCCGCCAGGTCAGCACTTCGGCGCACCAGATGTCGGCGGGTTGGAGGATATCCAGCCAGTCGCGTGTTTTGCGAGTTCGCAGACGCGCCGCGATGGTGCGGCGAATCTGATCGCGATGCGTGAACCATGAATCGCTGTCGGGATAGTTGCGAAGTTCGTCGATCCCCAGCAGCTCGCCCAGCCGCGGGATCGGGTTCATCGCCAGCGCCAGGTAACCGTCGGCGGTCTGGTAGATGCCGTAGGGCGCGCCCAGATAAGCATGAGCGCCGTTGGATTCGCCTCGCACGGGCAGCCTGCCGCCGTCGTTCAAGTACGTTGTGAAGACCTCAAATTGAAGATCGAGGCAGGATTCGATGAGGCTGACCTCGACGCGTCCGCCGCGGCCAGTGATCCCGCGGCGCAACAGGCACGCGAGGATGCCCTGCACCAGATGCTGGGCTGCGAACATGTCCGCCACCGACAGGCCGAAGGCGATCGGCGGATCGGAGTCGTTGCCCGTCAACCAGACCAGCCCCGAGCGCGACTGCACGAGCAGATCCTGGCCCGGCAAGTCACGCCACGGGCCGTCGGCGCCGTAGCCGGTGACGCTGGCGAAGACCAGCCTGGGGTTCAGCTCCGAGAGCACCCGCCAGGTCAGCCCCAGCCGCTCCATTACGCCCGGGCGGAAGTTTTCGATCAGCACGTCGGCGCGGGCGATGAGCTTTTTCAGCCTGGCCAGATCTTTGGGATTCTTCAGGTCCAGACTCAGGCTCTGCTTGTTGCGGTTGACGGTGTGGAACAGGGCGCTGTCGGTATCGAAGCGAAGGTTGGAACAAAACAGATGTCGCGAGCCGTCACCGCTGCCGGGCCTTTCGATCTTGATCACCCGCGCCCCCAGGTCGGCCAGTCGCAGCGATGCGCCCGGCCCGGCCATGTACTGGCTGAGGTCCAGCACGAGCAGCCCTTTGAGGGGCAGCACCGAATCATCGTTCACTTGTTTCCTCCGAGCGATTGCTGATACAGGTCATTCAGATCGCGCACGAGCTGATCGACGTCGCCGTTGTCGCGCAGGCACTTTTGGATCATCGCCCCGCCCTCATACTGAACGCGGATATAGCCGTTGTACCGCGGTCGCAGGTAGGCGCGTTCGATCGTCTGCCGCGTGTTGCGGAAAAAGTCATGCGAGAGCTGGTTGACGCGCGGATCATCCCAGGCCTGGCTGTGCCCGGGCTGCCCGCCGTGGTCGAAATAGATCGTCCGCTGGCACTCTCCGCCGCACACCCACGCGCAGTACTCGGCGGCGACCTGCGGCCACTGGCATTTTGTCGAGATGGCGATCCCCGTGCCGCCGATGTGCGAGCCTTTGGGTCCGTCGTTGCCCAGCGAGGGCATGTCCGCATACAGGCACAGCTTGGGCCTGAAGCCGGCGCGCGAGTAGTTGTTGTATCCGTAGGCCAGCGGGCAATACACGATCTGGTCGGTCGTGCTCATGCGATCCATCAGCGTGATGGGCGTGAGGGTGTAATCGAGCGGATCGCACAATTCGGCCAGGCGACGCATCGCGTCCATGACGCTTCTGGCCACGTCGTTGCTGACCACGCGGCCGGTGGTGGCAAACGGCTGGCCGCCGATGTTGTCCGCCAGTGTCAGGAACACCGAGATCGCATCGACCGGTCCCAAGGGCATGCCGATGCGCATCCCGGCGGCGCGTGCCGCTCGGCCAAGCTCCAGCACCTGCTGCCACGTTGTGGGCACGTGCATGCCCAGCCGCGCCAGCAGGTCGGGCCGGTAGGACGCGACGGGCGTGGCCGCGTCGATCGCCAGCGCCCACTGATGCCCGTCCCATTCGTAGCTGCGATGAGATGGTCCAACGCTGTGCGCCGCCAGGTCCTCCAGCACCGCGCGGGGAAGCAGCTCATCCATCGGCAGGTAGCAGTGCGTCTCCGACATGAAACCGACCCACGGATGATCCAGCACGACCAGATCGTACTTCCTGGCCAGCTCATCCACCGGATACGCGCCGAAGTCGTGCAGCGATCGCTTTTCCCAGACAATCTGCACATCGGGGTGAGTGGCGGCGAATTGCGCTGCGGTGGGCGGCAGAGGCCCGAACCCGCGCGGATGATCCCACGAAATTCCTCTCAATGTCCTGGTCTTCATTTGACAGCCGCCATTTTCGTCAGGTATCAACGCGCGTGTCAAACGATCGCGCGTGCCACGGGCGTCGTGCCCCTTGTGCAGCGCCTCCAGCACGGCCGGGACGGTAGTGATACGGGCATGACAACCTACTTCGAAGACATCGAGATCGGGCACACGTTCGAGACGCACGGGCGAACGATCACCGAGGCGGACATCGTGTTCCACGCCGGCCACACCGGCGACTTCTTCCCGCACCACATGGACGCCGAGTTCGCCAAGACAACGCCTTTCGGCCAGCGAATCGCCCACGGCACGATGACCTTCGCCATCGGCATCGGATTGCGCGCCTCGCGGATCAACGAAGCCGGTTTCTCCTACGGCTACGACCGCCTGCGATTCATCAAGCCCGTGTTCATCGGCGACACGATCCGCACGCGAGTCCGAGTGGTCGGCAAACAGGACGACCCCAAGCGTCCGGAGTATGGCCGAGTCACCGAACATGTCGAAGTGCTCAACCAACGCAACGAGGTGGTGCTGGCGTGCGAGGAGATCTCGCTGGTGCTGAAGCGACCGCGATGACCCACCGGGGCGGATGATCCACGGTGATCAGCGTGAGAATCGACGTTGCCGTCATCGCAATGAATTGTCAGCGCTGTGCCGCCGATGGCCCGCCAGCTCGGCGCATAAAAAAGGTGGCGTGGACCTCTCGGCATTCCACGCCACCCAGGGAAGGAGGATCGTTACAAGAGATATACGATATGTTCGGGTTGAGGTTCATCCGATCCCCACAATCTTGTATGGGCCGCGATGAATCCGGCACTGAAGCTCGGAAGGTTCGCCCGACACTTCCGTAAGTAAGGTTTATGCGGACAGTTGAACGCGACAGCGCCGCAGAGCCGGCTCAGTCCGTGCATCGGCGATGTCCCATCGCCGTCAAAGCACGTAAGATCGGCTGCTGATGAGGCGGACACGGATCAAGTTCTGCGGGATCACGCGGGTTCAGGACGCCCTGGCGGCGGTGGAACTCGGCGCCGACGCCATCGGCCTGGTCCTGCACGCTAATTCCCCTCGGCGAATCTGCATCGAGCTGGCCGGGCAGATCCTGGCTGAGCTCCCGCCGTTCGTCACGCCCGTTGGTCTGTTCGTCGATCCGACGCCGCGCATCGTTCTGGACATAGCCGCCGCGGTGGGGCTTGGGCACGTCCAGCTTCACGGACAGGAATCGCCGGACCTGCTCGCGTCCCTGCCGGGGCACCTGCGGATTATCAAGGCATTGCGGATTGGACCCGACCGGACCGCCCAGGAGCTTGCGATCTGGCGGCAGGCGAAATCGGTCGCGGCCATCTTGCTGGACAGCGGCGCCGGCGGCAGCGGCGTCGAGAATGACTGGCAACTGATCCATTCGCTTCAGCAGTCCGGGCACCTGCCAGACCATCCGCGTCTGATCCTGGCTGGCGGACTGCGCCCCGACAACGTCGCCGACGTGGTCCGGCTGCTTCGCCCCTGGGCGGTGGACGTCAGCAGCGGGATCGAGGAATCGCCAGGGATCAAGTCAGCCCAGCGGATGGCGGCGTTCGTCCAGGCCGTCCGCGCCGCCGACCTGTCCTGAGCAGCCGCTGTTCTGTTCATAGCAGGGCTACCGGATCCACATCGACGGCAATCCGTTCGCTGCGAGCCAGCGCGCCCTTTTCCCGAACCGCCGCCAGAACGTTTTGCAGCCGCGCGGCACTGGGGCTGATCAGCACGATCTGAGACCTGAAGTACCCTGCGATCCGCCCGATGGCGCAGGGCATCGGCCCGCGCATCGCCACCGCCGGCCCGTGCGGCGCGGTGGCCTGCGAGAGCTGCGCCGCCAACTCCTCGGCACGCTTGTTGAGCTTTTCAGCGTCCTGATCGCGGATCACGATTCGCACCATTCGCGTAAAGGGCGGCAGCCCGACAGACTTACGATTCTCCAGCTCGACCCGGGCAAAGCCTTCGTAATCCTGCTTCAGCGCCGCCTGGATCGTCGGATCGTCCGGCAGAAACGTCTGAAGCACCACCCGCCCCGGCGCATCGCCGCGCCCGGCGCGGCCGGCGACCTGCGTGATGAGCTGGAAAGTCCGCTCGGCGGCGCGGAAATCGGGCAGAGCAAGCGCCGTGTCGCCGCTGATCACTCCCACCAGCGTCACATTCGGGTAATCCAGCCCCTTGGCGATCAACTGCGTGCCGAGCATGACCTGGATTTCCCGGCGGGCGAATCGCCCCAGCGTCGCCTCGTAGTCGCGCCAGCTCCGCATCGAGTCGCTGTCCACCCGCGCAAACTTCAGCTCGGGAAACTTTCTGGCGATCTCCTCCTCGACCCGCTGCGTGCCCAGCCCGAACAGGCTCAGCAACTTCCCGCATTGCGGGCATTTCTCCGGCAGCGGATTGACCGCCAGGCAGTAGTGGCAATGCAACTGCCCCGCATGAACGCTTTCGGCAAGCTTGGCGCTGTGCGTGTGCGCCGCGACCGAGCGGTGGTACGTCATCGTCGTATCACAGTACTTGCACTGCATGAGATGCTGACACGACGGGCAATACACGAAGTTGGAGTAGCCGCGGCGGTTCAGCAGCAGAATCGCCTGCTGGCCGGCGTCGATCGTGTTCCGCAGCAGGTATTCCAGCCGCGGGGACAGAAGATGAACCCCCCGCCGATTCCGGTTGACCACCCGCATGTCCACCAGCTCCACGTGCGGCAGGGACAGCCCGCGAACCCGATGCGGCAGCCGCAGCAGGTAGTACGAACCGGCTGACTGCGGCTCCTGTGCCTGCTGCGCTCGAGACTGGACTCGCTGCCAGCTCTCCAGCGATGGCGTGGCGCTGCCCAAAAGGACGGGAACGCCTTGGAGCTGGGCGCGCTTGATGGCCACATCCCGCGCGTGGTACCGCGGGGCAATGTCCTGCTTGTAGCTGGCCTCGTGTTCCTCATCGACGACGATGATCCCCAGCCTCGGCAGCGGCGCGAATACGGCGCTGCGGGCGCCGACGACGACGTCGGCCTGCCCGGTCGAGATCTGCTGCCAGAAACGGTGTCGTTGGGTTGCGCTCAGGGCGCTGTGCAGAATCGCCACTCGCGGGAAACGCGCCGTGAATCGCCGAACCGTCTGCGGGGTCAGAGCGATTTCCGGCACCAGGACGATGGCCTGCCGTCCTTGCGCGACGACTTCGGCGATGCAGCGCAGGTAGATCTCGGTTTTGCCGCTGCCGGTCACGCCCAGCAGCAGGTTGACGCTGAATCCGCCGCGGCTCACGCGCGGCATCAGATCCTGCATCACCGCCTGCTGATCGGCGTTGAGTTGAATCTGCGGCTCATCCGCGGGCGAGACTTCGATCTGGCTGGTCAGCCCCGCCAGATCCGGTTCGCTGCGGATCGTAATCAGCCCCGTGCCGCGCAACCGGCGGACCGTCGCGACAGTGACCCCCGCCTGACCTGCCAGCCGCGACAGCTCGATCGACTCTCCCGGCTCAAGCTGAAGCAGCCGCGCCAGAATCGCCCGTCGCTTGGGTGCTTTGGTCTTTTCCAGAATCGACTGCGCCTGCTCGCGCGGCTTGGCCAGGCTTACCATCTGCGAATACCCCAGGCCGACTTTCTTTTTCACGGCCGAGGGGATGATCGTTTCGATCACCGTCCCCAGCGGGGCGCAGTAATAGCGGCTCATCCAGCGTGCCAGTTCGAGCATTGGCCCATCCACCAGCACGCGGTCATCGTCGATGCCGCTGATCGGCTTGATGTTGGGATAGCTGGTCGTGTCGCTGATCGACACGACGTAGCCGATGGCTGGCTTGTTGTTCCTCCCCAGCGGAACCCTGACGCGCTGCCCGACACGCAGCAGACCGACCAGCTTTGGGGGAATCGAGTAGTCCAGCACGCGATCAACGCTCTGCTCGATCGCCACGCCGGCGAATGGCCCCGCCGCCTGCGCAGACGGTGCTGCGGCGACGGCCGGATCATCCTGACCAAACAGCGTCATGGCCATGACGGATGGTAATCCCCCCATTGTTGTTCGGCAAGAGTTAGGATTCCGGCGTGGCGATTCCAGCCAATGCGGCTAGAATGCCGACGATCTGGCGGGCAGAGCTCTTCAGGGCAACGCGCCTCCTGCCCAAACGCCGACATGAAGACAAACCCATGGTTCTGGACGATTCACAGCCGTCACCGTCGCAAGTCGCCGAGCCTGAGCAGGTCCGGGCAACCCCGCCGCTGCCGCGCCGCCTGTGGCGCGGCTTTGTCATGCGAGAGCGATTCAGCCTCACCACTGGCGGGATCCTCTGTGCCGTGCTGACGCTTTGGCTGGCTGATACGTTGCATATACCCGCCGCACCAGCACGCGCAGGATCGCTGCTGCAACAGTCTGCGCCCCTGCTGGCGATTGGCGTGGCATGGGTGGCTCTGATCGGCGGGGCGATGATCAGCTCCGTGTTCGCTTCCGGTGTGCATTACGACGGCGGGCTGTTCTGCGCCGCCCTGGGGCTTGCGGCACTGGCGGCACGCATGGGACCGGCACGATTCGCACTGTTCAACGCCCACACCCCTGGCGTCTACCTGTTGCTGGCCCTGGAGACACTGATCCTCGGTCTCGGCATCGTGCTGGCATGGATGCTGCTTCGTCGCGCCGCTCAGGCTGGTAAGCTTCCCCTGGAACAGGCGGCCGACCCGAACGACGATCCGGACGAACCGCTGGATCAGAAACTCCTGGCCACCGCGGCGCAGATCATCCTGACCCTGCTGGGGGTGATCTTTCTGGTGCAGACCGACCAGAAGATGCAGACTCTGTGCGGGCTGTTCATCAGCGCCAGCCTTGCAGCACTGGCGGCGCACCATTTCGTGCCGGCGCGCCCGAGCATCTGGTTCTTCTGCGGCCCGTTCGTCGTCGCGATCATCGGGTACCTCAGCCAGTTTTTCTGGCCCGGGGAGTGGATGATCGGCGATCCGCGCGGGGTGCTGGCGCCGGTGACGCGTGCGATGCCGCTGGACTACGCCAGCGCCGGCACCGCCGGCGCCCTGCTGGGCTACTGGACCAGTCGCCGCTGGCAACTGGAACGACAGGGATAAACGAAAAAGACTCCCGACCCCTTATCCGAGGATCCTGCGGGCGAACTCGCGGGCGGCTTGCAGCGACTCGGGCAGCCGCGAGGGATCCTTGCCGCCGGCCTGGGCCATCTGCGGGCGTCCGCCCCCGCCACCGCCCGCCACCTTCGCCGCCTCGCGAACCCAGTCCCCGGCTTTCAATCCTTTGGCAATCAGGTCATCGCTGACGGCGGCGACAAAACTGACCCGCTGCCCGTCGCTGCTGGCCAACAACGCCGCGAAACTCGCCGTTCGCTTGCGGATCGAGTCGATCACCCCGCGAAGCTGCTCGTCGCTGGCGCCTTCGATGGCCGCGACCATGATCGGCCCGGCGGCAACCAGCTCGGCCGCAGTCGCGCCGATGTCGATGCTCGCCGCCGCCTTCTGCTGCGCCTTTTCCCAGGCTCGATACCTGGCCTGTAGCTCGGCAATCGCCGCCTGTCCGCGACGTCTGGCCAGCAGCGGAACATCGTCGGCCCCGAGCTGCTTCTGAAGGGCTTGAAGCTCGCGGGCAAGCTGCGATTCGGGCAGCGATCGGGCGTTGGCGATGGCGGCTTCAAGCTCCTGCCGGCGCTGCGCCGCGGCGCGGGCCGCGGCCCCGGTCAGCGCCACAATCCGCCGCACGCCCTTGCTCACCGACTCCTCGGCGGTGATCACAAACTCCTCCACCTCCGCCGTATTGCGCAGATGCGTGCCCCCGCAGAACTCGATCGAGTACTGCCGCCACCTGGGGTTGAGCGGATCCTTCAACAACTCCTCAACCGTAACGCCGATGCTCACCACGCGAACCATCGGCGGATACTTTTCGCCGAAAACCGCCCGCAGACCGTTGATCTTCAGCGCCTGCTCCTGCGGCACCACCTGGGCATAAACGGGCATCTTGCGGGCGATGCACTGATTCACCAGCGCCTCGACCTGCGCCACCTGCTCATCGTCCAACGACTTGCCGTACGAAAAATCAAATCGCAGCTTCAGCGGATCGACCAGCGAGCCCTTCTGCTCGACCCCGTCGCCCAGCACCTCACGCAGCGCCCAGTTGGCCAGGTGCGTGCCGGTGTGGTTCTGCATGGTGGGGAATCGGGCCGGCGATACAGTGGCGGTGACCTCATCGCCGACGCGGATGCAGCCGCTGCGTACCCGGCCAACATGCAGCACGTATCCCCCGACCATCCGCGTGGTCTCCACGTCGAAGCACGCGCCGGCGCTGGCCAGCACGCCGCTGTCGCCGACCTGTCCGCCCATCTCCGCGTAAAAGTTCGTGCGGTCGAGGATGACGGCCACCTCCTGGTCGGCCGACGGATCGGCGGATGGATCCAGGTTGCTGCCGTTCCAGATGGCCACCACTCGGGCACGGATCGGGTCGGTCTGATACTTGGCCGAGTCGTCGGTGGGAGCGATGCCCTCTCTGGCCAGCTCCGCCAGCGCCGCGGGGGTCAGCTCATAGATGCCGGTCTGGCCTTCCTGCCCGGCGGCGCGGGCGCGATTGCGCGCCTCCTCCATCAGCTTTTCATAGCCGGCCTTGTCCACGGTCATTCCGCGCTCAGCGGCCATGATCTCCGTCAGGTCGATCGGGAAGCCGTAGGTGTCGTGCAGCTTGAACGCATCGGCCGCGCTGATTTGCGAGGTGCCGCGCGCCGCTGCTGCGCGGGCGGCTTCTTCAAACAGCGCCAGCCCGCGGTCCAGCGTGCGGCCAAAGCTGATCTCCTCGTCCCGGATGATCTGCGCGACACGCGCGGGATCGCGCTTCAGCTCCGGGAATGCCTCGCCCATGGCCTGCACCACCACGTCCACCATCCTGTGCAGGAACGGGTCGCGCAGGCCAAGCTGCTGGCGACCGAAGCGAACAGCGCGGCGAAGAATCCGCCGAAGCACGTATCCGCGCCCCTCGTTGCCCGGAACCGCCCCGTCGGTCAGCGCGAACGTCAGGCAGCGGGCGTGATCCGCAATCACACGAAATGCAATGTCGTGCCGAAGCTGCTCATTGGCCGCCTCAAGCTCGGGGTTGGGCGCATTGGTGGGCGGGAACTGCCCGGTGTATTTGATTCCGGTCATCGCGGTCAGGGCATCCCAGAACGGGTCGAACAGGTCAATGGCGTAGTTGTCCTGCTTGCCCTGAAGAACGTGACAGATGCGCTCAAAGCCCATGCCGGTATCGACATGTTTGGCCGGCAGAGGCGTAAGCGAGCGGTCGGGGTTGCGGTTGTACTGGATGAAGACCAGGTTCCAGATCTCCATCACCCGCGGGTCGTCGCCGTTGATCCGCTGCCCGCCGGACTTGTCCGGCGTGCGGTCGATGTGGATCTCGGAACACGGTCCGCACGGGCCGGTCTCGCCCATCTCCCAGAAGTTGTCCTTGCCGAAAAAGTGGATGTGGTCGTCGGGCAGGCCGGCGATCTGCTTCCAGAGCCTGGCCGCCTCAACATCCCGGGGCACGCCGTTCGCCTCGTCGCCCTCGAAGCAGGTCACGTGCAGCCGCGTGGGATCGAGTTTCCAGACTTTGGTGAGCAGTTCCCAGGCCCATTCGATCGCCTCGGCCTTGAAGTAATCCCCGAAGCTCCAGTTGCCCAGCATCTCGAAGAAGGTGTGATGGCGTCGCGACCGCCCGACATCGTCCAGGTCGTTGTGTTTTCCGCCGGCGCGGATGCACTTCTGCGAGTTCACCGCCCGCACGTAGTCGCGCTTCTCGATCCCCAGGAAGATCGGCTTGAACTGATTCATTCCGGCATTGGTGAACAGCAGAGTCGGGTCGTCGTGTGGCACGACCGGCGAACTGGGCACAAAGGTGTGCCCGTGCCTGGTGACGAAAAAGTCGATGAACTGCCGGCGAATCTCGTTGGAAGTCATGGGGTTTCACACCGTCCAAAGGCCGGTGATTATTGTCCGAGCGGTGCAGTGCATCAAGCGCGGGCAAGACAGCACCAGACCCGATGCGCTCAAACATGAAGACGTGCAAGTCGAACACGCGAGACGCGAGCACGCGCTGGCGGCGCACTTAAAATCTGATGTCCTGGTGTCCTCAGGCTTGCAGGACCCGCGGTTACTGCCCGCTGACGACGGCCTGACGCTGGAGTTGCGGGGCAGGGTCTGCCGGCGCCGCGCCGTCGGGTGGAGGAACGATTTCGAGCTTGCACTGCTCGGCGGGGATTTCGTTGATGATGCTCTGAAGCTCGGCCACGCCGCTGATACGCCTGCCCGCGACGCTCAGCAGCACCGCGCCGGCCCGGACCCCCTGCTTGACCAGCGGACTGGCCGGATCGATGCCCAGCACCAGCAGCCCGTGCTCCGGCGAGCCGGACTTGCCGCCGGATGCCCAGTTGGGAGGGATCGGCCCCAGCAGCATCCCCCGCCAGCGGAAACGCTGGTTGTGCCGATTGATCGCCACGCTGGGCAGTTGCCGGCGACGAAGCTGAACTTGAACGCTGGCGGGCTTGCCGCCGCGACGAATCGCCAGGGTCGTGGGCTTTTCGATCGAAGCCCGACCGATTACCCGAACGAACTGATCGCTGTCGGACACCACCACGTCCTGCACCTTCGTGACGATGTCGCCAACTTGAAGCGCTTCGGCCGCAGGGGAATCCTTCTCCACCATGTCGATCACCACGCCGCTCCCGTCGGTGATGCCGGCCTCGCGGCGTTGTCTGGCGGTGGCGGTGCTGACCATCACGCCCAGATACGCGTACACGATCTCTCGCCCCTCCTTCAACTCCTGCACGCGCTCAAGCAGCTCGGGCGTGATCGGCAGGGCAAAGCCAATCCCGTTGGTCGATTTCTGCGGAAGGATCACGGCGGTGCTGACCCCGATCACCTCACCGGCCAGATTGAACAGCGGGCCGCCGGAGTTGCCCGGATTGATCTCGGCAGTGGTCTGGATCAGATCGCTGTAGAAGCGGTTTTCGGCGCTGGCCAGCCTGGGCAGAGAGCGGCCGGTGGCGCTGACGATGCCCACGCTCATGGCCATCTGCCCCGTCGCCGCCATGCCGTACGGATTGCCCAGCGCGATGGTCCACATTCCGCGGCGGACGGAGCCGAACGGCGCGAAGCGCACCGGCGGCAGGTCGCCGCCCGGAACCTTCAGCACCGCCAAATCAGCACGGGGATCCGAGCCAACGACCACCGCCGGATAAACGCGCCGGTCGTCGGTGGTGATCCAGAGCTGTGTGCAGTCGGCGATGACGTGTTCATTGGTGAGGATATATCCATCGCGATCGATGACAAAACCGGTCCCGACCATGCGCGTGGCGCGATCGAGCATTCGCTGGAGACGATCGGTGTTGAGGCTGTCAGCGCGCAGCGCGTCGTCGGAGTCGGCGTCGGCCGGATCGATCGCGGCGGAAATCGCCACCACACTGGGCGCGACGCGTTCGGCAATGGCGCGGAACTGCGACTCGAGGTTCAGCAGCTCGATCGTGCTGCCGGTGTGGCTGTCCGGGCTCTGTGCCACCGCCACGACCGGGCAGACAACCGCCCACGCGACCACTGCGACCCAGGCAAAGCCCGTGAAATGTGCAACCGAATTGACGATGCGCCCGGCGGGCGCCCAACTGCGGCAACCCATTCGATACCCCAGGTACACCAAAAGCCCCGCACGAACCACGACGACGCGGCAGGCGTCCCACAACGCCACCGCGGCATCATATTCGTCGGCCAATCGATGTACAGGCTGAATCGATCGCCCGAATGAATTTTTCATCCGGCGCGTGGGGCGTGTCACACTTCTGCGGCCGCGATCCAGCTCGCATCAGGGGATGATGGTCAGATGTTGAGCTGCGGCGCGACACCTTGCGAACGCCGCCGCCTCACACCTGCCCATCATCCCATTGCGGTCTACACCGCCAGCTCGTCCGCTCCCGTCGCCGCAGACTCCATCGCGCGCTTGGCGTCCACAAGCCCCTTGCTCTTGAGGATCTGAACGCGAATCTCTTCGGCCAGGTCCTTGTTGTCGAACAGGAACTGCTTGGCGTTTTCGCGTCCCTGCCCGAGCCGAGTGCCCTTGTACGTAAACCACGCGCCGCTCTTTTCAACAATGTTGCCGAGGACCGCCAGGTCCAGCAGGTCTCCCTCATAGCTGATGCCGCGGTCGAACATGATGTCGAACTCGGCATCCCTGAAGGGCGGAGCGATCTTGTTCTTGACCACGCGGGCGCGCGTGCGCGCGCCCACCGAAACCTCGCCTTCCTTGATGGTCTGTGTGCGGCGGACATCGATGCGGACGGAGGCGTAGAACTTCAGCGCCCGCCCGCCGGGCGTCGTCTCGGGATTGCCGAACATCACGCCGATCTTCTCGCGGATCTGGTTAATGAAGATGACGGTGCATTTGCTGCGGGAGATTGCTCCGGTGAGCTTGCGCAGCGCCTGGCTCATGAGCCTGGCCTGCAAGCCCACGTGCGAGTCGCCCATTTCCCCTTCGATCTCCGCCCGCGGGATCAGGGCGGCCACCGAGTCGATCACGATCACATCAACCGCATTGGAGCGAACCAGCAGTTCGCAGATTTCCAGTGCCTGTTCGCCCGTGTCCGGCTGGCTGACCAGCAGGTCGTCGAGCTTCACGCCCAGCCGCTTGGCCCAGGATGGGTCCAGCGCGTGCTCGGCGTCGATGAACGCCGCCACGCCCCCCATCTTCTGGGCGTTGGCGATGATGTGCAGGGTGAGGGTGGTTTTGCCGCTGGATTCCGGGCCGAAGACCTCGATCACGCGCCCGCGGGGGATGCCGTAGCCGCCCAAAGCGATGTCCAGGCTCAAACTGCCGGAGGGGATACCGTCGATGGCGACCGGCTTGTCGCCGTCGAGCTTCATCACGGCGCCTTTGCCGAACTGTTTTTCGATTTGCTGGACGGCGCGGCTCAGGGCCGATTCGCGCGCCGGGTCGCGTGGGGCAACAGCGGGAACGGGTTTGGCGGCCGCGCCGTTTCCGCCGGCGGGAATAGCCCGCTGCACCGGCTCCTTACCGGCGGGCGTTGCGGTCGAGACAGACTCCTTGCGCGTGTCCGACTTGTCGAGGGACTTGGCCACGAGTGGCTCCTTTCCAGATCACGCCGGGTATGCTGGTCAGCCGGCGTGCCAGGCTCGCCCCGGAAGCGGATCAGGATCCGCCGGGCGCCTGCGAAACGGTGGCTTGGGGCGGGCTGTGCTCGATGGGCCGAAGCTGAGCAGGAGCTTGGATCGCTCGCTGGAGCTTGGGTCGCTCGTTTCGGCCGGGAAGCAGTCCATGTCTTCCCGCACACCCGCAACTGAACTCGACGGAAGCCACCCACCGTCCCTGTTCAGTGTTTGTACGGATATGCTAATAACGATCGTCCGAAAGGCAAGCAGAAATTCAGGAAATGTTCGGGTATCGCCCCGGCTCGCACGCAACGCCGCCCCGCAACATCACTTGCAACCTGTGATCGGCTTGCTCAGACTTGAAAGTGCGCCAAGGGAACGTATCGCGACCCCTCGGGGTGCAGATGACTCTCCATCAGCACGAACCTGGCCACCTGAAGCCTGGGGCCGGGGAACAGAGCCGACGTCAAAGCCTCGGCGTGCTGTCGCGCCTCGGGCGGCAAAGTCGGGCGGGCACGCGCCAGCGTGACATGTGGCCGATAGGCGCGCGTCTCGCGCTCGAAGCCCAGATGCTGGCAGCGCTGCTCAATCGCCCGATGCAGGCCGCCGATGGCTTCCAGATCGCCCCCAAAGCCGGCCGCCACGATCCGCACCGGCCCGCGTTCGGGAAAACACTCGATCTTCCGGGCGAAGATCTCGATCGTCCCCCCGGCTCGCACCAGCGACAGCGACTCCGTGAGCTTCGCCACCCGCCTGTCTTCCACTTCTCCCAGGAACTTGAGCGTGATGTGCAGGTTCTGCTCGCGCGTGAACGAGGCCTTGCCGATCTGAGACTTCAGACTCTGCCCGACGCGCAGCAGGTGTTGACGGACTTCCGGGGGCAACTCGATCGCGATGAACAGCCGCATCAGAAACTCATCGCCTGCTTGTACTGGTTCCAGCGCTCGTCAATGTCCTCGCGGGTGATGGACTGCAAGCCGCCCAGGGAAAAGTCGGAGATCGTGAAGCTGGCCAGCACGGTCCCGAAGGCCAGAGCCCGTTTGATTGTCGAGGCTGAGAAGCTGCCCTGTGTGGCCAGATAGCCCATCATCCCGCCAGCGAAGCTGTCGCCGGCGCCGGTGGGATCGACGACCCTGTCCGCCGGAAACGCCGGCAACACAAACGTGTCGCGGTCGCTGCACATCAGGCAGCCGTGCTCGCCCTTTTTGATCACCACGAACTTCGGGCCCATCTTCAGCACATCCCGCGCCGCCTGGATCAGGTTTTTCTGCTCGGTCAGTAATCGCGCCTCGCCGTCGTTGAGCACCAGCCCGTGAATCCGACCCAGCAGCTTGCACAGCTCCTTCCGCTCGGTCTGAATCCACAGGTTCATCGTATCGGCGACGATCAGCCGCGCGCCGTTGAGCGAGTGGATCATCTCCTGCTGGAGCACCGGGTGCGTGTTGGCCAGAAACACGTACTTGCTGTCGCAGAAGCCCTGCGGGATCCTGGGCGCGCGTTCGGCCAGGACATTCAAGTCCACCTTGACGGTGACGGCTTCATTGATGTCCTTCAGGTAGCTGCCCTGCCAGCGGAAGGTCTTGCTGCCCTTTCGCACTTCCACGCCGCTGATGTCCACATCGCGACCCTTGAAAAGCTCGAAGACGGTGCGCGGGCAGTCTTCGCCCACCACGCCGACCAGCCGCACGGGCGTGAAAAACGACGCGGCGTAGGCGAAGTAGACCGCGCTGCCGCCGATCACGTCTTCACGCCTGCCGAACGGGGTCTCGACCGTATCGATGCCGATGGATCCGGTAACCAGCAGAGACATAGTTAAGCAGCAAGAATGAGGGATGAACCTCGAAGAATCAAGCGTCCGCCGAAGCCTGCCGCCGCAGCCTCAGCCCGCGCCGGGAAGCTGCCGCACCTTCACCCGCGTGGCGGTCACGGTATACAACCGCCCGGGCGTCAGCCGCTTGTAACGCTCGAAAAGCCGATCGATCGCATCATCCTGCTCCACATCCTCGCCCTTGAGCTGAAGAAACACAATCGACCGCCCGAAGCGGATCCGGTTGGCGAACGGCGCGTTGGCCAGATCGGCATCGGCGGTGATGATGTCCAACTGTTTCTGGTGAGCCAGTCGCAGCAGTTCCGTCGGCGGCAGGTTCGGATCAATGCCCACTTCCGCGGGGACGTTGGCGATATGCCCGTGTCGCCGCAGCGCCTCGCCAACCGCTCCAGTGACATTACCATGCAGCAGCCATCGCACGTGAACACCTCGGTAGTCGATCCCCGGTCTTGAATCCCGACCCCTCGCACTGCGTTCAACTACGATCGCCGTCAGCCAGTTCCAGGTGTTGAAGCGGAACCAGCTTGACCGGCCCCAGCAGACCCGACGGCACAGGGTCCCACTTGCTGGCATCGAACGGCTTGTAGTTGATGTTCACGAAGTTGATCTCCTTGAAGATCCGCCACTGCACCCCCCGCAGATCCAGATCACGGATTCGATTGGCGGCGAGGTTGGTCACCTCGATCTCCAGAACATTGCCGGCATCACGCAGCTCGGCGGCGTCGAACGACACGCGGAACGGAACAGCCCAGGCGGCGCCGATCGGCCTGCCGTTGAGCTTCACCCGCGCGCTTTCGCGAACGTCGCCCAGATCCAGCGCCCAGCCATCCACCGGGCGCGGCGTCGCGGGCCTGTCAAACTCGATCCGATACCGTGCCGTGCCGGCAAAGCGCCTGGCCTGCTCGTCGCCCAGATCCGTCCATGACGCCAGCCGGTCGGTGTCGATCGCCTGCGGCAGGCTCGGCCCGCCATCGATGAACTCGATGTGCCACCGCCCGGTCAACAGGATCGGTCCCCCGGCGGCACGTGTGTAGCGCCAGGGCTGGCCCTTCACCTTTCCTGTGGCAAAAGTCCGCAGGATCAGGGACTGTCCCGGCTCGATCTGAAGATAGACCTCGGTCGCCCCGTCGCGCTTTCTGCTCGCCGCCAGACCCGCCCGGCCAGTCATCGGATCCATGATCGCCACCGACTCGCAGGCCACGGCCAACCGCACCCACTGGTCAACCTCTCGCCTGCCCAGGCTGGCGATGAAGTAGTGATGGCCCTGCTCGTGCGTGCGACGAATCATCCCCACGCCATCGCCGACAAACCTTTCGCATCGCGCCTTCACAGCACTGACCAGCGAGTCGATCGAATCGTCTACCACCACACGCCCGCTGCCCATCAGTGCCTCGCCCAACCGTTTCAGTTCCGTCCGGCGCTGCTCGAGCCTTCCCAGGCCCGGCACGTCCTGCGGAAGCGCGCCCTGAACCAGCACGGTCGCCCCGCCCCGGGCAAGCTCGAGAATCTTCTGCATGGTCTGAGGCGGGATCTTCCGGACCCTGGGCAGCAGCAGCGCGCGATATCGCACCCCGCCGGGCGCTTTGATCGCATCGCCATCGTTGGTGCATTGGGCGATTTGGTCATCGGAGATGTAATCGTGACCGCAACCCAGCCGGGTCAGCTCCCGTGATGCCTGCTCAAATGGCCGGCCAGACAGCCACTGGTCGCCATGAACCGTAAACCGCTGCTCGAGCTTCTCCGGGTCGTGCCAGTTGTCGTATACCGGCCAGTACAGCAGCAGGTCGTTGTCCGGCTGCCCGGACTGAAGAATCGCCTGGCAGCGGGCGATGTAAGCATTCATCAACGGCAGGTCTCGCCACAGCGGATCGCGCGGATTGATCTCGCTGGAGGCATAGAACAACCACCCCGGCCAGGGGGCATCCTGCGGGGAATAGCACGTGCCGTGGTAGATCACGTGGTTGATGCCGGCCAGGAACATCTGGTCGATCTCCGGCTTGGCCATCGCCAGTGAAATCTTGAAGTGCTCGCGCAGCCAGGTCAGGGTCTCGCAACTGGCCAGTTGTCTGCCGGCCACGTGCGCCGCCGACGAGGCGAATTGGCTGATGATCGGGTTGGGCTGATTCTTGCCGTCGGTGTCTTCGGGGATGCGACGGAAGCCGGGGATGGAAAACGGCGTGGAGCCGAACGTCTCGGTCTCGGGGATGTCCGCCGCCGCGTACAGGTCCAGCAGGTTTCCCGGCGCGCCGTGCGCCTGGTTGCGGGCCAGATAGCCATGTTCGTGGCACCACCTGACCCAGGCGTTGATGTAATCCAGGTGCATGGCGGCCAGGGTCTGACGATAGTCGGACTTGACGCGCGCGACGGCGTCCGGATCGCCCTGCCCGAAGAACTCGGCCACGTGGTCGCGCAGGTCGTATCCGTGCATCTGCTCAAAGCGATCCGGCAGCTCGTCACACCAGTTGCCTGCATACTCGAACGAATCGTGAAACTGCGCCCGCACGATGCCGCGCGGCAGATGATCGAACGATTTGAGGTAGTGTTGGATACCCCGCAGCGAGTAGGGATTGAGCACCATCCCCTCTCCGCCGGGCGCCGCACGCTTGACCTTCATCCCCGAAGGTTTGGACCCGATCTGCCCATCGACGCGCGTCACGAGCTTGTCCACAAACTCCGGCCCGACCATCGGCCCGCCGAATGGCCAGCCCGTGCGCGTGGCCATGTCCACGCCCAGGTCCAGCCGTTTGCCCTCGTCGGCGACATGCTGAAGCATCTGGATCCACTGCGGCGAGAGGAAGGGAATCTGGCGATGCTCGTATCCATTGACTCCGTAGATCGGCGTGATCTCCACGCCGCCGATCCCCGCCTGCTGCATCAGCTCCAGCTCGCGCGTCAGGTTGGGCGGATCGACGGCGTTGCCCGGCCACCACCACCGCGTCCACGGGCGCGACTGCCGGGTGATCGCCGGCCAGGAAAGCTCCGCATCCTCCGCCCGGGCCATCGAGACGCTATACAGCGTGATCAGGGCAAGCAGACACACCAGAAGCATCGAGTGCATGAGTTTTGACCCATTGAAGATAAAGTCCCTGGGGCGGCGCGGTAGGCCCGGCGGCCTCGCGATTGCGCGCTTCCAGGATCTGCCGGATGTGATCCGGCTCATACTTTTTGATTCCCACTTCCACCAGCGTCCCGACAATGATCCGCACCATGTTCCACAGAAAGCCACTGCCCTCGATACCGATGACGATCATCGGGCGACGCCAGTGCACATCGCAACTGTGGACCGTGCGCACGGTGTGCTGCCGGCCATGCCCGGGACGCGCGAAGCTGGCGAAATCATGCTCGCCGACCAGCAGTTGCGCCGCGGCACGCATCGCCTCGGTGTCCAGGTAACGCCAGCGGTGCCAGACCAGATCCGGCATAAACACCGGCCGATCCGGATGGTTCCAGATCGCATACTGGTATCTCTTGGAAATGGTGGACTTGATCGCGTCGAAGGTCTCGGGCACCGGCTCGATCTTGCGGATCAGGATATCCGCCGGCAGACGCGAGTTGATCGCCATCCGCAGCCCGCGGATCGGAATCTGCACCTGATCGGTGTCGAAGTGGGCGACCTGCCCCTTGGCGTGCACGCCGGAATCCGTGCGCGAGGATCCGACAACCTCCACAGGATGACCCACAACCGATTCGATCGCGCGCGTCACCGTTTCCTGTACCGTCGGAATCCCCTCGCCCGGCGGAGGAGTTTCGCCTTTCCACAGCTCATTGGCCGGCTGCATCTGCCAGCCGTGATAGTTGGTGCCGCGGTAGGCGATCGTCAGCTTGTATCGCTGGGTCGGCATGTCAACGACGCTGTTCCGATCGCAGCACGGCGATCACCTGATCATACAGGGCCGCGTTGGTGGCGACCGCATCGGGGCCCCAGGTCGTGACCGTGCCCTGCCAGTCGCTGAACCGCCCGCCCGCTTCGCTCAGGATCGGCAGCATCGGCGCGATGTCCCAGGGATTGATCACCGGATCGAGCATGATCTCGGCTCTGCCGGTGGCGACCAGCGCATAACCATAGGCGTCGCCCCAGGTGCGGTTGAGCCTGGCGCGCCCGGCCAGACGTTCATAAGCATCGGATCGCCGCATCGCCGTCAGCACGCTGCTGGTCAGCACGGTCGCCTGTTCAAGTTGATCCACGCTCGAGACGGTCGCGGCGCGACCATTCCAGCGGCAGCCCAGCCCGGCGGCGGCGTAGACGATCTCGTCCAGAGCCGGCAGGTCGATCACTCCGAGGCTGGGGCGCTGATCGATCTCCAGTCCGATCAGCACCGCATACAGCGGCACGCCGTGAATGAACGACTTGGTCCCGTCGATCGGATCGATGATCCAGCGGAAGCGCGGATCGCCGCGCGCCTCGCCGGATTCCTCTCCCAGGATCGAGTGCGACGGAAAGTATCGACCGATGACCGCGCGGATGACCTGCTCGGCCTGGCGGTCGGCGCAGGTCACCGGCGTGTCATCGACCTTGGTCTCGACGGCGACGTCGGTGTTGAAGTACGCCAGCGTGCGCCTTCCCGCCAGATACGCCGCCTCGATCGCCACATCCAGCAATGTCCGCAGCGAAGGATCGGGCATGGCCACATCATCGGCGCCGGCCGCATCTGTGACAAGCCGATCGACCTGGAAGCTGTGCCGGGGCTTCCCGCAGCACACCGAGACGGTGAAACCGGCCTGACAGAACCCGACCGGGCAGCTTATGATGCAGCAATGGACCTGGTCGTGCCTCGGACTGATGAGCACGCGCATGCTGCCGCGCCGCCCGCGCAATGTCCCCGCGAACAGAACGAGCGCAGCGCGGGGGTGGCGGCGGGGATCAACATCGCGCCAGGCAGCGACGACGACGGCTGGATCGTACCCGATCCAGTGCCCCTGGACGACGGAACCCTGGTGCAGCTCTACAAGGATGGCGAAGCGCTTCGCGCCGCCTATCGTGCCATCGAGCAGGCCCGGCGACGCGTGTGCCTGGAGGTCTACATCTTCGCCGACGACGACACGGGGCGCGCCTTCGCCGAGCTGTTGTGCCGCAAGGCGATTCAGGGCGTGCAGGTGTATGTCATCTATGACTCGTTCGGCTCGCTGGGCACCGATCGGCAGATGCTGCGGCAGATGCAGCGCAGCGGCGTGCACCTGGAGGTCTTCCATCCCGTCTATCCGTGGGAGTGCCGCTACAGTTGGCGGCCGTTCAACCGCGACCATCGCAAGCTGCTGGTGATCGACGATGAAATTGCCGGCCTGGGCGGCCTGAATGTCGGGCACGAATACGCCGGGTCCTGGGTGATCTACCAGCGCGACGCCGACGAATGCGACTTCTGGCGCGACAACGCCATCGGCATCCGTGGACCCATGGCCCGCTATTTTCTCCGCGCCTTTGCCAGGAGCTGGCATTACGTGACCCACGGCGGGCGGATTCGAACCGCCGAGTTCAACTACAACCTGGAGGCGATTCACAACGGCGCCCCGCGCGACCCGGGCAACCAGATGAGCATCCTGGCGTCGGTGCCGACGCTGTCCAGCCCGCTCAGGCCTCTGCTGCGATCGCTGTTTGCCAATGCCAGGCACAGCATCCAGATGACGATGGCCTACTTCGCGCCCGATGACGAGCTGATTGCCGAACTGTGCCGCGCCGCCCGGCGCGGCGTGCGGGTGCAGCTCATGCTCCCGGCACGCTGCGACGTGCATGCCCTGATCATCGCCGCCCGCTCGTTCTACGAGACGCTGCTGTCGGCGGGCGTGGAAATCTACGAACGCCAGACCGTCGTGCTGCACGCCAAGACCATGACCATCGACGGCGCGATCACGGTGATCGGTTCGGCCAACCTCGACTATCGCAGCATCGAGTACAACCTGGAGCTGTCGGCGATCATCCACTCGCGCCAGTTCGGCCAGCAGATGCACGCTTTGTTCGCCAACGACATGCTCTACGCCCGGCGGATCAGCCTCAGCGAATGGCGCAAGCGCCCGATGCGCGACCGGCTGGTGCAATGGGCCGTCAGCCGGGCCAGGTATCTGCTGTGAGGCGTTTGCCCGGCGCGATTCACCCCAGCCATTCGCCGTGGAAGACTTCGGTCGCCGGGCCAGTCATGTAGACGTTGTTGTCGGACTGCCGCCATTCCAGGTGCAGGTCGCCGCCGGGCAGGTGCGCCAGCAGCTTTCGTCCGGTGCGTCCGGTGAGCACGCCCGCCACGCACACCGCGCACGCGCCGGTGCCGCACGCCCACGTGATCCCGCTGCCACGTTCCCAGGTGCGCATCTTCACCTCGTCCGGCGAGATCACCTGCGCCCAATGCGCGTTGATCCGCCTGGGAAATGCCGCATGCCGCTCGACGATCGGCCCCAGATGTGCCAGATCCACCCCATCCACATCCGAAACATACGTGACCAGATGCGGATTGCCCATCGAAACGAAGCTGGCGATCAGCAGCGCCGGGTAGCTCGTCTGCGCATGCTTGGGATGCTCCAGCGAAAGCTCGAATTCGTGCTGGCTGACCCTTCGCAATCTCGACGCATCAACCGGAATGCTGCTCAGGTCCAGAATCGGCTGGCCCATGTTGACGGTCACCAGCTCCACCTTGCCGCGCGGATCCAGCACAAGCTCCAGCTTCAGCACGCCGCGACCGGTCTCGACGGTCATCGGGTTGTTCTTCGTCAGGCCGTGCTCGAAGGCATATTTGGCCACGCAGCGGATCCCGTTGCCGCACATTTCGCCCTCGGACCCGTCGGCGTTGAACATGCGCATCCGCACGTCCGCTTTGTCGGATGGCAGAATCAGGATCAGGCCATCCGAGCCGACGCCGTAATGCCGGTCGGAGATTTTTCGCGCCACGTCGGCCGGGTCTTCGACACTCTGCTCGAAGCCGTTGACGTAGACGTAGTCATTGCCGATGCCGTGCATCTTGGTGAACTTCAGGCCCATACGTGAATAAGGATATGGCATCCCGACATCCAGGCTCAACTTCCGGCGATGGATCGTCCGATAATGCCGGTGTGACTCTGGTGCAGACCGCCACCCTCGCACAGCAGCAGGCCGAAAGGAACTTCGCGCGCAACCTCGAGGCGCTGGCGCCGACGCAGCCGGCGCTTGGCCGGTGGCTGAATGAACAGCTTCTGGAGCTGGAGTGGGTCTTCGCAAGAGATCGCGCGCTGAGCGCGCAGGAACGATCGGGGCAGTGGATCGGCGGCTGCTCGCTGCCCCGCCGCGTCGCGCAGGCGGTGCTGGCGCGGCTGGAGGTGCGAGGCTCGACAGCATGCTTCCTGGCCCCGCCACACGCCGCTTTTCTCCGCGTCGCCCTGGACAAGCTCGCCGCCCAGCAGGCAATCGTCGCGATCGTCCCGGACATGCGCGATCTGGCCATCATGCTGCACTGCCAGGACTTCGCCGACGACATCCGCGCCGGCCGCCTCTGGTACGCCGCCGGACCCGCGTGGGACGTGTCACTGCGATCGATCTTCGACGATCAGGATGGCCTGGCCACTCCCACGCATTTCATCAGAGCTCCCGACGCCGACCCAGAGCCGATCCAGGGCCTGATCAGCACGGCGCAGGCGGTGTTCAGTGAGGTTCATGCCGAGCGCGCCGCCCGGATGCAGGCACTTGTGCAATCCGCCGCCCGCCGCCGCCGATCCCCCGGCGCTTCTGCCCGCCTGTGCGTGGTCGCCCCGATGCAATTCCGGCTGTGGAATGACATCGGCCACGCGATGATGCAGGCGACACAGGGCATCACAGGGATGGAGACCGTCGTCTTCGACGCCGATTCACCGATCAACAGCTCGCCGATGGCGCTGCTGAAAATCGCGACTTCGTGTGACGCGATTCTGACCGCGAACACGGCCCGCACCGACCTGCCCGGCGTGCTTCCCGAGTCTTTGCCATGGATCACCTGGATCACGCAGCCGCGGATTCCCAGCGCCGCGCTGGCCGCCGCCAACGACCATCTGATCGTGACCGACCCTGCGCTGCGCGACGCGGCCGTGCGTGCCGGCTGGCCCGCGGCACGCGTGTGTCTGGGCAACTGGCCGCAGGTCCAACCCGCCGCCGCGTCCGCACCAGCGCCCGGCTCCGCCTGCCTGGCAATCATCGCGGATACCTTCTCCCTGGAGACTCCCCCCGACCTGATGGACTACTCCAGTCACGGGCTGCTCTGGGAGTACATTCGTGAGGAACTGACCCACGAGCCTTTCGCACTGAATGACGACATCGACGGTTATCTGTCCACCCGAATGGCCAAGATCAACATCGGGCAGGCCAACTTTCCCCGCGCGCGGTTCATCGAGAAGCTGATCGTGCCGGCGTATCAGCAGGGGCTGGCGCGGACGCTTTTGCGCGCCGGGCTGCGCGTGCGGCTGTTCGGCGCGGGCTGGGAGGATCTGGAGGAATTCAGGCCCCATGCCGCCGGTGTCGTCAGCTCGCGAGAACAGCTTCAGGACATCGCCGCGGCGTCGGCGGCACTGATTCACGTTTGGCCCCTCACCTTCAGCCATCCGATCGATGCGCTGGGTGTGCCGGTGCTGACAGCCGTCCGCTGGCGCCGCGCACAGGATTTCGTCCGCTCGGCGCATGCCGCCCTGGAAGGCAGGCCACCTGCGGCAGCCACCTCGTCATCACAGAGACTGACTGCCTCCCTGATTGCGTCGATCGTGCAAACCGTCGCCGGCGCATAGCGCCGCGACACGCTGGCTCGGCAGGTCGCTGCCGCGCCGCGGAAATCCACCCGCTCCGATTCAACCGCCGTGGCTCATGCTCTGCCGCCCCGATGCCCGATAACCCTTACATGATTCGGCCGACACCCGGCGGCCGCAGGTTGTCACCCGGTTCTCGCAGCACCACGCAAGGCCTCCACGGCGACTGACCGCCGCACAGACCTTGCCCGCACCAGAAAGGATCTGCCCATGCCTTCGCTGATGGAATTGGTGGAACGTGTCAACAAGGGCGAGTTGATCGACCCGGACCTGCTTCAGGTTTACGAGGATTCACCCAATTCGGCCGAGAAGTTCCTGGCCCACCATGCCCATGCGCTGCTGGATCTGCGGCGGGCGCAGCAACACATGCTTCAGAGCCTTGAAGCCATCGATTACTCGGATCAGAAGGTGCTCAGCCAGTTCATCAGCGTCAGCGGCTTTTTGGGGCTGAGCGACATGCGGGCCGGGCCGGTGATCAAGTTCGGCTCCTGCGCCATTGCCCGCCGCGAATACGCCCTGGGTCTGGAAGCTATCCAGAATGGCGTGTCGTACGATCTTGCCCACGGCGGAACATACACCTCGGACCGCGAGAACTGCCTGTTCATCGCCACGCAGTACGATCGCGTGGCGCAGTCAGTCGGTTGGCGAAGCGAGCAGTCGGCGGAATGGAACAACAAACAGGTGAAGCTCGGCTATGTCGTGTCCGGCATCGCCGACGACGAGCCGTCCGGCAGAGCCATCGCCAGCCTGGCGCGGCATCACGACGCCAAGCGGTTCAAGCTCGGCGTGTACTCGACTGAAGCGTTCGTCCGCCGCGAGAAACAGCACTTTGCCGCGGGCAGCTACCTTTCGCCCAGCAACAAGCGGGGGCGCGAAGTCCTGGAGTCGCTCAACCGCCAGAAGATTCCCGTCTGGACCGCCCCCACCGACGCAGACCTGCTGGTTTCGGCGCGGGAGCTGGCCAGTCAGCTTGTCCGCGACCATGTCGATGTGGTGATCTTCGACGCCAACCAGTCCGATCCGATCGCGGCGATGGTCGCCGACTGGGATGTCGGGCGCGTCAGGATCAACCTCTGTCGGCGCTGGCCGCTGTACGCATCGGGCGTCCACTGCATCTGCTACACCGATCAGGCGCGTTTCGAGGCGGACCGCGCGTTCTGGAGCCGGCGAAACATGGACGTGCGGTTCCTGCTGGAAGGGATCGACGCCGAGGAAAAGTTTGGCCCGCCGCCGCAACGCAGCGTCTACGGCATCCCGGACAACGCGGTGGTCCTGGCAACCGCCGGCAGCGACCTGGATCGCACCGTCGGCGAGCCATTCGTCGAAACGATCATCCACATCCTGCGCGCTCACCCGCACGCGATTTACCTGCTCATCGGCGAGGGTGAGCTGGTCTGGCAGAAGCGGAAGTTCGAGTCGGCGGGCGTGGGCAAGCGCGTCGGCTACGCCGGCCGACGACGCGACCTGCCCGCATTCCTCCGCATCGCCGACATTTACCTGGCCGAGTTCCCCGCCAGCAGCGCCGCCGGGGTGCTACAGGCCATGAGCGTCGAGCGACCGGTGGTCGCGATCCGCTGCGGCGACAGCGTCGAGCAGTCGCAGGCCGCCGAGTTCGTCGGCGCCGAGTACACCGTCGGCGGACACGAGGCCGGTGCCTACATCGAGCGCGTCAGCAAGCTGATCCGCGAGCCGCAGTATCGTGCCAAGATCGGCAAGATCATGCGCGCCCGCGTTGAACAGCACTTCGGTTTCAACCAGACGGCACGGCAGCTTGAACAACTCTGCGAGCAACTGCTCCAGCGGTGGTCCGAAGCCTCCGCCCAGCAGACCCCTGTCGCCCAGGCGGCCTAAGCGCACCATCGGGCGCCGCCAGCGCGATCCCCTCTCCCGGTACTCCAGGGGCTGGCGTGGCGACGCCATCAGCGCGCCATCCCTCTCCCGGTACTCCGGGGACTGGCGTGGCGACGCCATCAGCGCGCCATCCCCTCTCCCGGTACTCCGGGGACTGGCGTGGCGACGCCATCAGCGCGCCATCCCCTCTCCCGGTACTCCGGGGACTGGCGTGGCGACGCCATCAGCGCGCCATCCCCTCTCCCGGTACTCCGGGGACTGGCGTGGCGACGCCATCAGCGCGCCATCCCCTCTCCCGGTACTCCGGGAGAGGGTTAGGGTGAGGGTTCTGGTGGAAGGCAAAACGATGAAGACTGAAAGACAAACTCGCCATTCATCCTTCTGATCCTGCCCGGGAATTGTGTCACGAGCATCTTGGCGCGTGCGAGCGGTCATCGCACCGGCGGGACGCCCGTGCCACGGAACAACAACCCCCGCAAAACACATCCACTTGAGCCACCGGTACGGCCTGACCTCCCACGCCGAAAGCCGCCGCCCCAGGGTCGCGAAACGACCCCCGCAACGCCAAGCGCAAGAGACGCAAGCCTTATCCTGACGGCGCCCAGCATCAATCCGCACCTTGGCAGCCAGCGCGGCACGGGATGCGCATCTCAAGCAGTTACATGATCACTTCTGGCCAGCTCCGTCGCAGGCGCCATCTCATGGATAGGGCGTCTTGACCGGCTGATCCCCAGGCATCTGCAAGGTGCCCACCAGATCGCACAGCCGATCGACCTGTATCTTCTGCATGTACTGCACCAGCCCGTCGAGGATCTTGTTGGGAGTGGCCGGATCAACGAACAGGGCGGTACCGACGGCGATGGCGCTGCTGCCGGCCAGCAGAAACTCAACGGCATCCTGCCAGGTCTGGATGCCGCCCATGCCGATGATCGGCACACCCGCGCTTTTGGCGACGGTGCGGTAGACTCGGCTGACCAGGTGCACGGCGATGGGCTTGATCGCCGGGCCGGAAAGCCCGCCGGTGACATTGGCCAGCCGCGGGCGACGTTTGTAGATGTCGATCGCCATCGCCGTGAACGTGTTGACCAGCGAAAGGATCTCCGCTCCGCCCTCGATCGCCGCCTTCGCCGTCAGCGTGATATCCTCGACGTTGGGCGAGAGCTTGACGATCAGCGGCTTGTGCGGCAGCACGTTCTTGACCTGTCGCGTCAGCTCTTTCAGCCGGCCGGGATGCGTGCCGAACGTCAGCCCGTCCTTGACGTTCGGACACGAGACGTTCAGCTCGACGGCCGCCACGCAATCCAGCGCGTCCATCGCGCCGCAGGTCTCGGTGTAGTCGTCAAAGCTGTGCCCGGCCACGTTCACGATCACCGGACAGGGCATCTGCCGCAGCAGCGGAACCTTTTCCTTCAGAAAGCGATCGAGCCCGACATTCGCCAGGCCAATCGCATTGAGCATTCCCGCCCGGGTTTCGACGATGCGGGTCGGCTCATTGCCGGGGCGTTCTTCGCGGGTGATCGACTTGGTGACGAACGCTCCCAGCCGGGAAAGGTCCAGCAGGTCGGCGTATTCAAACGCGTAGCCACAGGTCCCCGAGCAGGTGAGCGTGGGGTTTTTCAGCACCAGACTGGCAAGATTGACGGAAAGATCGGGCATATCTCACATTCCAAGATACCTGGCCACAATGGCGCGGGCACGGGCCGGGTCGGTCGTGCCCTTCACGATCACGCGGCCGTCGGCGAAGGTGGTAAGCGTCAGGCCGCCCTCGTTCAAGGTGCAGCGCAGCAGATACGGCGTGAGCCAAACGTGGCCCGCCGCCGCAGCGGTCAATCGCTCGGCCAGTCGCTTCAGATCGACCGCGCCGGCGCCGCCTGAATGATCCGGCCGCACCTGGACTGCATCTCGCCCGCAGAGTCTGGTTGTCGTGTCGGCGTGGCGCGATTCGAGAAACTCAAATCGCCGTCGCGAGCAGGTCGGGCAGTCGTCGCGCCGCGCGCCTTGCAGATGAATATTGACGAACCGGTTGTGCCACGGATCGATCACGAGCATGTCGGGGGCGACGGCGGCTGTGTTGCCGCTGAGCAGCTTGATCGCCTCCACCGCCTCCAGCGCCCCCACCACCGCCGCCACCGGACCGAGCACTCCCGCCGTGTCGCAGGTCGGCAGCTCGCGTCCATCCGGCGGGGTGGGAAACACGCAACGCAGGCACGGCGAGTCGCCCGGGCGGACCGTCATCACCCGCCCCTCCGTCCCCACGCACGCCCCATATACCCATGGTCGAGCGAGCTTCACCGCGACGTCGTTCAGCAGATACCGCGTGGAGACGTTGTCGGTGCCATCGAGGATCAGGTTCACATCACCGGCCAGCTCTTCCGCATTCGCGGGCGTGACATCGACGATCCGCGGATCGATCTGGATGGTCGAGTTGATCTGCCCGAGCCGCTGCGCCGCGGCGATCGCCTTGGGCAGGCCCTGGGCCACGTGCTGTTCATCGAACAACACCTGACGCTGGAGATTGCTCAGCTCGACGATATCCCGATCGGCGATCCGCAGGTATCCGACCCCGGCGCGGGCGAGTTGTTCGGCGATCGTCGCGCCCAGCGCGCCGCAGCCCACCAGCAGCACCCGCGCCTCCGCCAGACGCTGCTGAGCAGCCTGCCCAAGCATCGGCAGCAGCATCTGTCGCTGATAGCGGTGGTAGCGATCGGTTGCCACGTCCGCTATAGTAGCGGCTTTGAGAGGAACATTCATGGCCACGGAAACGTCCGAGATCATCGCCGCCGCCGAAAAGCTCGGCCAGCTCATCGCCCAGCACCCGGCCGTCGCCCGGTACCGCGACGCCCAGCGCGCCGTCGCACAGGACCCTGAAGCTTCCCGGCTGATGAGCGAATTCGGACAGCAGCTTGAGAAACTGGCCCGTCAGGAGCAATCGGGCATGGGCATCACCGATGCCCAGAGGCAGCAACTGGAAGCGATCCAGGCACGGCTGGCGTCGAATCTGAAGATCAAGGCGTTGAATATGGCGGAGGTGGAGTTCACGGATCTGCTGCGTCGCGTGAGTCAGGCATGGCAACGCCCGATCTTTGAAAGCGCCGGCGGCGCGCCTGCTGCGGTGGGCGCTGCGGCCGGCGCGGGCGCGCGACTCGTCAAATAGCCCCGCACATGCCCGCGGCCGACTGCAACACTGGGAACGGATCGGAATGGCATACTGGCTTGTCAAGACCGAACCCGACTCGTACAGCTTCGACGATCTGATCCGCCAGAAGCGGACCGTCTGGGACGGCGTGACCAACGCGCTGGCCCTGAAGCACATCCGCAACATGAAAAAAGGGGATCTGGCCCTCGTATACCACACCGGCGAGCAGCGGGCGGTCGTCGGCGTGGCCCGGATCGTCTCTGATCCTTATCCGGATCCCGCGGCGCACGACAGCCGCATCGTCGTCGTCGATCTCGAACCGATGCGGCGACTGCCGCGACCGGTCACGCTCGATCAGATCAAGGCCGACCCCACCTTCGCCGGATGGGAACTGCTGCGAATCAGCCGGCTCAGCGTGATGCCTGTGCCGGCGAAGATGTGGAAGCGAATCCAGACGCTGGCGCAAACAGCATCGACGCGAACTGAATCCAGCGCAGAAGCCAGGACCGCAACGAGTCAGGCATGATGAGGAGCGACCATGACCACCTCCAGCAGCGATCTGCCTCCCCAGCACGACCTTGAACGCGGCGCCGACGTTCGCCCCCCGGCCGGCGACCGTGAGGAGATCTACTACGAAGGAACCCCCATGCTCCGCGGCGAGCTGGGCATGCTCCTGCTGTGCTGGGGCCTGGCGGCGGTGCTGATTCTGGCGCCGATACTCTGGGGCATCTTCGGCAGCGCCTGGCCGGCGTGGTGGATCACCCTGCCCAGCATCGTGATCGGCATCCTTGTCGGTTTGCTGCCGTACCTGTTCACCCGCACGGTGCACTACCGCATCACCAACTATCGCATTGACTACGAACGTGGCATCCTGAGCAAGAAGATCGACACGCTGGAACTGTGGCACGTGGACGATATCTCCTTCCGCCAGTCGCTGATCGACCGCATCTTCCGCGTCGGAAGCATCATCATCGAATCCGACGACAAGACCACACCCCGCCTGGAACTGCACGGCCTGCCACAGCCCCGAAGCATCTTCGATTCGCTCAAGCAGCGGATCATCGCGGTCAAGCGTCAGCGCGGCGTGATCAAGATGGACATCGGACAATAAGCCGGAAGCTGAAGCGGCCGAAGCGCAACGGCCTTACGGCAATCGCCGCGATTTTTCGTCCATTCCCGCCGCCTTGGCACAGGGGATACACTGTGCCACGGACGTTAACCGGAGCGCACCATGCCCGACAACAGCGGCGGCCAGAGTCGTCCGCCATCGCCCGAACAGGCGCCGGATCCTGCCACGAGCTACGAACGCGCCAAGCCGGAGAAGGAGGCGGGCATGGGCCGGCTGGACAACAACGCCGCCACGCCCGCAGACGATCCCGACCGCCAGGAGCAGACGGTAAAGAACCGTCAGCCGCCGCGACAGCGCAATGCCCAGGATGAAGTTGACGAGCGTGCCAGCGTGCTGCTCGGCGGGCCACAGGAACGAACACCCCCACCGATGCCCCCGCCCGAGCCGGTCGATCACTCGATGATGGAGGAAGAGCCGGACGGCTGGGATCTGGCCCCGCAGGAGCGCAAGCGAGACCGGGATCGCCGCCATCCCCGCACCGGCGGCAAGGGCGGCACGCCCGATGCCACCGACCGCCGACGATCTCAGGGATGAGGATCGAGGCGATTGATCGCCGATCGTCGCGTCGTGTGTTCATGTGCCAGGTGGCTCGATCCACAGCAGTTCATGGCCAGCCAGCAGCAAGTCCGCATCCATCGTGCGTGCAGTGAGTCGATCACGAACAGGCGCCTTCAGTCGCAGGCGCTGCGGTTGAGGGGCGTAGTTCAGCAGCCACAGTGATCCGTCGGTCCGCGGCACGGCGCGAACGTCGGGCGGCAGCGGCGAGGTAAGCAGCCCGTGGCCGATGCCGAGCTCGTGAAGAAGCCGGCAGATCGCTTCATCGCTCGGCCAGCAGCCGATGCGGATGACGATCCCGCGTCCCAGGGTTCGTCGCGTGATGGCGATTTGTCCGCCCACCGCCGGCATCTGCGGTTCGTAGCGCGCCAGGATTTGTACGTCGGATTCACGAGCAGTGGCCCGGCACAGGTGCAACACTTCACACCATCCGTCGGCGGCTTGGATTGGTGTCCGCCGTGAGCCTTCGGTCCAGTGCAGTTGGTAATCCCGCTCGACGCCTTGCCGGGCCGTCCCCATTCGCCGGACCGCGCCCGTCACCACGCCCGTAAGCTCGCGCAGCGAATTGCCCAGCCCATCGGTGCGGAACAAGCCATCGACGCTCTGGTAATCGACGATCGGCCCGACCAGCAGCGTTCCGCCTGATTCGACCCGGCGACGGATCGCATTGATCGCATCGTCGGCGAGCGTGCAGGGCGCGGCGGCGAGGATGATGAACTGGTATCGCGACAGGCGTCGCTCCTCGGCCAATTGCCGCGCGTTGATTCCATCCACACCGATGCCCAGACGATGGCAGACATCGAACGCGCCGTCGGCGATCTCCCATCGCCCGGGCATATGCGGGTAGACCTCCAGCGCCGACTGCTGGTCGTAATCGCTCAAGACAGCCGCCGAGGCCTGGACGGGATGCGACGCCAGCGTCGGCCCCCAGCGCGCCAGCGTCGCGCCGATCTCAGCAATCCATTGCAGCTCCGGTGCCGGGCGATCCGACCAGTCGAGCAGCCCGCCCCAGTGCGGCCAGGAACCGCCCGCCCAGTTGCGCGCCGGCCAGTACAGAATCCCCGTCGCTCCGAACGCGACGCACTGGAGGATCGAAAGCCGCAGCAACTGACGCCCGGGCTGCACGCTCCAGACCTGCTCGCCGCCCAGCGTGCCGGTCCAGGTTTCGGTGATCAGCAGGCGTCCGACGCCCTGCGCGCCGCGGGCGATGTCCTGCGCGGCCAGACGCTGCTTCCACGGCGCCGGATCGTGCGCCTCCGCGGGGTAGAGATTCAGGCCAGCGATGTCCAGCAACGCGGTGGCGGCCGGGTCGTTGATCAGTTGCGTCCGCCTGGGCATCCAGTCGTGAAGCACCGGCTGATCGGCGCCCGCGTGTCGCAGCGCGGCGGCCTGCTCGGCGAGGAACTGCATGATCAGGTCGCGACGAAAGCGCAGCGTGGCCAGTCGCACCGCCAGCGGCCCGCGCGGCAGGTTCTCCATCGCCACCCGCGACTGCGGCAACTGCTCGAAGCGATCGATCATCATCCCCCAGTGGCGCAGCCCCAGCCGCTGGTTCAGGTCCTGGACCGTCTGGAACCTTTCGCGCAGCCATTGCGTAAATCGCTTCTCGCAGGCGGCGCAGTAGCAGGGCTCGGTCAGGGCGTCGATTTCGTTGTCGATCTGCCAGCCCAGCACCGCCGGATGATCACCCACTGCCGCGGCCAGCGCGGCCACCATCCGCATCGCCGCGGCGCGATAGCCGCCGTGATTCAGGCACGCCGCCTTGCGCGAGTGCGGGTGCAGCCGCTGTCCATCAGCGCGCACGACCAGGGCATCGGGATATTCGCCCAGCAGCCACTGCGGGGGAATGTACGTCCCCGTGCCGACGATCGCGTGCATTCCGCGCGCCGCCACATCGTCCAGCGCCTCTCGCAACCAGTCGAACTCAAACCTCCCCGGCGACGGCTCGACGTGCCCCCAGGCCGAGTCGTTGATCCGGACCAGGTTCATCGACTGCGCCGCCAGCGTATCCAGCAGCCGCAGCCACGACTGCCGCGAATGCAGCTCCGGGTAGACGCTGGCCCCATAGCGGATGAGCGGTTCGTCCAGAATCGATGGCCGGTTCAACATTCTCAGCAAGCTACGGCAAACACCGCCCGCTTTCACGCGACCCACATGAATGGGATGCGCCCAGGCGTATCTTCTCACGTGGCAAAGGCCATCTGACCGATAACAACCAACGGCCCCACCATGTTATCGGGCGGTGGCGGCCGGAGGCGTATGGGCGGCTCTTTGGCCACAGGTGCGGATCGCAAGATCCTCTCGCTTCAGCAGCTTCTTGATCTGCGCGCGCGTGCGGCGGCGGAGGGACGCACCGTGGTCCACTGTCATGGATGTTTCGACATCGTCCATCCCGGACACATCCATCACCTCCAGTACGCCCGATCCCTGGGCGACGTCCTGGTTGTCTCCGTCAGCGCCGATACGCATGTCAACAAAGGCGTGGATCGCCCGCTTATCCCCGACGACCTGCGGGCGCGATCGCTGGCGGCACTGGAGTGCGTGGATGCCGTCTACCTCAATCACCACCCCACCGCCGTCGAGCTGATCGAACAGCTCCGGCCCGACCTGTACGTCAAAGGACGCGAGTACGAAAAGAACTTCGATCCGCGCTTTGCCGCCGAGCGCCAGGCCGTGATGCGTTGCGGCGGGCGGGTGGTGTTCTCCTCCAACGACATTGTCTACTCCTCGACGGCGCTGATCGGGGGAATGCAGCGGACCGACCCGTTCAAGGATGAAAAGCTCCGCCGCTTCTGCGCGCGATACGACCTCAATGCCGCCACGCTCCAACAGTTGCTGCACCGCTTCCGCGGGCGCAAAGTCGTGGTCATCGGCGATTACATCCTGGACCGATACCACTTCTGCGACGCGACCGGACTGGCCGGCGAAGGGCCCATGATGGCCCTGCGGGCGATGGAGTCGCGGGACTACGACGGCGGCGGCGCGGTCGTGGCGCTGCACCTGGCGGGGCTGGGGGCGACGCCAACACTGGTGACATCCGCGGCAGACAACGAGATCTGGCAGCGGGCGCGGATGCGCCTCGCCGCCGCGGGCGTGAACGTCGAGCCAATCCACAACCGCCGCGACGTGGTCATCAAACATCGCTACCTCGTCGAACAGACCAAGCTGTTCAAGGTCGATGAAGGCTCGACCTGCCCGCTGGACTCGTCCCAGGAGCAGGCCCTTGCCGAGCGGATCCTGGCCGCGGCGAACGGCGCGGCGGCGGTCATCTTCACGGATTTCGGGTACGGGCTGATCACCGGCGGTTTGCTCGAGCGGATCATGCGCCCGCTTCGCAGCCACGTGCCGATCCTCACCGCGGACGTGAGCGGACGGCAAAGCAACCTCACGCGATTCGTCGGCGTGGACCTGCTGTGCCCTACCGAGCGCGAGGTGCGCCAGACGCTGCACGACTTTTCCAGCGGCCTGGGCGCCGTGGTCGCCAATCTTCTGAATCGCAACAAGGCGCGGCAGGCGATCATCACGCTCGGCAAACAGGGACTGGTGACGTTCGACTGGCCCGGCGGCTCGCCACGCAGTGCCGACGAGCGGCTCCGCAGCGAGTACATCCCGGCGTTGTCCAGTCATTGTGTCGATCCGATGGGCGCCGGGGATGCGCTTCTGGCCACGGCAAGCCTGACGCTGGCGGCGGGCGGCTCGCTCCACGCCGCCGCCATGCTCGGCTCGCTGGCCGCCGCCGTGCACGTCCAGGAGCTCGGCAACGTCCCCCTGACGCTGCAACGCCTGAGCGAAGAGATCTCGCAGCGGGATTACCAGCCGGTGGCGGCGACGACTCGCCTGGCCGGCTAGGACCTGATGCCCCTTTGCCTGACGCACAGGGGATCCGACAGCGGAGGCCAAACATGCTTGAACTCTCGATCATCCTGCCCACCTGCAACCGCGCGGCGCTGCTGGAAAAGTGCCTGGCATCGCTCGCGGCAGGCGTGCGCTGCGATCATGAAATCATCGTCGTGGACGGCGCCAGCACCGACCACACCGCCGACGTGCTGGCCGACGCCTCGCGGCACCTGGGCCAGCGATTGCGCGTCATCCGCGAGCCCCAGCGCGAAGGCTTCGTCCGCGCCGCCAACAAGGGCTTCCGCGCCGCCACCGGCCGGAACATGATCTGGCTCAACGACGACGCACGACCCATGCCCGGGGCGCTGGATCTGGCCATTCAGCAGCTCGATCATCTCCCGCCCAGCGTCGCGTTCGTGGCACTGTTCCATCGATGGCATTCGACCTGGAACGTGGCCTACGAAACGGAATACCGCGGCAAGACCTATCGGCTCTGTCACGTCCGTGGCACGCTCTACGCCAACTTCCCGATGGGCCGGCGCGAAACCTATGAGCGACTGGGGTATTTCGACGAGCGGTTCTATCTCTGCGGGGCCGATCCGGACCTGTCGCTGAAGGCCTGGCACGCGGGCATGTCGATCGTTCCGGCCTGGAGCGCGATCATCGATCACGATGAAGTCGAAGATGAGCGTCGGCTGGCGGATTCCCCGCGGGCACAGGCGGATAACGAGGCGCTGTTCGCCAAGTGGGACCTGCCGCCAAGGAATCCGATTCGCAACGACTTCGATCCGGCGCGTCCGTGCACTCTGCGCGGCTTGCGGCAGGCGGTCGGAATCGCCGCCTGAGCCGGATCCCTGCCCAAGCGCCGTAAAAACGACGCGATGCCCAGACCGGCTCGACTGCGATGACCACTCTGCCCCAGCACAATCTCGTCGTCAGCTTCATCATCTCCACGCACAACCGCCGCCAGATTCTGCTGCAAACGCTGGCACGGATCGGTCGCTGCGGGCTTTCATCCGACGCCTGCGAGATTCTGGTCGTGGACAACGCCAGCCGCGACGGCACTGCCGCGGCCATCAGGACGCACTTCCCGAGCGTGCGCGTCTTTGCCCTGCATCGGAACCTGGGCTCGTGCGCCAAGAACATCGCCCTGCCCCACGCCCGCGGACGATACGTCGTGTTTCTCGATGATGATTCGTATCCGCAACCCGGTTCGATTCGCCGAATGATCCGGCACTTCGAGGCGGATGAGCAGCTCGGGGCCGCGGTTTTCACCGTCACGCTTCCTGATGGCTCGCGCGAATGCAGCGCCTACCCCGACGTGTTCATCGGCTGCGGCACGGGCTTCCGCAAGCGGGCGCTGATCCACGTCGGTGGGCTGCCGGTGGACTTTTTCATGCAGGCCGAGGAATACGACCTCTCACTTCGACTGCTCAACGCTGGCTGGGACATCCGCCGCTTCGACGACCTTCACGTCGTGCATCTGAAGACCCCCACAGCACGGGTTTCATGGCGAACGATGCGACTGGATGTGCGGAACAACTATCTGCTGGCCAGCCGCTACTTCCCCGCCGCCTGGGCCAGACTGTTCACCCGCGATTGGATGAGCCGATACTGGCGTATCGCTCGGGCCAGGGGGCAGCGCTTCGCGTTCGTGGTGGGCTGGCTTCAGGGCAGACTGCGATCATGGCGCCCCGGGCATCGGCGGCCGGTCGGCAGCGCCGTGTTCGAGCGATTCGCCCGCATCTGCCAGATCGAGCAGGGCATGCGTCGTGTCCGTGATGAGCATGGCCTGCACCGTGTGCTGTTCATCGGGCTGGGGAAGAACATCTTGCCCTACTGGCTTGGTGCGCGGGCGTGCGGGCTGCACGTCGTCGCGATCGCCGACGACCGGCTGGCGCGCGGCCGTTACCGGGGCATACCGATCGTCAGCGAGGCGGTGGCCAGGCGGCTGGAGTTTGACGCGGCCATCATCAGCAACAGTTCCCCCGTTCACGCCGCCGACGCCGCCAGACGCTGGCGCAGGCTCGATGACCGACCCGTATTCGACCTGATCGAACCGCGGGCGCCTGGTGGCGAGCAAACGGCCCCACGGATGCGAGAGGAAGTTGAGCTGGCGGCGTGAGCGGTGATTGATCGCGTCTGCGCGGCACCGGCGCCCGCCCGGCGGCCGCGGCCGGCTACGCTTCCCCGGACAGCATCTTCGCCAGTCGCCTCAGCCCATGAAACATCCTGGATCGCAATGTCACCGCCTTGGTGCCGGTGATCTGCTCCATCTCGGCATAGCTCAGATCCTGAAACACTCCCAGGACGATGACCTCCTTCTGATCCTGCGGCAGGTCGTCCAGGGCCCGCAGCACCCGGGCGATTTCCTCCTGTCGCTCCGGATCATCGCTGGCGCGGGCGGCGACCTGATACGGATCGCTGCTCATCTCCACGCCTTCCAGGTGCAACTCCGTGATATTTCGCACCGGGCTGCGCTTTTTCCGCCTGGCGGCGTTGATCGCCAGATTCCGCGTGATCGTGAACAGCCAGGTCGAGAACTTCTGCGGATAGCGATAGCTTGCGGCGAAGCGGAAGGCTCTGAGGAAGACCTCCTGCCCGATGGCTTCCACGTCCTCGATGCTGCCCAGCATCCGGTACAGATACGACAAAACCGAGCCGTTGTAGCGTTCGTACAGCAGCGCAAACGCCTGACGGTCGCCCTGCTGGGCTCGGCGCATGAGTTGTTCATCCGAGGCGCGGCCCAGCGCCATCGGCTGAAGCTCGTCCATCCCCGCCGCGGGCGACGCGCTGTCGGCGGCGGGCCTGGGCTTTGGAACTTTCGGCTGCGAACGGGGCGGCACGGGCAGTCAGCCTATCCACGGCGTCCGGCAGGTCAAACCCCCGGGCTGCGGCGAGAGTATAATTAACGGATCGCGGTTGCGGCGGCGATCGCGTCGTGAATGGGGCCGGGCTCGGCCTGGCTTGCGTCCACGATGAGGAAAGTCCGAACTGCGCAGGACACGGTGGTCGCTAACAGCGACGCGGAGAAGGCGGTTTCGTCGAGTCATCGGCGGGATCTGCCGAATCCGACGGAAAGTGCAACAGAAAGCATACCGCCTAAAGTCCGGGCCATGTGTTGTCCCGGACTCGGCAAGGGTGAAATGGTGCGGTAAGAGCGCACCGCGTTGATGGTGACATCAACGGCACGGCAAACCCCACCGGCAGCAAGACCAAATATGCGGAAAACAGAGCCTGTGGCTCGGATAGAGCCGAAGGCTCGACGTCCTGGTCCGGGGCGTCAGGCATTGCCTGGTATCCGCGGGTAGGTCGCTAGAGGCCCGGAGCAATCCGGGTCCCAGAGAAATGGTCGCCTGTCCCGGGCTTGGGTCCGGGGCAAACGGAATTCGGCTTACCAGCAGCCGCGGTCAAAGCAAATCGGCGGCGGGTCCGAGAGGTCCCGCCGCCGATCGTTTTTGTAGCCTGCTTGTGGAACTGCAACAATCGCCGCCACAACCATCAGCCGTAGGTATCCAGTTGGCCACCCAGTCCGGTGGCGGCGGCGACCAGCTCGTCGCCCGCCTGGCTGGGGATCCTTCCCGCCGCTTCGATCAGCTTCACTGCCGCCGACCCCTGTTGCGCCTGGGCATCCAGCAGCTTGCGTGCGACAGCGTACTGCACCCGTGCCGTCAACTCCGCCTGCCTGAACTGAACCGCAGCGTTTACCAGATCCATGGGCGCTGTCTATATCGACCGATCCGCTGCTGGAGCTGTAGTTTTGCACGAAAGCTCAGCGGACGAGCATCAAGGCGACGCGGAATTGCCTGCGGCGGGGGAATTGTCTGGCCGCGCAGCAAATTCCCAACTTTTTCTTGACACGCCGGCCTGTGTTAGGGTAATGTTTCGGTAACAGTCTCCAAACGGCTTTTTGATGGAACCAACCGTGGCAACGGATTGCCCCAACTCGGCGGAGATCGAGCGGTTGATCGAGACCGATCCGGCGCTGGTTCCCAAAGCCGCCTCGGCGCTGCTCGTCGAGCCGGCGATCCTCGAAGCCGCGGAGATCAATGCCCTGCTGACCGACCTGGAGGTCCAGCTTGAACGGGCCGCACACTGTGCCGACGGCAACCCAGCGGCGCCGGCAGGGATAGACATCTGGACAGAAACACGGACCGGGCCGCAGCAGACCGATCCGGCCGCTCAAGGAGCCGCATATGAACCTCACGCCACGGCAATTGGACGTGGTCGTCGCCATTCGAAACTATCGCCACTTGCATGGCTATTCCCCGACGATGCAGGAGCTGGCCGACCAGCTCGGCACCAGCAAGGTCACGATCTTCGAGCACGTCGGCGCGCTGGAAAAAAAACGCGTGCTTCGTCGGGACAAGCACAAGGCTCGCTCTTTGGAGATCATCGCTGACGAGAAGCTGCCTGATGAGGAGCGCGCCACCAAGTTGCCCCTGCTGGGCGCCATCGCCGCTGGCTCGCCCATCGAAGCGGTCGAAAACCGCGAGGAACTGGACCTGGAACAGATGTTCCATTCCCGCAATGGCGTGTACGTGCTGCGTGTCCGCGGCGACAGCATGATCGAAGATCACCTCTGCGACGGCGACTACGTCATCATCGAGCGCCGTGAAACCGCCCGAAACGGCGAGCAGGTCGTGGCCCTGCTGGACAACGGCGAGGCCACTTTGAAGCGGTTCTATCGCGAGCCCGGCGGAAAGGTTCGCCTTCAGCCGGCCAACGCGTCCATGGAACCGCGCATCGTTGACGCCGATCGCGTCAGAATCCAGGGCGTGGTGATCGGCGTGCTCAGGAGCTACCAGAACTGATCGATTCGTAGCTTGAACGTGGGGTTGGAGGGCTTGACGGGGCGCATCCGACGTCCGACGGCGATGGTGCGCGCCAACCTGCGGATCGGCCGCGGGATCTCAAACCAGCCTCACACGACCGTCCGCAACCTTCATCTCACGGAAGGAGGCCGTCATGCCGCAACAGCCCGCCCCAGCCCCCGGGGCTGAAGCCAGAATCCTTTTTCAAAAATATTTCAAATCCGTCGGCCCCCGCACGTATGCCGCACAGGTCAAACAGGCCGGCAACGGCAATCACTTTCTGGTGCTGACCGAGGGCAAGCGCGATCCGAAGACCGAAGAGCTTCGCAAGACCCGGCTGTTTGTCTTCAGCGAGGATTTCGAGCAATTCCTCCAGATGATCGACGAAGCCGCGCAATTCATTCGCGAGCATCCCGTGCCCCAGCAGGTCCGCCAGCAGCGACAGCGCTACTGGGCCAGGCAGAACGGCGCCGAACGCCAGCCGCAGCGGCAGCCCGACACGAAGCGTGCGCCGCGCAGGCCGGCCGCGCGGCCATAGGCCTGGGCTGATCAGGTCCATCGGCCGCGATGGGGATCTGGCGTGGCGTGCTCCGGCCGGCGTGCGGGGGGGCATGCCGGCCGAAGCCGCCACTCCCGCCGCCAACGACGTCGGCGGTGAGTCATCGCGGTGTCGTACTGGTTGTGGCCGCCGCGCCGATTGTGTGCGGCCGATTTGATGCGTCGGGACTGCTGGCCTGTTCCCCTCGCGGCTGCGACTGCGACGTTGCGGCCGATCCGGGACTCAGCCGCAGCTTCAGGATCAGATCGGATGCCCCCGGCGCGCCCAGCCGCTCGGCCAGCCGGGCCTCGGCCAACGCCTCGCTGATCC
Organism: Fontivita pretiosa; assembly: GCF_050410795.1. Taxonomy (GTDB): domain Bacteria; phylum Planctomycetota; class Phycisphaerae; order Tepidisphaerales; family Tepidisphaeraceae; genus Fontivita; species Fontivita pretiosa. The sequence goes on along the minus strand of NZ_CP191258.1, from coordinate 3,551,322 downwards.
GGCCCTGCGCCGCCAGCGCCCGCGCCAGCTCCAGCCGGCAAAGCGGATCGGCAAAGTTCAGCAGCAGCGCCCGACGGCAGTATTGTTCGGCGGCGGGATGATCGGCTCGCGCCGCGGCCAGTCTGGCCGCCTCCATCAGCACACCCATCGACGCATCGGGCGCGGCGGCCTGCTGCTCGACCACTTGGCTGAGCCGAGCATGCGCATCGGCGGCGCGCGGGTCGCCGGCCTGTTCCAGCCGCTGCGCCAGCCGGCGGATCGCCGCCACGTTTTCGCCGGCCAGCTTCAATGCCAGATCCGCCCGGTCGAACCGCTGCGCCAATGCATCGATCGCCTCGAACAGGTATGGCTCATGCAGCTCTGCGGCGTGATGGAGCCGCTGCATCGCCGACTCCCACCGCCCCTGCTGCGCCTCGAGCAACCCGGCCTCCAGGTTTGCCACCGGATCGGTCCGGCCAAGGCGGTATCCGGCCAGCACAAGACCCGACGCATCAGCCTGTCCCAGCGCGTGCAGCGCGATCTGCCCCGCCAGCGAATACGCCGGCCCGTAGCACGGCGCCAGCCGGGTTGCCGCCAGCAGCTCTTCCACCACCCGCGTCGCCCACTGCTGCCGCAGCGGATCGGTCAGACGACCTGCGGCCGGGTCAATCGACTGCTCGATGTACTTCCAGCGGAAGTAGTTCAGCCAGTACCGGTAATGCACATCTGCGGGGCGCAACGCCGACGCCTGCATCGCCGACGCCAACAGTCTGCGATAGTCCTCATCGCTGCCGGCCCAGTTCAGGCCGATCAGCCGTGCCTCGGCGCGGCGTGCCCTGGACCAATGGAATTCGGCGCGGGTTCGGCTGATAGAGTCCCATAGCAGCCCCGTCGCCAGCAGCGCCGCGGCCAGCGTGCCCGCTGCGCGCCACAGCCTGTGACGTGCCGCACGCGCGCGGTGCCCCGCCGATCGCCCTGACGCGCCTGTTTGTGCGGGCTGGGGCGATGATTCGCCGCTCGCATGGGTCTGCGCGCTGGCCGTTGCCAGTGTCACCAGCAGCGCGCACGTCACCGCCGTCATGTTCGCGTTGGCTGGAATGTGTTGCCCGAAGTCAACCACGCTTTGAAGCAGAATCGCCGCCAGCGAAAAACCCAACCCCACCGCCAGCCGGGCCATGGGCGATGGCCGCGACCGCACGCATCTGCACCATGCCCAACCGATCATCGCCAGAAACAGCAGCACCAATCCCAACCCCAACACGCCGGTCTCCAGCAGCGTCTGGGCGAACTCGTTTTCGGCGTGGGTGGCCAGGCTCGGCCAGTTCGAGCGGTCCAGCATCGGGAAGAACACTTCAAAGACCCCCAGCCCGACGCCCAGCAATGCAAACTGCCGCGCGCCTTCGAGCAGGTCGCGCACCATCGCGATGCGTCCGGCGACGGAGTGAGATCCGACATCGCGCGACTCAAGCACCCGCGCCGCCAGCGCGTCGAATCCGAACCCCACCACCGCCACAAGCACTACCCACGCCAGCGGCACCAGCAGCCACAATCGCATCCGCAGACCCCTGCGCCCGCCAGCCACCAGCGCCGCCAGCATCCCCGCCAGCGCCATCGACAGCCATGCCCCGCGCGACAACGACAACACCACCATCGTCGCCATGAACGCGATGGCGCCGCCCAGCCACCACACGAGCGGATCGATGCTCGAGGCGATTGGATCAACATCGTCTGTAGCGGCGGTCTGATCTGCGACGCCGCGCAGGTTGGCGAGACTGTGCGTCCGCCGCCCCAACGCCTGCCGCACGTGCAGGACAAACAGCCCGATCGCCGCCCCCAGGGAAAGGTTGATGAACTGTCCGAAGTGGTTGCGGTTGATGAACGGGGCAATCGTCCAGGAGGACGGATCTTCACCAATGAGCCAGTAAATCCGCGGCGCGCGCAGGATCAGGTGGATGGCGGCGATCGCGCCAACGCCCACGCCGATCAGCGTCATGGCGCCCAGCATCCGCCGCACCTGCTCGCCCCGACGAATCACATTCAGCGTCACCACATACGCTGCCGCCACTGCCAGCAGCATCCGAAGCTGTCCCGCGGTCGCCTCGGGATAGAAGCTCAGCGGCACCCGGGCGGGCACCGACAGCGCCGGGCCGAAGTTCGCCTGCGATGCAATCGAGCGTCTCAGCTCGAGCGTACTGGGCGAGATGATTTCGAGCAGCCCGACGGGCAACGGGACAAGCTGAAAGAGCGTCAGGGCGATGAACCCCCCCACGGGCAGGTAGGTCCACGACCACACGAACCGCACATCGCGGCGGGCAAGCAGCTTGATCGCCAGCAGCAGCACCATCGCCGCCGATAGCGCGATCACGACGGTCTCGCTCCAGGCCTGCACCGCCCCCAGCGCCACAGGCGAGAATGCCAGCAGAACGATCAGGATACCCTCGATGATCGGGTCGAAGCGTTCGTCGGTGGTATCGGTCAGGTCGAAGAAGACCTGCTGGCGGGTTCGCTGACGGTGACGATGGTGAACCTGGCCGGAGCGGTGAGACATGGACATTGCCGGGCAAGCTCAGGCAGCGACCCCGACGCACAGCGGACCGAGCCTAGACCGCCTGCTTATCGGGCACGGCCTGGGCAGCGCCGTTGCCGGGCGCTGGGGCGGGTCCCTGCGCGCCGGTGCCAGTGCCGGCGGGGCGACGCTGCTGTCCGTAGCCGTACTGGTAGCTCTCGCCGTAGCTGTAGTAATACCCGTAGATTCCCTTCTTTCGCGGCACGTCGTTGACGACCACCCCCAGGATATTGGCTCCAACGTCGCGGAGCATGTCGCGAGTGTAGAGCGCGCCCTTGCGCGTCGATCGCTCGGCACGCAGCGCCAACAGCGTCGCGTCGCACGACGCAGCCAGAATCCGCGCGTCCGTCACCGGCATCACCGGCGGGGAATCCAGCAGCACGTGATCATACTGACCGCACAGCTCATGAAGCAGATCCGCGAACGTCTGGCTGTTGAGAATCTCAGAAGGGTTGGCCGGAATCGGACCGCAGGCCAGCACGTGCAGCCCGGCGATCGGCGTCTGCTGGATGACCTGCCCCAGCGCAGCCTGCCCGGCCAGCACGCTGGAAAGCCCCAGCTTCTTGTCCAGCTCGAAGATGCGGTGCTGCGCCGGCTTGCGGAAATCCGCGTCCAGCAGCAGGATCCGATTGCCCGCCTGCGCCATCGCGATCGCCAGGTTGCTGGCCAGCGTGGTCTTGCCATCACCGGGCGAGGGAGAGGTGATCAGGATCGTTCGGGCGATGCTGCCGGTCTGCCCGAAATAAACGGCGGTGCGGATGGTGCGGTACGCCTCGGCCACATCCGACATCGGCTCCAGGTGCAGGTGCAGCCCGCGTTGTCTGACGTCGCCGGCACCGGTCATGTGCGGCACGATGCCCAGCACCGGAAGCCCCAGCACCTGTTTGATCTCCTCGGCGGAGCGCAGGCGCTGGTCGGTCCAGTCGCGCACAAAGGCCAGCCCCGTGCCCGCCAGCGCCCCCAGTACCAGGGCATACAACAGCGTCAGGTCTTTGCGTGGCTTGACCGGATTGCCGCTGGACACGGCGCCTTCCACCAGTCGCACATTCAGTGCCCCGGCGTCTTCGGTGAGACTGAGCTGCTTGATCCGGCTGTAGATCTCATCGGCGAAACGTTCCAGGCTGGCCAGCTCCGACAACAGCAGCGAGTACTGTGCCGAGACCCTGTTCAAATGCAGGACTTCCTTTTTCTGCTCGTTCAGCAGCGCCTCGATCTGCGCCTGATTGCGCTTCTCGGCCTGTACCTTTGCTTCCAGTTCCGCCAGGTACGCCTCGAACACTCTCCGATCCTCCGCCGCCAGCTCTTCGTTGAGCTGCTTGATGCTCTGCTGGATCGCGGTCAGCTCGGGAAAGCCGGGCAGGTAGCTCTGGCTCAGCCCGGCAAGCTGTTTCTGGAGCTGACGCAGCTCCGAGCGCAGTTGCGCGGTCTCGCTTTTGAACTGCCGCGTCTCCAGCATCTGACGCATCTTCACCGGATCGTCGAGCATGGCGCGGGCGGTGTCGTAGGCGGCCTGGGCATTGAGCGTGCTGAGCTGCGTCTCGGTCAGCGCCTGCGAGAGCCGCGCCATCCGGTCCAGCGTCGGGCTGACATGGTTGGCGCCCAGCGACAGCCCGGGATTCTGCAACTCGAAGTCCAGCTTTTTCTGCCGCTTCTCCGTCAGCTCCCGATTCAGCTCCGTCATCTTGTTCTGAAGCAGGTCCAGCAGTTCCCGCGCCGTGGAGCGACGCGTGCGATCGTGATATCGCGTGAAGGCCACCACCACCGCGTTGGCCAGCCGCACCGCATCGTCCTTGTAGGGCGATTCGACGGTGACGGTGATGATGTCATCGCGGCGGCCGACCGTCGCCGAGACCATGTTCCGCAGCCGCTCCACCGGATCGAGTCCTGGATCGAAGCTCTGGAGCTGGCGAATGCCCGGCTCGTCCATCGCCAGCTTGAGAATCTCGCGCGAGCGCATCAGCTCGCACTGGGTCCACAGGTAGTTTTGCGAGCCGGCCAGCATCGCGCCGGTGGGGTCCGAGGCGATGATCCGCGGGGTGTTCTGTTCGACCACCAGCTTGGCGTATGCGGCGTAGATGGGCGTGGTGACCGCCGGCAGCAGGTACACGATCGCCCCCAGAAGCGCAAGCAGGATGCAGCAGACGATGATCCACCGCCGCTGCCACATCACCGTCAGCGGGCTGCGACGCGGCGTCTCCGCCGCCAGCGCTTGCGGCGGCGGTTCCGGCTTGCTCAGGGCTCGGTTCAAAGCGGTCATGGGTGAATGCTACCGGTAATACTACCCCAAAATAGAACGCGAGCCGGCGAAAGTTTCGCCGGCGTGTCGGGTGCGATCAGCCCAGATGTTGTCTATGGCCGGCCAACATGCCCGCCGCCTGCTGGCACAGCCAGCCCCTCACTTGCCCTTACGGTCGGAATGGACTGCGCGCCGGGGGGCGAAATGGATCACGAACCGGTGGATTCCGCACGATCGACTTGGGCTCGCTGGGCGTCAACTCCGGCGAACTGGTGGTGGTATCGGTGGCCGAGAGCAACGTCGTGGTGGTTCCGCTCGATTCGCTGCTGAGCGTGGCACTGAACGGGTCAAGCGTGCGGATGGCGGTCCGCACCAGCGTTTGCGCCGTGGCGGTTTGAGTCGCGATCGCCGCCGATCCCGCCACTGCGGCCACCGCCGCCCAGCTTTGCCATCGCTTCAGCAATCGCGTCATGCGCGCAACCTCCCTTGGCCTGTTCCATCCGCCGTGGGGCGATTCTCCGCCCCGCCCGGCCACAAGTCAAGCAGATTCCGTCAAAAACGGCCTGGCGCTGCCAGGACCGCCGCCGGATCGGAGCGATCCAACCGGCCCGGACCACCCAGCCGCTACATCCGTCAGCGTTGTTGCCCGCTTGGCGATGGGGACGCCGAGAGCCGTTGCCGCAGCCTCTGGGCGTTGGCGCGGGCAACGACGTTGTTCGGGTCCAGTTCTACCGCTCGATCGAAGCAGTACAGCGCTTCGGATTGATTCCCCCGCGCCGAGAGCACCAGACCCAGGTTCTGGTAGGCCTCGGTTGATCCGGGCCGCAGCCGTACCGCGTGCCGCAGCAGAATCTCGGCCTTTTCATAGTCATTGAGCCGCGCGCACATGGCCCCGGCGTTCAGAAACGCCTCAAAGTTGTTCGGATCCATCTGCACCACGCGGGTCAGCGTCTGTGCCGCCTGCTCGATCTGGCCCTGCCCGTAGTACACCCCCGCCAGATTGATGTACGACAGCCAGAAACCCGGATCGATCTGAATGGCTCGCTGGAAACAGGCGATGCTCTGTTGGATTTCTCCGCGGTCGGCGTGAAGCAACCCCAGATTGTTCAACGCGCGAAGGTGTGTGGGTTGTCGCTGGAGCACAAGCTGGTATTCACGGACCGCCTCGGCGCTGCTGCCCTGCATCGCCAGCACCCGTGCCAGTCCAAAGTTGATCTCCACATCCTGGGGCGCGAGACGCATCGCCTGGTAGTAGCTCATGAGCGCCTTGTCGTAGGCACCGTCGGCCTCGTAGGCGGCGGCCATGTTGAGGTAGGCTCGCGGGTCGCGCGGATCGGCCTGCGAAGCGCGGAGGAAGTGTTCCATCGCCGGGGAGATCTTCCCGTCCTGCAAATCGAGCAGGCCGAGGGTGTTGTGTGCGATGGCGGAATTGGGATTCTTCCGTAGCGCCGCCAGCCACATGCTCCGGGTCGAGCGGTAATCCGGCACTCGCCACAGCGTCAGCCCGGCAAGCGTCAGCACCATGACGCACGCTGCCGCGGGGCGCAGCCAGGCGAACACGGGTGCGCGAGTGGCCATCGGCCGTTGCATCGCTGCCGCCACAAGTGGCGCGATCACCGCGGCGCTTGCCAGATATGCCAGGTGATCCGCCACATCGCTGTACAGGTCCAAGTCGGTCCTGAAGACTCCCAAGGCCGGCAGGATCAGCAGGGAGAACCCCGCCGCCGACGCAAATGGCCCGCGACCCACGCGCTCCCGCGCCAGCCACAGCCCGGCAAGCGTGGCCAGTGCCGCCAGGCCGAAGCTCGCCTGCCACCAGGCCGCCGTCCATTTGGCGTAGGCGAACGACAGCCCCACCGGCCAGAGCACGTGCCACAGATACACCCACACCGCCGTGCCAGCCACCAACAGTCGATCCAGCGCCGACGTGTCGATGGGACTGTTGATGGCCGCCGCACGTCGCGGATCGATGACGCCCGCGATCAGGATCGTCCAGATGACCGCCCCGGCCAGCATCGGCGCCAAACCGAGCCAGTCGCTCAGCCGGATGCGCCGCTTCCACCAGATCAGCAGCCCCACCAGCACAGGAAGCGTCACGGCCGCTGAATGCGACATCACCGCCGCGACGAACAGCGCCAACGAAAGGGCATAAAGCGCTGCCGGGCGACTCGGAAGTCGTGGGACAAGTCGGCCGTCATCTGGCGGCGTCGGGTCGATGCCGCTGAACCGCAGGTGCACCAGCATCGCCGACAGAGCGAACATGCCACACAGCAGGAGGGGCTGCTGACTGATCCAGGCGACGGCCTCGACGTTGATGGGGTGCACCGCGAAGACCGCCGCCGCCGTCAGTGCCCCGGGGATTGCGATCCTGCGCAACAGCGTCCACAGCAGCAGCACGTTGACCGCGTGAAGCAGCAGGTTGACCAGCAGATAGCCGCTGGGCAGGCGCGTCGCGAAGAGCTTGAACTCCACAAGCAGCGCCGTGTAGGCCAGAGGCTGATAGTGCGGCAGAACCGTTGGATGAACCCAGATTGTCGTCAATCCCCGGCCCCAGGTCCGCAAGACCAGATTGTCGCTGACGGTTCGATCGTCCAGCCACGCGAAGCTGCCCCACAGCGCCGGGATGTACACCCCCGCCGCCAACACCATCAGCAGCAGCGCCTGGGCAAAAGCGCTGGCTCGCCAGCCGATTCGAGTATCAGGGTGGCTGTGAAGGGGCAGCTCAGCCGGCTGCGGCGCCTCGGCCGGCACGAACGCGACGCGCACTTGTGGACGCTTGGCTGCCATCGGCCCGTCAATGCCAGGCGGCGGTCAACCGACCGGCTCCAGCCTGGCGTACTGGAGGATCAGCGTCTTCCGTCCTGCGCCGTTGAACTCCACCACGGCACGGGTCTGCTGCCCCATGTCGCTGATTTCGGCGATTCGTCCGATGCCGAACGTCGGATGTCGTACGAGCTGTCCGCGGCGAAACCAGGCTTGGGAACCGACCCTCTCCGCATGATTGCGGTCCCAGCCTTCGCCGCCGCGGCCGCCATGGTTCTTGCCCGTGCGGTCGATCACCTCCAGCGCGTCGCGGGGCATTTCCGCCAGGAACGGGCTGGCCACGGTGCGTTCCCGCAGGCCGCGCAGGGTCCGGTACGCCGCCCGAGTCAAGATCAGTCGCTTCTGAGCGCGGGTGATACCCACGAAGCACAGCCGCCGCTCTTCCTCCATCTCCGTGGGATTGCCCCGAGCGCGGGCATGGGGCAGGCAGCCTTCCTCCAGCCCGATCATCGCGACCACGGGAAACTCCAGTCCCTTGGCCGCGTGCAGCGTCATCAGCGTCACCGCCCCGCCGCTGTCCTTCAGATGATCCACGTCGCTGACCAGGCTCACCTGCGCCAGGTAATCTTCCAATGAACCCTGGGGATTCTGCGCATCGTACTCCGCGGCGGCGGTGATCAGCTCGTTGACGTTATACAGCTCCTGCTGCTCCTCGCCGCCGAGCTTCTTCAGGGCCGCTTCCAGCCCCGAACGGCGAACCACGTCCTCCATAAGCGCGCGGACGGATGGCTGCGTGCGTGCCCGCCATTCGTGGATCAGCTTGACGAACTGCCGGATCGAGTTCAATGCGCGGGTGGACAGCCCCTGCACCTGATCGACCCGCTCCATCGCCGCAAACAAGCCCAGACCCTGAGCGATGCCCCAGGCCTGAAGCTGGCGGACGGTCGTGTCGCCGATGCCCCGGGGCGGGGTGTTGATGATCCGCTCCAGACTCACCTCATCGCTTGGATTGGCGATCACCCGCAAATACGCCAGCACGTCCTTGATCTCCTTGCGTGCGTAGAACTCCACGCCGCGGGCGATCTGATAGGGGATCTGGGCGTTGAACAGCGCCTTTTCCATCACGCGGGACAGCGCGTTGATGCGGTAGAAGATCGCCATCTGGTTCCAGCAGAACCCCGATTCGCGCAGCCGCTTCAGCTCCGCGACCACCGCCTCGGCCTCGTCGTACTCGTCCTGCGCCAGAATCAGCCGGGCCTTGGCCCCCTGCTCGTTCTCTGTCCAGAGGGTCTTTTTCTTGCGTTCGGAGTTATGGGCGATCAGCTCGGAGGCGATGTGCAGGATGGTCCTGGTTGAGCGGTAGTTCTGCTCCAGTCGCACAACCTTTGCATCGGGATAGTCCTTCTCGAAGTCCAGGATGTTCTGGATATCCGCTCCACGCCACATATAGATCGATTGATCAGGGTCGCCCACAACGCAGATGTTGCGGTGGCGCATCGCCAGGGCGTGGGCCAGGACGTATTGCGCGTGGTTGGTATCCTGGTACTCGTCGATGAGCAGGTACTGGAAGCGATCCTGAAGCTCGCGGAGGATCTGCGGGTGCTCGCGAAACGCCAGCGTCGCGCGCAGCAGCAGGTCATCGAAGTCCAGAGCATTGTTCTGCGTCAAAAGCTGCTGGTACTTCGTGTAGATCCGCGCGACTTGGCGCGTGTAGAAGTCGCCAGCGGCCTGTGCATAGGCGTCGGGGGTGATGAGCTGATTCTTGGCCTTGCTGATCGTGCCGTGTACGACCGAGGGGGCGAAATTGCTGCTGGAGATATCCAGCAGTTTCAAGGCCTCCTTCAGCACGCGCGTCTGATCCGCCGAGTCGTAGACGGAAAAGTTAGCCGGCAGGCCGATCACCGCGGCGTAGTGCCGCAGGATCCGCAGGCACAGCGAGTGGAAGGTACAGATGATCGGCCAGGGCTGGTCCAGCCGGCCGAAGTCGCGCAGCGGCTGCTGGCACAGAGCGCTGATACGCTGCTTCATCTCCCCCGCCGCCTTGTTCGTGAACGTAATGGCCAGGATCGAACAAGGCGCAATGCCCTGGCTGATGAGGTAGGCGACGCGACGGGTGATCACGCGCGTTTTGCCGCTGCCGGCGCCGGCGATAATCAACAGTGGGCCATCGACATGGGTCACGGCCTGTCGCTGCGCCTCGGTCAGATCATCCAGCAGGTGTTCGGGGTTGATCACGCGCAGGATCATAGCAGCCCCGCGCGGGCCGTGGGAGTCGAGCGCGCCGCCACGCCGGTCGGCGCGGATTCACCCGACGGCGACGGGTTGACCGGGCACAGGCCACGCCCGCCGCGACAGTTCGTCGCTCCAGCGGCTCCCACGCACGTGGGCCTCACTCCCGAACATACGCCTGAAGTTCCGTGAGAAACTCGTACAGCGCCGTGGCCGAATTGTGTTGCGGATCGTCGCCCTGGTGGACCAGAGTAAAGTCCTCCTGAAGCGCCGCAGCCGCCAGCTCCATCATCAGTTGCCGACGATTCTCCTGACTGAGAAACTCGTGGTACTTGGCGCGGAAATACTCGTAGCCGTCTGGATGCTCCTGGAACCACAGCCACAAGTTGATGGGCGGGCCGATGTGCGACAGCACATGATCGATCGAACACCACTGCCGCAGGTCCGCGGTAACGCCGATGGGTTCGACCCACAGGCGCTGTCCGTCGTCGCTTTCGACCGCGTCGAGCAGGTGTTTGATCTTGATCATGGCTATGCCTCCCTATACCAGCATACCTCATAACAAACCGCGTGCCCGATCTGTTTCATGCACGCAGCGAGGCTACTGGCTACCAATAAAACGAATTAAACTTTGTGAAGATCGGATACGGAGTAGGGATTTTTGCAGCGTCGGCACGGGCCGGTTGCCGGCAACGGCATGCAGGATGAATTCAGCCGCCGCCGGCTGGGTCGCCGACGTCGGAACGGTCAGTGCGACCGAATCGCTGGCCTGGGGAGCTTCCGCATCACTGCCAGCATCCCCGCCGCCGCACAGCCGACTGCAAATCCGATCGCGGTGGAGAACACAATGCATGAGGCCGCCGTGGCAAGGACCACCAGCAGTTGGGCCGGGCGGCGGGCGTCGCGCGCCACCCACGCCAGCGCGAGACCGGCTCCGATCAGCATGATCCCCAGGATCGCCTTGGGATAGGCGGCTAACAGACCAAGGATGGCGCTACCGAAGGCAAGCCCTGTGACGATTTTGAGCGCGCCCAGCATCACCACGCTGCCGCCGGTGCGGGCGCCGAAGTGATACTGCCCGGCAAGCCCTCCGGCTCCGTGACACATCGGCATCACTCCAATCGGCACAGTCAGCAGATTCATCATGCCCACACTCATGGCCATGCGTCTGGGGCTGATCGGGTGCCGGGGAAAGTACTCCGCGGAAAGCGCGCACACCGCCACAACCGAGTTCAGCAACGTCAGCGGCAACTGCGGCACCGTGCCGCGCACAAGCCCGTCGAACCATTCCGATCCACCGGGCCAATGGAATGCAAACGCCGGCAGCGACAGGCTCACGCCTGCGTATGCTTCCGGCCGGCCCAGATACAGCAGCACAAAACCCAGTACAAACACGTACAACAGTGCCGGCTGCCGCCGGGAAACCAGAGCCATCACCCCCGTGCCCAGCAGAATGGCCGTCAGCCAGCTATCCCAGCCGATGGCCGGCAACTGCCAGATGTACTTGCCGCCCTCCAGCGCCAGCTTCGCGCCTACCCCCAGTTGGATGCCGCGTACAACCCACCTGGGGACCCACTGACTGACGCGATCGATCAGCCCCGAGCCGGCCAACACCACCAGAATGGCTCCCATGAACATCCCGGCGGCGACCAGGCCGCCCAGCCCCATCCCTTCGGTGATCGCCACCGCCGCCAACGCCTTCATCGGCTGCACCGGAATCGGCTGGCGAAACAGCAGCCCGGTGGCGATGTTCAGCGCGCCGGCACAGACAAACACCGCCCCGATGTCCAGGTGTGACTTTTGACAGACGCTGACCACCAGCGGCAGGAACGTGCCCAGATCTCCGAACGAACCGGCCAACTCCTGCATGTTGAAACGCAGTGGAATGGGAGCCGCCGCAGGTGCCGCTGCCGTGGCATCCGGCGCGAACGCACCAGCAACGCGCCCATCGCCGTCGCCATTTGGCGGAACGGTCAAGGCCACGGACGGATCATTCGGTTCCGGGCCGACACGATTCTCAGTGATGAAGCGATGCGACATCGTTAGCGATCATAGGGCTTCAGCCCGGACGATTTTTCGCTTTCTTCTGCCGTGTATCAGGGCTATAACGATTCCCGCTCCACAGGAGGCCGGCATGGGCAGAAAGCTGTACGTCGGAAACCTGAGCTACAACGTGGACAGCTCACAGCTCGAACAACTGTTCGCGCCGTACGGACGCGTGGTCTCGGCCCAGGTCATTTCCGACCGCGACACCGGTCGCAGCAAAGGATTCGGTTTCGTCGAGATGTCCAACGAGCAGGAGGCACGCGCCGCCATCGCGGCGCTGAACGGCCAACAGCACGTCGGGCGAACGCTCACCGTCAACGAAGCCCGTCCGCGCGAGGATCGAGGCGGCGGGCGCGAGGATCGAGGCGGGCGCGGTGATCGCGGCGGGCGAGATCGATCCTGAGATGCTCGCAAAACCCGCATTCGGGGGCTGAATCCTTGCATTGCAGGCGGCTGCAACAGCCGTCAGACGTTGGCGCCGCCGCCCGCTTCACCTGCCGGCTCACTGGTTCGATCTTCCCGGCCCGTGATCCGCACTCGCCGACCCTCGATTCGCAACCGTCCTTCGGCGAACAGCCGGATCGCCTGCGGATAAGCGATCTTTTCCTGCTCGAAAACGCGCCGCGCCAGCGTCTGTGGCGTGTCATCCTCCAGCACCGGGCAGGTTCTCTGGAGGATGATCGGCCCGGTGTCGTAGTTCTGATCGACGAAATGAACCGTACAGCCGCTGACCTTGCACCCGTGCGCCAGCACCGCTTCATGCACCCGCCGGCCGTACATCCCCTTGCCGCCGAAGCTCGGCAGCAGGGCCGGATGAATGTTCATCACCCGCCCCTGCCATTGCGCAGGGATCTCCAGCAGGCACAACCAGCCCGCCAGGCAGACCAGATCCACGCCGGCGGCATCGATCAGCTCGAAGACTCGCCTGCTGAAGCTGGCCACATCGGGGAATTGTCGGCGATCAACGACGTGGGCGGGAATACCGGCCGCACGGGCGCGATCCAGCGCCTGGATGTCCGGGCGCGACCCGATCACCAGGCGGATCCGGGCATCGAGCTGTCGCGACGCGATGGCGTCGATGAGGTTCTGAAGCGTCGTGCCTGATCCGCTGACCAGCACCGCCAGATTGATCGGGCCATGAGTCATCGATCTGTTCGGTAAGGCTAAAGTCGAGACGACCACTGCTAACGTCGCGCTTTAACCGCCGCGGCATCGCGCAGCGAAAGGTCCGGGTACTGCGGGTCGGCCCCGACATCCGGCCGGCGTTTCCAGCTTCGGGCGCAGGCCTTGTACTTGTCGCGTCGATCGACCAGCTCGACACTGACCGCCGGACCCTGGGGCGACTTCTCGGCGAAACTGTGGTATCCGGCGCCGATGATGTCCTCCAGATCCGGCCCGTAGGCCTGGAGCCGCCGGCGGATTTCATCGTCATCAACGCGGTAAATGATCTCCGCGTCCAGGGCCTTGTACTTGCCGATCTGCCGGGTGAGTCGATCAAGCTGCATCAACGCCTGATCGCGCAGCTCCATGAGCAGCTTCCATTCCTCGCGCTGCTGCTCGCTGACCTCGACGCCGGAGGGCTCGGGCAGCAGCGTCAGATGCACGCTTGGGCAATCGCTCTCGCCGGCAGGCTTGTGCTGGATGTGCTCCCAGGCCTCGTCGGCGGTGAACACGATCATCGGCGCCAGCAGCTTGGTCAGGCTCACCACCATGCGATGCATGACGGTCTGCGCGCGACGTCGCAGCGGCGAATCGGGCGCCTCGCAATACAGCCGATCCTTCATCGCGTTGCCGTAGATCGCGCTGATCTGCACGGCACAAAAATCATGCAGCAGACGGAACACGCGGTGAAGCTGATACGCATCGTACGCCTCGCGAACGCTGACGATGAGCTGGTCCAGCTCCGCCCACGCCCAGCCATCCAGACTGTTCAGCGGGATCTGCCGGGCATCGCTGGCGGGGTTGAAGTCGTACAGGTTGCTCAACAGGTATCGCAGCGTGTTGCGGATCTTGCGGTACTTGTCGCTGAACTCCTGGATCATTTGCGGCGAAGCGGGGATGTCGCCCTGGTAATCCACGCTGCACACCCACAGGCGCAGCAGATCGGCGCCGTGGCGTTCGATCTCCTGGGTGGCGGTGACATACTCCTTGTCGGATTTGCTGACCTTGGTTCCATCGGGCTTGACCACGAAGCCATGCGTAAGCACCTGCCTGAATGGCGGCACGCCCGTGGCGCCCAACGCCGGCAGCAACGAAAGCTGAAACCACCCGCGGTGCTGGTCGGATCCTTCCAGGTACATGTCCGCCGGATACGCAAGGTAGCTTCGACGTCGCAGCACCGCATTCCACGAGCTGCCCGATTCGAACCACACGTCGAAGATGTCCTTTTCCTTGCGAAGCGTGTCTTTGGGGAATTGCGGGCCGGGATCGTAATCGCCCAGCAGTTCCGACGGCGACTCGGTAAACCAGACATCCGAGCCTTTCTCGGCAAAGCGTCTGGCGACGGCGCGGACCGACTGCGGCGTGAGCAGCGCCTGACCCTGCTCGTTGTAGAAAACCGGAATCGGCATGCCCCAGGAGCGCTGCCGCGAAATGCACCAGTCCGGACGGGATTCGAGCATCCCCTGGATGCGCGCCCGGCCCCAGGCGGGAATGAACTGCGTCTGCTCGATCGCGCGCAACGCACGCTGCCGAAGTGACAGCCCGGCGTGCTCGTCCCTGAAACCCGCGGCCTCATCCCGGATTTCAAACGGCTTGTCGATCGCGATGAACCACTGTTCGGTGGCGCGGAAGATGGTCGGCGTCTTCGATCGCCAGTCATGGGGATAGCTGTGTACCAGCTTCTCGGTACCCAACAGCACCTTCAGCTCGCGCAGCTTCTCGATGATGATCGGGTTGGCCTCCCAGACCGTCTTGCCCTGGATCCACGGCGGCACGGTCTCATCGAAGCGTCCGTTGGCCAGCACCGGACAGTAGATCTCCAGGTTGTTGTGGATGCCGGTGTGATAGTCGTCCTCGCCGTGCCCGGGGGCGGTATGGACCAGCCCGGTGCCGTCGGTGGTCGTGACGTACTCGGCGTGCACGATCCGCCCGGTGCGGTTCATGAACGGATGAATGTACTCCAGGCCGACCAGGTCCTTGCCGAAGACTGTCTTGACGACCTGAACCTGCTCAAGCCCGGGCAGCCTGCTGAACACCCGCTCGACGAGGTCCCTGGCCACCACGTCCACATGCCACTCCTGGTTCCACAGGAACTTCACGAACGCGTACTCCACGTCCGGATGCACGGCAATGGCCAGATTCGCCGGCAGCGTCCAGGGCGTGGTCGTCCAGATCAGAAAACCCACCTTCGCGTTCAATCGCAGATCAAACCTGCCCTTCAGCGCCCCGGGGTTGGCCGCCGGGAACTCCACATAGATGCTGGTGTCTTCCACGTCCTTGTATTCCAGTTCGGCGTCGGCCAGGGCAGTCTGATTGGCGATCGACCAGTGCACCGGTTTGAGCTGTTTGTAGACCAGCCCGGCTTCGACAAAGCGCGCAAAGACCTCCAGCGTGGCCGCCTCGTAATCAGGAGACATCGTCAGGTATGGATTGTCCCATTCCCCAAGGATGCCCAGACGCTGAAACTGCCTGCTCTGGATTTCGGCGTATCGCCTGGCGTAGTCGGAGCACAGCTTGCGGATCTCGATGGTCTGCATCTGCCGCGACTTGCCGCCAAGATCCTGCGTGATCTTGTGCTCGATGGGCAGCCCGTGACAGTCCCAGCCCGGCACATAAGGCGTCTGATAGCCCTGCATCGAGCGGAAACGCAACACCACATCCTTGAGCACTTTGTTGACCAGATGCCCAACATGAATGTCGCCGTTGGCGAAAGGCGGGCCATCGTGCAGGATCCACTTGCCCCTGGGACCGGCGGCACGGGCGGTCATCAGCTTCTCGTACAGCCGCATCTCCTGCCATCGCGCCAGACGCAGCGGCTCGTTCTGCACGAGCCTGGCCTCCATCGGAAAACTCGTCTGCGGGAGGTTGAGCGTCTGCTTGTAGCTGACCTTCTGCTGCGCCGGTTGCGGTTGTGAAGCCTGAGTGCTCATGATGAAGCTTCCGTAAGGACGGACAATTTAGCGGATTGATCCGAGACATTCGAGATCGCCGGCTGTGCCTGATCGTGATGCAGACGGATCGACCTCCACTGGCCACGCACGAACCGCCACAGCAGAAACAACCCCAGCAGTGCCCCGAAGACGGTCGCCAGCGTCCAGGGTCCGGCCACGCCGTATTGCGGCGCGCGCCACGCCAGAACCGCCCCGCCGAACACGACGATCGTCCAGACGAGCACCGCCTGCACCGCTGCGGGGACCAGCGTGTCACCCGCCCCGCGCAGGGCGCCCACGTACACCACGAACATCGCATCGAAGATCTGGTAGATCGCCACGAAGAACATGATCGTCGAGCCGATCCGCAACACCTGCGGATCCTGCGAGAAGATTCCCAGAAGCTGGTAGCGAAACGCCCACAGCACGATCCCCGTCAAAACCATGTAAATCGCGCACACGACAAACCCCAGGTGCGCCCGCCGGGCCGACAGATCCGGCCGGCCCATCCCGATGTACTTGCCCACCAGCGCGGTCACGGCATTGCCCACCCCGATGGCCGGCATGAAACACAGATGCATGTAGCTGAACGCGAAACTGTTGGCGCTCAGCGCCGCCGTGCCGAAGCTGGCCACGATCACGTTCATGAAGATCGTCCAGGCGGCGATGTCGCAGACGAGCTGGAAACCCGCCGGCAGACCGACCCTCAGCAGCGTGCGAAGCATCGGCCAGCGCACACGCCAGTCCAGCGTCGCATGTACGCGCGCGAACTCGGCACGCCAGACATACAGCCCCATGATCAGCAGCTCGCAGGTGACGGCGGCGTTGGTGCCCCATGCGGCACCGGCCACACCCAGCGCCGCAAAGCCCCAGTTTCCATAGATCAACAGCCAGTTGAAAAAGACGTTGGCCAGGATCCCCACCAGCGTTCCGGCAAAAACGATGCCCGGGCGGTGCAGGCCCAGCAGGAACTGGCTCATGGCCACCGCCGCCAGTTTTGCCCATCCCGCCAGCGACACAACACGCATGTACTGTGCTTCCAGTCGAACCATCCGTGGCTCGTGTCCCATCACGCGGAACATCGGCTCGGCCAGCGGCCACAGCAGCAGCGTCGCCACCCCGAACGCCACGCCAAACCACATCCCCTGCCACAGGTATCGCCCCGTCGAGCCCAGATCGCGGCGTCCGAAGCTCTGGCTGACCAGCGTGTTCACCAGCAGCAGCACCCCGAAGCCAAAGCCGATCACACAGAAATACGTGATGCCCGATGTCCCCGCCGCCGCCGCTTCCAGATCGCCCACCCGCGCCAGCATCCACCGGTCGGCAAACTGCATCAGCGTGTACGACGCCATCTGCGCCACCGTCGGCGCCGCCAGAAGCAGCAGCTCGACGATCGGCCGCCGCGACATACGCTGCGTCAGCGTCCCCGGTGACACCGCTTCGCCTGGCTCGTTGCTGTCCTGATTCGATCCATCCCTGTTCGCCATGACTGACTCTCCGGCCAACAAAAAACCCTGAGGCCCGGCGCCTCAGGGTTCTGTTTTCCGCTCGCTCGTGATGCGATTGCCCCTAGACGCGGCCTGTTCGGTGCGTCGAACGAATGATTCTGGGAGCAATCGCAATCATCAGTCAGGTCCTGTTCAGATCCAAGATAGTATCGACTCCAAGGCCGAAGTCAATGAGCCTTGGTCCTGAGTCATCCCCGATTTGGCGCCACGGATTCGGATAGGTCCAGAACCGCGGCAAGGGCGGCCGGGGGACTGGCGTTGACTTGGTCGATCATGATCCGGCCGATGGTCCCGATGCTGCACTCGATACGGCGGTTGGTGGTGCACCAGGCCGACCGGCGGAATCGCGTCTGGGCGATGATGCCCACCCCGCATGGCAGCAGGGAAATTCTAAGGGGTCGGGAGTATTTTCCGGACCTTGGAAAAATGCTCCCGACCCCTTTTTACCTCACGTGCTGATCGAACTCGATCCGCTGAGTTTCTGTTTGAGGATCTGGTTGGCGGTGGCGGCATCGACCTGCGAGCCGTAGGCCTTCATGAACGCTCCCATCGCCTTGCCGAAGTCCCGGGCGGTGAAAGGATGCTGAGCCAGGAACTGCTCGATCAGGCGCTGCGTTTCCTCGGGCGAGGCCTTTTGCGGCAGGTATTCCTGGACCACCGCCAGCTCGCGCTTGAGCTGTTCGGCCTCGGCGGTTTTGCCGTAGTTCTGATATTCCTCGATGCTCTTGGCGAGCTTTTTGGCATAGGCGGCGACAGCCTGTTCCGGGGTCATCTTCTTCAGATCAGCGGATTTGGCGTCGCTGAGGAGCATTCGCAGGACGTTGAGGCGGTCCTTTTGCCCGGCCTTCAGCGCCGCCTGCACGTCCTGGGTGAGTCGTGAAACCAGATCCATGTTTTACTCCGGATGAGATGCGGCTATAGTATAGGTTCTACTCCGGGGCCGCGAGGGTCGCACTTCAATGCGTGAAGCAGGCAATGGTCCGCCAGCCCGGCGCGGAGCCGGCGCCGGCTCAGGGCCAACGCCAGGCGCTTTTCGCTGCGGGGACGGAGCAGCGGCGAGCTGTGTTCCGGCCCGTGCGCAGGTTCAGCGGCCGTAGTATGTTAGAAGTCATCAAGCCCCGGGATCACACCGGTCCGGTACCGGTTGCAGCACCCTTCAAATGGATGCGCACGGATGAGTGATACAACTCTGGAAGGCATTTTGCATATCGCCGATGAACGGCGCGACGGACAACTGCGCGATCCGGCGCAACCGCTGCGCCCGCTGCGGGGCGGCATCGTCGTGCCGCGAAACACCATCAAACAGCTTCAGCTTCGCCCCGGGCTGCTGCTGCGAGGCGAACAGCGCGGGCGGGCGCTGGCGCGCGTACAGGCCATCGAGGGCCGAACGCCAGACGAATACGTCGCCAAGGCTCACCTCTACGAGGGCACGGCGCTGGATCCGGCCCCGATGATCAAGCTGGAGCACGATCCGGCGGAGCTGACCACGCGGGTAATGGACATCCTCACGCCGGTGGGCTTCGGGCAGCGCGGGCTGATCGTCGCCCCGCCGCGCAGCGGCAAGACGATTCTGCTTCAGAACATCGCCCGCGCCATTCATGCCAACTATCCGCACGTGCAGCTTGTTCTGCTGCTGATCGACGAGCGGCCCGAGGAAGTCACCGACATGCGCCGCAACGTTCCGGGCACGGTCTACGCTTCGAGCAACGACAACACCGTCGAAAAGCACCTGGACCTGGCGCAGCTCGTAATCGAGCGGTGCAAGCGACAGGTGGAGTTCGGCGCGGACATCGTGGTTTTGCTGGATTCGCTGACCAGGCTGGGGCGGAGCTTCAACGTCGGCGGGCCAGGCAGCGGGCGGACCATGTCCGGCGGCATCGACGCACGCGCCCTGGAGATCCCCAAGCGACTGTTTGGAGCGGCCAGAAAACTGGAAGAAGGCGGCAGCCTGACCATCCTGGCCACCTGCCTGATCGACACCGGCAGCCGCATGGATCAGGTCATCTTCGAGGAGTTCAAGGGCACCGGCAACATGGAGCTGACGCTGGACCGCAACCTGGCCAACATGCGGATCTTTCCGGCGCTGAACATCGCCCAGAGCGGCACGCGCAAGGAAGAGAAGCTCATGGACGAGAAGACGCTGGCCGCGGCCCGCGCCGTCCGCAGGCACCTGATCAACATGCCCCCCGCCCAGGCCATGAAGGCGCTGCTGGAAGCACTCCAGAAGCACAAGACCAACCAGAGCCTGTTCAACTCGATGCGGGTCTAATCGGGACGGGCCAGTTTGCAGCCACGGCAGAGCCGTCGTACGATCGCCGCGCGACTTTCGTCGGGAGGAGGCCCGTGGTGAATTTCCGTCAAATCAGCCGCCTGCTGTGCATCGCGTTTCTCTGCCTGATCTGCCCCCAGCATGTGTTTTCAGCACAACCCACGACTGCCCCGGTTCAGCTTGGCGGGCAGCGACACATGTTCATCGACGAGATGATGCTGGCGGAGGTCAAGGGTGTGAGCTTCCAGGTACATCCCCCGACGCCGATCAAGCCGGTGCTCAAGGACGAGTTCCCCTGGGAGAACCCCGGAGAGTACTCGTCAGTCATCGAGGATCCCGGCGGCTACAAGATGTATTACCTTTCGACGCGCGACGGCGTGGCGTTCGTGTGCCTGGCGATCTCGACCGACGGAGTCGCGTGGGAAAAGCCCAAGCTCGGGCTGTATGAGTTCCGAGGCTCCCGGGAGAATAACATCGTCATTTGGGGCACGGGCACGGGCAGCGCCTATTACGACGAGCACGACCCCGATTCCGCCAGGCGGTACAAGTACTTCACCTGTCAAATAGGCGATGACAAGCCCGGCACACCAACGGCGGAGGGGATGGTGCTGTACACATCGCCCGACGGGATTCGCTGGGTGAAAAATGAGGTGCAGCTTCTGCCTTTCAATGCCGATTCGCAGGCCGTCTTCTTTTGGGATCCCAACCACAACAAGTACGTATGCTACATGCGTGGCAACCACGGCGATGTGCCCAAATCCCGGGGACGCAAGGTCGTGCGGGCCGAAACCGACGACCCGCTGAAGCCCTGGCCGTACACGCCGTCGCCCAACCCGTTCTGGCACGACCATGAGATGCCGTACGTAACCACGGAGCTGCCGACGGTGCTGAGCACCGACGATCGCGACCCCGAGGAGACCGACGTATACGGCAGCCAGGTGTTCCTTTATCCCTGGGCGTACAGGGTGTACCTGGCGTTTCCGACAATCTACTACCATTACAAGAACGAGCGGGTACATCTCTCGATCGACGGGCGAGGCGGAAACGTCGGCGTGGGCGAAGTGCAATTGTGCGTCAGCCGTGATGGCATCAACTGGAAGCGCTATCCGCGTCCGGCGTATCTGAAGCAGGGCTGGTACGGCGACTCGTACTGCGGCTGGCCGTGGGTGCTGCGCGGGATGTTCCGCCGCGACGACAAGATCCTCCAATACGCCAGCCTGCGGCGCAGCGGTCACGGCGGGAGAGAATTCGTTCAATCCCCGAGCCACGAGTGGGACGGGTTTGTCCTGATGCATCAGCCGGCCGACCGTTTCGTCGCCGCCGAGTTCGACTACACGGGCGGGGTGATCACCACAGAGCCATTCGTGTTCGCGGGCGACCGGCTGCACCTGAATCTGGCAACCGGCGCCACCGGCGAGGGTCGCGTGGGCATCCTCCGGGCCGACGGCTCGCCGATCCCCGGCTTCTCGGTTCAGGACTGTTACATCATCAACGGCGACTACCTGAGCCGGGAAGTCAGGTGGCGTTCGGGTGCGGACGTTTCGGGTCTGGCGGGACAACCGATTCGCCTGCGTTTCGAGATGCGCGGCACCAGGCTGTTCGCCTTCCAGTTCGTGCCCGGCTGAAAAAGGGGTCGGGGGCTGAAAAAGGGGTCGGGAGTGGCTCAGTCTCGACCCTCATAATTGGCGTAGATCATGATGTCGTGCGTCAGGGTCCGCAAGAGCATCTCCTGCCGGCGACGGCGGCGTTGCACGGAACGCAGGGCATCGCCAAAGTTCCGCTTCATCATGCTGTTGACCGTCTCGCTCTGCGCTCGCTGGCCGTAGGTTCGCCGGTCCGCCTTGCGGGCAAACCGCTGCTTCATCAGCCGGCGATATCGACCGCCGGGCGGCTTGCTCGACGGCCGCCCGATGCCCGTGGGAATCACCGAGCGCACACCCATGTCCAGGCGGGCGCTGCGGTGGTTGGCCTCTGAGTCGTATCCAGC
This sequence comes from Fontivita pretiosa, assembly GCF_050410795.1. Classification (GTDB taxonomy): domain Bacteria; phylum Planctomycetota; class Phycisphaerae; order Tepidisphaerales; family Tepidisphaeraceae; genus Fontivita; species Fontivita pretiosa. The sequence goes on along the minus strand of NZ_CP191258.1, from coordinate 3,529,648 downwards.
GTCGGCGACGACGACGTTCACATTGGCCCGCCGCCACGCATGGTACAACAGCGGCGCGAAGTCCGGCGCATCGGACCCGCAGCCGATATGAACCCGCGCCGCCAGGATGAGGTGACAGGCCGAGGCCACCGCCAGGGCCAGCTTCGGCATCTGCCGGGCCCGGCGCGAGCGTGAGCGATTGACCTCGTCTGCATCGGTTTTTTCGGTGTATTTGCCGCCATCGCGCAGGAGCATCTTGCGGCAGACGCGGTCGTAATGGCGTGAGCGGTGACGCGCCTCGTAGCAGGTGCTGTCGAGGGTCAGCGGCTTGCTCGAGTCGAGCTTACGCAGCAGTTTGGCCTTGGCGGCAAGCTGGGCCAGGAGGTCGAGCATGCGGTTGACGCGCCGGGTCTTGAGAAGCGTGCCGAAGGCCCGCCAGAGGGTGTTGTGATCCGGGGCGCGGGACATGCCGAGGTCGGCCAGCCACTGCGGCGAGTCGCGCAGCAGTTGCTCGGCCCTGCGATAGCTGAGCTTGAGCTGCTCGCGCAGAACGAGGCAGGCGAAGAGTTGCGGGAGCGTGAAGTCGTGGCGGCTGCAGTCGCAGGAGTAGGCCGGCCAGACGCGGAGGGCCAGTTCATGGGCCTGCCGCAGGACCTTCCATGGTGATCGAGATGTTTCCATCCCGCAGCTTGTACCCACTGCATCGGCGTGGCGCTACCGAACATGCGCCGAACTTGGAGAGGGTCGAGACTGAGCCGGTCGGGAGTCTTTTCCGCGGCCAGACAAAGACTCCCGACCCCTTTTTTCGGCGCGACCCCTTTTTTCGGCGGTGTCGCGACGCGCTGCTGACGTTTGCGATTCGCGCGGTTTTGCGATAACAAGAAGTCTGCAATTCGCCGGCACAACTCTGGTCGGGCGCCGGCACGCCGGTGCGGCCGGAGCCTCGGAAAGGCATGGGATCCCATGAGCGCGGGAATGAGCATGAGGCAAGACACCGCAATCGCCACCGCCGCCGATTACGCCGACGCTCTGATGTCGGCGCGGCGAGCCAAGAATGTACTGGCCATCGTCCTGTTGCTGCTGATCATCGCGCAGCTCGTGCTGTTTTTTCTGGTGCGTTATGACGTGCTGGTGTTGAATCCGCCGCCAGAGGCCGCGACCCAGCCGGCCGGCGGCATCGACTGGCGGCTGGCGCTGCACTACGCGGTCGGACTCACGACCTTTGGCGGCGTGACCCTTTCGATCGTGTTGAGCCTGGTCCTGCTGCTGATCGTGAACATCATGCTGGTCGGGCGGCTCATCGGCGTCGGACGCCTCACCAGCGCCTACATCTGGGCACTGGTGCTGGTGGTGCTGCTGTTCCCCTGGCAATCCTTCCTGAACAACGTGAATCTCACCCCCGACCGCGCCACGTTCAAGATCCCCGGTGTGCTGTACACCTTTCAGGAGCTGGCCGATCCGCAGGTCGGCGCCAAGTTTCCCAACGAGCCGCTGCTGGTGGCGTTTCTCAAGTGGACGCGGTTCGTCGCCGCCCCGCTGGTGGCGTTGATCATTCTGCTGGTTATCCAGGTCAAGAGCAACCGCGGCATTCGCCAGTCGCTGGGCGAAGACGAGCCCCCAGCCACAGGTGAGAGCACCGAATCAGCCATCTCCTGAGCACCAATCCACAGACGGGATCCTGATCGGCTGCGATTGGGCCGGATCGGATTGGGCGGGCATTGCTGACTCAATGGCCAGTGATGCCGAACTGCGGCGGTGGTGCTGGGGATTCACCCGGCAGACCTGCCGCGGGCATTGGAGTTCTGCGGCGTCGTTGCGCCCTGCCCGGCGCCGGGTTTGGACGCGGCCAGGCTCGCCGCCAGGTTCCGCACCCGCCGCGCCGCGGCGCGGATCTGCCTCAGCAGCTTCCGCGACTGCGCCTGTCCCACTTCCGCTTCGGTGATACTCAGGGCGATCAGCTTGACCACTGGCGGCAGCATGCCAAGCCTGCGGGCCATTTCGATGTGATCCGCCAGGCCCAGCCCGTGCGTGCTGCCACAGGATTGCCCCACGGCCAGTCGCGTCCTCTGCGGCGAGTCCCAGTCGCACTCGATGAGGGTTCCGGTGGGCAAATCGTCAACCCGCGCCGCATCCACCACAATCAACGCGCTTCGCGATCCCAGGTGGTTCAGCAGCACGCTCGGATCCGTTGACAGATCCAGCAGCTCCACCCCGCTCATCGGATGCCGCTCGAGCGCGCGCAGCACCTGCGCGCCGAACGCGTCATCTCCAGCCATGACGTTCCCGCAGGCCACCACCAGAATCGGAGCAATCTTCGAGTTCATCAATGCGACACTCCCGAGGTCAATTCAGCGGCGACATGTGCGAGGGTCGGCCTAGAACAACCCCACCAAGCCCGGTTTCCCAAAACAAAAGAGCATACAGTCCTGTGAATTTCTCTGCAAGTCCGCATTTGACACAAGGGGCCGCCGGCATCATCGCCGCTGTTGCGAAAGATACGCTTGCAGTTCTTCGGGTGTGTTGACCTGGGCGTTGGCCGGCCAATCCGTGGGCAGCGGCAGGGCTACTGTCCTGAGGGCGTCGAGCAACTGCTGCATGGCCAGCCTGCCCGATTGCAGGTGGGATTCCACAACCGGTAAAGCCGATCGGGCGTACAGCGCCAACAGCGGCTCCCAGTATGCATGCCGGTAGGCCACCGCATCAGCGTCGGCGTCGGTCGCGCGCAGCAGCGCCGCCAGCCATTTCGGTTCCAGAACAACCCAATCGCATGAGGCGAGCAGAATCCACGGCGTGTCGGCATGATGCAGCGCCGCGTGCAGCCCGGACAGCGGCCCGCAATCCGGCTTCAGATCGGCGATCGTCGCAATGCCCAGATCGTCATATTCTCCGGCCCGCCGCGCCACCGCCCGCACCGGACGGAACATCGTCCGCAGGCCGTCGGCCACTCGCACGATCAGCGGCTGACCGTTGACGATCGCCCGGGCCTTGTCCGAGCCGAAGCGACTGCTCCGCCCGCCGGCAAGGATGTACGCCGATATGGATGCGGGATCGATCATCGACGCCTGCTTCAGGGTATCTGATGTGGCGAACCAGACTCGATGCTGGCGGCCGGGCAATCAGCCGCCTGCACCCGCGCAGCGCGACATACATAGACAAAAGGCCCGGAAAACCGGCGTTTCCCGGGCCAAAGGTCTTATGCGGCCGAGAGGAGTCGAACCTCCACGGGTGTTACCCACTAGAACCTGAATCTAGCGCGTCTGCCAATTCCGCCACGGCCGCGGCGCGAATGCAATTCACGTATCTGCTCTGCAAATTTCATGATAGGCGCGCCCGCGCGGCTGTCAAGACTGCCGGGCCCGGGGTCGAACGGCGCTTGCCCACACGTGCCTCACGCCGCAAATCCTAACCGACGGCGGCGCGTGCGGACCGACACGAGCGGATCCTGTGAGGCGTTGCAGATGAGCCCGGTGGGATTCGAACCCACGACCTACGGATTAAAAGTCCGTTGCTCTGCCTGCTGAGCTACGGGCTCGGCGGTGGCCACGAGGCGCTGTGCCTGACAAGGCGCCGACGGCCAAATCAAAGCCCACGGCGCAAGTGGCGAGGGATTCTACGCGCCCCAACAGCCGCGTCAAAGCGGGGCACGGCAGCGGACCGGGTATGAATTATCGGCCACCCACCGCACTGGAACCGTGTACAATGATTCTAGCGCGCCCGAGTGGCCGCGGGTAACTTGGGACACGCACCGAACACGGGGGGACTTTGGTGGCGTTGACGCAACCTTGGCCAGGCACAACCGGGAGATCATGCATGCAACGACAGACTGGAGCGTACCCCGCCGGACGAGAGTTGAGGCGATCGGGGGCATGGCAGCTTGCGGCCGCCGCGGCGATCGAATTCGTGGTGGCTGGTGTGAGCCTGGCAAGTGCCACCGCGCAGACCTCGTCGCCCTGGTTGGGGTCTTCGTCGGCGGCGGATACGATCGGCCTGTGGTCGCTATCGTCGATTCAGGACATCCGATTCACGCGACAGCCGTCGGCGCACGCGTTGCCGGTGATCAACTCTCCGCCGATCGAGGGGTTCAGCCCGTACGTGGTCTTCGGGCTGACCAACGAACAGGATCCGGATGGGGAGTTCGGGTTTTACGGGGTTGCCAGCAACTTCCCCGGGGGCAGTTCGCTGCCGATTGGCGGCGCGCCGCGGTATTTTGCGGCGCTGCTCGACAGCGGATCACAGGTGCACTACTTCCGCAACGCCGACCTTGACGCCATGCAGTTCGCCAGCTCCGGGCTGGTGGGCAACGCGACGCTGACGGTGGGTGGCGTCGCCGGAACAGAAGTGGCCGACGTGACCGATGCCCTGGGGGTGTACGTCAGTGGGCTGGGCAATGCCACGTTCAGCGCCGGCCAGATCAATGTCAATCCGCTGAGCCTTCGCGGGCAGTGGAACGTGCCGGTGTTGGCGCAGCGTCCCGGATCGCAGTTGCCCAACATCATCGGCTCGCCGATCCTTCCCCACTATCAGGTGCGGATGCGAAACAGCCTGCCGCGAAGCCTGAACACCGGAACGCAAACGTTGCGCAGCCCCGACATCCAGCTTCTTGCGCCCAACTCCTCGTACGATCCGGCGGCGTATTTCAAGCTCAGCGTGGACGTGTTGTCGGTCAATGGGGTGACGCCCGACCCGTTCTATCTGCCGAGCCTGCGAAACTTCAACAACTGGGCGGATGACCCGACGACACCCGGGGTATGGGCCGGGCTGTTCGCCAATGCCCGCGCCACTCACACCGCCGGACAGGGGGACACGCAGCAGTTTCTGTTTGACACCGGCGCGGATGTGACAGTGCTGAGCCGGCAGACGGCCTCGCAGGTGGGGATTTTCACCAGCGGCCCGAATCCCACGCCGCCGGATTTCATCGTCACGGTAACCGGCGCCGGCGGCGCGGTGGCCAACGTCCCGGGCTTTTACATCCAGAAGCTCAGCATCATCACCGAGGGCGACGCCTTCGACTTCACCAACGTGCCGATCCTGGTGATCGACCTGCCCGACCCGCGCGACGGCGTGGGGTTCGTGCCGGGCGTGATCGGGATGAACCTGTTCACGGATCGCGATCTGATCATCAACGGCTCGACTTCCGATCCGTACGTGGCATGGACCGAACGCTGGCAATGGACCAACCCCGCCGGAGGCAATTGGAGCACCGCCAGCAACTGGAACCTGGCGCTGCCAAACGGACTGGATACACAGGCGAATTTCCTGGGGGCCATCAGCTCACCCAGAACCGTCACCGTCGATGGCGCGGGGTTCACCGTCGGCACGATGAACTTCGACAACGCCAACCGCTACACCATCGCCGGGCCAGGCAGGATCACGATGCAGGTTTCGGTTGGCTCGGCACTGATCGGCGTGGGCAGCGGCTCTCACACCATCGCCGCACCGATCACGCTGGCCAGCGACACCATCGTGCATGTCGCTCCGGCGGCCTCGCGGCTGACGGTCAGTGGCGACGTCGTCGCGACGGGTGTGACGCTGACCAAGCGCGGGCTGGGGATGCTGGAGATGACCCGCGTTCGCTCCGCGGGATTGAACATCGAGGATGGCACCGTGAGGATCTTGAGCAACGGGTCGGCAACGGGAACCAGCCGCGTGGGAACGCTGATGATCGAAGAGACGGCCGGCACGACAGCGCGACTCGACCTGGGCGACAATGATCTTGTGGTGGACAACGCCAGCCTGAGCGTCATCACCGCCAGCATCAAAAGCGGGCTGGAGAACGGCGGCGCGTTCGACTGGCAGGGAACGGGAATCATCAGCTCCAGAGCGTCGGCCGACAATGCAACGGCGGGAAGTTTCCTCTACGGGCTGGGCGTGCTCCGCAACGACCTGTCGCAGGTGGGCGGCTCGGGGCCGATCTATACCCAGTTCTCGGGTCAGTCGCTCGCCGGTAATGAAGTGCTGGTGAAATACACGTATTTCGGCGACGCGGATCTGAGCGGCAGCATCGATGCGACGGACTATTCGCTGATCGACAACGGCTATGTCAACAGCCTGAGCGGATGGATCAATGGTGATTTCGATTACAGCGGCGTGATTGATGCCACTGACTACGCGCTGATCGACAACGCTTACGTGAACCAGGCCGGTCCGCTGGCCGCCGCGTTGATCGCCGAGCATGCGCGGATGTTTGGCGGTGAATATCTTTCGGCGTTGAACGCGATCCGCGCCGGGGTCATTCCCGAGCCGGGCGCCGCTGCGATCGGCATCACCGTCCTCATGCTCGCCGGCCGGATATGCCCGGCGCGCGGGCTTCGCCGACGCCGCCCGACGTGACCGATCGCCCTTGGGCTCTCGAGAATCCGGGCTCGCGATTCAACTCCGATTGCGTCAGATTCCGCGCTCCGCAATACGCGATCCACCATTCGCCTCGTCTTGGCGTGCTGGCTTACAGCCCGCCGCAGCCGGTGGTTGTCCCCCACGGGCGTATCGATACACTTATCTGCATCAATGGCCGGAGAGTTCACTGTGGCGCAACAGCAACAGGGGCAACAGCAGGGTCTGAAGGTTCTGGCAGTGGTGTCGGTGCTTGGCAAAGACCAGAAGGGCGTCGTGGCGCAGTTCGCGACGTATCTGGCGGAGCGTGGCGTCAACATCGAAGACATCGAGCAGCGCGTCGTCCGCGGCTTCTTCGTCATGGACATGCTCGTGGATCTGAAAGACGTGAGCTGCGACCTGGCGGAGCTGATCACCGGGCTGCTGGCGCTGGGACAGAAGATCGACATGGAAGTCCGCGTGCATCTGCACAGCCAGCGAAAGGAAAAACGCATCGCCGTGCTGGTCAGCAAGGAGCCGCATTGCCTCAAACAACTGATCGAAGACTGGCGGCTGGCCAAACTGCACGGGCGGCTGGCAGTCGTGCTGGCCAATCATCCGGATCTGGAGCCGATCGCCAAAGAAGCGTCCATCCCCTTCGCCTTCTTCCCCTCCGACAACGTCGAAAAACATTTCGACTGGCTGTACCGGACGCTGGAGCAGCACAAGCCCGACCTGATCGTCCTGGCGCGATACATGCGCATCCTGCCGCCAAGAATCGTCCAGGCCTATCAGAACCGCATCATCAACATCCATCCCTCGCTGCTGCCGTACTTCCCCGGCGCAGCACCCTACAAGCAGGCCTACGAGAGCGGCGTCCGCGTCCACGGATGCACCGCCCATTTCGTCACCGAACAGCTTGATGAGGGGCCTGTCATCCTCCAGGATGTGTTCCACATCAACGTCGGCGTCGATACCGTCGAAGACGTCAAACGCAAGGGGCTGGAGCTGGAAGGCCAGGTCCTCAGCAAGGCCGTGCAGCTCTTTTTGGACGAAGAACTGGTGGTCGTCGATGGCAAGGTGATCTTCAAGCCCGGCATCAGCCGCTTCGTCTCCAGCTCATCGGCCAATGCCGCAGCGGCGCCTTCCCAGCCCGGCTGAACCAGCGCATGACGCACGGGGCATGATGCACATCGCCGCAGATTATCAACCGATCTTCCGCGAACTGGGCATCGATGCCGAAACGGTCTTCACTCATCCGCTGATCAAGCCCTGGCGAAGACTGGGCGACCGCGAGAACTGCATCCTCAGGGCCACGCTTGCACACGGGCAGACCATCCGCTGGCATGTCAAACGCTACGCCCCGCCGCGAATCGGCGCTTCCACGCCCGCCAGCCTCGAAGCAAATGGCCATCGCGAACTGACCACCCAACGCATCCCGACGGCCAAGCTGCTGGCCTGGGGACAACTGCCCGACCGACGCAGCTTCGTGATCTTCGAGGATCTGGATGGCTATCAGGCCGCCGATCAACTGGTGCAGGCCGGCACCGCGTTCGAGCAGTTGCTGATCCCCACCGCCGAGCTGGCCGCCCGGCTCCACCGCGCTGAACTGCATCACCGCGATCTTTACCTGTGTCACTTCTTTGCCAGGCCCCTGCCGGCCGGCGGCTTCGACGTGCGCCTGATCGACTCGGCCAGGGTCCGGCGACTGCCCACGCTGTTCACCCGTACCCGATGGATCGTCAAGGACCTGGCCCAGTTCTGGTACAGCACTCTGCCGCTGCCGATCTCCGACCAACAGCGCGATCGCTGGCTGGCTCACTACGCCCGCGAGTGTGGCCTGCCATCCGTCGAGCCGCTCAAACGAAAGGTCGTGCGCAAGGCCGCATGGATCGCCAGGCACGACGCCCTGCTGCGCCGCCGCCAGCCCCACAGAAACATCTCCATCCCCGCCGACGCTTCTTCCGCACGCTCATCCGCCCCGCCCACTACTGCCCACCTATAATTCCTCGCCGGCCAGGCAAACGCTGGCCTGTTGGCATCCGGCACTCGGTGTGATAAATAAGTCTTCCCAGCCGACTCCAGGCCTCTTGGCGGAATTGGCAGACGCGATGGATTCAAAATCCATTGCCCGAAAGGGCGTATCGGTTCGACTCCGATAGAGGCCATCCCCTTTTTTGCACCGATTCGCACGATGTCGTATCTTCAGGTAAGTTCGATGGTTCCGGCGTTATGGTGCTCTCCGCTTTCCGCGCCATGCTGCCCGATTCCGCCGTATACTGTGCCGGATTCTGTGCCGCGCTTGCCGGGGTTTCCTGAGGGATTGGGGGCCAGTGTGCCGGATTCTGTGCCGCGCAAACCTTTTGTTCGGGTACGCGGGCGTGCTCCCGAAGGGCCAGGGCGTCAGCCGCACACCGAAGGGGTAAGGCGTCAGCCGCATCCGGGGCCTTCGCCGGCTCGGCGATCGCGCGGGCGAAGTGAGCATCCAGGGTTTGCAGGTAGTGCTCCATCGCCACCGCTCCCGTGTTGCCGATCCAGTCGCAGACCACGTGCATCGGGTAGCTCTCGGCAAGCTCGGTCTGGCGTGTTGCCCGCAAATTGTGCCACAGCTTCGGCCAGGGCGTCACGCCGGCGCGCCGGATGATCTTCAAAAACTGCGTCCGCAGGTTCACTGCCAGGTCGCGATAACGGGTGATCACGTACTCGCTGCCCGGCTCGGCCTGCTCGAAAACGTCCAGCAGCGGCTGCCGCAGCTCCGGGAAAAGAGGAATGATCCGCTCGCCTTTGCCGATGTGCTCCAGCTTCGGTTGCGGCACGCGAAGGCGGTTCTGATCCCACAGCACATCCGACCAGCGCAGCGACAGGGCCTCGCTGGGTATCCTCAATCCGCCGAAGCGGGCCAGCGCGATCAGCAAACGCCACTGGGCATCCGGGGCAGCGTCCAGCACCTTCTCGATGACCTGGCGGGAAATGAACGCCTGCCTCGCCCTGTTGGCCCTTGTGGACGCCGCCATCCCCTCGAACGGGTTGGCCGAGCGCAGCAGTCCCCGGCGGATCGCCGCCTTGAAATACTGCCGGCTTCTGCCGATGGTCCGGCGGATCGTGTTTTCCCCCAGCCCCGCCTTCACCAGCGACTGGCGAAATGCTTCGGCCTCGTCCGGGCCGATCGTGCGCATGTCCCGGTTCTCGCCGAAGTGGTTGACCAGATACCGGCGAACCTGCTTCAGGCCAATCACCGTCGCCGGCTTCAGGCCAGGGCGTCCGGCGAGGTACTCATCGATGAACGCCCCCAGCGTCACGCGCCCGCCGGGGCGGGGTCTGACCAGCCCTGCCGCCACCAGCCGCCGGTGCAGCGCGTCGGGCAATTCGGCCAGCCAGCGGGCGGTTTCGTCCTCGATCAGCTTCCCGCCACAGGCCGCGGCCACCAGGTCCTCGATCTTCACCTTGAAGGCCTCGGCCTGCTTCATGCTCGCCTTGCCCAGGCGGATCGTCTTCCGCCTGCCGTCGGCAGCCACGAACAGGATCCGCTTCCTGCCGTTGGGATCGCTTCCAATCGTCGCCATCGTTCACCTGTCCTTTCGCCGCCGGCTCGCCGGCAGCAGTTGAAGTCCGAAGTATTCTGCAAGCTTGTCCGCCGACCCAAGCGACAGCCCGCGCTTGCCGCTCATGAAGCGGCTCAGCGCCGCCTGCGAAATGCCCGTCGCCCTGGCGATTGCGTAGCGGCTCTGCCCGCTCCGCAGGATCGCCTCACGCAACCGATCGCTGATACTTCCGGCCTGCATGGGCAGCATCATAACCGCTGCTTTCGTTTTGTCAAGCAACACTCAGAATCGATTGCCTCATGCGCCGCCCGGTCGGTGCCTGTTCCACCGGGCGGGGGTGGATCGTTCCAGCGCAGGGCCAGGGCGTCAGCCGCCGTCGTCCGCACGCGGCGCCACCCCGAAGCCGTCTCCCAGGAACCGGCGCAGCTCGGCGGCGCTGAACTCGGCCAGGCGCTTCCCAGCATACTGGCGCGCGGCAGCCTCCAAGCTCAGAGCCAGGAACTCATCGTCGGCGTCGGGGACGCCGGCGTTGGCCTGCGCCCAGGCCTGCCGCACCTCGGCCAAGGCGATCGCGGCCTCGCTGGCAGCGGCGGGCTGGGCCTGGCCATTCCCGCCGAAGGCGCCAAGTTCGCCGAACTTGTCATCTTCGGGGCCGTGGCACAGAAAATTGCCGTTTTTTCCTTGATTTTCACGAAGGCGCCAAGATGCCAAGTTCTTGGCGAACTTGGCATCTTCGGGCCTGGGCAGGCGCCACTGCCAGCCGCCGCCGAAGGCGTTTTTGTCGCGCACCACCCCCATGGCGTCAGCGGCGCGCTGGACGGTCCGCCAGGCCAGACCGGCGGCGGCGGTCTCTGCGCGCACCCTACCGGCCTCAACTTCGCCGTCGGCCAGCAGCTTCGCCAGCCACTGCGCAGCCGCCTTCAGGGCTTCTGGCTGCGGGCCTGGCCTCGACCCTGGGGCGCCACTCTCGTGCACCAGCGCTTCATCGGCGGTCATGGCCACCGGCTCGCGCGACCATATGAGCCGGGGCGGCTCGCCGCCAATGATGAAGGCCAGGCCGTCGCCCTCGGCGGCGAGGTTGTTCTTCCCTGGGACGAGCAGGCGCACGCGCGACCTTCTGCCGGTGATCTGCTCGTCCGCCTCGGCGTCGCCCCGACGGCAAACGTGCCACACCGCCCGCGCGATCCCAGTGAAGGCGCGGCTGCCCAATGCGAGATCGTCGGCGATGGAGCCGGCGCTTTTGCGCCTGTGTGCCACCACAAGCACCGCGGGGCCGTACTTTTCGGCCAGCTTCGCCACGGGCGCAAGCACACTGCGCACTTCGTTATCGCGATGCGCGTCCGTAGCGCCGCCGATAAAGCTCCCAATGGGATCGATGACGACCAACTTACAATCCGGGACCTGCTTCAGCGCCGATTCCAGGGCCGGCAGGTCGCCCAGCGTGAACATTCGCTCGCGCAGTTTGGCCTGCTCATCCAGCCAGCGCACGGCTGATAGCAAATGTACTTTGCGCGCGTCAGCGCCGTGGGCGTCCAGGCGCGGGCGGATCGTGTCAGCCGGGTCGTCTTCGGCTGAAACGATGATCACGCTTCCGCGCGGGCAGGCTGTGCCGTCGGGCCAGGGCGCTCCGGTGCTGACGCGCGCGGCCATATCGGTCGTCAGAAAGCTTTTCCCTTCGCCGGGCCGGCCAACGAGCAGTGTGATCCGGCCGAGCGGTACGCGCCCCGGCCAGAGCCACTCGACCTCGCGTGGCTCCACATCGGCCAGGCACGTGAGCACCGGCCCGGCCAGCGGCCCGCTAGTCACGGGGCACCTCCTTGCGCCGCGCGATGAAAGCCTCGATGTCGCGCACGTCGTATCGCACGGCCCGGCCTATCTTCAGCCGCCTTACCTGGCCGGTTTGCGCGAGGTTCCAGAGGCTGCGCTCGGAAATGGCCAGCGCCGCCGCCGCCTCGCGCGGCGTCAGCAGCAGGCGTGGCGGGGCGGGTCGCGCCGCCGAAAAACCGGAAGGTGTGTTGGTGCTCATACCCTGCGCGAAGCGGACATCCGGGCATCCGGCTTGCGGCGCCAAAAATGGCTTTGGCGCAATCCCGTAGCGGTTTGCACGCGAAAGCGGAAAAAAGCGGATATCCGCTTTTGTCCGCTTTTTGTCCGCTTTCAGCGTGTCGCGTCGGGCGGAATGATCGACCGGGCATTCTTCGCCCTGCCGGCGCGGGGTGAGTTCTTGCGCTGGCCGGCGGCCTTGCGATAGGCGCGAAGCTGCCGCTTCCATGTCTCGCGTTGCGGCAGCTCGTCCGGCGATTCGCAGTGCGCGCAGACATAGCTATACGCTTGGTCGTCGGTCAGCGGCCTGCCGGTCTTCTGAAGCGCCTGTTCGTACTGCTGGCCGGCGACCTGCGCAGCGCGATACAGACGCGGCGTACTCGCGGGGGCTGTCCGGCCCTGCCGCCCGTGGTCCGGCTTGCGCCGCATCCTTCGCAGCCTGATATCCAGCCTTCGCATCATCCGGGCGAGCATGCGCTGACGCGCGGCGCTCAGGGCGATAGAGAAGTCGGTCCCCCTGATGGATTGCGGCAGTTGCGGCGGGTGACCGTCGTGAACGAACTGCGCCAACTGGCCCATCATTTGCGCTGCGCCGGCGAACGCCTCCTGCGCCTGCCGGTCATTCAGGTATGCGGCCAGCGCCGCCAGCCATGCGTACTCGCGGCCCAGGGCCTGACAGGTTGCAGCCAGAGCGGCTCGTGTCCGGGCGTAAGCGGCGATCAGCTTCTGATTGCCGCCAAGTCGGGCCAGGTCCTGCGCTGCGAGCTTCAGGGTCGCGACGTACTGCCCGGCCAGGTCCTTGAACCTTCCGAGAAGCTCGCTGATCCGCCTGTCGTGTTCCAGCAGCGATGAAGAAGTGAAAGGCATGCCTCACCTGTCTGCAATCGGACCGGTCCGGGCCGGCCAGCGCGACAGGTGAGAAAACGCCGGCGAAGCCCGGACCGCTTGGCGGGGATCAGCCGCCGTCCCGTTCGTGATTGTACGCCGCCTGATCCGCGGCGGTTCGTGACGGCGCAAACTGGCACCGTTCGGTTATGCCCCCCCGGTGCCTGTTCCACCGGGCGGCGGGGGTGGATCGTTCCAGCGCAGGGCCAGGGCGCCCGGCGAAGATGCCAAGATGCCAAGTTCCTGGCGAACTTGGCGCCTTCGGGGCCCTGGCACAGAGAATCCCCGTTTTTCCGTTGATTTTCGCGAAGATGACAAGATGCCAAGATCCTGGCGCACTTGGCATCTTGGCATCTTGGCATCTTCGGGGCTGGGCAGGCGCCACTGCCAGCCGCCCAGCGCAGGGCCAGGGCGTTAGCCGCCCGGCGCGGGGTTCAGCAGTGCCTCAAGCCGCTGCTGATCGGTGTCGCAGGCCGGCGCAACGATGTCCACGACCAGCGGCGGGGCTGCGCCACAGCGTGGGCAGCGCTGATCGGCGTTGTAGGTGTGGTGCTCGCTGCCGGCAAAGCGCCCCTGAACCATCACCAGCGCCACCCCGCCGATGCCCAGGCGACCCCCGCAGTGCGGGCAGTCGGCGTCGCGAAGCCTGCCGGCCATACGTTCCAGTTGATGGAGTTTTCGTCTTACCATTGGCCTGTCCGCTGCTGCAATTGCCGCAGCGCCTGTTCCAGGGCATCCAGACGCTGGGCGAAATCCAGTTCCACCGGCGGGCCAAGCAGCCGCTGGAGAAGTTCCCGGATCGCCGGCACGTCGCCCCGCCTGGCTTTGCGCAGCAGCGCGGCGATGACGTTGCGCAGGTCCTGGGGCGTCACAGCCCGAAGCAGCTCGGCACGCAGGCGGGCAACCCGGCGGGCGTGGGGGTTGCCCGGCCCGCCAGGATTGCCCGCGGCGAAGCGCCCGTTGGCGTTTCGTCCGTTTGATCCGTTTGGTGACGACGTGCTCATTGTCAATCCTACGCGGGCAGCAACTGATCGGATCGCGGCTAACGCCTCATGCCTTTGGCCAGCAGCCGCCGCACGGCCTGGGCCTTCTGGGCCTTGCTCAGCGGCAGCGAGGCGATCAGCTTCAGCGCCTGGCCAAAGTCGCGATCGAAGTCCGCATCCGCCTTGCGCTGGTCGTCGCGTATCGCTGCGGCTTCGCCGTCCGCTTCGCCGGCGTCGGGCGGCTGACGCCTTCGGCCTTCGGCGAGCGGCTGAACCTGCTGTAGCTTCTGAAGATTCTGAAGCTGCAGAATCAGCCGAGGCTGCTGCTGGCCGCATTGTCGATTTGGTGCTGGCGCGTCGCCAGGTGTGCCGGATTCTGTGCCGCGCCGGGGCGCGATTGCCCGATTTCCTGTGGAAACTCGCGAAGGTTTCGACTCCGATAGAGGCCATCTTTCATTTCGCAGCGGTTCGCACGATGCAGAATCGTCCGGCAAATCCGGGTGAATCGCCACCGCTTTCTCTGCCACTTGCAGATTGCTCCGGGACATTGCCGGCGGATTCTGCGCCGGCACACACGACGTTTTCGCTTGAACTTTGATTCATTTGGTGTAGCCTCTGCCTGCGGAACATTTGGGGGCATTTCATGGCCTGCGGGGAAATCCTGGGTTTCAAGCCGTTCTTTGAGGCGCTTACGGGTTACAGCCCCATGCCCTGGCAGCAGCGGCTGTATGAGCAGTTTTTCTCTCAGGGCAAAGTGCCTTCGCTGATCGACATACCGACCGGTCTGGGCAAAACCAGCGTGATCGCCATCTGGCTGATCGCGCTGGCCAATGGAGCAAAGCTGCCGAGGAGACTGGTGTACATCGTGAATCGGCGGACCGTTGTCGATCAGGCGACGGACGTCGCCGAGAAGCTGCGCCAGCGGTTGCTGCAACCTCAAGATTCGCAGTGGAGCAAACACGCGCACGCGATCCAGGCGCTGGCCGACGCGCTGCGGCAAATGGCCGGACTTGATAGCAAGCTTCCACCGCTGGCCGTCAGCACGCTTCGCGGCGAGCTGGCAGATAACGGCGCATGGAAGATCAATCCTGCCCATCCTGCGATCATCATCGGCACGATCGACATGATCGGCAGCAAGCTGCTGTTCAGCGGCTATGGCGACGGGCGATACGGGCGCGCCCACCACGCAGGTCTGATCGGCCACGACACACTGATCATCCATGACGAAGCACATCTAACCCCGGCATTCAGTGAGCTGTTGCGTGCGGTCGAGAACGAGCAACAACGTGAGGCGCAGCATTGCGATCTGAAGGATATGCATCGACCGCTCACGGTTCTGGAACTGTCCGCCACGACACGCAACCCTAAGTCCAACGGCTCCATCAGCAGAGCCAGTTTTGAACTTGATGCCGCAGATCACAACCACCCGCTTGTTCGGCAACGCCTCGCCGCGGTGAAGCGATTGAGATTTGCTCATGTGGATTCAACTGAGGATTTGACCGGGCAGATTGCCCGCCATGCACTCGCGCACGAACAGGCGGATCAGCAAGCTTGCCGCGTTCTTGTCTATGTCCGTTCACCCGAAACCGCGAAGAAGGTGGCGGAGCTTATTCGCAGACAACTGGGCCGTGGCCAGGATGGACGGGTTGCCGTGCTGACCGGCACGATTCGCGGCTATGAGCGCGACCAGTTGGTTGAAAGCAGTCTGTTCCACGCATTCAAGTCCGATCGGGACCCGCCGCGACTGGACCAAACGCGTTATCTTGTTTCGACCTCCGCTGGCGAGGTGGGCATTGATCTGGACGCCGATCATATGGTCTGCGACCTGACGACGCTGGACAGCATGATTCAGCGGCTGGGTCGCGTGAATCGACTCGGCGTGGACAAGGATGATCAGCCGCGAGATGCAACGATTACCGTTGTCGCAGGTCCGATCGAAAAGAGCGATCCACTGAGAGAACAGTTGCACAAGACGGTCGAGGTGCTTCGGCAACTGCCGTCAGCAAATGATGCATACGATGCTTCGTCACAGGCACTCAAGGCTTTATCTCAGCAACAGGATCTCCTCAGTGCTTTTGCCGCGGCGCCGCACATTCTGCCCGCCACCGATATCCTGTTCGACGCCTGGTCGCTTACATCGATCGACCAGCAAATGCCGGGCCGACCGGAGGTAGAAGCTTACCTGCACGGACTGACAGCCGACCCGCCGGAAACATACGTAGCCTGGCGCGCAGAAGTGCGCATGCTGGCGGAGGCAGAGGTCGAAAAAGAATCGCTTTGTCAATGGTTCCAGGCTTGCCCGATTCTTGCGCATGAGCGGCTGCGCGACCGGACCAATCGCGTCCGCGACGCTCTTGCCAAGCTGTTGAAGGAACATCGCCATAAGAACGAGCGGCTTGATTTTAAGCTGGTGCTGCTGAACGAACGCGGCGAGGCATCGCTGTGGCAGCTTTCAAAGTTACTTGAGAAGCCCCAGGGACACGACCCGCTTGCTTATGCGACGGTTGTCCTTCCCATCGAAGCCGGGGGGCTGAATGAGAACGGAATGCTCGATCCAGCGAAGATTGAACCACGCGATAAACTCGACGTGGCCGAGGAATCGTCCGGCCGGGCACAGACCGCAGGCGCATTGCGTAAGCGCGAGCGCTGGCTGTACATCCGCGACGCCGAGGGCGAACGCTGGACGCATCTGCTCACCGGACAGGAAACCCACGAGCCGCCGGTCAACTTGCGCCAGCGCGAGCGCATCTCGCTGAAGGAACCGCCGGAGGGCGAAGAAGATGAAGGCGTCGTCGAAGAGCTGGTACTGCTGGCTGAGCAACGGGAAGTCGCTGCCGATAGCCCGGAACAGGCGCCACTCCGAGAGAGTCTGTCCGACCACCTTAATTGCGTCTCGACACATGCAGAGCACATCGGGCGTGCGCTCGGGCTGCCGAACCCGTTGCGCGAGGCTCTGGTGCTTGCCGCACGCTGGCACGATCGAGGCAAAGATCGACCGGTCTGGCAGCGGTATGCCAACAACACGAATGGCAGCGAACCGCTGGCCAAGTCAGAAAAGTACGGTCACTGGCGCGAGCTGGGCGGCTATCGGCACGAATTCGGATCACTGCTGGAAGCGGCTGCCGATCCTGACATCAACGGACACCCGGAACGCGATCTGACTCTTCATCTGATCGCGGCGCATCACGGGTGGGGCCGGCCACACTTCGAACAGCGAGCGTTTGACAATGAGGGCCCAACAGACCCGGCGACGGGGCAGCGCAGGCGTCCAACCACCCGCCAGAATGAAACAGCGGCTGTGGAAGCGATCCAGGGATTCGGCCGACTTCAGCATCGCTTTGGCCGCTGGGGGCTGGCCTGGCTGGAGTCACTACTGCGATGCGCAGATGCCATGGCCTCGACCGCGGCCAACGAGAACAAGGGGGAGGCCGTGGTATGAGCAATCTCACGCCCAGTTTCAGTGTAAACGTCGATGTGACCAATCCCGGGCAGTTCTTTGCCTGCTGCGGCCTGCTGGAGCTGGCCCACCGCCTGTGGCCCGGGGCGGAGGGGTGGTTTGATGAGCATAGATTCCTGCTCGTGCTCCAGAATGCTCAGACCTTCGATTTACAGAACGTCCTGAACGCCCTTATCTCTGCGCAGGTCCGTTCTCTACCTTCTGATGATCCCAAAACAGCACCGCTTCAGATTCACATTCGTGATCTAATCGTTTTGCGTCTGGATTGGTGGTGCACAACGGTTGATCTGGAGACAACGAAAGCGAATGCGGTAGATAAGAACCCATTCAAGACTTGGGCAGCCAACGCAACCTCGGCGCAAATGTTCACAAAATGGCAGAAACCCCTGGGTAGGGTAAAGGCCGAAATTCTGTCCAATCCCGCCGACATGTTAAAAGTCAGTGCTAGGCAACAGGGCTCCTATGGCTTTGACAGCGATCTGTGCTGGGACGCTTTGAACATAGGATTCTCTCTCAATGAGCACAGGGGGCTTAAAGAGTTACCGACCCGCCCCGCTACCGAGCTTCTTGGCGCCATCGGACTTCAGCGATTCTTTCCTGTTCTTAAGCTCAAGAAGAGACACACTACAGTTGATCACCGACCAGCCGCGACAACTTACCGTCGGCCTGTTCTTAATCTTCTTAAGGATGAGGAGCACACTACTATAGAGGTTCAGTTCGCGACTTGGCGTATCCCTCTTAGTGCTCCCGTTGCGCGCGTAGCTACACTTGGATCGTTTCGTGAAGTGGTAATGCTCAAGTTACGGACACGGTTTGTGTATCGTGGCAGCTTCAAGGGCCTCGAAAAGGCAACCATCATTCAAGGAGAACAATATGGTTGATATCCTGAAACAGTTCGACAGTTGGCTCACCGACGATAGTGATGTGGCGGCGCTGGTCATGCGCCAGTGGCTCGAACCCGTCGAGGGCAAGGACGCGGTGATTTTCCCGCCGACGTATCCCGTCGAACAGGACAAGGCCGGGTACAACATCGACGTCTTCGAGGATCGTACAAACGTATGCCAGATCGACAGCGTCGGCTCGCAGGCCAACCGCATGGAGCCGATCTTTAAGCGCGAGAAGTACAGACACCTTGTGCCACAAGTCGTCATCATTGCGCGCGATGCGACCGGGGACCGTGAAGTCCATTTGCTCGATGCGGGGCACCGGGCGGCCGACGCGATCGTTCGGTTCTCCACCATCGGTGCGGAGCTGTTCGAGGCGTTCTACGCCTTTCATCGCCAGGCAAATGCCGAGAAGCTCGCTCGCGTGGCACCGACCTCAATTGTGTTCGGGTCTTGGGATTCTAGGGCGACGCAGGCCAAGTTGCCGCGGATCGTGCGGTCCGTTATTCGCGCTTTCAACGTCCAGCCAATGCATCGCTCGGCACAATACACCACTATCGCCGGCGAGATCCTAGAGGGTCCGGACGTCGAGGTGACCGTGAAGGGCCCGAAAGCCGAATTGGGCCTTGCACACGTGCCTGCGGTCATGACGCACGGCGGCGTGCACGTGACCGAACGTACCGAGATCCGCCGAGAGGTCGTGCTCAACCTCGTGCCATTGCGTGCCCTTCAGGCTGAGTCAAGGAAATACGAGGATGCACTGGTCCTTCGGCGCTACATCCTCGGGCTGGCGCTGGTCGCGGCAACTGCCCCACCAGAGACTTCTTTGCGCGAGGGCTGCGATCTCGTACCGGACGCCTCGCGCGCCCCCGAGTGCAAGCTGGTGAGGCATGACGGTAGTCGGGAGGACTGGGCGATGCCACATGAGCAGATCCTGAACTTCGCAAACGCCGCAGCGAAGGAATTCGGCGTACAGCAGCCGTCGAGACCCGCCGAGTGGGATGCAGAACTCGCGCGGAAGGTGATGGGCCTAACCGAGCAACAGCGCAAGGAATTGCTCAGAGGTGGGCCTGTGACGCGCCAGAGGCTTGAGCAAGTCGTATCCCGACAGAGCGCTGCGGACCGAGGAACGAAACGCAGAAGCGCGGGCAGTGCGGGACAGCAAAGTGATGGAGCAGAGGAGGACGCGGCCCGATGACCCGCCATCTATGCATTTCGGTCACACTGCTTGATCCTCTGTTTCACGGCAAGTGGGACGACGAGCAGCCTGAGTGGCCGCCGTCGCCCATGAGGCTCTTTCAGGCTCTGGTGGCCGGCTCGCGAAGCGGCTGTCGCAACGGAGACTGGTCGGCTCCCAAAGCCGATGCTTTCCGCTGGCTGGAGTGCCAGCCGCCGCCGATCATCATCGCCCCACCACAGCAAAAGGGCCAGGCGTACACGCTGTTCGTTCCAAACAACGATGCCGACAAAAAATTCGAACGGCAGGAGCGCCTCACCTCAAAGATTGTCACTCCTCGCCTGCTGCTCAATGGCCAATCGCCGTACGCAGGGCCTGTGACCCTTCACTACCTCTGGCCGATTCGGGAGCCTGATTGGCAAGCGGCTGAAAAGCATGCCCGGATTCTCTGCCGTGAGGCGCGAAATCTGATGGCTCTGGGCTGGGGAATTGACCAGGCAATCGGCAATGGCCAGATTCTGACCAACGGCAGTGTCGCGCAGATGACGGGCCAGAGGTGGGAGCCCTGGCTGCATGCCCCGGCGAGCCAGCCGCGTCTTCGTGTGCCGCGTAAGGGATCACTCCAGGACATCGAAAGAGCCTATCAGGCCTTCATCGGGCGAGTGTTTGTCGAGCGCAAAGGACGAAGGGCGGCGCTGCGATACATGCCGCCGGATAAGGCCCGATGCTTCGATATGGTGGCGTATTTCCAGCGAACAACAATACCCCAGCGGCCGTACGCTGTTTTCGAGTTGCCCGACGGTGTGGCATTCCGCCAGGAAGATGCAAGCGTCGTGGCGGCCATGCTGCGATCGCTGGCTTGTCGCGAGAAAGAGGACTTCTCGGAGCGGTTCCCTGATGACAACAGCGAAGTTTACCTCTCAGGGCACGTGAACGGTGCACGCAAGACCCCGCCGCGATTTTCATATCTGCCCCTGCCCAGCATCGGACACGAGCACAGCGACGGGATGATCCGGCGCGTGCTGATCGCCGAGCCATTCGGCGGCGATGGCCGGCGTGCGGCCTGGGCACAGGGGCGGTTGTTGAACCAGACACTGACCGACGCGAGCAAGAACCATCGCGGCCAGCTCATGAACCTCTGGCGCAAGACTTCACGAAGCGTTGTCGATCGGTATGTCGGCTCGGTCAGGACCTGGGCGACAGTGACGCCGGTAATCCTGCCGGGATTCGATGATTTCCGCGGCGTAACAAAGGACGAGCAGCGTGCCGGGCAGGCGACAAAGACCGAACAACTCTTCATGAAGGCCGTGGTGCAGGCTGGCCTGCCCGCAGATCTCGTCGAGTCGTTCGCATTGCGCAAAGCACCCTTCTGGCCGGGTTCGGCGCACCCCAGTCGTTACCGTCGGCCAGACTATCTTGACACTGCGAGAGACAGGCATTTCCCGGCATGGCATGTGTGTGTGCGGTTTCGTGAGTCGGTGCCGGGCCCGATCGCCATTGGCGCCGGGCGACACTGCGGACTGGGGCTTTTCGCGGCGAAGGAAGGGTGACTGATATGACGGTTGAGCAAGCGCAGAATCAGATCGATTGGGATTCAATTCTGCTTGCATGGCTTCACGATCCGCCAGATAAGGCGCTGTCGATCCGTGGACACGTTGCTCGCGCTCGAGACAGTGCCAAAATCGCAGTCGGCGACGATGATCTGAGCAGAAAAAAGATTGAGGACAATGTAACGGAAGCCGATCCGATGGCGGCCATCGTCGAGCGTCTGCCGATGCCGACCGCCGGCGATAGCGGCCAACGCGCCGTCGCGCCACAGGGCGGTCGCCTGTACGTGATCCATCCGCTGTCAGCTACAGGCGTGGACGTGCCGGTACCCAACCTGACCGAGCAGTTTATCGAAAGGCAGCGAGAACAACTTCGTAGCATCGTGCAAAACTCGTCCAGTGGTGGACAGGAGCACGTGCGTAATCGGTTCTTGGGTATATGGCGCCTGTGGCCGGAATTGCTCGTTACGAATTGCGATCCCTGTTTTGACCGGCTTCCCGCCGACACGCGCATCCCCGACCACACGATCTGGAACCACATGGACGTAACGGCCGCCTTCAAGGCCGTCAACGCCGATAAGGCCGATGGCAAAGGCGCCGCATTGCTTGCGTTCGCGTTGGGTCCCGTCCAGCGGTTCATCGAGGCGGCGAGGTCGGTGCGCGATCTGTGGTCGGGAAGTATGGTTTTGTCATGCTTGACGTTCCGGGCGATGCTTCCGGTTATTGAGCGGGTCGGTCCGACGGCGCTGATCTATCCGGCGCTTCGAGGCAATCCGCTGCTCGACCTGTGGCTGCGTGATCCGCAACGGCTAGGCCAGAAGATTGTGCTACCGGACGTGGAGTTACGGCGGACTCCTGCGCTACCACATCGCTTCCTGGCAGTGGTTCCATGGGGAGAGGACGGCGCCTGCGCCAAGGATTTGGCTGACCAGTGTAAAAAAGCGGCCGCCAATGCATGGTTGGAGATGGCCAGGGCGGTTCGCCAGCGACTCCACAAGGTAATGGCAGCCCATTGTCCCGACTGGGACAAGCGATGGGACAATCAAATCGAATGCTACTTCAGCACGGAAACCGCTCTCGTGCCGCTCGGCGGTTCTGGAGATGAAATCGATCGGCAGTTGGCCCAGCTCTTGACAGGAAAGGGATCGTTCAAGGAAGCCTTTCCGGATGCGGAGGCAGTCCGTGAGCTGGCACGGGCCATTCGCAAGGATGACCGGCCCGGCTATGACCAAGACCACACCGGACGCTGGCAGTATCAGGTCGAGCTGGTCCAACGATCGTTGGCAGCGATTCGCAGCGTTCGTCATGTGCCGCCGAACCATCTTAGTCGCAGCGAGCGATGGCCTCAAAAATGCACGCTGCTGGGCAGCTTCGAGCAGATGGGACCGGATGATCTGCGACAGTCGAGGGACTTCTGGGACCAGGTCGCCGCTCAGAATGGCTTGAACGTCGATGGTGTTCGCGTGCGGCAAGGCGAGGCACTTTGTGCCGTGGCGATGGTGAAACGTTTCGCCGGCCCGGCGTTCCTGCGAGAACAGCTTCGGCTCTCGATAAACGACCTGCGGTTCCCGGACACGTGGACCATCGCGGCCGCAGAATGGCTCGCCAATGCCGAGAAACATGGCTACCGGCTTGGCCCGGCTCACATCTCTCCCTGGAACGGCCATTGGCTGCACTGGGCGAAGCGAGATCAAGACCTCATTGATGCGGATGAGTGTCCCGCTGCCATCTTCACTCAGATTCAGGAGGCTCGCAAGCCGGACAAGTGTGGCACGCCACCCGTGTACTACGCCATCCTCAAGCTCGACGGCGATGACCTCGGTGGCTGGCTGCGCGGTGAGAAGTCGCCAAAAGTCCGTGCGGTCATGCACCCCACCCTGGTCAGCTATTACGAGGGTCTCGGTGAACACGCAAGGGCGGGCCTGGACGCGAAGCGACCCGTTGGCCCGGCGCTGCACGCGACCATCAGCACTGCCCTTTCCAACTTTGCCCTCCGCGCGGTGCCTGCGATTGTTCGAAAACATCATGGCACGACGATTTACTCCGGCGGCGATGACACGCTGGTCCTCCTGCCGGTCAGCAAGGCGCTGACGTGCGCCTTGGAGCTGCGAGCGGCGTACATGAGCAATTGGTGGCGCGCCGATAGAAACAGCGGTGAAGCGGACAGGAATCGCGAGTACATAATGATGGGCTCACGGGCTACCCTCTCCGGCGGCCTGGTCGTTGTGCATGCCAAGGACGACCTGCGTTTAGCGCTGCAAGACGCCCGCAGGACCGAAGAGCTGGCCAAAGATGCTGGCAAGGATGCCCTGGGCATTACGATCCGTCGGCGATCGGGAGAGCACACCTCCGCCATCTGTCGCTGGGCTTTTGTGCCAACGGTCAATAACTGGACCGAGCAATTCCGTTGCGGAGCGTCCGACCGCTGGGCGTATCACCTGTACATGGAAAGATCCACGCTCGCGCATCTCCGCGTGGAGGCCATGCAAGCGGAAATCCGCCGGCAAATCATGCGCGCCGAAGAACCGACGCCTCGTCTGCTTCCGCCGAACAGCATCGCCGCTGCCTTTGAATCATTTCGCGCCAGCTTCGATACGCCCGGCGAGGCGCTGGCCAATTTCCTGATCCTGTGTCACACCGCCTCGTTTATGGCGCGGGGGACGGACCAATGACAACGCCAACTATGAAGACGATGGGCTTCTGTATGCAACCGCTTGATGTGCTGTTTTTCCGCGACGGCCGGCCATTCACCGGCTCAGAGCGAAGTGTCAGCGGGCTGCCGCTGCCGCAAACGTTTGCGGGAGCCATCCGCACGGCGCTGCTTCGCGCGGCGGGCTGCGATTTTGGCCGGCTGAAGCAGGAACTCGAACGCGGCAAGTCTTTCGACCAGGCTGTGCAAGCAGCCTGCACACAAGAACATCATTGGATTGGTCAACTTGCCGTGCGCGGGCCGTGGCTGGCCCGTCGTAACAATGCAACCGACAATCTGGAAGTGCTCGTTCCGGTTCCGGCCAATCTGCATCAGGAGAAATATAAGCACACTGGCCCGCTCCGCCGCCTCACTCCCCTTCCAAGGGAACAACTTCCCGGCTGGAATCCGCCGCAAGATCAACAGGACCTTCGCCCATTGTGGCTGAAACATTTAAGCTCCACGGAGCCAGCCGCAGGCTACCTAACGCCGCAAGGATTGGCGAGGTTTCTCGGTGATGAGTCGGTACTCAGTGAAGACCTTGTCGCGGCCGACGAACTGTTCGGACTCGACTACCGCACGGGCATTGGCATCGCGCCAGATCGACTGGTGGCTGAGGAATCGCAGATCTTCGGTCGCGGCTTCCTGGCCCTCGAGAAGGACGTTTACCTCTACGCCGAGATCGAGATGCCTTCTGACGCACCCGACGGATTGTTCGACCAGGTGAAGACTCTGACGCTGGGCGGCGAAGCTCGGCATGTGACCCTCAAACGTTTGCCAAGTCCCTTCACCTGGCCAAACAAGTCACCGAATGCGAAGCAAAAGCCTCTGATCTTGCTGGCGACACCCTGTCCATTCGAGGCGGGCTGGAAGCCGCGAATCCTCGATGGCCAGCTTGTCGCGGCAGCCGTACCCGGGTCGCTGGCATTTTCCGGTTGGGATCTGGCGCGCGGCGGGCCAAAGCCGACGCGGTTCGCCGTCCCGGCCGGCAGCGTGTACTTCCTCAAATCCCTTCCCAACAACTGGCAGCCTGGCCTGGCCGAGAGCGACGAGGATCGCCGGCAGGGCTGGGGCTATTGCCTGACAGGAGTCTGGACCGATGAGTGAAGCATCAACGACCAGTCTGCCGCGCTCCCCGCAGCAAGCCGCTGCGTTGCTCTTTGTCCACGCCCAGACCGGGCTGCATCCCGGCTCCGGTACGGCATTGGGCACGGTGGACCTGCCAATTCAGCGCGAACGGCACACGCAGTGGCCAGTCATTCCTGGCTCGACCCTCAAGGGCATCTTGCGCGATGCGTGCCGGCGTTCAGGTGGCAATAACGTGGATCTCTTTGCCGCATTCGGCCCGGAAACGGCTGAAGCCGACAAGCACGCCGGTGCCCTCAGCCTGACCGATGCCCGCATCCTGGCGTTTCCGGTCCGGTCGCTGAAAGGCGTCTTCGCCTGGGTTACCTGCCCGGCCGTGCTGGACCGACTGAAGCGGGACTTGAATCTGGGACAGATCGACGCCAATACCCTCAGCCTGCCCACTGCGCCGGCGAGGGACAAGGCGTTGTGCCAGCAAAACGGTCCGTTGCTTGTGGACGGCAACAAACTGGTCCTGGAGGAATTCGAGTTCGAACGTGCGGGCGATGCCGACGCGGTGGCTACCTGGGTCTCGCAACGAGCCGTCGCCGACCAAGCCACGCAGAAGCGCTTGATGAGTCACCTGGTCGTGCTGCACGACGACGATTTCACTCACTTTGTCCGGCATGCAACGGAAGTGGTTGCCCGCGTCGGCCTGGACTATGAGCGCAAGACGGTCAAGACTGGCGCGCTGTTCTACGAGGAGTTCCTCCCCGCCGAGACACTTTTCTACTCTGTCGTCCTCGCCAGCGCGAGCCGGCGAGAGGGGCCTAGCAAATCGGCAGCCGACATTCTGAAGTATCTCGGCGAAAACCTGCCGCCAATTCTGCAAATCGGCGGTGACGAGACGATCGGCAAGGGGCTGTGTGCGGTGAGACTCGACAGTGGAAAGGACGGTGCGTGATGCCACAAGCAACGATGAGCAAAGCGAGCCCAACCCTCGACCAACGCCGGGCCAAGCATGCATGGGAAGTTGTGCAGCGAGCCAAGCAGAAACAGGGTGCCCATCAGCAGCAAGACCCGAAGAAGTTCGGCGGCCAGGCCAAGAAACTGCCGACCCGCATCATGGCTGCTGGGCTGGGACAGGCGTTGGCATTCCTGAAGGCCAAGGCTTACGCACCCGGCTTGTTGGCCGAACTGAGCGAATGGATGAAGCAGCGCATTCCTCCCAAGCAAGGGGAACCGGCCGATCTGCTCGAACGAATCATCAAGGGCGATTCGGACTTCCTCCGCCGGGCGACTGACGAGGCGCTGGCTTACCTCCTCTGGCTCAACCGCTTCACCGAGGCGGAGGGACTGACGGAAGGAGAGGAATCATGAGCCTCGTCCTGCCGCAGAGCACGGTTCGACTCATCGATGCCGTGGCCAACACTCACCGGCATCCTGGACTGCAGCTCGACAAGTTCAGTGTCCCCGGTGACCAAACCGCGCAGAAGGCGGCGCTGACCAAGGTCTGCAACATTCCAGGCGATGCCGCACTTCTTACGACACTCATCGAGCGTAGGGAACGTCTGCTGGGGACACTGCCAGGAGCAAGGTCGTTCTCCTGCGCAACCACCGGCCCGCTGACACTGCACCTGGCCCGCGCGTCGGCCCTGGAAAACGCCGGCATCTGCCTGCATCCGCTGTACGGCTTCGCCTATCTGCCCGGCAGTGGCCTGAAGGGCATGGCCCGCGCCTACGCTGAAACGATCTGGCTGCCGACGCAGCCGGACCAGAAGCAGGCGTGGAGGCAAATCGAGGACGTCTTCGGCTGGGCGCCCAATCCCGATCGTCGCCAGCAGATCAACAATTCCGACCACCCTGCCGCGGTACGCCGCAAGGACGAGGGCGATCCCGAGTCCCCGGAAATCAAGGCATCGTCCGGCAACATCGTGTTCCACGACGCCTGGCCCGAGTCCTGGCCGAAGCTGATCGTGGACATCGTGAACAACCACCATCCACACTACTACACCGGGCAAGCCAGCAAGCTCGATGAACAAGGACGATGCAGTGATTGTAAGTTTCGACCTGACGACCCCAATGCTCATCCCCCCGGCGACTGGGAGAATCCGGTGCCGGTCTATTTCCTGGCCCTGAAGCCCGGAACGACGTTCACCTTCCCGCTGGCCAAGCGCCGCGCCGATGTGGCCGACGAGCTGCTTAATCTGGCTCGTGAATGGCTTCTGGGCGCATTGTGTCAGCTTGGCGCCGGGGCCAAGACGAATGCGGGCTACGGGGCCTTCAAGCCGGCCGACGGTGAACCTCCAGCGTTACCCACCCAGAAGCGAGCCATCTTTGAGACGACGCTGGAACTGCTCACGCCCGCGTTCCTGGCCGGCGCCAACCAGCAGGCCGAAGACTGCGATCTGCGCCCCGCGACGCTGCGCGGCCTGCTCCGCTGGTGGTGGCGCACCATGCACGCCGGCTTTGTGGACGTGAAGATGCTGCGAGCATTGGAGGCCGCCATCTGGGGCGATACCAAGAACGGCGGGGCAGTACGGATTGTCCTTGAGAAAGACAGCGGGACGAATCCGCAGCCATACGACAAGCGGAGCAAGGCGAACTTCAACGATCAGCAGAAGCAATCCGATCATGGCATTCCCAACGAGAATCCAAAGAAGGTTACGCAAGGCCTCTGGTATGCCTCATACGGCATGGATGAAACGAGCAAAGAACAGAGGAAACAGCGTTATTACCTCGAACCCGGCGCAAGCTGGCGATTGCGACTTATCGCCCGGTCAAGCCGGTTCTTCATTGACCGCAAGGATGCCGACGATCCCAAGAAAGCCAAGCACGGAAAGGACATCACGGCGGAACAAGCCTTGAGCCAGGCGAAGGCCTCCTTGTGGCTGCTCTGTCACTTCGGCGGCGTCGGCTCCAAGGCTCGCAAAGGCTTCGGCTCGCTGGGTGCCGATCAGCTTCAGGACCACAGCTTGGAATCCTGCCGGAAGGCGGCGAACGAACTGCGAGAGCACTTGGGATTATCGAGCGGTTTTGGCGATCGCCGCGCCCACTCGACTTCGTTGCAGCAGATGCTCGGTCCGGTTGATGTCAATTTTTCCTGGCCAAACGTCTGGGCCGTGCTGGATCAAGTGGGCTTTGCTTACCAGGCATTTGCCAAGAAGTACAAACACAATCGCGAGAAGATGGCATTGGGGTTACCGCGCCGCATTGGCAACCCTGTTAAAGGCGCGTTCAACCCTACACCACCGGTCACCACGAACAGCCGTCATTCATCCCCTGTGCATATCCATGTCGAAGGCAAACCGGGCAACTGGACAGTCCGCGTTATCGCCTTTCCGGCAGCGCATCTGCCCAATCTCGCCACGAGTCAATACTTCCTGAAAGAGTTCCTCAAGGACTTCGGCGACGACCTGCAAAGGCGCGCCGCCTTGCAGCCGCCTCCTCCTGGCCCACGTCAGGTGATGGCCTCCGCACGCCAACAAGCGGCGCCGCCCTCGACAGGGCCGAGTTTGCCCAAACCTGGAGATCGAGTTGACGCCATTCTGCTTGACGAGAAAACCAAAAGAGGCGGTTGGAAAGCAAAACATGTTGCCACCGGCATCGCAGGCCCCATTCAGAACAGCAACGACGTCCCCACAGATAAAAAGGCCGGCGACAGCGTGACGCTGATCGTGGCGTCGGCGACCCAACGCGAGATCGCCTTCCGCTATCCCACCGCCGCCGACGAGCAGCGAGCACAGAAGTCACAACGCAAATCCAAGAGCAGTTCCGGCGACAAACAACCACCCCGCGGAGGGAAATGATGAAGAAACGCCGCATCCTTATCTGTACCGTGGGTACCAGCCTGTTCAAACCAAATCTCGAAGGTCTGCCAACGCCGGATGGTTACACCGCTTGGGCCGAAAAGACCAGAAAACAGGGGGAGCTTGATCCGCCTTCGCTGGATGCTGTCAATACCCTTCGGGCAGCATTCGCGAAGAAAGACCTCCGAGTGATCTCAGCCACGCTTCTACGTCTTTCGCCTGCTGCACGCATCTGCGGGGCGGAGGTCAACTCCATCGCCAGTATGATCGACAAGAACTACGTGCCCCCAGACTGTGGCCTGTTCTTCCTCCACTCCGACACCGACGACGGCCGCAGCATTGCCGCCATCCTCAAAAGCTACTACGACAGCCGGGGACATTCTCCCGTCGAGACCATCCTAGTGCCGGACCTTCAGGACCAGGACCCAAAGCGATTCCGCACCAAGGGTCTGCGTAACCTGGCACGCAAAATCTGCGGCGTCATCCGCGATTACAGCCCCGCTGCCTGCGCCATCAACGCCACGGGCGGCTACAAGGCCCAGATCGCCATGGGTGTTCTGCTCGGACAGGCCATTGGCGTTCCCGTGTACTACAAACACGAACTGTTCAGCGAAATCATTGCTTTCCCGCCCATGCCCGTCGCCCTCGACTTTGAGGTGTGGATGCGGGCCAGCGGAATGCTCTACGACCTGGAGGGCGCTTCGGAGCCAATCGCGGCGGCCCTCTACGATGACGAGTGGGACGAAAAGTACGAGAGCCTGATCGAACGCGTGCCAATCGACGGGCAGGACTATCTGGAGCTATCGCCCACCGGACAGATCTTTCACGACACCTTCCGGGAGCGCTTCCGCACCGCCCGCGATCAGGTCTTGCCGCCGCCCGTGCCGCCAGGCCAAAAACGCCCGCCGCGGCTGGAGGACGCAGGCTGGCCGGGGAGACATCCCCAGGTGGAGCGCTTCCTGAAGCACGTGACCGACGACGTGCCCCAGGTCGTCCATTGTGCAACCTTCTATTTCAACCCCGACCTTGCCGAACGCACACGCTTCCGTTTGGGAAGCGATGGCATCGAGGGGGTTTACTCGGATGGCAGCTTCACGGTGAAGTTTCGCGTCGAAACCAGCGCTCAAACGCCAGGCCAGCAGGCCGCTGTCGTGGCCGCCCTCAATGAATGGCTGAGTGGCAGAGCTTAGTCCAACTTCAACTCGACGACCGACAGCGGTCTCCCTTGACAGCACGGAACCAGTCCATCCTGGCCCACGGCTTCCAGCGCGCTAGCGAGAAGGTCTTCGAGCAACTCTGGAACGCCGCCCTTCAACTGGCCAACCTGAACGACTCCGACCTGCCTTTGTTCCCGCGCCTGGCATCCTGACCTATCCTCAGCATCCCAACCTCCTCCACTCATCGCCCTCGCGCGATTTCGTGAGCGCGTCGCGAAATACGCCATAAACCCCTGGACCGCGTCCACGTGCCCTTGCTTCCAGGCGCCAGCCACCCAGGCGGGCGGTTGACTCACCGGCCTCTCCGACAGGTTCGCCAGCACTTGCGTGAGCTGATGCTTTGCATCGATCCCGTGGCGGCGGCGGATCCTGGTGATCCGACTGAAGATGCTCGCCGTCGCCGCTCTCGTCGCCGCTGAATTGCAGATCCCGGCCTACTATCAGTTCGAGCAGATGCCCCAGCCCGTCTTCCTGCCCACTTCCATCTCCGACGATCGCCTGCGCGCCAAACTCCGCAGCGCCATCTCCAACCCTCACAAGCTTCGCAAGCCCGCAGACTGGGACCCCGAAGACCTGCGCAGACTCGAATTCGAAGGAATGATCAGGATCCAGCGTCGCGCCGATGGCTCGCCGTCCTCCATCAAGCTCACCCCATATGGCCGTTATTGGGCACAACGATAATCCGCCCCATCTTCGCCACAGGCGCTAAAGCCGTCTGTCTTGTTTCCGATCTTTGACAACTGATCGCCTCGTTTTTCCCGGGGGTTGGCATGAGTCAGCCTCTCTCAACTCAGTCCATCGCGCCCAGCTCGCCTGCGCCGCAGGACCCCGCCGATCGGGCTCCGGCGCCAGATTATCCAAAACCCGAC
The DNA here is from genome assembly GCF_050410795.1 of Fontivita pretiosa. GTDB lineage: Bacteria > Planctomycetota > Phycisphaerae > Tepidisphaerales > Tepidisphaeraceae > Fontivita > Fontivita pretiosa. The sequence continues at coordinate 3,499,193 of NZ_CP191258.1, read as the reverse complement.
ATTTCTGATCAGCCCGATCTGCTCCCCGTCCGAATGCTCGCCGAATTCGCCTATTGCCCGCGGCTGTTTTACCTCATGCACGTTGAGGGCCGATGGGCCGATAACCTCTACACCGTCGAAGGCAAGGCCCTTCATCACCGTGTCGATCAGCTTGATCATGTCCTGCCCGATCCCGACCGCTGCGACCAACCCGATCAGCAGGATCAACCCCCGCCTAACCAGAGTGCTCAACCCGGCGATGAACCGCCACAGATCACCCGTTCCATCCTCCTGTCCTCCGATAAACTCGGTCTGACCGCAAAGCTCGATCTGGTCGCCACCGCCCCCGGACCCGACGGCGTCCCCGAAGCCGTTCCCGTTGAAACCAAACGAGGCCGCGTGCCCGACAACGAGCATCGCTGCCATGAACCGGAACGCATTCAGCTCATGGCTCAGGGTCTGCTTCTGCGCGAAAGTGGCTATCGCTGCGATCATGGCGTGCTTTATTTCGCAGGCTCACGAACCCGCGTCGATGTCCCCTTCACCCCCGAACTTGAAGCCCGAACCCTCGCACTCCTTCAGCAGGCCCGCCAAGCCGCTCAATCCGCTGCCCTGCCGCCACCTCTGGACGACAGCCCTAAATGCGCAGGCTGTTCCCTCAACGCCATCTGTCTGCCCGATGAAACCCTCGCCCTTCAGCACGTCCCCCCAGACCCCGCCGCTCCGGCCGTCCGTCGCCTCTACCCAGCCCGCGACGACGCCCTGCCACTTTACATCCAGGAACAGGGCGCCTTCGTCGGCAAACGCGGCCAGCAACTGCTCATCTCCAAACACGGCCAGGAACTCGCACGCGCCAGGCTCAATGACGTCAGCCAGCTCGTGCTCTGCGGCAACATCTCCGTTTCCGCTCAGACCATCCATCTGCTCTGCGAAGCCAACATCCCCATCGTCCATCTTTCGATGGGACACTGGTTCTATGGCATCACCCACGGCATCGCCCTCCGAAACGCCTACGACCGCGCCGCCCAGTTTGCCGCCGCTGCCGATCCCAATCGCTGTCTTGCCTTTGCCCGACAGCTCGTCGCCGCCAAGGGCGCCAATCAGCGCACCCTGCTTCGCCGTAATGCCTCCCCGTCCCAGCAACTCCTGGACGACATGGCTGGCCTGATCTCTCGCGCCGAGCAAGCACCCTCGCTTGATCAATTGCTCGGCATCGAAGGCGCACTGGCCGCTCTGTACTTCAAGCACTTCGCCCACATGCTCCGCCCTGTCGATCTCTCCACCGACTGGGATTTCAACAACCGCAACCGCCGCCCCCCACGCGATCCGATTAATGCCCTGCTTTCCTTCGGCTATGCCCTTCTCACCAAGGACTGCACCGTCGCCCTGCTGGCCGAAGGACTCGACCCCTGGTGGGGACTCTACCATCAGCCCAGGCACGGCCGACCAGCCCTCGCCCTGGATATCATGGAGCCGCTCCGACCGCTCATCGTCGATTCCGCCGTCATCACCGCCATCAACACAGGCATGCTCCGCGCCGACGACTTCACCCGCTCCAACTCAGGTTGCATGATGAACCCTCCAGCCAGAAAAGCCTTCCTCCGCGCCTACGAATCGCGTATGGATCAGCTCATCACCCATCCCATCTTCAACTACCGCTGCTCCTGGCGCGCCATCATTCGCGTCCAGGCTCGCATCTTCTCCCGATGGCTCCGCGGAGATTTGCCCGCTTACTCCAACATCGTCACTCGCTGATATGCCCAGACGACAGTTTCTCATCTGCTACGACATCGCCGACGACAAACGACGCAATCGCGTCTTTGAAACCCTTCTCGGCAACGGCGACCACGCCCAGTACAGCGTCTTCTTCTGCGAACTCAATCCCCAGGAACTCGCACAGCTTCGCGCACGCCTCACCCAACTGATCAACCCGCGAGAGGATCAGATCCTCATCCTCGATTTGGGCGATACCCAAAGCCCACTGGAAAACATTCTCGATTGCCTGGGTAAACGCTATAATCCTCAAACGCGCGTCCAGATCGTCTGAGTTGACTCTCGCGCGCGCCGTCGTCTGTCCAGACCCGCGCGATCCCCTGTGCCGGCTGGCGCGTCTGGAACATCTGTATCGCCCGGCGAGCGGTGGAGTGATCGCCCAACTCACTCACCCGCTCGAACTCTTTGACAATCCAATAACTTGCAGCCAACTAACCGTGCCATGTTCCTGAGGTTTATTGTTACAATGACCCCACCGCTCGCAGACCGCATCATAATTGCGGTCGCAACATACGCTTGCCACGGCAGGCCTTTCCGCGCTCTCCCGAGCGCGGCCCCATTGAAGCACGTGAAACCGCCAACCTTTTCGGCGTCCGCGAGAACTTTCCGCGCTCTCCCGAGCGCGGCCCCATTGAAGCCCATGAGAGCTGCGCCTGCGGCCCGTTGGCCTCGTCCTTTCCGCGCTCTCCCGAGCGCGGCCCCATTGAAGCGCAGTCGAGGGTCGTGCGGATGCCCTTGATTTTGTGGCCTTTCCGCGCTCTCCCGAGCGCGGCCCCATTGAAGCGAAACACAACCAAACCGTGCCACAACCCGCGGGCCGTCTTTCCGCGCTCTCCCGAGCGCGGCCCCATTGAAGCACGACGACGCGGATTTCGCCGGGGTTGGCAACGGTGGCTTTCCGCGCTCTCCCGAGCGCGGCCCCATTGAAGCGATTCTCACGAACCGGATTGATCCTGCTGGCGATCGCCGCCTTTCCGCGCTCTCCCGAGCGCGGCCCCATTGAAGCGAGTATCCCGAAGCGGCCAAGTAGATGCCGAGTAGGACTTTCCGCGCTCTCCCGAGCGCGGCCCCATTGAAGCCTGGTTGCTGCTGCTGCTGGCTCTGCGGCGGCGGAATACTTTCCGCGCTCTCCCGAGCGCGGCCCCATTGAAGCGCGGCAATGCCGGCTCGCTCTCGGCGGGTACCCGATCCTTTCCGCGCTCTCCCGAGCGCGGCCCCATTGAAGCTGCGTAACACGCCACAGATTGCCGCTTACGGAAGCCAGGTCTTTCCGCGCTCTCCCGAGCGCGGCCCCATTGAAGCTGGCAAGACTACTGCCGTGGAGTGGCTGGCCGCGCAGCTTTCCGCGCTCTCCCGAGCGCGGCCCCATTGAAGCTGGTTTGATGCACTATCCGGCGCTTCAACTTCAATTTCCTTTCCGCGCTCTCCCGAGCGCGGCCCCATTGAAGCGCGGAGTGCGGGTTGACGTTTACGCCGTGGCCGCTTTCCGCGCTCTCCCGAGCGCGGCCCCATTGAAGCAGCGAGTACATCGAAAAGTGCGTGGCGTACCTGAGCCTTTCCGCGCTCTCCCGAGCGCGGCCCCATTGAAGCTAGGCGGCAGCGAGCTTCCGCAACTCTTGATCCGGCACTTTCCGCGCTCTCCCGAGCGCGGCCCCATTGAAGCCCGCAGTGGCGCAGAGGATCGCAACAGCCGAGCCGTCCTTTCCGCGCTCTCCCGAGCGCGGCCCCATTGAAGCTGATTGTGGTGGAGGGGCCTGCTGGGACGGGCAAGACCTTTCCGCGCTCTCCCGAGCGCGGCCCCATTGAAGCCGCGGCCTCGGCCTGGGTGAGGCCGAGCTGTTCGCGACCTTTCCGCGCTCTCCCGAGCGCGGCCCCATTGAAGCTTTAATCTCGGCGGAGGATCGCTTCGATGCGGCATCGCCTTTCCGCGCTCTCCCGAGCGCGGCCCCATTGAAGCCCGGACGAGCTAGCGAAGCGGCTCAACGCCTCGCCTGCTCTTTCCGCGCTCTCCCGAGCGCGGCCCCATTGAAGCGCTGGCGTTCCACGGGCGCTTGGTCCCCTTCGCCCACCTTTCCGCGCTCTCCCGAGCGCGGCCCCATTGAAGCTCAAGATCGTCGTCGTCGGGCATTTCGACGATGATGCCTTTCCGCGCTCTCCCGAGCGCGGCCCCATTGAAGCAACCACGCGGGCGTGTTGTGGCCGACGGACTGCGCCCTTTCCGCGCTCTCCCGAGCGCGGCCCCATTGAAGCGGCGCGGTGCGGGCTGTCGTTCCGGGCGACGGCTCGGCTTTCCGCGCTCTCCCGAGCGCGGCCCCATTGAAGCTTGACGTGCCCGACAAGTTGCCGATCCACGCTGGCCACCTTTCCGCGCTCTCCCGAGCGCGGCCCCATTGAAGCGGGCTGGGTGATGCCCGCCGCGCACGCGGCCTGGTGCCTTTCCGCGCTCTCCCGAGCGCGGCCCCATTGAAGCTCGGTGAGCCGTTCGGCGTGCTTGACGCTGGCGGTGACTTTCCGCGCTCTCCCGAGCGCGGCCCCATTGAAGCGCCTTGAGCCATTCGGCGTTCCGCTCGTCGATCTTGACCTTTCCGCGCTCTCCCGAGCGCGGCCCCATTGAAGCTCTTCGTCTCTTCATCAACCATGCAGCGCAGACGCACCTTTCCGCGCTCTCCCGAGCGCGGCCCCATTGAAGCTCGTCGATCCGCCCGCGGCAGTGCTGGCACTCGTACCAGGCTTTCCGCGCTCTCCCGAGCGCGGCCCCATTGAAGCGCCGCGAAAGTTTTTCGTGGCCAGAATCGACCTGGCCTCTTTCCGCGCTCTCCCGAGCGCGGCCCCATTGAAGCACGATCCGGGCATCGGGCTGATCGTCATCGCCCGGCCCTTTCCGCGCTCTCCCGAGCGCGGCCCCATTGAAGCACGGACGAAGTCCGGTCAGATCGAACTCGAACGGACTTGCTTTCCGCGCTCTCCCGAGCGCGGCCCCATTGAAGCTGTGCGAGGCTGGTTCGAGGCAGGGCTGGCCAGGACGCTTTCCGCGCTCTCCCGAGCGCGGCCCCATTGAAGCGTCATCGATCGGTCCTCTGTGCCGACTGCATCACGCAGCTCTTTCCGCGCTCTCCCGAGCGCGGCCCCATTGAAGCAAATCCATCGAGCGGACGGTCGGAATACTCATCAGCAACTTTCCGCGCTCTCCCGAGCGCGGCCCCATTGAAGCAGCCAGAATAAACCTGGCCAACTGCTCGATTGCCCTCCTTTCCGCGCTCTCCCGAGCGCGGCCCCATTGAAGCGTCCTGCTGGCCGTCCTGCGGCTCGTGCTCGTGCTGCCTTTCCGCGCTCTCCCGAGCGCGGCCCCATTGAAGCGTCCCGCCCTGTACCCCGCGTCCCGTGCTGTCGGCATCTTTCCGCGCTCTCCCGAGCGCGGCCCCATTGAAGCCTTGCGGACGTTGATTTCCAGCAGTTCGGACTGTTCCCTTTCCGCGCTCTCCCGAGCGCGGCCCCATTGAAGCTGGCCGAGCACCATGCCCAGCCCGTGAAACCCCCGCCCTTTCCGCGCTCTCCCGAGCGCGGCCCCATTGAAGCGTGTTCCTCCTCCCGCCTCGGCGCTTAACGGCGTCGGGGCCTTTCCGCGCTCTCCCGAGCGCGGCCCCATTGAAGCCAGAGCCTGGCGGATGGCGTCATTGTCCGGGACCACCCTTTCCGCGCTCTCCCGAGCGCGGCCCCATTGAAGCCTCCACCGGATGACCGGCGGAGGCGGCGTGGTCGCCACCTTTCCGCGCTCTCCCGAGCGCGGCCCCATTGAAGCAAGTTAATATAGTGGGGGGTCAATAGATAGACTCCCGCTTTCCGCGCTCTCCCGAGCGCGGCCCCATTGAAGCTACTTTCAGCGTCGCGAAATTGCTCGCACTGATGCTGCTTTCCGCGCTCTCCCGAGCGCGGCCCCATTGAAGCACAGTCGAATCACTCGGCCTGCTGATCGCCCAGGGCCCTTTCCGCGCTCTCCCGAGCGCGGCCCCATTGAAGCGGCCAGAGCCTCGGCCTGAGCCAGGATTGCGCCATTCTTTCCGCGCTCTCCCGAGCGCGGCCCCATTGAAGCGAATTGGTCCACCCGGTGGTCGGCCAGGCGGTCCTCCCTTTCCGCGCTCTCCCGAGCGCGGCCCCATTGAAGCGGGAAATAAGGATTACTGACCGCTACACCAACCGGCTGCTTTCCGCGCTCTCCCGAGCGCGGCCCCATTGAAGCCGATCGAGCTGGTCTGGTGCCATGGGATGCGTCAGGTCTTTCCGCGCTCTCCCGAGCGCGGCCCCATTGAAGCATAGATGCCGTTTATCGCCATCGGCCTGTCGTGGTGGCTTTCCGCGCTCTCCCGAGCGCGGCCCCATTGAAGCACGGGCCGTCGGCGAATCCCGGCATCACGGTAGAGGCCTTTCCGCGCTCTCCCGAGCGCGGCCCCATTGAAGCAACCCCCGCGCAAATCCCTCGGCTGCGGCGCCCACGGCTTTCCGCGCTCTCCCGAGCGCGGCCCCATTGAAGCGATCCACTCATGCTCCCTCCCCCCGTACTGCCTGACCTTTCCGCGCTCTCCCGAGCGCGGCCCCATTGAAGCGGCGTACATGGTGCCGTTTTGGAACAAGAAACTCGGCCTTTCCGCGCTCTCCCGAGCGCGGCCCCATTGAAGCGCGGTCCGCCAGTTTGGGTGGACCGATGACCAGATTCTTTCCGCGCTCTCCCGAGCGCGGCCCCATTGAAGCGCACTGTCCGGCTGTACCTCTCTCCGCCCCCCGTCCGGCCTTTCCGCGCTCTCCCGAGCGCGGCCCCATTGAAGCATCCGTCGCCGACTATGCGCCCACGGCGGCGCAGTGTCCTTTCCGCGCTCTCCCGAGCGCGGCCCCATTGAAGCTCGGCAATGGCTACGCCGAGATCGAGCGGACCGGCGACCTTTCCGCGCTCTCCCGAGCGCGGCCCCATTGAAGCGAACCACCGCCTCCGGCGCATCCGCCGGTGTTCTGCTGCTTTCCGCGCTCTCCCGAGCGCGGCCCCATTGAAGCGCCGCCGCAGCGTCCTCGGGCAGGGGGCCGCGGGACCGCTTTCCGCGCTCTCCCGAGCGCGGCCCCATTGAAGCAACCCTAAAGGTGAACCAATCCGCAATCCCCGAACCCCCGCCTTTCCGCGCTCTCCCGAGCGCGGCCCCATTGAAGCAGCGTACCACGCTGGAAAACCTGCCCAAGATGGACTTCTTTCCGCGCTCTCCCGAGCGCGGCCCCATTGAAGCCGTGCCTACCGTTTTTACGCCGGTATGGACCCGGGGTCTTTCCGCGCTCTCCCGAGCGCGGCCCCATTGAAGCTTCAAGAGTTTCAATATATACTGAAACTCCGATTAGACTTTCCGCGCTCTCCCGAGCGCGGCCCCATTGAAGCCGTTTTTCCACCATGCCCGATGGCCCCTGAGCGCGAGGCCTTTCCGCGCTCTCCCGAGCGCGGCCCCATTGAAGCCAGGCCGGCCTTGTTGGCCGCGTCAAATGACGCCTGCTTTCCGCGCTCTCCCGAGCGCGGCCCCATTGAAGCGACACTGCGCCGCCGTGGGCGCATAGTCGGCGACGGACTTTCCGCGCTCTCCCGAGCGCGGCCCCATTGAAGCGTGACGAGGCCAATGGTGGATCCCTGACGGTGACCGGCTTTCCGCGCTCTCCCGAGCGCGGCCCCATTGAAGCTCGACATCACTACGGAGGAGGCCGCCGAACCAATCGCGGTCTTTCCGCGCTCTCCCGAGCGCGGCCCCATTGAAGCGACTACATTCCGATCTGTTATGGCCCGGGGGCCGATGCGCTTTCCGCGCTCTCCCGAGCGCGGCCCCATTGAAGCGGTCCAACTCACCACGCCGCAGCTTGACCAATGACCTTTCCGCGCTCTCCCGAGCGCGGCCCCATTGAAGCTTGTGCGATCCGTCGAGGAACACGGTCAGCGTTGTGTCTTTCCGCGCTCTCCCGAGCGCGGCCCCATTGAAGCATTTAATCGTATGACGGGGCAAAAAGAATTAGGGAACTTTCCGCGCTCTCCCGAGCGCGGCCCCATTGAAGCGACTATTACGCACTGTGGTCCTCTGGGGTTTCTCCCCTTTCCGCGCTCTCCCGAGCGCGGCCCCATTGAAGCCGTCCTTAACGGACACTTTCATGACAGCCTCCCAGGCTTTCCGCGCTCTCCCGAGCGCGGCCCCATTGAAGCCGTCTGGGCCGCACGCTCGCCCACGCCACCGGTCCGCTTTCCGCGCTCTCCCGAGCGCGGCCCCATTGAAGCTCCGGATGCCGCCACCAGGGAAGATGCAGAATCCTGGCTTTCCGCGCTCTCCCGAGCGCGGCCCCATTGAAGCGAGGCATTGCCGGGCCGATGCCGCTGCAAGGAATGAACCTTTCCGCGCTCTCCCGAGCGCGGCCCCATTGAAGCGACAAGCGGCTGATTCTGAAGGGAAAAAGCAACGCCGCCTTTCCGCGCTCTCCCGAGCGCGGCCCCATTGAAGCCTGGCTCAGTACGTCGGATGGTGGTACGCGAAGGTGACTTTCCGCGCTCTCCCGAGCGCGGCCCCATTGAAGCCGGTTTTGATTACACCAAGTCCAAACAGTGCGTCCGTGACCTTTCCGCGCTCTCCCGAGCGCGGCCCCATTGAAGCAAGCCAAAGGTTTGCGCCGCCATGATCTCGCGCCGACTTTCCGCGCTCTCCCGAGCGCGGCCCCATTGAAGCGTCCCCCGTACCGCTGCGACACCACCCCTTCCGCACCAACTTTCCGCGCTCTCCCGAGCGCGGCCCCATTGAAGCTTTTCCTGCTGGTGCGTCGTTGCGTGGGCTTCCTGATGACTTTCCGCGCTCTCCCGAGCGCGGCCCCATTGAAGCATAGCGGCGTCGATCTCGCCTTCCATACGCCCAATCTTTCCGCGCTCTCCCGAGCGCGGCCCCATTGAAGCTACACCACGCGCGTCACGATCGGCACCCAGACAGCGCCTTTCCGCGCTCTCCCGAGCGCGGCCCCATTGAAGCCCAAGGAATCAACGGCTACCCAAAACGCGACGATGACTTTCCGCGCTCTCCCGAGCGCGGCCCCATTGAAGCGCGGTCTGCCGGACGACCGCGGACTTCCCGATTCCCCTTTCCGCGCTCTCCCGAGCGCGGCCCCATTGAAGCTTGCCAGCCGGGCCAGGTTGTTGATCGCCCCTGGGTCTTTCCGCGCTCTCCCGAGCGCGGCCCCATTGAAGCCGTAAGGCGGTCCCGTTTTTCCCACGTGTCGTCGGCCTTTCCGCGCTCTCCCGAGCGCGGCCCCATTGAAGCGCCAACGGTGTCGGCGAAGTAAGTTTCGCGCGTTGATCTTTCCGCGCTCTCCCGAGCGCGGCCCCATTGAAGCTGGGGCGGGGGCCGGGGCCGCATCTCCCCCCGTGCCCCCTTTCCGCGCTCTCCCGAGCGCGGCCCCATTGAAGCAAGAACACGCCGCAGCCAGTGGAGATCCCGGTCACTTCTTTCCGCGCTCTCCCGAGCGCGGCCCCATTGAAGCTGTGCTTGATTGTGTACCACCGGCCCAAGGCCGCTCTTTCCGCGCTCTCCCGAGCGCGGCCCCATTGAAGCTAACGCCGTCACATCGTAACCCGCGGCGGCCGCGGCCTTTCCGCGCTCTCCCGAGCGCGGCCCCATTGAAGCATGACAGTCTCCCAGGTAAGAGCCTTGTCGTCCGCCCTTTCCGCGCTCTCCCGAGCGCGGCCCCATTGAAGCTCGCCAGGCGCCGTATCGCCAGGCGCCGTATCGCCAGCTTTCCGCGCTCTCCCGAGCGCGGCCCCATTGAAGCAGTACCCATCGGCAGACGATGAGGTCCGCCTGCTCACTTTCCGCGCTCTCCCGAGCGCGGCCCCATTGAAGCCAAGCGTAATCGCTTCAATTGCAGCAGCAACAGCCTTCTTTCCGCGCTCTCCCGAGCGCGGCCCCATTGAAGCGCCCAGTCAAGCCGTGCGGCTTGACGCCAGTACAGCTTTCCGCGCTCTCCCGAGCGCGGCCCCATTGAAGCGCATCTACGCTTTTGGGCTATCCGGTGCGCAAGCCGACTTTCCGCGCTCTCCCGAGCGCGGCCCCATTGAAGCAACACCTCGCGGCGATGGACCGGCACCGACACGGGCGCCCTTTCCGCGCTCTCCCGAGCGCGGCCCCATTGAAGCTCGACTTGCCTGAGTTGATTACGGCGCCCCATTTTGCTTTCCGCGCTCTCCCGAGCGCGGCCCCATTGAAGCCCGGGCGTGGTGGACAGTGACACCAGCCCCCACGGGACCTTTCCGCGCTCTCCCGAGCGCGGCCCCATTGAAGCCGCCTCGTGACCCCCCACCCCGCCTGCCCGTAACTGCTTTCCGCGCTCTCCCGAGCGCGGCCCCATTGAAGCTCTCCCATCTCCTGCCTGACACTGGGCTCGCGAATCTCCTTTCCGCGCTCTCCCGAGCGCGGCCCCATTGAAGCATCGTCAGACTCCAGAGCTTCCCGGGCTGCCTCAGAGCTTTCCGCGCTCTCCCGAGCGCGGCCCCATTGAAGCGAGGACAAGCTCGTGCGGATCCCGATGTCCGACGCAGCTTTCCGCGCTCTCCCGAGCGCGGCCCCATTGAAGCAGAATACGTCAGGTAGCCATCGGCCAAATGCGTAGACCTTTCCGCGCTCTCCCGAGCGCGGCCCCATTGAAGCTTTGCCCTGTACTTCGTGGCCCACACGTCCGCCGGGGCTTTCCGCGCTCTCCCGAGCGCGGCCCCATTGAAGCTTGGCCGGGCGCGGTGCCCGGCTCAACATCACCCATTTCTTTCCGCGCTCTCCCGAGCGCGGCCCCATTGAAGTGGCCGTGGGCACTCAGGTGAGTATGTCAGGTGGCAGGACGTTGGGCGAGCGCGGATTTCGTGCGCCAGCTTGGAGTGGCTGTTGTTTGCCCCGGCAAATCAACGCATTGGGTTGGCTGGCGGATGTGCTCAGTCAGTCAGGACCAGCAGAGGCGTTGTGCGCCTGAAGCGAGCAGTGGCGGCGAGGATCGCCACGCCCGCGGCCAGGAGCCCGCCCGGCTCGGGAATGCGCGTACCGTAGATGGTGATGGCCGGCTCGCGGTTATTCACCTGGATGTAGTTGCCGATGACCGAGCCGAAGACCGAATGTTGAAAGGACAGGCCGTCGATCGGCGGTCCGCCCACCGCGTTGGCGCCGCTGGTGAAGCCGGTGAACCAGTTGTTCAGGTCCGGGGAGATCGGTTGCAGCGTGGCATAGTACAGGCCCGGCCCCAGGACAAGCGGCTGGGACAGATCCACGGTGTAGTCATAGGCCGGTCCGTTGCCGACGCTGGTCAGGAAGGTGGTGGAGACGACGGGGCGATTTTCGCCGGCCAGCAGTGTGCCGCCGTTGTTGACGGTGATACCGCTGCGGATTTCCAGCCGCGCGCTGGTGAGTTGTTCCAGGGTGTGCAGCCCCAGCACGGTGACGTTGCCGACGGAGCTGACGATCCACTGTTCGTTGGCCGGGACCTGAAAGTCCTTGAAATAGCGGTAGTAGTTGCCGTTGGGGGCCTCGTAGCCGAAGGTGTAGCCGCCGTTGAAATCACCGGCGCGATAGAGCAGTTCGCCTGTTGCAGGCTGCGCGGCTCCACCAGCCAGCACGAGCACGACGCCCAGGAGCAATGCAACCCGCGACGCGACCACACGACCCAGCCTGATGCGCATTGTCTGTCCTTCCCTTCCTGAAGATGCACGCGATTTGGGGGACTGTGCCGGACCGGGCACACTCCCGGATCACCCACGCCCACAAGGCAAGAGGTGAGCGCGGAAGGATAGGTTGCTGGCCAGGGAAGCGTCAAGCTTCTTGCGATGGCGGATGGTGCGGATCGGGCAGAAAATCGCGGTTCCTGTGGCAGTCCTTGCTGATCGTAATGTCCGGCAAAGCTGGGAAAGGAGTATGGATAAAGTGACCGTGCATCGGTCAGATGCAGGCGTGACGGCGGCCGGTGCCGCTGACAAGCGGCGGGGCTGAGATGCTCACCGCCGGGAGGTCGAGGCGGAGACAGCGGTGTTGCCGGGGAGGGGGCCTTGCACGACATGCCCGCCCAGGCGCTTGGAGCCGTCGCGGTAGCAACCCGGAGTCATGCCGAGCAGCCGCCGGAAGACAGCGCCCATGTACGAGGCGGTATTGAAGCCGGTGCGCGCGGCGATGGTCTCGAGCTTCAGCTCGGTGGCGCACAGCAGTTCGACGGCGCGATTCAGCCGCACGCGCACGATCTCATCGTGTATCGAGCGTCCGACGGCGCGGTGGAAGCGGCGTTCGAGCATCCTGCGGGACATCGGCACGTGCTGGACCACGTCGTTTACGCCAATCGGCTCGCACGCGTGATCGCGAATGAAACGCAAAGCGGCGACGACCGCCTGGTCGGCGATGGCCAGGATGTCCGTCGAGGCGCGGGCGACGACGCCGGCAGGCTCGATGTAGACCGGCTCCTGGGGTGGGGGCAGGCCGGCCATCAGGCGGTCCAGCAGCGCCGCCGCCTGGTAGCCGCGCTGCAAGTCGTTGATGATCACGCTGGAAAGCGGCGGGATCGAGACGGCGCAGATCAACTCGTCATTGTCGGCGCCGATGACCGCGACTTGTTCAGGAACCGCAACGTCAGCGCGCGAGCAGGCTTCCAGGAACTGCTGGCCGAGCAGGTCGGTGCAGGTCATCACCCCGATCGGCTTGGGCAGCTTGCGCACCCAGTTGGCCAGTTGCGTCTGCCGGCGCTCCCAGGCGCGTGGCCCGGAGGAAGCAAGCCTGGTGATGATGAACTGGTGAATCTCGCTGGTGCAACCGAAGTCGCGGATGCGTTGTTCGAAGCCTCGCTGTCGCGCCACGGACCACGCGGACTCATAGCCGACAAACGCGAAATTGCGGTAACCGCGCTCCAGCAGGTGATCGGCGGCAAGCCGGCCAACCGAAAGGTCGTTGGTGTGAACCAGCGGCGCATCGGGAAGGCAGCCGACCAGATCCACCACGGGAACCTCGGCCTGGAGCAGGTGCTGAGGCCTGTCAGTCCAGATCGCGGCGATGATGCCATCTCCCGACCAGTTTCGTGCCCATTGTCGAAGTGAATAATCGACGCCGTAGGGTTTGAGGTAGATATCCCACGGCTCGTGCTCGTGGACATAGCGTGCCACCCCCTCGAGCATTCGTCGCCGCGGCGCGATCTGTGATTCGATCAGCAGCGCCACGCGTTTTCTGGTTCGAGCCATCCTCCGGTCGGTCGTCAGGTCCATAGGTCGCCCTCGCCGCGCCATCCAGCCGCCGGCCCTGAACAGTGCCACCCTGCCGCTGTTTTGTTAGTTTATCAAAAGCGATGAAACCGTCATTCATTCACCCGATCGTGGTTGACGTGGCGACACGTGCGCCGATGAGCCGGATTTCTCCCCAGGCGCTTGGATTGAGTTACGAGACCAGTTGCCTGCTGGTCGGTTCCGACGGCGTACGCTATTTCCGGGCGGACAACGCTCCGCTGGTCAGGCTCTTTAAGACGCTGGGGATCGCGAGCCTGCGCATTGGCGGGAATTCGGTGGATCAGGGATCCGCTCTGCCCGAAGACCAGGACATCGTCTCGCTTTTCGAGTTCGCCAGAGCCGCGAACGTCATGGTGATCTATTCGGTGCGGCTGAAGGATGGCGACCCGCGGGCGGCGGCGCACGTGGCGGAGCTGATCCGTCAGCGATTTGCGGATCGGATCGAGTGCTACTCGATCGGCAACGAGCCGAGCTATTACAAGGATTACGAGATCTACCGCGCCAGATGGACGGCGATTCGCGATGCGATGGTGGCGGCGGACCCGCAGGCGCGATTCTGCGCCCCGGACGAAAACCCCTCGCCCGAACTGAGCGCCAGGATAATCCGGGAATTTGGCAACGAAGCCGGACGGCTCGTGCAGCTCTCGCACCATTCGTATCCGTTCGGATGTTCCTACCGCAATCCAAAGGAGAAGGATCCCACCCGGCTGGTGCCGTTCGACGCGGCCGAGTCGCGGGAGAAGATGCTTCAGCCCTCGGCGTATGAGCTGTATCAGAAGATTCACGATCAGACCGCCAGGCTCGTCCAGGGCACGTCGCTGACATTTCGGCTGACGGAAACCAACAGCTACTGGTACAGCGGGCTGAAAGGCGCAAGCGACAGCTATGCCTCGGCGTTGTGGGCGGCGGATTACCTGTACTGGTGGATCTCGCACGGCGCGGTGGGGCTGAACTTTCACACCGGCGACCGGACCGGCGGAGCGATCACCCTGCCGGCACGATATGCCGTGTTCGTGTCCTCGCCGCGTGGTTACGAGGTTCGCCCGCTGGCGTACGGGCTGAAGCTGTTCGACCTTGGCGGGCATGGCACGCTTGTGCCGGCGCAGGTCCGCTCATCGCCGCACCAGAACCTGGCCGCTTATGCCACGCTCGGCGATGACAATTCCCTGGCCATCACCCTGATCAACAAGACGCACGGGCCCGGCGCGGACCCGATCCAGGTGCGGATCAGACTCGACGCGCCGCTGGCCGATGCCCAGGCCCAGGCCATCGAGCTGCGATCCACCAACAACGACATCGCCGCCGACGCGTCAGACCTGACCCTCGGCGGCGCCGCAATCCACCCGGACGGGACATGGAATGGTACCTGGAGCGAGCTGCCAAAGTCGGCGATCAGCGGGGATGCGATCACCGTCCCGATGCTCCCGGCCAGCGGGATGGTCATCAAGACCAGAGTCCGCTGAGATCGCCTTTCGCAGCGGAACAGCCGGAGTTGCGATTTCCATCTTTTCCTTCTCTGGCGACTGCGGACACGTGCGTTGCGCAAGATCGCCAGACTATGTCGCATTTTCGCCAGTCGCGGATGCTGCTGCGTGATAGATTTGGGCTGCACTTTCGGCGCATCCTCGGGAAAGTACGGCACGGGCCGTGCGCGCAAGCGTCATTGAGCCTTCTGGAGAGGAGTGGCTATGAAACGGTCGCGGATTTCGAGTCTGATAGCTTCATATGGGGCGAATCGGTCGGGATGGAAGCGGGCATCGCGTCTTGTGGCAATGGCCGTTGCGGCGTCGGTTCCGCTGGTCGGCAATGCACTGGGCGCTGAGTTTACCTGGACGAACCTGGCCGGCGGCACGCAGGCCTGGGATGATCCGGCCAACTGGGGCGGAGCGGGGTTCCCGTCGGCCATCGACGATAAGGCGGATCTGTCGGTCAATCTGGCGAGCAGTCTGACGGCCAATATCCCCGCCGCGGGCGTGACCGTCGCGACCCTCAGCCTCGGCGGGACCGGCGCCGCAGTGACCAGCACCATCGCCGGCGGCACGCTCAGCTTCGACATCAGCACCGCCCCGGCGATCATCCGCAGCGGTGGCGTCGCCGGCGCAATCAACATCATCTCGGCTCCGATTGTGCTCAACGACAACCTGGACATCGATGCCACCAGCACCAACAGCCTGACGCTCGCCGGCGCCATCAACGCCATCGGCGCCGCCCGGACGATCACCAACCGCATGGTCGGCGGCCCGCAACTGATCTTCAGCGGCACCATCAATCTGTTCGATGCCACCGATCCGACGATCGCGCGCGACATGGGTCTGGGCGGAGTCGCGGGCGCGACAAATATCTACAATGCCAGCTTCGTGAGCAGCACCGGCGGTACTGGCGGCCCGAACTTCAGCGGCGAGATCGCCAACAACGGCGCGCTCTACACCACCCATTATCTCAAGCAGGCATCACCGAGCCTCGGGGCGGCTTACATCACACGGGGCACGGTCGTCGTCGGAGACGACCTGGCATTCGGCACGGCGGTGATCTCGATGAATGCCGGACATCGAACCCATCTCCAGTCGGACAATCCCGCCAGGACGCTCTCCAACAACATCTCGATCACCAACGGATTCACGGTCGATGGGAACAATTCGCTTACGCTCAACGGCTGGATCATCCAGCAGAACAACCGTGCGATGGTGAACAACCTGGCCCCCGGATCGACCCTGACGCTCACCGGCGCGGGCAATGGGGTCTCCATTTACATCTTTGAAGCCGGCGATCCGGGCACCCGGACGTTCATCATCGACGGCAGGGGCAACACCGTCATCCACGGACAGATCAAGAATGACGACGGTCCGGACAATACCGGAGCTTACAACCTTACCAAGCGCGGCAGTGGCACTTTGACGCTCACCAACACCACCAGCACCTGGGCGGGACAGACCAACGTCAACGGCGGATTGCTTGTCTTCGCCGCGGCCAATACCTGGGGAAATACGTCGGCAATCAACGTCAACGCCAACGGCGGCGTGTGGTACGCTCCCGGCTCGGCCGATGCCGGCTTTGCCACGTTCATCGGGAAGATCGCGCCCACGTCGGCAGGAGCGCTGGCGATTCCCGCCAGCGAAGCCGCCACCAACTTCGACTTCAGTTCCAGCGGGCCGCTGGCCAATGTCGCCAGCTTGTCGATCGGTGCTCAGGGCGCTGTCAGCTATTCCGGCACCGTCACGCCAGGCGCTAACGGTTACTTCTGGGGCGGGATGACCGGAACCCTCACGCTCAACGGCAACGACCGGATGACCGGCGCCAACAAGGTCACCTACCGCAACGGCGGGAAGGTGATCGTCACCGGCCTGCACAGTTACACGGGCATCACCACGATTGCCGGAGCCAATCTGGCGACGGGCGAGAACCGGGCCGACCGCCGCGACAGCGACCGCAGCTCCGACACCGAGAACATCTTCACGAGCACTGTGCTGGAGATCAGCAACATCGCCGACGGCGGGCTGCCCAGCGCGCTGGGCGCATCGACCAGCGATGCGGCCAATCTCGTGTTCACGGGCGGCACATTGCGTTATGTCGGCGCGGGCGGCTCCAGCGACCGGCTGTTCAGCATCGGCACGTTCGGCGCAACGATCGATTCTTCAGGCAGCGGTCCGCTCAGCTTCTCGAACAACGGCGGCATTGTCGCATTCGGCAACGGCAACCGGTCGCTGACGCTGACCGGAAGCAACGCCGGGGACAACACACTCGCCGCTACCCTTGCCGATGCGGGCAGCGGAAGCCTTCTTTCGGTCGTCAAAACCGGCCCCGGCAAATGGATCCTCAGCGGCGCCAACACCTACACCGGCGGGACCACCGTCAACGCCGGCACGCTGGCGGCGACGCGGCTGGCCAACGGCACCATCACCGTCAACGCAGGCGCCGTGGCGCAGATCACCGCCAAGGGCACGGCCAACTCCCCGGCCGGCACCTCACGCACCGCTTCGCTGAACCTGGCCGCCACCGCAAGGCTGGACCTGAACAACAACAGCCTGATCCTCGACGGCGGCAACCTCGCCACCACCACCGCTCAGCTCAAGACCGCCCTTGAAAACGGCGGAAACTTCGACTGGCTCGGCCCGGGCATCGGCTCGACACAGGCCAATGTCCAGAACACCACCGCCGGCAGCTTCCTGTACGGTCTTGGTGTGGTGCTGAACGATTTGGCTCAGGTGGGAGGCAGCGGGCCGATCTACACCGATTTCGCCGGTGTCAGCGGCCTGGTCGGCACGGAGGTGCTGGTGAAGTTCACCTACTTCGGGGATGCCGACCTCAGTGGCTCGATCGACGCCACCGACTACTCGCTGATCGACAACGGGTACGTCAACACGTTGAGCGGCTGGATCAACGGCGACTTTGACTACTCGGGTGTGATCGACGCGACGGACTATGCCCTGATCGACAATGCGTATGTGAATCAGGCCGGTCCGCTTGCCGAGGCGCTCATTGCCGAGCACACCAAGCTGTTCGGCGGCGAGTACCTTGCGGCGCTGCGGGCGGTGCAGTCGGGCGTGGTTCCCGAGCCGGCGACGGCGGGTGTGCTGGTGCTGGGCGCGACGGCGATGCTGCCGCGTCGGCGACGCGCCGGACGCTGACTTTCAAATCCTGCATCGCGACCTCGGGACGTCCAAATGGCTTTCCCGCAGATCGTGAGACTGGTCCTCCTCCGCGGCGGTCCCGCCTTCGGGCGGACCGCCGCCTTTTTTCAACTGCAATCCGCCACATCCATCTGCCAATACCGGCCCGACCACGGGGGCGTTACGGGCTGGCCTGCGGGATTCCTTGCCTGGCCGACTTGCATTTTCCGGCCATTAAGTTGAAATCCGCAAAGGGTTGGATTGTGAAACCCTGATGTTTTGTTTCGCGCAGGTCGTGCACAGATTTCCCCGATGACCCAACTCCAGCAGCAGCCAGGCAGCACCGCGGCAGCGTCAGGGTCTTTGCGCGCTGGCGACAGCTCTGTGTCGCAGCAGATCGAACAGGGCGATCTGCTGGGCACAACGCCGGACAGGCTCTGGCCGCATGTGCCGCTATGGTCGCACGCGCTGGTGGCTGTCGCCCTGCTGCTGGTCGTGGGTCTGAGCTTTTCCAACTCGTTCAAATCGGGGATGACCCTGGACAACAAGTACATCATCGAGGAGTACTACAAGGCCCTGCTCCGCGCCGATCCCCGCCACGACCTGAAAAGCTGGAAACAGATCGAGTACATCTTCAAGAACGACTACTGGTGGCCGAAGGGCATCAGCGGGCTTTATCGACCGGTCACGACCTTCACGTACTGGGTTGACTATGTGCTGCTGACCGGCAAGCCGCAGTACAAGACGGATGACAAGGGCAGGGTCGTGCGCGACGCCGAGGGCAATCCGGTGCCGATGTCGTGGTACGACTACGCGCACACTCCCTTCCGCAGGCTCGACACCACCAGCTATCACGTCATCAACAACGTCCTGCACTGGATCAATTCGATCCTGGTATACCTGGTGGCACTGATGCTGCTGCAACGGGTGTGGCCGGCGGGGTTCGTGGCGGCGCTGTTCGCAGCGCATCCGATCACCACCGAATCGGTGACGAACATCATCGGCCGGGCGGACATGTTCGCGGCGCTGGTGACGTTTGGCGGACTGCTGCTGTATGCCAAGGCCACCCGCACCCGCGGCTCGTGGGCATTGCCCTGGGTCGTGGGGCTGATGCTGCTGACAACCTTCGGGCTGTTCGCCAAGGAAAGCGCCGCCGCGGTTGTGCTGGTGCTGATCGTCTACGACATCGCCTACCGCTGGCGAAGCGATGACCCGCGGCATTCAGGACTGCTGGGGCTGGTCAAATACGCCCTGCTGTACACGCTGGTGATGATCCTGTTGCCGGCGCTGAGCGGGTCGATTCTGGCCGACGCGGGCGTGCCGCAGGCGCTGCCGATGCCGCTGCGGATCGCCCTCAGCATCCCCTTCGCCGCCGCAGTCGCTTACTACATCCGCATGCGCGCCACCGTCGGGATTCGCTATGCATCCCTGGCGGCGCTGTTGGGCGCGGCCCTGGTGCAGACGGTGGCGTTTGGGTTTGTGCCGGTCTACGTATTGGCGCTGATCGGCGTGGTCGAATTCGTTTTGAGATGGATTGGCCTTCACAACACGGGACGATTGGCGCCGTTGCCGATGCTGATCGGCCACGGCGTGTTGTACTTGCTGCTGGTTGGGGCGCTGGTGGGGCTGCCGCTGGCGGCCAGCCTCCGGGCGGCTGAAATGGATCTGCTTTCGCGGCTTCCGCAGGCGGGACGCTGGATCTATGCGGGCGTGCTGGCGGCGGTGGGACTCGTGGTGTACGCGGCACTGTGGCAGTTTGATCGCCGGCTGCGGGTCGTGTCGCTGGTGGTGATTGCGGTAGCCAGCAGTGCCGCGGCGTTTCTGGTGCCCTACTGGCCGCTGACGATCACGGCGCCCATCGCGGCCATCGAGCTGTGCCGCGGCTCGCTGACCAGCCCGTCCGCTCGCTACCGCGTCGTGGCTCATTCCACGCTTTACCTGGCCCTGTTCTTCGCCCTGATCGGTCTGCCGATCCTGGCGCTGTGGTTCTTCCGCTGGAAGGGGTGGGACACCTGGGAACCGGCCGGCAGCACGCTCTCCTTCCACTTCTGGCGCTGGACGGATTATCTGGCCTGGCCGATTTCGTGGCTTGGCCTGAAGGAATGGGCCGGGTGGATCGAACGATATCTTGCCGCATCGGTGGTGGTGCTGCTGGGGCTGAGCCTGCATGTGCTGACGGCCAGCGACCAGGTGCGACGCTGGCTGAACGCGCACTTGGGCACTCGCCTGCCGCGGGCGCTGCGCCCGCCAGGCGAAGTGTTTGCGGTTCCCACGGCCCGGTCCAGCCGGGTGCTGGCGCTGATCGGCGTTGCGATCGCCAGCATCATCGCCAGCTTCTACTCCTACTGGCTGGGCATTCTGCTGGCGGTCGTGGTCGGGGTCCATGAGCTGATCCTGGGAACGCTCACGCCCCGCCGTCAGCATCCCGAATACGCGCGCGACTGGAGCCTGGTGTGGAACGGCTTTGCCCTGGCCTACGTGGCGATGATCCCGCCGCTGATCGCCATGGCCGCCGTACGCGACTGGGTCTTCCGCAATTCCTCCCCGGCGGAGACCCCTTTCCTGGACAACCCCATCCGCGGCATCTGGATGGTCAAAGAGCTGAATGTGCCCGGCTTCGACGCCGAGCTTCTGGCCAAGCCCCTGATCGGGCTTTCGTTCGTCGAGTGCAAGCTGACGGCCGTCAAGATTCTGGGCAAACTGCTGTGGCTGTTGACGTACCCGGCGCATCTGTCGGCGGATTACTCCTGGCACCAGATCCCCAACTTCAGCTACACGTTCGGAAACGGCTTTGAAGACGTCAAGGCGATCGTGGCGCTTGTGGCGGTGATTGCGATCTTCATCGTCCTGCCTTACTACACGTATCACCGCAGCCGCGCAACGTTCTTCTTCATCCTCTTTTTCTTTGCCGCGGCACTGCCCACCTCCAACCTGCTGGTGACGATCGGCAGCGTGATGGCCGAGAGGTTCATGTATCTGCCGCTGGCGGGGTTCACCGCCGTGGTGGTCATGGCAGTGTTCGCCGGCCTGCGATGGCTGTGGGAACGCCACCAACTGACCGACCCGGATGATTTTCCGTGGCACCGTTTTGTGGCCGGATCACTGCTGACGCTGCTCGTGTGCGTGTACGGTGTTCGGGCGTGGTTCCGCAACTTCGCCTGGGAGAGCGATGTGACTCTGTGGGAGGCGGCGCGCCAGGTTGCCGACCGCAGCTTCCGAACCTACCAGTCCCTGGCGTTTGCGTACTATGAACAGTACGTCGAGAAGACGGTCAAAGGCACGCCGCCGAAACAGCTCGAGGGCGAGATTGACCGCATGATCGCCACCGCCGAGCGCGCCAAGCCCATCGTGGACGTGCTGCCCAATCACCTGAACAGCAGCCGGCTGTACCTGCACCTGGGGATGTACTATTCGCTGAAAGGCGATCTGTATACCGAGCGACGTCCCGACGGTTCGCAGGTGATCACCAGCGAGGCCCGCAAGTGGTTCCAGAAGGCCGTCGATGTGCTGGAACAGGGCTCGCAGGTGGATCGTGCGTTCAACGAAGTGAACAAGGCCAAGCAGCGGCTTCGTGGCGACCCGGAGAAGGACATCACCGACGCAGGGCTGGGACCTGTCTACGGCACACTGGGCATGGCCTATACGAAGCTGGGGCAATACGACAAGGCGCTGGCGCGACTTCGCTACCAGCGGCAGCTTGATCCGGCTGATATCGATCCCTACCTGAAGATCGCCACCGTACAGCTTGCCCAGCAAAGGTACGACGACGCGGCCGTGACGCTTGTGCAGTGCATTCTGCTGGATTCTGCCCGGCAGGAAGTCTGGCAAACACTGATCCAACTGTACGGGATGGCCGGGGAGCGCGGGCTGGGCACGATCGTGCAGGAAAACGGGCAGTTCAAGTTGAACGTTTCACATCCGATGGTGCGCGAGCACCTGTGCAATGCCTATCGCGAGTTCGTGCGCGTCTTCCGTCAGGCCAAACGCTGGCAGATGGCCGAGGATGCCCGCAAGGTTGCCGTCGATCGCTACCAGTTCCCACGGAGCCTGTTCGATCCGCTGTTCGAGGAGAAGGTCCTGCCGGTGACACCGCAGGGCGTGCAGTACGACTGATCCTGAGCGCCCGCGACGTTGCCCCGCCGCCTGCTGCCCGCTGCCGGCTGCCCGCTGCCCGGCTATGATTGCTCACGATGGATATCAATGTTCTGGTCATCAATGTTGGCAACTCGCGTCTGGCGCTGGGCGCGTTCGTGGCGGGCAATCTGGAATACGTCAAGCGGATCAGTCACTCGCAGCGAAGCGACTGGCCGGCGGTGATCGCCGAGGCATGGTCGCATCTGGCGGGTCGAGAGGGCGCCGCGGTGGCCGGCGCCAGCGTCAACCCGCCTCTGATCGAGCCGGTCGAGCACGCCGTCATGCAGGTCACCGGCCAGCAGGTACAGTGGGTCGGCCGCCAGCTCGACGTGCCAATCAGGGTGCTGACCGAAAACCCCCAGGAAACCGGGATCGATCGCATCCTCAACGTCGCCGCCGCCTACGAGCAGATGCAGAAAGCCTGCGTGGTCGTCGACGCGGGCACCGCGATCACCGTGGACGTCTGCGACGACGAGGGCAACTTCCTGGGCGGGGCGATCGCGCCCGGCGTGGCCATGCAGTTCCAGGCCATGCACGAGCACACCGCCAAACTTCCGCTGGCGCAGCTCGAGGTGCCCCGTGACCCGATCGGCAAATCGACGATCGCGGCGCTTCAGCATGGCGTGTATCACGGCATCCGCGGCATGGTCAAGGAACTGGTCGAGAACTACGCCACGCATCTGGGCGCCTGGCCGGACGTCATCGCCACGGGCGGGGATGCCGGCAGACTGTTCGCCGGGTGGGAACTGGTGCATGCGGTCTCGCCGGACCTGACGCTCTACGGCATCGCGCTGGCGTATGCGGAGCATCACATCAGGCATGGAACTTGAGAGGGCAAAGGATGCGGGCGGAAGAATGACCGATGAAGCTCAGGACGCGGTGACCGTTCTGACTCCGCCGGGGGCGGCGGCGATCGCAGTCGTGCGGCTGCATGGTCCGCGAGTCGCCGCTTTTGTCGCGCGGTTCTGCTCCGGCAAGCCCGCGCCGGGGCGCGCAGTTCATCTCAGGCTCATCGACGAAAACGCCCGCGTCATCGACGATCCGGTCGTGGTCCTTCACGGCGACGGGCTGACGCTGGACATCAACCTCCACGGCGGCCCGTGGGTCGTGCGCGAATGCCTCAGCCTCGCGCAGCGCTTCGGCTTCACCGAGGCGAGCGATCGCCACCCCGATGCACACTCCGACGTCGAGCGCGAGATGCTCGAATCGCTGCCGCTGGCACGCACCGAGCAGGCGATCCGCATGCTCCTGGCTCAACCGCAGGCGTGGGCCGCTCTGACCCAGGAGCTTTCGCTTCTGCCCGGGCCGGATGTTCAGCGCCGCGCCCGCAGCATCCTCGAGGATCGCAGTCTGTGGTGGATGCTGCATCCCCCGCGCATCGCGATTGTCGGCCAGCCCAACGTCGGCAAGTCAACGCTGGCCAACCAGCTCTTCGGGCAGGCGCGCTCGATCACCGCCGACGTGCCCGGCACCACCCGCGACTGGGTAGGCGACTGGGCGAACATCGACGGCCTGCCGGTGATGCTGCTGGACACTCCCGGACAGCGCGAATCCGCCGATCCGATCGAGCAGGCCGCCATCGCCCGCAGTCGCGAGCAGATCGAGCAGGCGGATCTGCTGATCCTGATGCTGGACGCCACCCGCCCCCTACCGCGGGAGCTTGTGGCGCGATATCCCAACTCCATTCGCGTGGTCAACAAGTGCGACCTGCCGGCCGCCTGGGACATCCACGCGATCGATGCGATCCACACCGTCGCCACCACCGGCCAGGGGATCGAGCAGGTGCGAAGCAGAATCCTTGCCCACTTCGGGTGTGAGAAGCTCGATCCGTCGATCCCCCGCTGCTGGACCGACCGACAGCGCCAAATCCTGCATCACGCCCAATTTCAGAACATCCGCGAGATGTCGTGATAGGTCACGAAAAGGAAGACGCTTGCGATCAGCGCCAGCCCGACGATCTGGGCGATGCTCTGCGCCCGCGGCGACAGAGGCCGGCGCATGATCTTCTCCAGAATCAGAAACATGAACAGCCCGCCGTCCACGATCGGGATCGGCAGAAAGTTCACCACCGCCAGGTTGGCGCTGATCATCGCCAGAAACCAGATCAGCCAGTCGATTCCCCTGTCGGCGATTTTGGAGCCCTGGTGGAAGATGCCGATGGGTCCCATGGCGTTGGAGGCAGCGATGGAGCCCTGGATCATGCGTCGGATCGTCAGGTAGAACTGGACCATCAGGTCGCGCGTTTCCATGATGCCCCACGCCGCCGCGGTGAAAGGATTGTTCGTCTGCCGCGGCTCGCTCAGTTCCCGCAGCGCCACCAGCGCCGAGTAGCGCAGCCCGCGAATCGCCTCAAGGTCCTCCTGCGACAGCGACAGCTCGAAGGTTGCGGGTCCGGCCTTGGGTGTCTGCACTTCCAGCCTCACCGTGCCAGGTGCATCCAAATGACTGAGCAGCCGGTGCACGTCGTACCAGCTTGCCACCGGCTGGCCGTTGATCGACACGATCGTCGAGCCATCGGGGACCCGCGCGCGGTCGGCGGCGCTGTTCTGGACGATCTGGCCGATGACGGCGTGGTCGGCGTCATAGCCGGGCTGGATGCCCAGCCCGCGCCCGCCGGTCTCCAGGCGGGTCTGCGGCACCAGGTCCGTAACCGTCACAAGCTGCCCGTCGCGCAGCACCAGCATCTCCACGCTCTTGTAGCCGCGACTGGCTTCAGCCAGACGCTCACGCAACTCCATCGGCGAAGGATGATCGAACGTGTCGGACGTGCCCTTGATGGTCATCGAGACCACGTCGTCGCCCGGCCGAAGCTTGCCCCGCGCGCTGGAGTTCTCCACGATCGCCTCGACCGTGGCACGCGGCACCATGCCGGCAAAATCCAGCTCCATCGCATTGAACGGCTTGGCGGGAAAACGCGGGCGGAGCTGCACCTGTCGCGTCTGCCCGGCCATGTCCTGCACGGTCAGCTCGACCGGCTGGCCGTACGATGCCTGTAGCGCCCGGTCGAGCTTGTAGAATTGCCTGACCTGCACCGGCTCGCCGTTGATCGCCACGATCGTGTCGCCCGGACGGATCGTAAACACATCCGGCGGAACAAGGTCCGCGTTCTTCTCCCAGTCGCGCGGCACCTTCCGCGGATCCAGCCCGCGCAGCTCCGGCGCCGGCGAAATCCCCAGCTTCAGGAACCCGTTGACGTCGCCGGCCTCTCGCTGCGGAGTGACCTTCAGCGTCCTCTCCGCGCCATCCACGCCGCGAACGGTGACGGGCACGGTCTGCCCTTCCTCGACCAGAGCCACGTTCATGCTGATTTTCGTGAAGTCGTGCTGCGGCACGCCGTCGATCGTGAGGATCCGGTCGCCGACCTGAATCCCCGCCCGCTGCGCCGGAGAACCGGTCGCGACCGACCCCACCACCGGAGGCGGAACGTTGAACCCGATCCGGAACAGCACCGCGAACAGGATGATCGCCAGGATCACGTTCATGATCACCCCGGCCGAGACGATCACCATCCGCTTGCCGATCGACTTGTTGTTGTAGGCGCGGGGATGGTCGGAGGTGGCGTTGGGGTTCATGTCATCCTGCCCCAGCATCTTCACGTACCCGCCAAGGGGGATCCAGTTCAGGCGGTATTCGGTCTCGCCCAGCCCCAGTTGCGCCGCGGCGTACTCCAGGCGCAGGTCTTCGCTGGTCGATGCGTCGGGCAGCTCCTGCGGCGGCTTCCGCGAGGCGTCCTGCTGCCTGAGGTAGTCGCGGAGCTTCTGCTCATATTCGGCCCGCGAGCTGCCCAGGCGAAAGCCCAGCCCCTTGCGCCAGGAGATCAGCGCCTGTCCGAAGCCGACGGCGAACTGCTCGACCTTCACCCCCGCCCACTTGGCCGCCAGAAAGTGCCCAAGCTCGTGCCAGAAGATCACGAACCCGAAGCCCAGAACCAGCAGGATGACCGTTCCGATGTACTCAAAATCCATTGGCGATCCACATTATGAACCACTGATGAACACGGATGAACGCAGATGCAATCGCAGATCTCAAATCCAGAATCTGTGTTCATCGGTGTTCATCCGTGTTTGCGAACTCCTCGATAAGCGACTCGGCGGTGGCCCGCGCCGCACGGTCGGCTTCGAGCAAATCGTCCAGCGACGGCTCGGGCTGAAGCCGACTGGAGCGAATTGTAAGCTCGACGATGCGCGAAATCATGCCGAAGCCGATCCTGCGGTCTATGAAGGCTTTGACGGCGACTTCGTTGGCGGCGTTGAGGACCGCGCCGGCGGTGCCACGCTGCCGCGCCGCCTCATACGCCAGACGCAACGCCGGAAACCGCTGCGGGTCCGGCGGCTCAAAGTGCAGCGACAACGCCCGGCTCAAGTCCAGCCTCCGCCCGATTCCTTCCCGTCGCTGCGGATACGTCAGGGCATACTGGATCGGGGTTCGCATGTCCGGTGGGGAAAGCTGGGCGATCACCGATCCATCCACGAACTCCACCATCGAGTGCACGATCGATTCCGGATGCACCACGACCTCGATCTTCTCCGGTGGAAGGTCGAACAGCCAGCAGGCTTCGATGATCTCCAGCCCCTTGTTGAACATGGTGGCCGAGTCGATCGTGATCTTGCTGCCCATCTGCCAGGTGGGATGGTTGAGGGCATCCTCGGGCGTGGCGCGGGCGAGCTGTTCGGGCGAGGCGCAGCGGAATGGCCCGCCGCTGGCGGTCAGGATCACGCGCCTGACCTCCGACAGCCGCCCGCAATGCATCGCCTGGAAGACCGCCGAGTGCTCGGAATCCACCGGCAGGATCTGCACCCCACGCCGCCGCGCCTCGGGAACAATCAGCGAGCCGGCGACCACCAGCGCTTCCTTGTTGGCCAGGGCGATCTGCTTTCCGGCGCGGATGCCCGCCAGCACAGGCCCAAGCCCCGCCGCTCCCACGATCGCCGCCAGCACCATGTCCACATCCGCCCGACAGACCATCTGCGAGAGGCCTTCGACGCCGCTGTAGACCTGGCAGCCCAGATCGCGCGTCGCGTCGCGAAGCTGCTGCGTCAGCGTCTGATCCGCCACCGCCACGGCCGCCGGACGATGCCGTCGCGCCTGCTGGATCAACTTTTCAACGTTTTGGTTGGCCGACAGCGCCACCGCGCGGTAGGGAGCGCCAAGGTGCTCGATCACCTCCAGGGCATGGCATCCGATCGAGCCGGTGGAACCCAGAATTGCGATCCGCTTGCCGTTCACGAACAAATCCTCGCCGAATGCGCTGCAAGCCGCTGTGTGCCTCTGCCCTCACACAAGCGTCCGCGATCGGAAGACCTTGTCGAATGCCGGTGTCAGCAGGCTGGCGGTGAGCAGCCCCAGGTACGGGCCGATCGCGACGTTGACGTACAACTGGTATACCCCGCTGAGCACGCCCGCCAGAAGAGCATAGACCGTTCGTCCGCGGCGGGTCATCGGTCGCACCGCAGGCCAGGTCGCCAGAAAGAACGCCATGAACGCCAGCGGCGAAGCCATCAGCTCATAGTTGACCAGTGTCAGGGACAGCTCCCACCCCACGCCCTTGACGCGCATGGGCAGCCACCTCCGCACGACATCGGTCTCGTTGATCAGCACCGGCACGGGAAGCAGAAGCATCGCCAGAATCGCACCGATGAAAATGAGCAGCGGAACCCGGTAGTCGATCACTCCGCGATACAGCAGAAACAGCCCGCCGATGATGGCGGCGATGGCGCTGCCCGAGCCGATCGGCGCCGGATGTCCGCCCACCAGCAGATCCTCCAGCGGCGGCATGCGATCGCGCAGCAGCGAATCCAGCGAAATCCATGTCCGGTTCACCGACCTTGCGCCGGTGGTGAACGCGGTGAGCTGTTGTGACGCCGGTTCGATGCGGATGGCGTTGTGCCCGGGAATCTGCGCGGCGTCAAGCCAGGGCTGGCTGATGGGGCGTGGTGCATCGCCGGGGGCGGCGTCCAGCACGTCTCCGACGAACACCCGCCCGCGCTGAAGCACGTACCGCGGCACCAGCAATTCACCGAAGCACACGAACAGCAGCAGATGCGTGACCAGCACGGGATGAACACGTCCGGATCCCAGTCCGCCCAGCAGCCACATGAACATGACCAGGATCGCTCCGCCAACGACCAGCACCGGCCAGAGCATCGCGTCGGTGCTGCCGCCCGTGTGTGTCGTCAGCCGGACGCTGCCGCTGAACAGGTGAGCCGGGAGCGTCATCGCCAGCAGCAGGGCAAACCATAGGCAATGAGTCAGGTGCAGTTGCCCGCCGCGCATGCCGATGCGCTTCCAGCACAGCCGCGCCAGCGCCGCCGACGCCACGACCATCGCCACCGCCGCCAGTGCGCGCCAGCCGAACAGCAGGATTCCCGCAGTCAGCGGAAAGACGGCCCCCAGGGCATGCAGGGCAAAGAACCGCCGCAGGTCCACGCCGCTGTGCAGCAGCATCGCCGATGCACCCGCGCGCGGCAGCTCATGCTGCGCAGCCGCGGCAGGCGGCGACGGCGGCTGTGTCGCCTGGCTCGCGTTGGCGTCGCTGGTTGGGTGCGTCATCGGCGCTGCGCTGTCGGACATTCGCCCGAGAGATTACATCGACTCCAGCAAAGCGTACAGCCGCGCTTGCATCGCCCCATCAGGCGCGTGCCCATTCATGTCAACGGCTTGACACTGCTGTGCCGAGTACGCGCTGTCCGATCCGGGCAAGTCGCGCGATCTTCATTCATCGGCGACCATCGGGGCGGCGGCGAACGACTGGTTCATCCGCCGGATGAACCGTACCCCCTCCAGCAGCGGCAGCAGGGATGGACAGACGTAGGCGCAGATGCCGCATTCGATGCACGCCTCGATCCCGGCGCGCTCAGCAAGAGCCGTATCGTGGCGCTGGGCCGCTTCCAGGGCGGCGGCGGGGTGCACTCGCGTGGGGCAGGCATCCACACACCAGCCGCAGCGGATGCACGGCGCCGGATTGATCTGCGGCGGCGGCGCCGACAGGTGCAGCACCAGCTCGCCGCCCCCCACCAGCGTCTGCATGGACAGTCGCACATCGCGCAACAGCTCCCCGGCACGCAGCAGCCGGCCCTGCCACGGCAGGCCGAGTCGATCCAGCAACTCGGTAATGGCCATGCCGATGGGCGCCACGAGGTATTCGCTGCGTTCCAGGCCGTGATCGCGGATCGCCAGCGGCGCGTGCGTCATCGGCTCGCCAAGCAGCGCCTCGCGTCCGATCAGGACGGCGGCGGCGGCGTCCAGCAGGATCACGCCCTGCTCGGTGGGCAGCCGCCCCGGTCGCAGCCGCCGATCCAGCAGCGAGTACAACAGCAGCGTCGGATCGGCCTGCGGATAGTCGTTGACCATCGGTCGCAGGTCTGTGTTGATCGCGGCGCATGCGCCCGCCAGGCGAGCCCACCAGCCCGAAGGAACGCGTCGATCCACGACGACGGCCGCGCCTTCGGCGTGCGTCAGCCGCGACAACAGCAGCATCGCGGCCGACAGCTCCAGCGCGTACCGCGCCGCCAGCGCGCTGTTCAGACATGCCTCCGGATCCACGTCCAGGGCGTTGCACAGAATCGTGTCAACCGGCCGGCGCAGCGCCTGCTCGAGCTGGCGGTACAGATCCGGCGAGTTGTGTCGGTCTGCGACGATGCCCGCGCGGCGGAGTCGGTCGATCCATGCACCCAGCTCCGTCGGGCGAACCTCACGCACAGGTTCCAGCCTCGCCATGTCCGGAACGGCGAACCATGGCGATGTCTCGAGAAACGCAAACGTCGGCGGATCCGGCGGCCAGGGCGACGATGCATCCATGATAGAACGATCCTGCGGCCTGGTCTGAAACGTCTCAGTCAAACGTCTGAGTCATCTGTGCGGCTTGTGGCTTACGCCTGACGCCTGCTGGCACCTCACGCCGGTTGAGTCTGCAACGGTATGCCAGCGCGGCTGCACAGTTCCTTCAGCGCATCGGCGGCGGTCTTGAACAGCTCCGGGCCACTGAAGCCGCTGAACTGCCCGTGCGCCTTAAGGTGCGGCTCGAGGCTCAAAAAACCGCGGTAGCCGCTCTGGTAGGCGTCCTTGAGGATCGGCTCCAGCGATCCGTCGCCCTTGCCCGCGGGCACGACTTTGCCGTCGGACCACAATGCATCCTTGATGTGGATGTGCACGGTATAAGGCTTGAGCATCGGCCAGCAGTCCAGCGGCCTCTGCTTGACCTGCACGAAATTGGCAAAGTCAAAGGCGCTGCGCAGCTTGGGGGAATTGATCGTCTGCATCAGGTCCAGGCAGCGCTGTCCGGTCTCGCCGTAGATCCGCGACTCGTTCTCATGCACCAGCGTCACGTCGATGTTGCGGACGTAATCGACTTTCTGCTGAAAGCGGCGGATGATTTCGTCGCGATAGCGGAGGATTTCGCCGCTGTCATCGGGATAGTAGCTGAACAGCCGAACCATCGGGGCGTTGAAGTACTGCGCCAGCTCGACGGCGATCTTGAAGCGGTCGAAGTGCTGGTTCCAGTCGTCGGTGATCTTCACCTTGCCGATGGGCGATCCGATCGCCGCCACGCCCATGCCGTTGCCCTCCAGCTTGCTCTTGATCTCGGCGCGCAGCGGCTTGTCGAAGTCCAGACAGTTTCGGCCGTACACCCCGCGCAGCTCGATGTGCATGATCCCGTTTTCCCGACATACCCTGATCTGTTCGTCGAGTTGCGGCGAAATCTCGTCCGCAAAGGCGGCCAGCTTCAGCATAGGATCTCCGGTGAATGAACCAGGCGCATTGTAGATGATGGGACTCCGGCGGCAAGCGGGTGCCCGCTCACAGCACGACCGGCTCCACGCCCGCGGCCAGCGCCTTGGCGACCATCGAATCGTAGAGCGCATCTTCCCGGCTGCTGCGCCAGGCGTTGCGGCGCTTCTGGTCGTCCAGCGTCTGCTTGGCGCCGGTGGCGAAGTCGATCTGGCAGCGGAATTCCGGCACGTCGCGCCTGGCCTTGCTCGAAGTGTACGCGCCGTGAAACTGCGTGATCTCGCGCAGCAGCGTGAATCGCTTCGGATCATGCGCGATGATCCAGCCGGCCGGCATGAACAGCACCTGCGCCGGCCTGCCAATCGCGGCGGCGGCGTCACGCAGGTAGTCGCGCCAGGTGAAAACCTGGTCGCGCGTCGCGTTGTACGACTGCCCGAACGTCACGGGATTCAGAGCCGCGTACGCGAACAGCTTGCCGCAGTCGTCGCGATGGGTAGACACCCAAAGCCCCAGACCATCCCCAGCACACAGCACCGGCAAACCGCGCTCGATCCGGTCCCACGAGCTGGGGTCCGACTGGAGGTTGTCGATCAGCGGCGATCCCGGGCCGTAGGTGTGGCTGGGGCGGATGATCGTCACCGGCATCCGCTTCTGCTCGTGGGCACGTAGAAAGATCCGCTCGCATGCGAGCTTGTTGCGACCGTATTCGCTGATCGGCTCCTGTGGGAAGCTCTCGTCGATCAGCACGTTCGGCGGAACCTTCACGCCGTACGTGCACACCGTCGAGCAGAAGATGAAATGCCCGCAGCGGCCGGAAAAGGCGCGCACGTCGCTCTCGGCCTGCGGCGGGTTGTAGCAGATCATGTCGATGACGACGTCGAAGGTTTTCTCGGAACAGACTCGCTCGAAGGCGTCAAAGTCGTTGCGGTCGAGGGTGATCTGCTCGACGCGTCCGGGCGTCGCCGCCGCTGGATCCGAGACGGCTCGCCTGCCGCGGTTCAGCATCGTCACCTGCGCATTGCGCTGAAGCAGATGCCTGACAATACCGGTGCTGATCAGTCCCGTGCCGCCGATGATCAGAGCTCGCATGGTTGGGTTGACTCCCTGGTTGCGGCTATAATCGCATCGAATGGCCAAAGCTTCCAGTCAATGTCCCGGTGAGATCGAGGTTGACGAGGATCTGTCGTTGCCGGCGAGCGTGGACCTGCCGCGGATCGAGCGCGCGGTGCGGGAGATTCTGCTGGCGGTGGGCGAAAACCCGGATCGCGAGGGGCTGCGCAAGACGCCCGGCCGCGTCGCCCGCGCCTATGCCGAGCTGATGGCCGGATTGCGGCAGGATCCCCGCGAGCACCTTCGCACCACGTTCAACGAGCGTTACGACGAAGTGGTCCTGCTTCGCGACATCGAGTTTCACTCGCTGTGTGAGCATCACCTGCTGCCGTTTACCGGCCGGGCGCACGTGGCGTATCTGCCGGACGGGAAAGTCGTGGGTCTGAGCAAGCTGGCGCGGCTGGTCGAGGGCTTTGCCCGCCGCCCCCAGGTGCAGGAACGGCTGACCACGCAGATCGCCGACGCCCTGATGGAAGAGCTCAACCCCATGGGGGCCGCGTGCGTGATCGAAGCGACGCACACGTGCATGACGATCCGCGGCGCCAAGAAACCCGGCAGCGTGATGGTCACCAGCGCGTTGCGCGGCATCTTCAAGGAGAACCCCTCCAGCCGCGCCGAAATCCTCACGCTGATGTACAGTGACCGCAATGGCAAGCTCTAGCAGCACGTCTGCTTCCAGCGGCCCCGCTTGCGCGGCGCGGGCATCCAGCCCGACCGGTCCTGAATCAGCATTGGATGTCGCCCGGGGCAGTGCAGACACACCTGCTGGCCACGGCTGGCGCTGGGCGGCAATCCTGCTGCTGATCCTGGGCTTTCAGATTTGGCTGCTGATCGACCAGCGCCTCGTCCGCACGCCTGGCGAACTGCTCGTGCTCCTGGCTGCGCTGGCGCTGCCCCTGTTCCCGCCGGTGCGGTGGCTGATCGAATCGACCATCGCATCCCTGCGCCGCGCGCGGGGAACGCACGTGGCCGTCATGGCACTCGTCGTTCTGCTCATCGCCTGCGCTTACTTTTATTTCACCGCCGTCCGGCAACAACGCTTTTTCTTCCCGATCTATCAGGACGAGTTCAGTTACCAGATCCAGGCCCAGATGCTGGCGCGGGGGCGGCTGTGGATGCCCATGCATCCGCTGGCCGACTTCTTCGACTCCTTCTACGTCATCGTCGATCCGGTCTACAGCTCGATGTATTTTCCGGGGACGGCCTTGCTTCTGGCACCGGGCGTATGGCTTGGATTGCCGTCATGGGTCGTGCCGCTCGTGCTGGCGGGCGCGACGGTAGCGATCGCGTTTGTGGTCTTCCGCGAAGCACTCGGCAGCGACACTGCCGCCGGCGCGCTGGCCGCACTGCTGTTCATCGGACTGTCGCTGCTGCGCATGCTGAGCCTGATGAGCCTGTCCAATCTTCCGGCCTTGATGCTGGGACTTGTGGTGGTGGGTGCGTGGCTCGGCTGGCGACGGAGGCGCGCGATGGCCTGGCTCGTGCTGCTCGGCGGTGCCAGCGGCTGCATGGCCATTACCCGACCCGTCGATGCACTCTGCTACGCCGTGCCCGTCGGAATCATGCTCCTGTGTGACCTGCGATCGAGCGGTCTCCGTGCCGCTATCCAGTCGATGGCGATCATCATTCTCTGCGCAGCGCCTTTTCTGGCCGTGCAGTTGGCCTTCAACCGCGGCGTGACCGGACGATGGCTCACCACGCCCTTCCGTTATTACACCGATCGCGACTACCCCAACGTCGGCTTCGGCTTTGCGACAGTCGATCCGAATGCCAGACCGGTCTCGCAGATTCCGCAGAAGCAGGCGTTTTACCGCCAGACCGTCGTCCAGCTCGTCCGCAACCACCGCCCCGCCGCTGTGGCGCGCGACTGGCTCGCCCGCCGATTGCCGCTGCTCCTGCGCGAGACCCTGCCCGACTCGCTGCTGCTCGTGCTGGCGACTGCGGGCGTGGTGGGTCTGCGCTCGCGGCGGCACTGGCCCTTTGTGCTCGTGTTGCCGATGTTCGTCCTGCTCTATTCGCTCTACCCGTTCTTCCTCGTTCACTACGTCATCATCGTCGCGCCGGCGGTTGTCCTGCTCGTGCTGCTGGCATGGAAGACGCTTCCGACCCTCTGGCCGGGGCATCAGTCCGTCGTGCGCGCGATCCTCACGCTGCTCATCATCGCCTTGACGATCGCCTCGTTGCCGGAATTTCACCGCACCATGAGCGACAGTTTCTTCATGACTTCGGTACATCCTCGCGTGAACCAGACGCTGGCCAGGCTTGAACACAAGCCGGCCGTCGTGCTCTTCCGCTACGCGCCTGGCCAGTCGCTCGAGGAAGAGCCGGTCTACAACTTCGACGTCGCCTGGCCGGATGATGCTCAGATCATCCGTGCCCATGATCTTGGCCCGACGCGCAACATCGAGATCTTCCGTTACTACGCGCAGCGCCAGCCCAACCGTGCCTTCTACCTGTACGATCGCGCCGACGACTCGATTCGGTTTCTCGGTTTTGCCCCGGAGCTTGCGCGCGGAGGCGAGGCAGGCATATAATCGTCACCATGACCGACACCCAAGCCCGCATTGAACAGTTTCGCCGGATGTCCGAAGCTGACCCGAACAATGAGCTGGGGCATTTCTCGCTTGGCCGCGCGCTGCTGGACGCGGGCGAGTATGCCGAGGCGGCCAAATGCTTTCAGCGGGTGATCGCGCTGAACCCCAACATCGGCAAGGTCTATCAACTGCTCGCGCAGGCGCAGCTTGCACTGGGGCAGCGCGATCTGGCGATCGAGTCGCTCAAGACCGGCGCCCGCACGGCCCACAACCGTGGCGACCTTCTGCCGAAAAACGAGATGCTCAAGATGCTGCGGGAGCTGGGCGTGGAAATGCCCGAGCTGGACGCCGCCGCCACGCCCCAGCAGGTCGGCGAAGGCCAGGTCCACTGCAAACGCTGCGGGCAGGTCAAATCCAAACTCCCGGCCCCGCCGTTCCGCAACGCCTTTGGACAGCAGATCCAGCAGAACACCTGCGCCGACTGCTGGCGCGAGGCGATTGCCTTCGGCACCAAGGTCATCAACGAGCTGCGTCTGCCGATGGCCGACCCGCAGGCGCAGCAGATCTGGAACCATCACATCCGCGAGTTTCTGAACCTGAATCGGTGATCGTGACGGCGGGCGTGCGCTGCCGCCGCCGACCGCAAAGCAACCCGGCCGGCAGGAGATGCAGCGCCAACGTCGCCGGCTCGGGGATCGATTCGGAGAAAGCGAATCGCACCTCGCGATTTGCCGAGCCGATGTTCAGCAGGCCGTCCGCATCGGAATCAAAGAGGAATTCGCGCACGGTCTCCAGGCCCATGTTGTCCATCGGGTCCAGATTGCTCTGGAGCCTGTCGTGCGCGTATCCGATCCAGGGGATGCCCAAAGTTGTGCCACACTCGAAGACGCGCACGGCGTGTCCGCCGGTGGGATTGCCCATCGCGTCGTCGTAGGTCCAGACGATTTCCACATCTTCGCCGCGCGCCAGCTCATCGCAGATCCACTGCCAGGTGATCGGCATCCCGTCGCTGGTGGAGGTGATCCCGCTGGAGGTGAAGTTTCCGGCCGGGAGCTGATTGCCCGCTCCGCCGTAACCCATACCGCGGTGCCTGTGGATCAGGTTGCCGGCCAGCCCGGAGTCGGACAGGTAACGGAACTTGCCCTGAAGCATGGGCACGAACCACACGCCGCTGCCGCTGTTGCGATTGGGCGCGTTGCGGTTGGCCGCCGTGTCGAGCTTGCCGACGAGGCTGTTGTCCCCCTTGATTCCCGGCACATGGTTGTTCGGAACGTTCAGCCCGAAACGATTCTCCAGGTATTGCAGGCTGTTGGCGATCGACATCGGGAAGCACTGGTTGGTCGCCGCCTGCACGTTCGAAAGATTGGGCTGACTGGTGTTGACGGTAGTGACCCCGCCGGGGATGAAGCCGACGGCGTTGGGGGGATTGGGCAGTCCGATCGACGACGTGGCGGCGTCTCCGGCGCCTTCGGCGTTGTACAGGCCCTGCGCCAATGAGAAGCTCTGCTGGCCGCCCGGGCTGATCGTCTGTAGAGGCGCTGGCGAGTACTCGACGCGCGCCGAAATCGCCGCATGCGCTCCGCTTTGCAGAAGATCGAACGTGCGCGAGATCGGGCCGTAACCGTCGGCGGCATTGAGATACAGGTTCTGCACCAGCCATTGCGTGCCACCGGCTCCATCGCTCGTCACGACATTGAGGTATCCGCTGGCGATGCCGGTCGCGCTCTGAAGCACCTGCGGATCCGCTGTGACTTCACCCCAGCGGGAGAATGACTCCGACGCGCCGCCGAACTGGAAGCTGAGCTGTTCGAACACCAGGCCATTGCCCGGCCCCGGCGGAATGACTACGGGCTGCCCCGCGACGCGGCTGATGATCGCCAGGCACAGCCATGGACCGCACATCCATAACCGCACGCCGCTCAAACTGGATCCCCTTTGACCGACTCGGGAGCGCAGGTGTTGCGACATGATCAGACTCCCTTCCGTCGTGGCGAATGCAGGATCGGCAAGACTGATGATGCCCGCGATGGATGATCGACAGGACCGTCACAAACGTTCAAGGCGAGGCGGGCGCGATCCTGACTCTGCGATCTGTTGACGTGAGATCGATGCTACCACCGCCAACGCAGGGCACAAGAGGCCGCCGGCGATTTGGTGAAATTGATTTTCCGATGTCACGGGCATCCGGGCTGCGGGCCAGAGGATCGCCCGGCCGCGGATCACGCCACCGTCCAGGTCTCCGGGCCGTCGATCAGCTTCTGGATATCGCCTTCGCCGCGTTCGGCCCTGGCCTTTTCGATCTGCTTTCGCACCAGATCGACGTAGCGTTCCTGTTCGACGGCGCGGAACACGCCCAGGGGTTCGGGGAAGTCCGGCTGACGCATGCGGCTGAGCAGGAATGCCAGGCTCGACGGTCCCTTCTCATCGTGAACCAGCAGGTCGTCCTTGGGCACGGTCTTCAGATCGACCACCTCCGGACGAAGTCCATTGAGGCGGATGCCCTTGTCGTTGTTCTTGCCGAAAATCAGCGGCTTGCCGTGTTCCAGATACAGCGTGGTCTCGCTCTTGGTTTCCTTGTCGGTGGCGTAGTCGAACGCGCCGTCGTTGAAGATGTTGCAGTTCTGATAGATTTCGACGAAGGCGGTACCGACGTGTTTGGCGGCGCGCTCCAGCACATACTCCAGATGCTTCACGTCGCGATCGATGGCACGTGCGGCGAAGCTGGCCTCGGCCGCGATCGCCACGCTCACCGGCCGGACCGGCGAATCCGGCGCGCCCATCGGCGTGCTCTTGGTGATCTTCCCCTTTTCGCTGGTGGGGCTGTACTGCCCCTTGGTCAGCCCATAGATCCGGTTGTTGAACAGCAGGATCTTCACGTCCACATTTCGCCGGATGATGTGCAAAAAGTGATTGCCGCCGATCGACAGTCCGTCGCCGTCGCCGGTGACCAGCCACACATTCAGCTCCGGCCGCGCCAGCTTCAGCCCCGTGGCGAATGTCGGCGCCCGACCGTGGATCGTGTGCATCCCGTAGGTGTTCATGTAGTACGGGAAACGGCTGGAGCAGCCGATCCCGCTGATGAAAACGGTCTTGGACCGGTCCACCGCGAGCTTGGCGAAGACCTTCTTCACCTGCATGAGGATCGAGTAGTCGCCGCAACCGGGGCACCAGCGGATGTCCTGGTCGGAGGCGTAGTCCTGGGGCTTAAGGACGGGAATGTTGGGGGTTGGTGCGATGCTCATGATTGATTGCCAGTGATCAGTTGCCAGTTGTCGTTTGCCTCTTGCCGCCCGTCAGTCGCTGCCTCGGCTCATCCGCCTCCGGGGCCGCTCTCGACGCGGGCCTTTTCGAGCATGGGGGTTTCGCCAGCGAGAATCTGCCTCACACCCCGCTTGATCTCGTTGATCGTAAACGGCTGGCCACGGACTTTGGTCAGGGGCTTGGAATCGACCAAATACGTGGCCCGCAGCAGCAGGTTCAACTGCCCGCAGTTCAGCTCCGGCACAAGCACGTGCTCGAAGTTGCGTATCAACTGCCCCAGCTCCTGCGGCAGCGGATTGAGGTAGCGGATGTGGCATGCGGACACGCCCTGCACGCCTTCGACGGCCAGCTCCAGCGTCGCCGCCTTGATCGCCCCGTAGGTTCCGCCCCACCCGACCACCAGCACTTTGCCCTGAGGCGCTCCGGTGAGGATGTAGCCCTGTCCGGCGGGCTTGATGCCGGCGACCTTGGCGGCGCGGGTCCTGACCATGTGCTCGTGGTTGGCCGGGTCGTAGCTGACCGCGCCGGTCACGTCCTCCTTTTCCAGTCCGCCGATTCGATGCTCCAGCCCGGGGGTTCCGGGGATCGCCCAGGGGCGGACATAGTCCTGGTTTCGCTTGTAGGGCATGAAGCCCCTGGGATCATTGGGCTGCGTCGGATGCGTGATCTGGATTCTCGGCAGCGCGTTGAAATCCGGGATCTTCCAGGGCTCGGAGCCGTTGGCCAGATATCCGTCGGTCAGCAGCAGCACCGGAGTCATGTATTTGGTGGCGATGGTGAAGGCTTCGACGGTGGCATCGAAGCAGTCGGCCGGGGAGCAGGCGGCGATCACCGGCACCGGGCACTCGCCATTGCGTCCGAACATGGCCTGAAGCAGGTCCGCCTGTTCGGTTTTGGTCGGCAGCCCGGTGCTGGGCCCGCCCCGCTGCACGTCCACGATCACCACGGGCAGCTCAGTCATCACCGCAAGCCCGATGGCTTCGGACTTCAGCGCCAGTCCCGGGCCGCTGGTTCCGGTGGCACCCAGTGCCCCGCCGAAGCTGGCGCCGATCGCCGCGCCCAACGCGGCGATCTCGTCCTCGGCCTGGAACGTGATCACGCCGTAGTTCTTCAGCGCCGCCAGTTCATGCAGGATGTCGCTGGCCGGCGTGATCGGATAGCTGCAATAGACCAGCTCCTTGTTGGCGAGTTTGGCGGCGACAACCATGCCGATGGCCACCGCCTCGTTGCCGGTCACCTTTCGATACCTCCCCGGCGGCAGAGACGCGCGGGGCACCTGATACTGCTCGTTGAAAAGCTCGGCGGTTTCTCCGAAGGCGTGCCCGGCCTTCAACGCCAGCGCGTTGGCCATCGCCACCGCCGGATTCCGCTTGCCGAACTTCTCGTTGATGAACTGAAGCGTCGGCTCCAGCGGGCGGTTGTACAGCCAGTAGCACAGCCCCAGAGCGAACATGTTTTTGCAGCGGTCGATCTCCTTGGCGCCCAGGCCCGTGTCCTTGGCGGCGGCGATGGTCAGCTTGTTGATCGGAACCCGAATCACGCGGTAATGCGAGAGCGACCCATCCTCAAGCGGATTTTGCGCATACCCGGCCTTCTTCAGGTCGTTGGGAGTGAACGCATCCTCGTTGACGATGATGATTCCGCCCTCCCGGACGCAGCGCAGATTTGCCTTCAGTGCCGCCGGGTTCATCGCCACCAGCGCATCGACCGTGTCGCCGGGAGTGAAGATGTCCCTGCTGGAAAAGTGGATCTGGAATCCGCTGACTCCCGCGGGCGTGCCCGCCGGCGCGCGGATCTCCGCCGGAAAGTCCGGCAGCGTGCTGATGTCGTTGCCCACGATCGCCGACGTGTCGCTGAACTGCGTGCCGGCCAACTGCATGCCGTCGCCGCTGTCACCGGCGAAGCGCACGGTGACTTCCGGCACGGTGATCACTCTCTTGCGCGGCTTGCCGGGTGGCGCGGTGGCGGTCGCAGTGTCGGCGGTGGTTGTGCTGGAACTTCCCGAGGCGGCTGTGTCGCCCGACTGGGGACCCTCCGAAAGGCTGGCGTTGCTCATTCAAGCTCCTCGACTAAACGACGCGCTGTTGACAGGTCAATGCTCA
The DNA here is from genome assembly GCF_050410795.1 of Fontivita pretiosa. Classification (GTDB taxonomy): domain Bacteria; phylum Planctomycetota; class Phycisphaerae; order Tepidisphaerales; family Tepidisphaeraceae; genus Fontivita; species Fontivita pretiosa. The sequence continues at coordinate 3,459,679 of NZ_CP191258.1, read as the reverse complement.
GATGCACTGGCCAATTATAGATTCCTTCGTCCACAAAGCCAGCAGCCTGTTGCGGACCACGGTTCGTGAGGTGCGTAACCTTGCGGTTTGCGACGCCCGGTGGCCGGAAAGTTGTGCAGTTGCTCCGTTTCATCCGGGCTTTTGCCCGCAACGTGTTTACAATCCGCCACATGTCCCAATCCGATCCCTTCCGACTGGCCGAACGCTTTGGCAGGTATCTGCGCGTCACGGACGTGACCGATGGACTGGACGCCCTTGGCCGCGCAGAGCTTTGCCTGATGTGCCGCCAGATTCGCCCGCTGTGGCTGGGGCTGCGCTTCTGGGGTCCGGCGGTGACACTGCGCGTATTGCCGACGAATCGGCCGATGCCGATTCTCACCCGCGAGCAGGCGCTGGAGCAGCATGCGATCTGGAGCCGGATGGGTGGGTTTGCCGCGCGGGTCGAGGATCAGGTCAAGCCCGGCTGCGTGATCGTGACTTCCACCGGCGGGGCACGCGAGTGCGGATTCTTCGGATCGAACAACTCGCTGGCACTTGCCGCCGCTGGCGTGGTCGGCATCGTCACCGAAGGCTACTGCCGCGACAGCGATGAGCTGATCGCGCAGCGATCTCCCGTGGCCTGTGCGGGCATCGGGCGAACCATCATCCCCGGGCGCGTGCAGGTCATGGAGGTGCAGACGCCGATCAGTTGCGGCGGCGTGATGGTCCGCCCGGGAGACATTGTCGGCTGCGACTTCGACGGCTGCGTCGTGGTTCCTATCGAAATCGCCGAGGAAGTCCTGGCGATCGCGGCCCGCATCGCCGTGGAAGACAAAAAATCCCGCCGACAACTCTATGAACGTCTGGGCAAGCCGCCGGATCAGAGCGTGGACTGGCAGGCGGCGGCGGAGTTCTTCAAGGACCTGCTGTAATCGCTGCTGCTGCCCTCGCCGCGCGGCAGACGCAGCGCCTTGCTGTTATCATCCTTGCCACCATGTCAGCCGAAATCGCGTCTGATCAATCCACCGCGCGGCCACGACAGGCCAGGGCTCTGTCACCCGAGCATCTGCGACTGCAACAGGATGCCAGGCGAGAGAGAAACTGGAAGCGCTGGGGTCCGTACCTGGCCGAGCGACAGTGGGCGACCGTTCGCGAAGACTACTCGGCCAACGGCGACGTGTGGAACTATTTCCCGCACGATCACGCGCGCAGCCGCGCCTACCGCTGGGGCGAAGATGGGATCCTGGGAATCTGCGATCGCGAATGCAGGCTCTGTTTTGCCCTGGCTCTGTGGAACGGGCGCGATCCGATCCTCAAGGAGCGCCTGTTCGGGCTGACCGGCCCGGAAGGCAACCACGGCGAAGATGTGAAGGAATGCTACTATTACCTGGATTCCACACCGACCTACTCGTATCTGAAAGGGTTGTACAAATATCCGCAGGCGGCCTATCCGTACCTGGAGCTTGTGGAGCAGAACCGTCGTCGCGGCCGCCGCGCCCCGGAGTTTGAGATTCTGGACACCGGGGTATTCGATCAGGGCCGGTACTTTGACGTGTTTGCCGAATATGCCAAGCGATCGCCCAACGATATCCTGATCCGCCTGACGGTCTACAATCGTGGCCCCGAGCAGGCGCCGCTGCACCTGATTCCCACCGCCTGGTTTCGCAATACCTGGTCCTGGGGCGCCACCAGCGAAGGCTTGAGCGACCACCGCCCGTACCTGCGACTGCGCGGACCCACGTCGCTTCAGTTGTGGCACTTTACGCTCGGTCGCTGGCGGCTGGAGGCCGAGCCTCATCAGGGGCAGGCGCCGGAGTTCATCTTCACCGACAACGACACGAATCTGGTTCGGCTCTACGGTGCGACGACCAACGGCGGATTCGTCAAGGACGCGTTCCACGAATACGTGATCGACGCCCGCAGCGGATCGATCAACCCGCGAGCTGTTGGGACCAAGGCCGCGGCCCTGTACCTGCTGGATCTGCCGCCGGGCGGATCAGCGACGGTGCGCCTGCGGCTGTTCGCCGAGGAAGAAGCCCCGGGCGGCGAGCCGTTCGGCCCCGGATTCGACGAGACGTTTCGCCAGCGAATCGCCGAGGCCGATGCGTTCTACGCTCAGGTTCTGCCCGCGGAGCTGACAGCGCAGGAGTCGCTGGTGGCGCGGCAGGCATACGCGGGGCTGCTGTGGAGCAGGCAGTTCTATCACTACGTGATCAAGGACTGGCTGGAGGGCGATCCGCATCAGCCCAAGCCTCCGGTCAGCCGAAAACGCGGACGAAACAGCGACTGGACCCACCTGTACAACCGCGATGTCCTGTCGGTGCCCGACAAGTGGGAATATCCCTGGTACGCGGCGTGGGATTTGGCGTTTCACATGCTGCCGATGGCGCGGGTGGATCCTGAGTTTGCCAAGGCGCAACTCGTGCTGCTGCTGCGTGAGTGGTACATGCATCCCAATGGGCAGTTGCCCGCCTGCGAGTTCAATTTCTCCGACGTGCATCCTCCGGTACACGCCTGGGCGTGCTGGCGCGTCTACAAAATCACGGCCAGCCGGGGCCAGCGTGACCGGCTGTTTCTGGCCCGCACGTTTCAGAAGCTGCTGATCAATTTCACCTGGTGGGTCAATCGCAAGGACATCACCGGCCGGCACATCTTCGCCGGAGGGTTCCTGGGGCTGGACAACATTGCGATGTTCGATCGTTCCCGCCCGCTGCCCAGCGGCATGCGACTGGAGCAGGCCGACGGAACCGCCTGGATGGCGTTCTATTGCGGCACCATGCTGGCCATGGCGCTGGAACTGGCGTCAGAATGCCCCGAATACGAGGACTTGGCCAGCAAGTTCTTCGAGCACTTCGTCGCCATCACCGATGCGATCAACACCGTCGGGGGAACCGGACTGTGGAATGAAGACGATGGCTTTTACTACGACCAGATCCACACCAATGGCCTCAGCACCCCGCTGCGAATCCGCTCCTACGTCGGGCTTGTCCCTCTGCTGGCGGTCGAGGTGCTGGAACGCAGCGTCATCGACCGGCTGCCGGGATTCCGAAAACGCATGAACTGGTTCCTTCACAATCGCAGGGACCTGGCCCGATTCATCACCTACATGGAAGGCGGCGACGCACAGCACGCCGGAAGGTATCTGCTGGCCATCCCTTCACAGCAGAAGCTGGATCGTGTGCTGCGGTATGTGCTGGACGAGAACGAGTTGCTCAGCCCGTTCGGAATCCGCTCATTGTCAAGGGCACATCTGGCCCAGCCGTTCGTCGTCCGCATCGACGATCGCGATCTGAGCGTGCGGTATGTGCCCGGCGAGTCGGACACCAACCTGTTCGGTGGCAACTCCAACTGGCGCGGGCCGGTGTGGTTCTGCCTGAACTATCTGCTGATTGAGGCGTTGGAGCGATATCACCACTTTTACGGCGAGCAGTTCACCGTGCAGTGCCCCAGCGGCTCGGGGCGGCGGATGACGCTGCTGGAGGTCGCCAGGGAGTTGCAGACCCGGCTGGTCAGGCTGTTTTTGCCCGATTCGACCGGCCGGCGGCCCTGCATGGGCGATGACCCCCGTTACGCCACCGATCCATACTGGGCAGATCTGCTGTTGTTTCACGAGTACTTCCACGGCGAGAACGGAAAGGGGCTGGGCGCATCACACCAGACGGGCTGGACCTCGCTGGTGACGCGATGCCTGGAAAGCATCGCCCAGGCGCGCAGCAGCGGCCGGCAGGCGCCCTAGCGATGCACGTCGATTCGCCGGCGCGATCGCTCCGAACCGGACTCGGCAACCTTTGAGGGCTACAGTTGTCTAACTCGTGCGGAGAATGAGCCAACGATGCCTGCCCGCGTACAAGGCTATATCGCGTTTGCCCTGACCATCATCCTGGCGATTGGCCCGGTCAGTGCTGATGTGCTGGTCCTCAAGGATGGCACTCGCCTGCAAGGAGACGTCAAGCGCGGCGAGGATGGATGGCTGATTACGCTGCCGGACGGCACGACGCGGGCCGTGGCCCTGGGCGCGGTTCGGTCGATCGAGCTGGGCGCCACGTCGGGCCCGGCCAGCGGACCGGCACGCGGAGCCGAACCGGCGGCGGCGGAACTGGGTCTGGCCTCCCTGCGCCGCAGCGTCGAGGCGCTCAGCGACATCAACCAGATCATCCAGCGGTATGAGCGGTTTATCGAGAACACCCGCGACGCACGCATCGTCGCCGAAGCCCAGATCGACCTGTCGATGTGGCGCGAACGACGCGACCGCGGCCTGGTCAAATACGGCAATCAATGGATTTCACCCCAGCAGGTCCAGATCCTCCAGGCACAGGCAACGTCGCTGGCGGTCGAAGCGCGAGAGCTGATGCGGCAGAACAAGCTGCGTGAGGCCGAGCAGATCCTCCAGCAGGCGCTGGAGCTGGACCCGCACAATCCCTCGGCACATTACCTCAGGGGCGTGGCGCTGTACCGCCAGAACAAGTTCGCCGAAGCCAGAAAGGAGTTCGAAGCGGTCAACGCCCGACTCGAACGGCACGCGCCAACGCTGAACAATCTGGGTGTGATCCTTTATCGCCTGAATGCGCAGAACGCGGCGCTGAACTATTTCGATCAGGCGATGGAGGCCGAGCCGGTCAACCGTTTCATCCTCGACAATGTTGCCGAGGCGCTGGGCGCGATCCCTCCGGAGGAGCAACGCAAGAACAACCTGGTGGCCAGGGTCGTGCGACGCTTTGCCGAGCAGGATCTGGTCCTCCAGCACCAGATGGCCCAGCAGGGGCTGTATCGCTGGGGCGGGCAATGGATCAACCAGAAGGCCCTGGATGAGCTGAAAGCCGCCGAGCGACAGGTGCGAGAGAGGCTCCAGGCGATACAGATGGAGTTCGACCAGGCGACGGCGCGGATGGCGCAGATCGATGATCAGATCCGGCGCAACCAAGAGGAGATCGCTGAGCTGAAGCGACACAGCCTGTTTATCGACAAGGACGGCACGGCACACATGATCCCTCTGCCCCGGCGGTACTACGACCTTCTGAACGACAACCGCTCGCTGGAGGAGGAAAAACGATCGCTGGCGACGAAGCAGGCAATGCTGCGGGAACAGGTCAAGCGGGTGCAGCAGCAGGTGCCGGTTCCTCAGTTTACGGGAATCATGCAGATCGTCGGCGTGGAAGGCATGCCTCCTGCCGCGGCGGAGACTGCCGAGCCGCCGCCCGCGCCGCCGATCGACGCCTCGCCAACCACCGGGCCGGCTTCTCAACCGGTTGATGCGCCCACAACCAACAACGCCCTCGGCGTCGGAGCACCGTGAAGTGTCCGCATTGAGCGGCTCAGACAGCGTCTTTCCCGGCTGACGTGAACGCCAGGGGCGCGCACAAACACCTGCTGCCGGTGCAGCCGCCGCTTGCACGGCGAAAGACGGGCCTGAAGTGGCGAAAGAGCCAACGGCCGGACCTGTGGTGCGTCAGGCGAAAGCAGGACTGGGCTGCTCCTGCGTCGCATTCGGCGACGGCGAGTCGATGACCTCGATCTCGATCGACTCCTGGATGCACGATGCGTCGAGCGCCTGCCGCGCCTCGTCGCGATGCGTCTCCAGCATCAGCAACAGCGAGTCCTTGAGATTCCGCCGACACTCCTCCAGAGATTTGCCGTATGTGATGGTGCCGGGAATCTCTTCGACCCAACCCACAAACCATCCGTTGCGCTCCGGCTTGATGATGGTGTGGTAGCGCTGCTTCATGCCTATCAGTTGATCAACCGGGCCGAGTCGCGTCAAGCCGAACTTGGCCGCCGCGGCAAGTCGAACCGATCCATCCGGGCCGTGCAAATCCTGACCCCAAACCGTCACTGGCGCGCCGTTCACCGCTGAAGCGGGCTGGCTTTTGTGGCCGATGTGTGGTATAGTGCCATCACCATGAGTCACCGGACGATCATGCGACTGATCCTCCTGCCGCTTACGGTCGTCGTACGATAGGCCGCGCCTGCTGCATCCGCGGCGGCCGGCCCACCTCCGAGCTGGTTGTTTCCCGAAGTTTTCCGATTCGTCTGTCGTTCGTAAATCAAGATAGCTGTTGAAGTTGCCCGGCAATATAGCTAGAGTCGGCACTCTTCATCGCGATTCGATGCTCAATGATCGGGCCAGCAGATATCATCAGACCTGCAACGAGCTGAAACAGAGAGAACTGCCATGACGATGCTGAACAACGCCAAGATCTCCGCTCCAGCGGCCGCTTCAAGCCGAACCGACGCCAAACCCCGTTACAAGGGCAAGAGCGGCGCGCAGATTCTGCATGAAATGCTCATCAGCGACCATCACGTCGAGGTGATGTTCGGCTACCCGGGAGGGGCGATCCTGCCGGTGTTCGACCAGCTCTACAAGACCCCCGCCAGGTTCATCCTCAATCGCCACGAGCAGGGCGCCGGTCACGCCGCCGACGGCTACGCCCGCGTCACCGGCAAGCCTGGCGTGTGCATCGTCACTTCCGGCCCGGGCGCCACCAACACCATCACGCCGCTGGCCACCGCCCTGATGGACTCGGTCCCGATCATCGTCTTTTCCGGTCAGGTGGCCACCAAAGTGATCGGCAACGACGCGTTTCAGGAAGCCGACGTGACCGGCATCAGCCGACCCTGCACCAAGTGGAACTACCTGGTCAAGGACGTGCGTGATCTGCCGCGAGTGGTCAACGAGGCATTCCTGATTGCCACCAGCGGCCGGCCCGGACCGGTCCTGATCGATCTGCCCAAGGATGTGACGACCGCGATCTGTCCCGAGGAGGTCAGCGACACGCCTCGCGAGCACATCCTGCGGCGAAAGAAGGTTTCGCTGAGCGGCGGCACGCACAAGCAGGTCATGGACGCCGCCGAGCTGATCAACCGCAGCGAAAAGCCGGTGCTGTACGTGGGCGGCGGCGCGATCACGGCCGGGGCGTCGGAAGTTCTCCGCAAGCTCGCCGACAAGGGCAATATCCCCGTGACCACCACGCTGCTGGGGCTGGGCGCATTCGACGAGCACGATCCCAAGGCGCTGTACATGCTGGGCATGCACGGCAGCGCGTTCGCCAACTATGCGGTGCAGGAGTGCGATTGCCTGATCGCCGTCGGCGCACGCTTCGACGATCGTGTGACCGGAAACCTAGCGACTTTCGCGCCGCACGCCAAGATCATCCACATCGATATCGACCCGTCCTCGATCAGCAAGAACGTGGACGTGGACGTGCCGGTGGTCGGCGACGCGCGGTTGAGCCTGGAGGCGATGCTGCCGTATATCGAGTACCGCGAGCGCAAGGAGTGGTTCGCCCAGATCAATGCCTGGAAAAAACGCTACCCGTTCAGGTACTTCGACGACACGGGCAACACCAAACCGCAGTACGTCATCGAGCAGATCAGCCGCCAGACCAGCGGAGAGGCGATCATCACCACCGGTGTGGGCCAGCACCAGATGTGGGCGGCGCAGTTCTACCGCTGGCGATACCCAAGGCAGATGATCACCAGTGGCGGGCTGGGAACGATGGGCTACGGCCTGCCGGCGGCGATGGGCGCGGCACTGGGCGCTCCGGGCAAAATCGTCATCGACATCGACGGCGACGCATCGTTCTGCATGACCATGTTCGAGCTGCCCACCATCGCCGAGTACAACATCCCCGTGAAAGTCGCCATCCTCAACAACAACTTCCAGGGAATGGTCAAGCAATGGCAGGACCTGTTCTACCAGCGCCGCTACAGCCAAAGCGCCATGAAAAACCCGGACTTCGCCAAGCTGGCCGAAGCCTGCGGCATTCGCGGCATCCGCTGTGAGCACAAGGCCGATGTCGAGAAGGCCGTCAGCGAAATGCTCGCGCACAAGGGGCCGATCGTCGTGGACTTCCACGTCGAGCCGAACGAGCACGTGTACCCGATGGTCCCGGCGGGCAAGGGGCTGCACGAGATGGAGATGGGGACGCTGGCGTAGCCGCCGCCGCGCCCGACGGCCCATGCACTGGCCCATCGCCGCGATGGGCAGGGCCAAGGCTTCTCACCAGCGGTGGTGCACCTGATCGCGGATGTATCGATCGTACACCTGGCGGACCCGTGCCATCTGGGCGTCGCTCAGCGGCGGCAGGTCCGACGCCCGGGCGTTGGCCTCGGCCTGCTCAGGATTCCTGGCGCCGGGAATCACACAGCTCACCGCGTCGAACATCAGGATCCACCGCAGCGCCAGTTGCGCCAGCGTCGCGCCCGCCGGAACCAGGGGTTTAAGCTCCTCGACGGCCTTCAGCCCCGTCTCGAAATCCACCCCGCTGAACGTCTCGCCGACATCGAACGCCTCGCCATGGCGGTTGAAGTTGCGATGATCATCCGGCGCGAATTGCGTCTGTCGGGTCATCTTCCCGCTCAGCAGCCCGCTGGCCAGCGGAACCCGCGCCAGGATGCCGACCTTGCGCTTCTTTGCCTGCTCGAAGAACAGTTCGGCCGGGCGGTGACGGAACATGTTGAAGATGATCTGCACCGTCTGGACGTTGGGATACTCGATCGCCTTCAGCGCCTCTTCAACCTTCTCGACGCTGACGCCGTAGAAGCGGATCTTGCCCTGCCGAACCAGATCATCCAGCACGCCGAAGACTTCCGGGCGGTAGTACACCTCCACAGGCGGACAGTGGAGCTGCAACAGGTCCAGCGCATCGGTCTGGAGATTTTTCAGACTTCGATCGACGAAGCGAGTGAGGTTCTCGCGGTTGTACCCGTCGGCGGTGTGGGGACTGAGCCGCCTGCCCGCTTTCGTTGCGACATAGATCGTGTCGCGCGGGCGATCTTTCCTGAGCCTGGCGATCAGCCGCTCGGATCGTCCGTCGCCATACACGTCGGCGGTGTCGATGAAATTGACGCCCAGATCGACCGCGCGGTTCAGCGCCGCAAGGGAGGTGGCGTCGTCCACTTCTCCCCACGCCCCGCCGATCGCCCAGGCGCCGAAGGAGACTTCGGAAACGCTCCAGCCCGTCCTGCCCAGCTCGCGGTATCGCATGGCCTTATCCGCCCTCAAGCCCCCTCGCGGGTCACGATCTTGTAGTTCTCGCGCTCGCCGATCCCGCGCACCGGATAGTCCTTGCGCAATGGATAGCTGCCAAAACCGTTCCACGTGAGGATCCGCCGCAGGTCCGGATGCCCGACGAAAATGATCCCGAACATGTCATAGACCTCGCGTTCCATCCATTCGGCGCCGGGCCAGACGCCGCAGACGCTGTCCACCTTCAGCCCCGGGTCGCCCTTCTCCACGACCTCTTCATCGCGCCAGTCCCTGCCCGGGGAGGTGTCCTGAGTCGGATCGAGAAAAACCTTCAGCCACAGCCGGTTGTTGTTGGGAATCGAGAGCAGCCCGTAATTGACGCCGAAGCGGTGCCTGGCGCCGGGGAAGTTGAGGTAATCCACGCCGTTAAGCTCAAAGAGCATGTCATATCGCAGCGCCGGATCGTCGCGCAGGAAAGTGCAGACCGGGACAATCTTTTCGCGCGGTACGACGACGGTAACCATGTCGCGAAACTCGCCGACCAGAAACTTCGTGTCCGCGAACTTCGATTTCAGCGGCGCCAGGGCCGGGTGATGGATGGTTCGGGTCATGACTCGCTCAAGATCGTAAGAGCCGCGCGCGGTCCGTCAAGCGAGACACCGCGCTGCATCGCCGGGGACGAGCGGATGCACCCACAGGAGCACAAGAATCGACGCGTCAATCCACGCTGCGGATGCTGTCGCCAACCGAGATCACGCCGTCGTCCAGAATCTGCGCCCGCAGCCCGCCGCGATGAATCAGGGCCCGCATCACCCCGGGGCGGGTCAGGCTTTCCACATGCCTGCACGGCTCGCAGAGCATCAGGCCACGCATCCGCACCGAGCCGACCATGAACTGGCGGCCGACCAGGTGATTCAGCGCCACGCCGCGCGTGAGCAGGTTCCGGCGTGTCTCGATCGGCTCCAGTCGCAGGGGATAGTCGCGGTTCACCGCCTCGATCGCTTCGGATTCGATCAGCGTGATCTCGCGTTCGGGCGTGTCCTTCTTCGGATGACCCGGATCGCGGAATTTGCGATCGCCCACGATTCCCCTGCCTGCCACAACCTGCGCCGAAGGCACCGAGACCATCGGCTCGGCGCTTCGGGCGGCGATAAAGATCGCGACGACGCTTCCGCTGTCTGCTGACATGGCTGCTCCCTTTGCCGCTGCGGCCCGCACACTGATTGAACCACAGATTCTCCCGTTTGCACAGATGCACCGGGTCAACCGATGCCCACGCACAGGCTGACGGACAATCGACTCGACGGCGAGCTGATCGGCAACGATCCGGCGACTTTCACGATCGCGCCGGCAGCCTTGCGCGTGCTTGTCGGACCGAAGTATCGTCATGACCTGAGCACGTGATGACCTGTTTCTTTGCCAGCGTGGAATCTCACGAGCACCATCGTCACGCCGCGGGCCATCACGTGTCACGTGACCGCATCACGGGTGTGGCCATCTTTTGTGGATCACGCGGCCCGGCGGGATTCACGGTCCCAATAGGCGTCCCATTGCCCGCTCTCGCGTAGGGCCAGCAGGTTCATCATCGCCGCCGCATTGTCACGATCCCACTTCATCCCCGGCCGCTTCAGTCGCAGCGTCAGCGTCTTGCACGTGGCCTCGGTCGGACCCGAGCCGATGTCCCAACCTTCGGCCAACGCCTGGGCGTAGTCCAGCATGTCCCGCCGTTGCTCGAGGTAATTCCGCAGCCCGCGCAGGCTCTGCTTCTTGGTCGGCGAACGCGACCGCTTCTCCAGCTCCGCGATCGCCGACAGCATCCCCCTCACGTCCGAACGTTTCGCTTCTGCCAGCCGATCGTGAGCCCAGGACCGGGCCGCCTGACCTTCGCCCAGGCAACAGCGCGCCGTCGCGTGCACATGCTCGGCCAGATGGTAAAAGTCCAGCAGGATCACCTGCAGGAACAATAGCGCCAGGCAGACCTGCCGATAGATCCAGACGGCCCCGTCGAACAGGCAGATCGTCTGATCGGCACGCTCAAAGCCGATCTGTCGGGCGTAGCTGGCCAGCAGCGGGGCGAACTCCTTGCTCAGCTTTTCCGTCGCCAGCACGTGGCGGTGGGTCTTGTCCTGATCGTAGAAGACCGCGATCTTCATCTCCTTGAACCGCTCGTCGCTGCCCGGCTTGGGCGGCGGCAGATCTTTGGCGTTGCCCACGCCCGCCTTGCCACGCTGCTGGCGGCGGGTCACGTGCTGCTGGCGACGCTTGAGCTTCTCGGCCTGCGTGACCGTCGGGGCCATCACCCCGTCCACCCCGCCATAGGCTCGCGTGCGTCCGCTGCCATCGGGCAGCTTGGCCTGCTCCGCCGACCAGGCCGCCGGCAACTGCCCCGAGTCCCGCACCTGCCGCACGTGCTGGCCTTCACCTTCGGTAATCTGACGCAGCCGTTCCTTGCTCAGCGACAGCCCGCCCACACGCTTCAGATCTCGGCGGGACTGATCGAAGTCCTGGCCGATTCCCATCAGGCAGCACAGTTGCCTTGCCCCGGGCGTCACGTTCGACTGCTGCACGCCCGCCAACGCGTCGCCGGGACAGCACCCGCCGGCTTGCTTGCCCCAGAAGTATTTGCGCTGCAGACGCACCTCACCGGCGGCGCTGAGCACGTCCAGCCCGCGCTTTCCCTTGTCCTGCGCCAGGGGCGGAGGGGGAAAAAGCGCCGCTGGTTTCGGCGGCGTCCAACTTCGCTTGCAGGATCCGCTCGAAGGCTTGTGCCGTCAGCTTCTGAAACAACTCGCGAACCTGCCATTCGCTGGCCGCGATCCACGACCCGTCCGGCGCTTGTTCCACGGCGTTGATTGCCTGATCCAGAGATTGGTGAAATTGTTCCGTTAGTTCGCGCTTCAGCGCTTCGCGATCCATGCGGCCTCCTTGCCGTTAAAGGCGGAGCCGCCTATCTCTTACCTCACCCCACAGAAAATGGCCACACCCCCGCATCACAGCGAACACGCGATGATCGGTTCCGGTTCGTCCTTGCTGTGCATCCACCGCCGGCCGTCCAGCTCGATAAGGCTGAAGGCGTCTTTGGGCCCCCAGGTGCCCGGGGCGTACTCCTGCGGGGGCTTTCGGGACTGAGCCCAGCCCTGCTCGATGGGGTCGATGACGGCCCAGGCGGCCTCGACTTCGTCGCCGCGGATGAAAAGGGTCTGGTCGCCGGTGATCGCGTCGTAAATGAGCCGCTCGTAGGCTTCGGGAGGCTCGACGTGGAAGGTGGTGCGGTACAGAAAATCCAGGGCAACGGGTTTGATGTTCAACTGCCCGCCGGGAACCTTGCCATTCAGTCGCCAACTGATGCCTTCATCGGGTTGGATGCGGATGACCAGATCGTTGGGATAGACCGGAGATTCGCACTGTTTTTGAAACAGAGTCAGTGGAGGCGAGCGGAAGCGGACGACCACCTCGCTGATCTTCTCGGGCAGGCACTTGCCGGTTCGCAGGTAGAACGGCGTGCCGCTCCACCGCCAGTTGTCGATGAACAGCTTCAGCGCCACGAAGGTCTCGGTTTTGGAATCCGGCGCTACTCCCGGTTCATTCCAGTATCCGGGGGTATATTCTCCCCCGGCCATCTGGCCGGCGCGATACTGCCCGCGCACCGCGAAATCATCCACCTGGCTGGGACGGATCGGGCGCACCGACTTGTAGACCTTGACCTTCTCATCGCGGATGCTGATCGCATCCAGCGCCACCGGCGGCTCCATCCCCACCAGCGCCATGAGCTGGAACATGTGGTTCTGCACCATGTCACGCAGCGCTCCGCTGCGGTCGTAATATCCGCCACGCGAACCCACCCCCAGCGTCTCGGCCACCGTGATCTGCACGTGGTCGATGTACTTGTAGTTCCAGATCGGCTCGAAGATGGAATTGGCGAAGCGCATCACCATCAGGTTCTGGACCGTCTCCTTGCCCAGGTAATGGTCGATGCGGAAGACCTGCGACTCATCGAAGTAGCGATGCAGCAGGTCGTTGAGCTTTCGCGCGGATTCCAGGTCGCGTCCGAAGGGCTTTTCGATGACGATTCGCTGAAATCCCTGGCCGGCCTCGGATCGGTAGATCTCGCGGTTTTCGCCCAGGCAGGTGATGATCGGCTCGAAGGTATTGGGCGGAGTGGACAGATAAAACAGCCGATTGCCGGCGGTGCCGTGAATGCGGTCGATCTCGCGGAGCCTGCGGGCCAGGCGATGATGCGCCTCGGCGGCGCCGTAGTCCTGCCCGGACAGGTAGTACGTGGCCCGCTCCACACGCTGCCATATCTGTGGATCGAACTGCGAATTGCCCCTGCGGGCAAAGGTCTGAGCGGCCTGGCGGCACTCGGCGCGGAACTGCTCGTCGCTCATCGGCGTGCGGGCAAAGCCCACCAGGGCAAACTGCTGCGGCAGCAGATCCTCTCGAGCCAGCTCGTACAGCGCGGGAATCAGCTTGCGCCTGGCCAGATCGCCGCTGGCACCGAAAATCACCAGAACACAACCGGGGGCAGCCGTCGGCATCCAATGTCCTTTCTCGTGTTCAAGTCGCGCATTGTAGGAGCGCGCCCCTGCGCGGTGGGTCCTGCTGGACAGAGATAGTTGGAGACGCCGTGAAATGCAATCACTTTCACCGGAGGCGATTCTGCGCCGCCAAAACCGGACCCCATGCCCCGCAACCACTCAGCCAGCGCACAAAGTATTCGCACTCTTGTGCATCGCGGTCGGGGGCGGCGTAGAATCCGGGCAACTATGCGCGACCCTCGACTCCAGAAACTGGCCGATGTGCTGGTGAACTACAGTGTCGGCGTCAAGAGCGGACAACTGGTGCGGATCAGCGGCCCGCCGGTTGCCACGCCCCTGATCGCCGAAGTCTACCGCTGCGTCATCGCCGCCGGCGGCAATCCGTTTGTCCGCATGGCGCCGGAGGAGCTGAGCGAGATCATGCTCAAGCACGGCAGCGAGCAGCAGCTCAAATACCTCAACCCGATCAGTCTGCTGGAGTACGAGAAGATCGACGCTTCGATCGGCATCTGGGCCGAGGAAAACACCCGCGCCCTGACCAACACCGACCCGAAGCGGATGAGCCTCTCGCAGGCGGCGCGCAAGCCGCTGATGGACATCTTCTTCAGCCGCGCCGCCGAGGGGAAGCTGAAGTGGACCGGCACGCAGTATCCCACCAACGCTGCGGCGCAGGACGCGGAGATGAGCCTGGAGGAGTACGAAGACTTCGTCTTTGGCGCCGGGCTGCTGCACCTGCCGGATCCGGTTGCGGCCTGGAAACAGATTTCCCAGCGCCAGCAGAGGCTGGTGGATTTCCTCAATGGAAAGAAGGACTACCGCGTGGTCGCCGCCAACGGCACCGATGTTCGCATGAGCATTGCGGGCATGACGTGGATCAACTGCGACGGGCACGAGAACTTTCCCGACGGGGAAGTCTTCACCGGGCCGGTGATCGACAGCGTCGAGGGGCAGATCAACTTCAGCTTTCCGGCGGTGCATCACGGCCGCGAGTGCGATGGAGTGAAGCTGACGTTCCGCAACGGCAAGGTGGTCGATGCCACGGCCAGCAAGGGACAGGATTTCCTGATCAGCATGCTGGACATGGACGGCGGCTCGCGTTTTCTGGGCGAGTGCGCCATCGGGACCAACTACGGGATTACCCGCTACACGCGAAATACGCTGTTTGACGAGAAGATCGGCGGCACGGTGCACTTTGCACTGGGGGCCGGATACCCGGAGACCGGCAACAAGAACCAGTCCGCGTTGCACTGGGACATGGTGGTGGATCTTCGCGGCGGCGGGTACGTCGAGGTGGATGGGGTGAAGATCAACGTGGACGGCAAATTCACGCGCGAGGAATGGCCGGCGGGATGACGCTCGCGTTGTCGTGCGGATCATTCGATGCGGGACAGCCGCACGCGTGCCTCCCACATTTGCGGATCCAGCTCCAGCGCCTTTTTGTATTCGGCTCGGGCGCGATCCTTGCGATCGAGCTGGTCGTACACCGAGGCCAGGTTGTAGTGCACCTCGGCGGGACGAAGCACGGTGGCGAGATGGGCTTCAGCCTCCTGAGCGCGGCCGAGTCGCGCCAGCATCAGTCCGTAGTTGATCCGGCACGGCTGGTTGTTCGGCTCCTTGCGAATGCCGGTCAGGTAGGCCTGTTCGGCCTCGCGCGTTTGCCCGGCCAGTTCATAGCAGAAACCCAGATTGCTGTAGGCCGTAGCCGAGCCATTGGTCGCGACCACGTATTGCTTCCAGACCTCCAAAGCCTGCTGATACTGCATGGCGCGGGCGTAGATCATTCCCATGCGGTAGAGGGAGGGCTGATGCTTGGGATCGGCCTTGAGCGCAGCGCGGTACTGCTCCAGTGCACGGTCGAGCTGTCCCTGGCTCTCGGCCAGTTGTCCGGCGGCGAAGCGTGTGTCGGCATTGAGCGGCGGATCGTTGGATTGCTCGAATCGCGAGTGGGTGGCGCTGAGGGCAGCGGCATCGCGGGAGCTGAGCTTTTCCACGCCGCTGCGCATCTGGCTGTCGTGGCGGTTGGGGTCTGCACAGCCAGCGGCGACGAACATGCCGGCCGCCAGCCCCGCCAACACCCTGCCCGCTGCCCACCTTCGGTTCGGTTTGCACTGTCGCATATCTGATCTATCGGATCGGCCAGGGCAGTTGGATCGGCAAAAAGTCTGAGCACAGGACCGCTCCAGGCTGTGTTTGTCGCCGCCGACGCGCCAACGCGCGACACCCGATGCAGGACCAAAAAGTCCTGTTTTTCCTAGGAAAATCGCAGATTTCCAAAACCAAACGTTCTTGAGTACATGGCAATGTTTCCATATAGTCCAACTCCCGTCCGTCGCAACGGAAATGGTTGCAGCAGTGTGCGAGTCGTGGTCGTAGTCGTCCCTGGCCGGTCAACACGCCGGCTTGTACTTCGCGGGTTCGAAGCATGCCGATTCCGACCGACACCTACTGGAACATCAAGCGGCTGAACGTCGTGTTCGCGCTGTCGGCGCTGCTGCTTTTGGCGGTGACCGGCTGGGCGATCATCCAGGATTACGGCAAGGACTGGCGCGTGCCGCAGAGACAGGCGCGGGTGTGGGAGGCGGCCCTGGTCGATGACAAGCTCCGCCGACAGATCACCGACGAGCAGCGCCAACAGCTTGCCGAGCTGGACAACCGCATCGCCCAGAACCAGCAGGAGCTGATCAAGGGCAACGACGCCTACCGCAAGCTCGTGGCCCAGCGCAAGGAGCTGGAGAGCCGTCGGGCCACCATCGAGTTCGAGCTGAACAACCTCAAGTCCGAAGTGCAGGTGATGGAGTCCAACCTTCAGGACGCCATCGCCGCCGACAACCGCAAGCGGATCCACGAATTGACCGCGGCGCTGGCCCAGCCCCGCAGGCAGGTGGCGGAATGGTCGGAGCAACTGGCGGCGCTGGCCGGGCAGATCAGCGAACTACGACGGCAGGAGGAGGCTCAGACCGCGGCGGTGGACGCGATGAAGAAACAGCGCGCCCAGCTCAGCGCCGACGCCGAGGCGCTGCGCAAGAAGCTGATCAGCCTGGATCCGAAGCGTCAGGGCGGGCTGCACGGTCTGCTGGGCGGCATCAGCAGTCAGTTGCGTGATGCGCCGCTGCTGGGGTTCATCAATCCCTCCGAGCGCGTTCAACAGGTAGTCCTGCCGGATATTCAGACCGACGTGGCGTTCATGAAGATCACCACGATCGACCGCTGCATGACCTGCCACGTCAACATCGCCAACAAAGACTTCACCGCCGAGAAAGTCCAGGGGTATCTGGAGGAGCAGCTTGGGGTTTGGCGGAAGCTGAACCTTCCGGAGCGTGCCAGCGGGCGGGCGGCCGACCCCTCCGCCACCGCCGCCGCGCCCGGCGCGGTGGCGATGCCGGAGTTCTGGCACACCTGGGCCGGCCTGCTGGCGCCGGAGCTGATCCGCAAGAACAACGTCCGCATCACCGCTGTCACCCGAAACGTCGGCAACGACAAGCCGATCAGCGTCAGCTACGACGGCCAGACGCTGGCGGAGTTCAAGTACGATCCTGCGGCGACGGATCCGGCCATCGTCGCGCGGCAGAACCAGATCCTTCTGGCGCTGCTGGATGTCTACGGCCGCTGGAGCAAGGGCGTGGAAGTGACGGCCACCCGCGGCAAGGCTGTAGCTACCATCTCGCCCGCCGCCGACGAACGCGCCATCACCACCTCGCGCAACATGGCGATGCGCTACGTCGAGGAGCTGAAGGCCGGACTTCTGGCGACGCTCCCGCCCGACGCGCGGCATCAGCTTCAGCAGCGCTATCGCCAGGCGATGACCGAAGAGCTGAACATCGCGCGCAAGCAGCAGGGCCTGCCGCCGCTGGATCCCTCGCCGGTACTGCTGGCGCATCCGAACCTGGAGCTGTATGTGGATGTGGACAGTCCGCACAGTTTCGAGACCGTCGGATGCACCAGTTGTCACGATGGTTCGGGGCAGGAGACGGATTTCGTGCTGGCGGCGCACGTGCCGCGGGACATCTTCGTGGATGCCAAAACCGGCGTGCCCGTGCTGCCGGCGCAGTTCACCGACGCATCGGCCAGGCATGATGACGCACACGCGTTTGATCTTTCGGACATGCTCCAGACAGCCGAGCATGCGCACGGGCTGCACCTGACGGCCCCGGCGACACAGCCTGTGCACCTCGATGCCGATCATGCCGACAGGCCCGTCGCCTACGTGGATCCGGTCACCGGCAGGCCGGGCAAGGCGATCAGGCAGATGGCCTACTGGAAGAAGACCTACGAGCCGAAGGCGCCGCGGAGTTTTGCGCTGGTTTACCACGAGTGGGACTGGCCGATGCGCTCGCGGCAGTACATTGAGGTCAACTGCGCCCGCTGCCACACGGATGTCTATGACATCAAGGAGACGGCCCCGACGCTGTACGAAGGCCGGCAGCTTTTCACGCAGCTTGGATGCGTCAACTGCCACCAGATGGACAGCATCCCCAGCTACGAGAATCGCAGAGTGGGGACGGATCTGCGGCACGTGACCGCCAAGCTTTCGCCCCAGTTCATCAACACGTGGATCTGGGCACCCAAGGCGTTTCGTCCGACGACGAAGATGCCGCACTTTTTCATGCTGGAGAACAACTCCAGCGATGAAGAGCTTCGCCGCACGCGCCAGGAGGCCCGCGCGATCACCGAATACCTGGTGCGCACCGCCACGCCCCTGCCGCCCAAACATGTCTACCCGCAGGGCGGGCGCGGCAGCCCCGAGGCGGGCAAGACCATCTTCGAGTCGATCGGTTGTCTGGCATGTCACCAGAACCTCAACGAGCGCGGTGAGCAGTGGATCACCACCGATCTTGTCAAACGCGAGGGTCTCAAACCCGACGAGGCGAAAAAACGCTACGACCAGATGGACTACAACCAGCGGCAGCTCTACGTGCAGCAGCACCTGAGCGAGCCGGCGAGCATGAACGAGCTGCCGATGTATCCCGACGGCTCGCCCAGACCCGTCTTCGTGCAGGTCGGCCCGGAGCTCAGCGGCATCGGCACCAAACTTCTTGCCGGACGCACCGAGGAGCAGGCCAGGCAGTGGCTTTTCGACTGGCTCAAAGAGCCAAACCACTACAGCCAATACACGATCATGCCCCGCCTGCGGCTCAGCGATCAGCAGGCGATGGATCTGGTGGCGTATCTGCTGGAGCAGAAACGCACCAGCACCGACCCCAACGACGCGTGGAAGCCGGGGCTGGCGCCGATCGACACTGCGAAACTGATCGAGATCACCTCGCTTCTGCTGCGCAGCCGCTTCAGCGCGCAGACGGCGCTGGCCAAGGCCGATGATGACGCGGAGCTGACCGAGCTGGCGGCCGCGGCCCTGACCACGCCAGCGAAATCCGCCCAGCAGGCCAGGGCCGAGGTCGCGCAGATGAGTCGCGACGAAAAGCGTCTGCTCTTCGTCGGACAGCGAATGATCGCGCACTACGGCTGCATGAGCTGCCATACGATCAACGGCATGGAAACCACCACCAGCCCCTGCACCAACCTCTCGGACTGGGGACAAAAGGGCGTGGACAAGCTGGACTTCGGGTATCTGGATGAGCACAAGGTTCACGACTTCCACAGGCAAGGCGTCTACACCAGGCCGGTTGCGATGGTGAACGCGCTGAGCGCCGAATCGTCCAGACTGGCACACGAGCCGCCCGGCGCAACGCCGACCGCCAGGCCCGTGGACGTCGCCTGGCCAAGTGTGGGGCATAGTCGCAACGACTGGCTGGTGCAGAAGCTGAAAAACCCGCGGATTTACGACCGGGGCAAGGCGTTGCTGGAGCCTGCGGGGGCAGACAACCCCGGCAAGCCATATGACAAGCTGAAGATGCCCGCGTTCTACCTGAACGACGGGCAGGTGCACGCGATCGCGACGTTCGTCCTGAGCAACCGCAACCGGCTGATCAGCGAGACACTGCACCGGCGGACGACGCACGAGCAGGCGCGGATCATCGCGCGCGGGCGAGAGCTGACCGAACGCTACAACTGCGTCTCCTGTCACCAGATCGAGAAGAACTCGCCGCAGATCCGGCAGTACTTCAAGCTGGAAGACATCGCGACCAAAGCCCCGCCATCGCTTCGCGGGGAGGGCAACAAGATCCAGCACGCCTGGCTGTTCAACTTTTTCAAGAACATCCAGCCGCTGCGCCCGCTGCTGGGGGAGATGGGCAACGGGATTCGCATGCCCAGCTTCCCGGCCAGCGACGAGGAGTGGACCGCCATCATCGCCTACTTCAACGCCATCTCCAGGAAAGAGTCCAGCCAGCTCGGCAGGCAACTGGGCCTGATCGCCAAGTACACCGACTCGCAGCGCAAGGCCGCCACGCAGCCCGGCGATGCCGAGAGCGCGGGAGATGACTGGTGGCAGCGTCCCGAATTTGCCCGGGCGGCGCGACACCTGAAGGAGTGGGGACTGACCTACGGCCACATCAAGCCGATCGAAGTCGGCCCGACGGCATCGGCGGCGGATTTGACCAGGGTCTACAAGACGCTGCTGTTCAAGGCCCGCTTCACTCGCGAGCTGTATGACTCGCCCTATCCGTTCGTGGATTCCCCCCGGCCGCAGATCGGCGACGAGCGCTTCCGCCTCGGCGAGCAATTCTTCTACGAGATGCAGTGCCTCAAGTGCCACGTGCTGGGCGATCCCAGCGCGACGGGCGCCACGCGATCCCCGACGGCGCCGAACCTGTCGCTGGCCTACGAACGTTTGCAGCAGCGGTGGGTGCGGCACTGGGTGCAGGAGCCGAACATCATCCAGGTCGGCACCGCCATGCCTCCGTTCTTCACGGGACTGGCGGTATTCAGGCCGCAGGGCCAGCCCTGGCCGGCGTCGCAGGGGGCGGCCGAAGAAGAGGTGCGCCGCGTAGAAGCCAAGTACGGCCATACGGTCGAGCAGCAGACGGCGTTGCTGCTTGACTTTCTTTACGCCGCCGGCGCCCGCGGATACACGGGCGTTCAGCCCGCCGCCACCACGCCGACCACCGCGCCAACGACTTCGCCGTCCGCTGATGCAACGGATCAGAAACATGAAATGACACGAAGCTATGCCAACACGAATCAGTGAGCTGTGCCTATGATGAGTCGCGTCGCACAAGCGGCACATCTCGGCTCTTACAACCTGCTGGAGGATCACGCATGCGTTTTCGTTCCTGTCGTTGCTGTCTGTTCGTCGCCGTTGTGTTCGTCGCCTGGCTTGGATTCGGCGCACTGGCCGGCGCCGATGTCACCGGCAAGGTCAAGCTCGAAGGCAAAGCGCCCGAGCCGAAGGAGATCGACATGTCCGGCGTGAAGGAATGCGCCGCGCAGCACGCCGACCCCGTTTATGAAGAAACGATCGTCGCCGGCGAAAATGGAGAGCTGGCCAACGTCGTGGTCGCGGTCAAGGCCGAAGAAGCCGCCGCTCTGGGTGGAGAGGTTCCAAAGGAGCCGGCCGTGCTCGATCAGAAGGGCTGCCAGTACATCCCCCACGTGCTGGCGATGATGGTCGGGCAGGAGCTGGTAGTGAGAAACGACGATCCGTTCCTGCACAACGTCCACTCGCTGGCACAGATCAACCCGGCGTTCAACTTCGGCCAGCCCAACAAGGATCCGGGCAAGAAAGTCGATCCGCCCAAGGCCCCGGAGAACATCAAGGTCAAATGCGACGTGCATCCGTGGATGAGCGCCTGGATCATCGTGCATGATCACCCGTTCTTCGCCGTCTCTGGTGAAGACGGCAGCTTCACGATCAAGGGCCTGCCCGACGGCGAGTACACGCTTACCGCCTGGCACGAAAAACTGGGCACGCAGGAAACCAGGGTGACAGTCAAGGACGGCAAGGGCGAAGTGCCGCAGATCGTTTTCAAGGCCGGCAGCGCCGACGCGGGCAGCGCCACTCCGGGCGCGGCAATCAGCGCCTCGGCGACCAGCGAATCGACCCGGACCAGCGCCGGCGCAGTGGCCGGGCAGTGCTGCGGCAAGTGCGCAAAGTAGTCATTCCAGCGGAGTCCAAGATCGTGAGCAGGCTATTAACCCGCGCGGCACGGGGGCTGAAAGGGCGACGTGCCGCCCTGTGCATCGTTTCACTTCTGGCGTTGCTGGCCATCGCTTCGCCGGCGCTGGCGGAGGTCAACCCCGGCTGGGGGCGGTGGTGGCTTCCGCCCGACCGCTCGACGCACGGCCATGCCGTCGACACGCTGTTCTACTGGATCTTCTGGATCACGATGATCGCGTTCGTCGGCGTCGAGCTGCTGCTGATCATCTTCCTGATCCAGTACCGCCGAAATCCCAATCGCAAAAAGGCCTATTTCACCCACGGCAACACGCGACTGGAGATGGCCTGGACGATCGCACCGGCGCTGATCCTGGCGGGGCTGGCGATGGGCAGCAAGAAGGCATGGGATCACTACCGCTACTCCCCTATTTCCCAGGACCCCAGCCGCGCCAAAATCCTTGTCATCGGCGAGCAGTTCAAGTGGAACATCATCTACCCCGGACCGGATGGGCAGTTCGGGCGATACCTGGTCTATCCCAAGCCCACCGATGCGAAGTGGCCGGTGGATGCCCAGGGAAAGGACGTGATGTTCTGGAACGTTCCCGGGCCGGCATCGCTGCCATACGACCAGGCCGTCGCCGCCATCAACGCCTACATCGACGGCCAGAACAAACTGGGCAAGGACTTTTCCGATCCGGCGGGCAAGGATGACGACTGGCAGAGCGCTCTGGGCCGGCCGCTGTACGTGCCGGTGAATCGCCCGATCGAGGTGCAGCTCACCAGCAAGGACGTGCTGCACGACTTTTTCCTGCCCAACTTCCGCGTCAAGCTCGACGCCGTGCCGGGGATGCGCGGGCACATTTACTTTCAGGCGACGATGACCAGCCGTCAGCGCGAGGCCGCCACCCGACGCAAATACAGCCTCGATGAGCTGAGCCGGATCTTCGCCGCCGATGCCAAGGCTCCGTTCAACATCATCATCAATGAGAACGAGAAGACCGAAGGGGCCGAGGACTACAAGCCCCCGCGCGGCGCGCGATACTGGCGATACAAGGACCAGCAAAATCGCACGATCATCCGCGACGGCGCCGCACTGACCGTCGAGGCGCTGGCGAAGCTGAAAGAGGCGGGCGTGAGCGAGGTCTGGGCCTACCGCAGCGGCGCCTGGGAGCTGGTCTGCGAAGAGCTGTGCGGGCAGGGGCACAACACGATGACCACGCCGCTGATCGTGCTGGATCAGGAGGAATATGACCAGCGCGGCTTCGACCGCCCGGCCAGACCGGTCCCGGCCCCGACGACAGCCCCCACCATTGCGATGAATTAGCACAACGTATCACGAGAAAGAGTCATGACCGCGATCCCCCGTCCCCTCGATTACGTGCACGACGAATCCCACGAGCATGCCCACGTCCATCACGAGATCGGGTTCGTCAGGAAGTACATCTTCTCCTGCGACCACAAGATCATCGGCATCCAGTTCCTGTTCATGGGACTGCTGTTCATGATCCTGGGCGGGATGCTGGCGATGCTGATCCGCTGGCAGCTCAAGGACCCCGGCCAGCCGGTCCCCATCCTCAGCAAGCTGATGGGCTGGCCCGGCGGCATGCCGCCGGACTTTTACATGATGGTCATGACCATGCACGCGACGATCATGATCTTCTTCGTGATCATCGTGCTGCTGGTGGGCACGTTCGGGAACTACCTGATTCCGCTGAAGATCGGGGCCGGGGACATGGCGTTTCCGTTTCTCAACGGCCTGGCGTTCTGGAGCGCGCTGCCCGCGGGGGCGATCATGCTGGCGGCGTTCTTCCTGCCCGGCGGCGCCGCGGCGGCGGGGTGGACCAGCTATCCCCCCCTCAGCGCCATCCAGTACAACGGCGCCGGACCCGTCGCCTACGCCGCCAATCTGCTGCGGCCCGCCAACAGCACCTGGCCGATGACCCCGGTCATCCTCCAGTTCCTGGCGCAATCGCTGTTCATCGGGTACATCTGCGCCTACTACGTGAACGTGGGGAACAAATACGCCGACCGTATCCTGGGTACGGCGCTGGCGATTGTCGGGGGCGTGATCCTCACCCGGCTGGTTCAACCGGTCGCGTTCGACGGACAGTCCGCCTGGTTCTTCAGCATCTTCTGGCTGGGATTCTCCAGCCTCATGGGCGCGGTCAATTATCTCACCACGGTCATCAAGCTCCGCTGCCCGGGCATGACGATGTTCCGACTGCCCCTGAGCGTCTGGAGCCTGTTCATCACCTCACTGCTGGTGCTGCTGGCCACGCCGGTGCTGGCCAGCGCGCTGATGGTCAACCTGCTGGATCACCACCGCTGGACCAGCTTCTTCCTGCCGTTCAACTGGACGCTCAGCGGACAGGTGCAGGCCAACTCCGGCGGCGGCTACGCGCTGCTGCACCAGCACCTGTTCTGGTTCTACTCGCACCCGGCGGTTTACATCATGATCCTGCCGGCGATGGGCATGACCAGCGACATCCTCGCGACATTCGCGCGAAAGCCGATCTTCGGCTACCGCCCGATGGTCTACGCCATCGCCGGCATCGCGTTCCTGGGGTTCATCGTCTGGGCGCACCATATGTTCCAGAGCGGCATGAACCCGACGCTGGCCACGAGCTTCGCCGTCAGCACCATGTTCATCGCCGTCCCCAGCGCCATCAAAACCTTCAACTGGCTGGGCACGCTGTGGCGGGGCAACATCCGCTTCACCGTGCCGATGTGCAACGCGCTGGCGTTCGTGAGCATGTTCGTCATCGGCGGCCTGAGCGGAATCTTCATGGCCTCCACCGCCGTTGACGTGCACATCCACGACACCTACTTCATCGTGGCCCACATCCATTACGTGCTGTTCGGCGGGTCGATGTTCGGCATCTTCGCGGCGATCTACTACTATTACCCCAAGATGTTCGGGCGGATGATGAACGACAAGCTGGGATACATTCACTTTGTCCTCAGCTTCATCTTCTTCAACGGGACTTTCTTCGCGATGCACATCCTGGGCATCCGCGGATTCCCACGCCGCATCGCCGATTACCTCAACTACACCAGCTTCAGCGATCTTCAGCCCATGAACGAGTTCATCAGTTGGTGCGCCTTCGGGCTGGGCCTCAGCCAGATCCCGTTCGTGATCAACTTCATCGGCTCGTGGATCTGGGGCAAAAAGGCGCCGCGCAACCCCTGGGAGGCCACCACGCTGGAGTGGGAGACCGAAAGCCCCCCGCCGCACGGAAACTTTGCGAAGGTCCCGGTTGTGCACCACGGCCCCTATGAATACGCTTCGCCGCTGGTTGAGGAAGACTATCTGCCGCAGACCCGGTACGTGCCCGGGGCGGAGAAGCTTGTGGTCAAACACTGAGCAGATCGAGGATTTGAGATTTGCCGATCACGATGACCGACTCGCCTTACATACCCCTGCTTCATCGCACCGCCCAACTGACGGTGGCGGCGACGCTGCTGCTGATCTTCATGGGCGGGCTGGTAACCTCGCACGGCGCAGGCATGAGCGTGCCCGACTGGCCCAACAGCTACGGGTACAACATGTTCACCTTCCCGCCGAGCAAATGGATTGGCGGGATCTTCTACGAGCACACCCACCGACTCATGGGCACTGTCGTCGGCATGCTCTCGATCGCAATGGTCGTCATCGCGTTCAAGCTCGAGCCGAGGCGATGGGTGCGATGGCTCACCGCCGGCGTGCTGGGCGCAGTGATCTTCCAAGGCGTGCTGGGTGGGCTTCGCGTCGTGCTGGTCGAGCTTGATCTGGCGATCGTGCATGCGTGCGTCGCACAGGCATTCCTGTGTCTGGCAGCCCTCGTCGCGATCGTCACATCGAAGTGGTGGCTGAGCGCCCCGCCCGATCCTCAACCCAGCCCCAACCGCCTGATCGGCATCGCACTGGCGTGCGCCGTGGCGATCTATCTCCAGCTCATCATCGGCGCGATGATGCGCCACTACGGAGCCGGTCTTGCCATCCCGGATTTCCCGCTGCACTACGGCAGGCTCGTTCCGCCCCTGGATCAGCAGTCGCTGGCGATCGCCAACGAAGCTCGCATCGCGATGCAGCTCGGGCCGGTGACGCTGGGGCAGGTCTGGCTGCACTTGGGCCACCGGATCGGGGCGCTGATCGTGAGCATCCTGATCATCACGACCGCGGCGGCGGCACTTACCCGGCACCGTGAGCTTCGCCTGCGCCGGCCCGCGCTTCTGCTGGTTGCGCTGCTGATCGCCCAGCTTGTGCTGGGGATCCTGACGGTGCTGTGGCGCAAGCCCGCGGACGTGGCGTCGCTGCACGTGGCGGTGGGCGCGCTGACGCTCATGACCACATTCGTACTGTTGATCCGCGCGATCCGCCTGTATTCGCCGATCTTTCGACGATCGGCGCGGCGGCGCGGAATTGAAGTCTCCAACCTGAAATCCAACCAAGCCTCGATCGTTCCCGCATGAAAACTACCGTCGACATCGTCGATCTACCCGTACTCGCCGGCCGCGGCGTGGCGCCCGCCGCCCCCGCCTCGCGGCTGGCCGACTATTACGAGCTGACCAAGCCCCGCATGAACTTCCTGGTCGTGATCACGACGATGGTGGGCTTCTGCATGGCGGGGCGAATCGGGGCGATCAACTGGCTGCTGCTGGTGCACACGCTGCTGGGCACGGCGCTCACCGCCGCCAGTGCCGCGGTGCTCAATCAGCTCATCGAGCGCGACGCCGATGCAAAGATGCCCCGCACGCGCAATCGCCCCATCGCCGCCGGACGCATCTCGGCGCTTCAGGCGGCTGCCTGCGGCCTCTTGATGGGCCTTCTCGGCGTCGGCTATCTTGCCCTGGCGGTGAACCTGCTGACCGCCCTGCTGGGGCTGGCCACACTGCTGCTGTACATCCTGGTCTACACGCCGCTGAAGCGCGTCACCAGCCTCAACACGGTGGTAGGCGCAGTCCCCGGCGCCATCCCGCCGGTCATGGGCTTCACCGCCGTACACAACGCCCTCTCGCTGGACGCCCTGGCCGTGTTCGCGATCCTGTTCTTCTGGCAGATGCCTCACTTTCTGGCGATCGCGATCCTGTACCGGCGCGATTATGAGGCAGGAGGATTCCGCATGCTGCCATGCGTCGATCCGGGGCTGCGGATCACCAGCCGGATGATCCTGCTCTACTCGGCGGCGCTGCTGCCGGTGAGCCTGCTGCCGGCGATTCTGGGTATCAGTGGCGCGACGTATTTCACGGCGGCGGTGCTGCTGGGGCTGGCGTTTTTCTCCTGCGCCGTTTCCTGCGCCACCACCCGCTGCCGCGCCGACTCCCGGCAGTTGTTCTTCGCCTCGATCATCTATCTGCCCCTGCTGCTGGGGTTCATGATGTTCGACAAGATCGGATAACGGATTTCGATTCGTGATGAGACTGAGTTTAACGATCTTCGCTGCGATGGGGTTGCTCGCCGTGGTGAGCGGATGCGATCAGTCCACCAATGCAGACCAGACTCCGGCGGCGGTGAGCCGGGTCGTCACCGGCAACGGCATCATTCGCGGCCGCGTGCAGTTCGTTGGCAAGCCGCCGGCGCCGAAGCTGCTGCGCAACTCCCCCTGCTGCGACGGCGCGCCCGCCGAGCATGTGGACGAGACCCTGATCGTCAGCCCCGACGGCTCGCTGCGCAACGTCTTCGTCTTCATCGAAGGGATCGGCCCGACGGATGGTTCGGCCCGCTCGCCGGCCCTGCTGGATCAGATTCACTGCCGCTACGAGCCGCACGTTTTGGGCGTGCAGGTGGGCCAGGCGCTTCGCGTCCGCTCCAGCGATCCGACGATGCACAACGTGCACTACGTGCCGCGGAAGAACCGGGCCAGAAACCTGAGCATGACCCGCGCCGGCGAGGAAACGGTCGTGTCGTTTACCCATCCGGAGTTCATCCGCATCAAGTGCGACGTGCATCCGTGGATGACCGCCTGGGTGGGGGTCTTCGAGAACCCGTTTTTCGACGTCACCGGCGACCAGGGCACGTTCCAGATCACCGGCCTGCCGCACGGAGAATACGAACTGGTTGCCTGGCATGAACTGCTGGGGCGGCAGCAGCAGAAGGTCGCGGTCGGCGATGAGCCGATCCACGTGGAACTGAAATTCGGAAAGGCGCAGTAAAGGAGCCACTGGCGTGTCGGAAACAATCCTGAATCACGGCTACATTCCCGAGGAACACGCTCCGGACCCGGTGATCAGCCACGGCGATCCGACCCCGCCGGGCAAGATCGGCATCTGGCTGTTCCTGGCGTCGGAGATCATGTTCTTCATCGGGGTCCTGGGCAGCTACATCGTGCTGCGCAGCGGATCCCCGGCGCTGTTCGCCAAACATGCCGAGGCGCTGAGCAAGACGCTGGCGGGCATCAACACGCTGGTGCTGATCCTCAGCTCGGTGACGATGTACATCGCGGTGGATTCGGCCCACAGCGGGCGTCGCGGGCGCACGATCGCCGCCCTGCTGGCCACTATCCTGTGCGGCCTGACGTTCATGGGGATCAAGTACGTCGAGTACGAGGCGAAATTCACGCATCACACGCTGGTGGCCCGGGAGTCGCCCACCGGCGGGCCGGTGTACGTCTACGACGGGCACGTTCACGCCCAGGGCGACGAGCGAACGCTTGTCGGCTATCGCGCCGACACCGCCGATATCCCCGGCTTCAACATCCACCTGGTCTCCGAACACGATGTGAAAAACGCCAGCCGCCAGACCGAGCCGCGGGAGTTTGCGATGCCACAGGTCGTCGCCCAGGACATCACCTACGGCCCGTGGAAGAACATCTTTTATGCCAGCTATTTCACGACGACCGGCGTGCACGGGGCGCACGTGGTCGGCGGGATCATCGCGCTGAGTTTGCTGCTGGCGCATGCCCTGCGGGGCAAAGTCCTGCCGGCCCATACCGAATACGTCGGCCTGTACTGGCACTTCGTGGATCTGGTCTGGATTTTCCTTTTCCCGCTGCTGTATCTGATCTGACCGGCCGGTTGCCGCTCGCCAGCGGCCGGTTGCGAGCAACGCGTTATGAGCCTGTGGAGCTGAATATGTCGCACGAAACTTCGAACCACTCTGCCGAGGAGCCGCACGACGTCTCCCGCCCCGCGCCGCATCATCACGTGGCCTACCTCAAGGTCTTCGCGGCACTGGTGGTGCTGACGATCATCACCGTGCTGGTGGGCATCAAGATGCGTTTCCAGCACGAGGTCGTAAACGTGCTGGTGGCGTTGCTGATCGCGGCGGTCAAGGCGTCGCTGGTGGCGCTGTTCTTCATGCACCTGAAGTTCGAGGGCAAACTCATCTACATGATCTTCCTGGTGCCGCTGGGGTTGTGCATCCTGCTGGTGCTGGCCCTGCTGCCGGACCTGCTGCCGATCGGCGATCACTCCCTGATGCTCTTCAACACCCCGGAGATGCTGCATCCTCCCGCGCATGCAGCCGGCGGCGGGCACTGAACGGGACCGGCGCAACAGCAGCCAGGCTCAATAGCAACCGTGACCAACGCGACGGCTCAGGCCATCGCGGGCATGTTCAGTTCGGCGCTGGCTGGCGGGGAAATCGCGGCGCCTGCCGCCGCGTTGGTCCGCTGGCTGCGGTTGGAGACGATCTGCACGGTGTAGTTGTCCACCGGGATTTGAACCATGTTGCCATCGCCGATGTTCACCCGGCCATTGAGCGCATAGAACACCTGCTTGCCGTTGCGGCGATTGCAGATCACATTGTTCATGCGCAGCAACCCCAGGTGGTGCGAGACGGTCGGCTGGGGCAGTTTCAGCCGCTCGCACAGTGTGGTGACGTTCTGCTCGCCGTCAGCGAGCAGCATCAGGATGTTCAGCCGGGTCTTGTCCGAGAGCAGCCTGAACACCGTGGTGAGCTGGTCCAAGTCCTGTTCGGTCGCGTCGGATTGCGCTAGCTTGGACATGGCAACCTCGTCGTCTGGAAATATCTGGAAAGGTACTTGCGACGCAATCTCACTATAGGCCCGCTCCCGTTTTTTCGCCAGAAAATCGCCTCTACAGCCGTCGGTAACGCCTTTGGGCAACCATTCAACCCCCCTGCGGCATGCCCGGCAGGCTTGCGTTAAGATCCCACGCCATGTCCGCCCCCTACGTCGTGGCCGTCACCGATTTCATCACCGACTCACTTGAGCCTGAGCGGCGCGTGCTCGGCGATATCGCGTCGGTGGTCGCGCTCAACGCCGACCATGAAGACAAGCTCGCCGGCCGAATCGAGCACGTCGATGCCATCATGCAGTATCACAGCATCCTCCTGACGGCTGGCACGATCCGCAGGCTGTCCCGATGCAGGGTGATCGTGCGATGCGGGGTGGGATACGACAACATCGACTGCGCCGCGGCGAGGCAGGCGGGCATCCCCGTGTGCAATATCCCTGACTACGGCACTGAAGACGTGGCCGACACCGCCATCGGCATGGCGCTGACATTGACCCGGGGCATCGCCTATCTGAATTCGCACCTGCGCGCCGACATCCGCCAATGGACCTATCTGCTGGGCGCACCGCGGCATCGATTGCGCGGTCGCGTCTTCGGAATCGTCGGCCTGGGCAGGATCGGCACCGCCGCCGCACTTCGCGCAAAGGCCCTGGGAATGCAGGTGCATTTCCACGATCCGTACAAGCCCGACGGCTACGACAAGGCACTGGGAATCGTCCGCGCCACGAGTCTGGACGAGCTTCTATCCGCAAGTTTCGTACTCAGCCTGCATTGCCCGCTCACCGATCAGACCAGACACCTGATCAACGCCCAACGCCTGCGACAGTTGCCGCAGGGTTCCTATCTGGTGAATACCGCGCGGGGCGGGATTGTGGACACGGCGGCGGTCGTCGAGGCAATCGCCTGCGGGCAGCTTGCCGGGGCGGCGCTGGACGTGCTGCCCGGCGAGCCGCCCGACCCGGATGATCCGCTCATTCGGGCCTGGCGCGACCCGTCGCATCCGGCACACCATCGGATCATCCTCAATCCGCATTCGGCGTTCTATTCTGAGCAGGGCCTTCTGGAAATGCGCACTCGCGCGGCTCAGACCTGCCGCGCCGCACTGCTGGGACAACCCCTGCGCAATGTGGTCAACGCCGACGAGTGACGCCCGCCATGCCTCGCTTGCGCCCCGCAGCGATTCTGGCTGCGGCCTGGCGGTTGGTCGGTTTTCATCGGCTGATCTGGGCCATGCCGATCTGCGGCTGGCCGTGCCGCTGGGGATAGACCGTCGCAAAATACATCACCAGCAGGATCGCCACCCAGATGAGCAGCAGGATCATCAGCCCGATGAACAGCCTGCGCCTGGGACGCAGCGGCCGGGCGGGAGCGACGCCGCCGCCGGACGGGCGATTGGCGGCATTGCCGCGACGGCCCGGTTCAGTGCGGGTGTTCTTGCCGGCGCCGGCGGTCACGTGGTTCGCCCCTCGCTGGTCTGCTTCTGCGCCGGTTCCAGGGGGATGCGGTAGCTGGACTCAAACGCCGTGCGGAAGTCGTACACGTCGCGGAAATCATCCAGCGTGTCCTGCTCGGTCTTCTGCATCAGCCCGTTGTCCACCATCGCGAACACGATCCGCCCGAAATCCAGCGTCGAGTGAATGTTCCACCGCCGCAGCACCGTCCGCGCCAGCAATCCCCATCTGAGAAGCGCATATTCGCGCAGGCCGTGGCAGAGCTGCTGGCCGGTCACGTGCCGGCTGGCGTGTGGATCGCGTTTGTGGCCATGGATCTTCTGCACGGTGTAGCTCAACCCCTGCTGCACAAACTGGAACGCTTCCAGCGGATAGCGGTCCAGCTCGCTGACAAGTTGATCCAGCGAGCGCGGCTGGATGGATTCTCTGTCACCAGACGGCGGCATGAGCCTGAATGTATCACGTCGCCGAGGCGATCGACAAGAGTTGGAAATCCGGGCTGGATGTCTACACTCCATGCGGGCACGGGAGTGAAGCGGGCGGGCACAGGAAGCCGCTGTCGCGACCCGCGGCTCTGCCCGGCGTGCAGAAATTATCGGACGACCTTGGACACGATCCAGCTTCTCCAGTTTGGCATGGTACTCGGTTTGGGGGCCGCGGCGCCGATCGGGCCGGTGAATGTCGAAATCGCCCGGCGGGCGCTGCGGCATGGGTTTTCCGCGGCGGTGGCGCTGGGCTGCGGGGCCGTCAGCGTCGATCTGTGTTACACCATCCTCTCGGCCGCCGGTGTGACGCGATTCACGCACAACCCCTGGGTTTATTGGCCACTGACGCTGGCGGGCGTCGGGTTGCTGACGCTGCTGGGGATCAGCAGCCTGCGAGGCGCGCGCTCGGCCGGCCGGAAGAACCTTGCCATCGCGGGCAACGACTCCTCCGGCAATCCCACTGGACGGCGATCGCTGTTCCGCGGCTACGTGACAGGTGTGCTGATGACCGCGACCAACCCCATGACCCTCGCCTTCTGGTTCACGGTCCTGCCTGCGCTGGCCGGTACGATCACTGCACAGCCGCGACGCGAGTTGCCGATCATCTGCGGTGGGGTCTTTATTGGCACGATCGGATGGGTGCTGGCGTTCAGCGGGATCATGAGCCTGGCCGGACGCTTGCGCCGAGCCTGGTGGCTGATCGCCGCCGACGAGATCGGCGGGACCATGCTGCTGTGTTTGGCGGGGGTGGCGCTTTTCAGATCGTTGCGGGGACCTCTATAATGCGCCCCCTTTGTCCCGCGGATGGATCAGTGGGGTTGTAACGGGCTTGTGGCCCGATGAAATGGGCCTGCCACGCGAAGACTCTTTTTGGACAGGGGCCGAGGCCGGCGCCACCGACGGAGCAACCAACATGCCGAAATCGAATGAATCGGGTGCGAAGATGCCAATGCTGAAAAGGCTGACGATCCTGACCGGAACGTGCGTGTCGGCGGCGATGGTGGGGTGCAACCTGGCCGAGCCGCCGCCGTTTGATCCCCGGGCCATGCAGCAACTGGAGCGGCAGCGCGCCGGCGAGGTCGAGTCCCGGCCCAAACGTCCATTGCCCACCACTCTGGAAAGCCCGTTCCTCATCGACGAAAGAAGGCAGACCACCGGCCCGGCAACCGCCCCCACCACCGGGCCGGCACTGGAGAGCGACGTGACCGTCCGCATGCCCCTCCAGGAGATCATCCAGCGCGCCGTGATCAACAATCTGGATGTCAAAGTCGCCGGTTACGCCCCGGCCATCGAGGAGACGCGCGTCACCGAGGCCGAGGCGCGATTCGATCCGACGCTGTTCTCGAATCTCCAATATCAGAAGACCGACCGCGAGCAGGGACTGTTCGCCACCGGAAACGCGCGGCAGATTCAGTCGCAGACCGGCGTGAGGCAGATTCTCAACAGCGGGGGACAGATCGAGCTGCGAAATCAGTTGAGCTGGGTGGAGCCGGTGGGCGGCGGCGGCTTCTTCACGCCAAGCGATCAGTTCTGGGAAAACGAGGTGGTGCTCGAGGTGACCCAGCCGCTGCTGCGAGACTTCGGCAATGAGATCAACCGCGCCCGGATCACCATCAACCGCAACAACCAGCGAATCAGCCTGCTGGACTTCCGCAAACAGCTTGAGGAAACCGCCACCGATATCGAGCGGACGTACTGGCAGCTCGTGGCGGCGGAACGCGCGGTGCGGATCAATGAGCGGCTGCTGGATGAGACCTACCGCACCGCCGACATCCTTTTCAAACGTCGCGGGCAGGACGTGACGCGCGTGCAGCTTTCGCAGGCCAACGCGTCCATCGAGCAGCGCCGTGCCACGCTGATCCGCGCCAAGGCTCGCGTGCGCGACCTGTCGGATCAGCTCAAGCGACTGATGAACGACCCGGAAATGCCCGTCTCCAGTGGCGTGCTGATCCTGCCGGCCAACGCGCCGCTCGAAGAGCCGGTCCGCTTCGACCTTCAGGATCAGATCAACACTGCCCTGGAGAATCGCTTTGAGCTGGGACAACAGCAACTGCGGATCGATTCGGCATCGGTGGCGGCGAAGGTCGGCAAGAACAATCTGCTGCCGCAGCTTAACCTGATCGGCTCGCTGGGGATTCAGGGGCTGGACCAGGACTTCGGCGAAGCGGTGGAAGACCAGCTCAACTATCGTAACCAGAATTACACGATCGGGATTCAGTTCGAGATCCCGATTGGCAATCGCGCGGCGCGGGCCATCTATCAGCGGGCGCTGCTCCAGCGACAACAGGCGATCGAGCAGTACCGCAACCTCATCGAGCAGATCGCCCTGGACGTCAAGACGGCGCTGCGCGAGGTGGACACCACCTGGGAAGAGATGGTCGCCACCCGACAGGCGCGGTTCGCGGCGGAGGACTCTCTGCTGGCCATCGAGCAGCGCGAGGCGGGCGGTGAAGCGCTGACTCCGACGTTCGTGCAGCTCAAGCTGGATACTCAGGAGCGTCTGGCCCAGGCGCGCACCGCCGAGGTTGAAGCCATTTCCAACTACAACATCGCCATCGCCCGCCTCGAGCAGGCCAAGGGAACCCTGCTCCGCTACAACAACATCGTAATGGAGGAGGAAAAGCTGCCGATCGGGTACCGGGGAAAA
Source organism: Fontivita pretiosa (assembly GCF_050410795.1). Taxonomy (GTDB): domain Bacteria; phylum Planctomycetota; class Phycisphaerae; order Tepidisphaerales; family Tepidisphaeraceae; genus Fontivita; species Fontivita pretiosa. The sequence goes on along the minus strand of NZ_CP191258.1, from coordinate 3,425,665 downwards.
TGAAGAGCAAAGGCAGGAAGATGAACGCACAAGGCTCAAGATGGCAGCCGCGCATTGTTCAGCCTTGATCCTTCATCCTTCTGCCTTTGCTGTCTAGAATAATGACGTGCTCACCCTGTTAGTGCTGCAAGGACCGGACAAGGGGCGTCGCTTCGAGTTGCCGGACGCCCCGACGCTGATTGGTCGCGGCAGCGATAAGTTGCCGCTGACCGACAATACCGTTTCGCGCCGGCACGCCGAGCTGCATCCGGTCAACGGCACCTGGATCCTGAAGGATTTGGGCAGCGCCAACGGCACCTACGTCAACGGCATCCGCGTCGATAACACTTACGAGCTGAAGCTGGGCGACCAGATCCGCGTCGGACGCACGCTGCTGGTCTTCGGCGCCCAGCCGGGCGTGTCGCGCGTCTCCAGCCGCGCCGTCTCGCTGGCCGGCGAGGAAGCGGGCATGGACAGCGCCATCATGCATGCTGTGGTAAGCAACGACGACAGCATGGTTCTGGCCGTGCCCGAGCCCGCCGCCGCCGCCATGAGCAGCCTCAAGATCCTCTATCAGCTTGGCGCGGCGCTGGGCAGCAGCTTCAACATCGAACAGGTTCTGGAAGTCATCATGGACCTGGTCTTCGAGACGGTCAAAGCCGACCGCGGCTTTGTCGTCCTGCTTGACGAGAACGGCGATCTGATCCCCAAGGTCGTCCGCATCCGCGACGAGTCAGAAGATTCCAGCAAGAGCAAGGGACAGACCCGAATCCAGGCCTCGCGAACCATCATCCAACACGTGTTGAACACCGGGCAGGGTGTGTTGTCGAGCAATGCGATGGCCGACCGGCTGTTCTCCAAGAGCAAGAGCGTGCACGACCTGGGCATCCGCAGCGCCCTGTGCGTGCCGATCAAGGCGCGCCGACTGGACAGCAGGGGCGGCGACGAGATCCTGGGCGTGATCTATATCGACAGCTCGGTCCGCAACTACACCTACTCGCCGGATCAACTGCGACTGCTCACCGCGATCGGGCTTCAGGCGGGGCTGGCGATCCAGAACGCCAAGCTCTACCAGCAAGGCCTGCAGGCCGAACGCATGGCCGCCATCGGCGAGACCACCGCCGCCCTCTCCCACTCGATCAAGAACATCCTCCAGGCGCTGCGCGGCGGGGCGGACGTCGTGGAAATGGGCTTCCGCAACAACAACCTCGTGCAGGCGCAGAAGGGCTGGCGAATCGTCGATCGGAACCTCGAAAAGATCTACAACCTCACGATGAACCTGCTGGCCTACAGCAAGCCGCGCGAGCCGCAGTTTGAGATGGTCAACCCCAGGCAGCTCATCAACGAATGCATCGAGCTGATCGCCTCCACCGCCAATGAAAAGGGCGTCATGTGCGTCGCCGACGTCGATAAGGACCATCCGGCCATCCCGATCGACCCGGACGGCATTCACCAGGCGTTGATGAACCTGCTGAGCAACGCCATCGACGCCGTGGAGCCGCACAAGGGGCTGATTCGCGTCGTCTGCCGCTATGACGCCGAAAACAAACAGTCGATCATCGAGGTGATCGACAACGGCCCGGGCATCGCCCCAGCCATGATGAAGCACCTGTTCGAGCTGTTCCACTCCACCAAGGGCAACCGGGGAACGGGTCTGGGTCTGGCGGTGACCAGGAAGATCGTCGAGGAGCACGAGGGATCGATCAGCGTGCAGAGTGTTCCCAACGAGGGCACAACGTTCACGATCCGTCTGCCGATCCGGTCGCTGGGGGATCCATCAACCACGCACGGGCCGATGTCACGATGAAGCATGCGCCTGTGTTTGCGCGCGGAACTGCGCAACACGGTCTATTGCGGGGGTTTTCGGCTGGGCTTGGCGTGGGCTTTGGCGGCCGGGCGTGGGCGGCGGCCGTAGCGCGTGCCCTCGCCGGTGGCGGCGGCTCGCTCGCCGGACAGCGGCCCGCGTCGCCTGGCCGTGCCATTGCTCGCCGCCAGCTTGTTCAACTCGCCGTTTTGCGGTTTCCACCAGTGTCGCTGCACCCCCTGAAGGACCAGCTTGACCACCTCGCGCGGGTCATCGACGATGCGGAAAATCTCAATGTCCTCAGGATCGATATACCGCGGGATCAGCTCCCGCCGCATCCACTCGGCAAGCCCGTTCCAGTACTCCGAGCCATAAAGGATGATCGGGAAGGCCTCGACCTTCAGGGTCTGGATGAGTGTCATGGTCTCGAAGAACTCGTCGAGCGTGCCGTAGCCGCCGGGGAAGCACACGAACGCCGACGCGTACTTCACAAACATCACCTTGCGTGCGTAGAAGTAATGAAAGTTCAGGGTGAGGGTCTGGTAGCGGTTGGACTCCTGCTCTTGGGGCAGGCTGATGTTCAGGCCGATGCTCTGCCCGCCGGCCTCGTAGGCGCCCTTGTTGGCGGCCTCCATGATTCCCGGCCCGCCGCCGGTGATGATGGCAAAGCCGCGTTTAGCCAGCAGGCGGGCGGTTAACTCGGCGGCCTGGTAGTAGCGGTCGCGGGGCCGAATCCGCGCCGAGCCGAAGATCGACACCGCCGGCCCGACGTTGGCCATCTCCTCGAAGCCTTCGACGAACTCGGACATGATCCGGAAGATTCGCCACACGTCCTTCGTGTCCGGCGCGAGGTTGGCGCGAACCAGCTTCTGATGATTGTTCGGCGCTTTGGGCATCTGCGGGATCCTGACCGAAAGCTGCGCTGCGGCCAAGTGCTAATTCTATATCGGACATACACCGGCTCAAGAAAATCACGAGCGGAGCCAAGCCCGGATGTGCGAGCTTAATCCGGTACGCAAACGATGCCGTGGTCTAGGCTTAGATCGCTGCGAGAGAGTTCTCGCCTGCGCCGTATCCGGGCTGCCCGCTCGTCAGCGAGCCGCCGTTGAGAATCTGCGCTGAGTTGCGAGGTTATTTGCCCAGCCGCTGCCGCTTCTGCTCCCACTCGGCGATCTCCCGCTTGTTGTCGCTGTTCAGCGGCTGGCCGGTCCGCAACGCTTCGATCTCCAGCCGCGACAGCCGCATCGAGCAGAAGTCGTAATCCAAAAACGCCTCGGCGGCGATCGGCACGATCGGCCGGATCAACGCGAACATGGCGAAGGCATAATCGCGAATCTCGGCCTGTGCATGCGCGTCCATTCGCAGCGACAGGAAATGGAAGATGTTGTGCAGGTCGCACTTCCAGTACCACTCGGTGTAGACGCTCAGCGGAAGCGCGATGCGCGCCAGCTCCCGTGCCAGTCCCTTGTCCACAAGCTTCTTGTACTGCTGGTATTGCGCCTCCACCTGCTCCAGCCACCCCAGAAACTCCGAGGCTGTCATCTCATCCAGCGGCTCGGTTCCCCCCTGGCGGTTGGCCGAACTCTGCCTGCGGATGTACTCCGGCGAGGGTCGGTAAAACCGGTCGGGCACGACCGAGTATCGCGCCGAGTACTCGTTGACGTTGGCGGTGCGATGCCTGATCCACTGCCTGGCCACGAAGATCGGCATCACGCAGTGGAACTTGAACTCGACCATCTCGAACGGGGTCGTGTGCCGGTGACGCGCCAGATACCGAATCAGGCCCCGATCCTCGTTGATCTGCTTGGTTCCCTGCCCGTAGCTGACGCGGGCGGCCTGCACGATCGCGAAATCCGCCGTCTTGCCCGCCGGGGCCAGTCTGGGCATTACATCCACCAGCGCCACCAGCCCGTGGTCGTGCACCTTCACTTCCCAGCGACCGGACCCGCCCATCACATCGTGCATCTCGGTCTCGAAAGGCCGGCGCTCGATCCGGATCTTCTCGATCTGCTCAAGCGGAGAGTCGGAAACGCTCATGAGCGGACATGATAGCGACGCGCGTGGCAATTCAAAGTCGGCGATGCTCAGCCGTAGCGGCGCGTCATCCATGTGGTGAGGATCATGTACGTGATGTAGGCCGCCAGCAGCCCGAATCCTTCAAGCTGGCCAAGCGACCAGCGTCCCAGCGCCACCGGCAGCAGCAGCAGGCCCGCGGCAATCAGCAACACCGTATCCACTCGCCACACGCCGATGGGATACGGCAGGCCGGACCGCTCGCCCTCGTCTGGTTGCGTGGTCGATCCCGCCCAGGTCGTCGGTGCAGTGGCAGGCCAGGTGGTCGCGCCGCTCGGATCCGACGAACCTGAAGCCGCCCGCGCAGCGGCAGCGCCCGCGCCAGGCTCCACCGCGGCGGCGGCGAGCTTGGCATCCACCCTCGACATCACGGTCTGTACCGGCCGCTGCCAATACGCACGCGTCTGCCACAGCGTCGTCGCCAGCGGCAACAGCCCGCACAGATTCAGCAGCACGAAACCCACCTGAGAGGTCACGACCTGCTCATACCGTCCCTCGTGCGCCAGAATCGAGCCTGTGCCGATCATCGGCAGAACCAGTGCCGGAGCGAGCATCAGCGCCGCGGGAAGCGCCGCGCTGGATAGCCCCAGTTGGGCACTGAGGTCGCGAGCGGCGATCACCCCGCCCCAGCCCGCCACCACCGCCAGCACTACCGCCAGCGCAAGCTGCGACATGCGTTGCGCGAGCGACCCGGCGCGATCCGGCGTCGTGCCGGCGAATGTGCCGCCTGAAGGTGCGGCGGCCGGATTCCGCGTCGGATCAATCCACAGACTCAGAATCGCCAAACCCTGAATTGCCAGGATGCCCGCGTGCGTCCAGCGCAGCTCCCCGCTGAATCCCGCCAGCAGCGAAACCAGCGCCGCCGGCAGCACAAACGCCCATGTGCGCCGCTGCGCCGCCGAAACCGGATGCTCCGCATGGGGCTGTGCGGCAATGGTCACAATGCCGAGCACCAGCGTCAGGCAGGCCACGCTGCTGGCGAAGATCACGCCTATCGCGATCTCCGGATGATTGGCCAACAGGGAAATGATGACCACCAGTGCGGTGGGAACCCACCAGGCCAGGGCGCGTCGGCCGGGCGTGTGCCGACGGCCCTGGATCGCCTCGTCCAGCGCTTTGGCCGCGACGTACCATCCAGCCACCGCCAGCACCAAAAGCGCGATCGCCGCCCGTTGTGAACCCGGCTCCAGCATCATGCTGAGCACACTCTACCCGAACCAACCGCCCCGCCACAAAATCGCCGCCGTCGTGGAAGCGGCATGGCGGCTCACTTCCCGGCCGCGCTCGCTGCCGCCGACGCGCCGTGCTGGCGCCGCGTTATGAATGCTGGCGTTCGGCGGGCAGCTTCCTTCGGATGGCGCGGGCAAGAGCCTGCTCCAGCTTGATGTCACGGCGCAATGGATACCAGTATCGGCCGGGAATCATGATGCCCACGTCGCTTTCGCGTGTTCCGATCTGGCGCGTGCCGGTGACCGAGCCGAACACGCCACGATAATAGACCACCGATGTAACCCGCCTCTCGGCCAGCGACTGCCGCTCGACCAGCACCTTTGGTGTGACCCGCCAGCGGTTCTCTCCAGCGCGCTGGAACTCGAATCGCGCCGTGCGGCGGATCGTCGCGATCGAGCTTTCCACCACGTCGTACAGCGTGCGGTTGTCCCGCCGCCACGGCTCGAAAAACTGCGCTGAAACCATCGGCTCGGTGCTCAGCACGCCGCTGCGATAGTCAACCCGGTCGATCTTGAACAGAAAGTCGCGCGCCGTCTGCTCGCATGCTGACCAGAGCTTCTGGAAATCGCCGGACTCCACCACAACCGACTCGGGCTGTTCCAGCCAGTAGCTCGGCTGCGTCGTCGCCGGATCCACCTGGGTCGCCGGCTGCGTCGCCGCCGGATTCTGAGGCCCGGTGATGCACCCCATGAAGCAGGGCAACACCAACCCCAGGATCGCAAATCGCAAGTCAAGAGTGGCAAATCGGCGCCGGCTCATTCAACCTCCGCACCGCCCGCCTCGTATCTGTCCCCCACCGTATGCAGCACGATGCCGTTCATGGTGCCCGGCGTGCCCAGCGACGAGCCGGCCACCACCACGATCCGCTCGCCGGCCCCGGCGAACTTGCGTCGCCGCACCATCTCATCGACGTTGTTGACCAGCTCGTTCATGTGCCTGGGCGGGGGCATCTCCTGGGGGATGACCCCCCAGTGCAGCGACATCCGCCGCAGCGCCCGGTGATCGCTGGACAGCGCCACGATGGGCGGCGACAGCCGGCTCTTGGAGAAAATCCGCGCCGTCGCGCCGGTCTGAGAGTACACCACCACCAGCCTGATCTTCAAATCCTCCGCGATCCGCCGCACTCCGTTCGCGATCGCCGCCGATAGCTGCATCGTCCGCAGTTTCAGCGGCGATTCCTTGTTCAGCCCGCTGGAGACGATGTACTGTTCGGTCACCTGCGCCACATGCGCCATCGTGTGCACCGCCCCGACGGGAAACTTGCCCACCGACGTCTCGCCGCTGAGCATCACCGCATCGGTGCCGTCGAAGATGGCGTTGGCCACGTCGCTGACTTCAGCGCGCGTCGGCGAGCTGTGTTCGATCATGCTCTGAAGCATCTGCGTCGCCACGATCACCGGTTTGCCCGCCGACTGGCAGCGTCTCACAAGGTCCTTTTGAATGATCGGCACTTCAGCCACGTCCATCTCCACGCCCAGGTCACCGCGCGCGATCATCAGCCCGTCGGCCGCCTCGATGATCGCGTCGATGTGCTCGATCGCCTCGGATTTCTCGATCTTGGCGATGATGTGGATGTCGCTGACCTTGTTGCGCAGGTGCTCGCGCAGGAGCTGAATCTCATCGGCGCGGCGGACGAACGAAAGCGCCAGGTAATCCAGGTCATTCTCGATCGCCCAATCGACACACTGCCAGTCGCGGTCGGTGATCGACGGCAGGTTGATCGGCGTGTGAGGAAGGTTGATTCCCTTGCCGGTTTTGAGCACCCCGCCTGCGGTGGTCTGGCAACGAATCTCATTGTAGTTCTTGTCGGTGACCACGAATCGCAGCAGCCCGTCCTCGATGAGCACGCGATCGCCGATGCGCACGTCATCGATCAGCCCCGGGTACGTCGAGCTGACACGCCGGTTCTGTCCGATGATCGGCTGACGCTGGATGATCAGCTCTTCGCCGGTCTGGATCGGCATTCCGCCGCTGCCGTCGATGTCGCTGATCTGCCCGAGGCGGATTTTCGGTCCGCACAGATCGCCCAGGACCGCGATCGGATGATCCGCCCGCACCGCCGCCTGGTGAATGTTCTTCAGCATCGCCAGGTGCTGTTCGAGCGTGCCGTGCGAGAAGTTGAGGCGACAGACATCCACCCCGGCGTCGAGCATCGCGTGGATCGTCTGCACGTCGCTGCACGCCGGGCCCATCGTCGCCACGATTTTGGTTCGAATCATCGGCGCTGTTTCCAATCGGTTCTGCTGAGCGGACCTGCCGAATCATGCGCATGTTCGAATGAGGTTCAAGAGCAGTTGCGTGTGAAGTGAGGGAAGTTGAAAACCTGGTGTCGGGGATTGAAATCCCGCGGCTGCGCTGCGCTACGCCGCGGCGTAGCGCAGCGCAGCCGCGGGATCGACCAAGCCAGCACCCGCATCCCTCACGCGCTGCCCACCAGTTCCCCTTCCGCAACTTCCACCGCGCGCTTGAACGTAAACTCTCGCCGCGACGGATCCACGTCGATCTCCACCGTGTCCCCGTCGCCAAACTCGCCTGAGAGAATCCGCTGCGCCAGCGGGTTCTCGATCCGCTGCTGGATCACCCGCTTCAGCGGTCGAGCACCGTACGTCGGATCGTAACCCTCTTCGGCCAGCAACTGCTCAGCCCGTTCGGTCACCCGCAGCTTGATGTTGCGGCTGGCCAGTCGCTTGCGCAGATGATCGAGCTGAATCTCCACAATCCTGGCAAGCTGCTGTTTGGTTAACGGATGGAAGATGATCGTCTCATCGATGCGGTTGAGGAACTCCGGACGGAACGTCCGCTTGAGCAGATCGCGCACCGCGTCCTCGATCTCCTTCTGATCGGCTCCCTTGCTGGACAGTTCCTGGATCAGCGGCGAGCCAAGGTTGCTGGTCATCACGATCACGGTGTTCTTGAAGTTCACGGTCCTGCCATGCCCATCGGTCAGCCGACCATCATCCAGCACCTGAAGCAGGATGTTGAACACGTCGCGATGGGCCTTTTCGATCTCGTCGAACAGCACGACGCTGTACGGACGGCGGCGAACCGCCTCGGTCAGTCGCCCGCCCTCCTCGTAGCCGACGTACCCGGGCGGCGCTCCGATCAGCCGGGCCACGCTGTGCTGCTCCATGAACTCGCTCATGTCGATGCGGACCATCGCGTTCTCGTCGTCGAACAGGAACTCGGCCAGCGCCTTGCACAGCTCGGTCTTTCCAACGCCGGTCGGACCCAAAAACAGGAACGAGCCGATCGGGCGATTGGGATCGCCCAGTCCGGCGCGGCTGCGACGCACGGCGTTGGCCACCGCGCGCACGGCGTGTTCCTGCCCGACCACGCGCTGGCTCAGACGCTCCTCCATCTTCAGCAGCTTCTCCTTTTCCCCTTCGAGCATCTTGGCCACCGGCACGCCAGTCCAGCGGCTGACGACCTCGGCCACCTCCTCGGCCGTCACTTCCTCCTTGACCAGCGCCTGACCGTCGCGGGTCATCTCGCGGACGCGTTTCTCGGCCTCTTCCAGCTTGCGGCGAAGCTCGCGCAGCTCCCCGTACTGGATCCGTGCCGCAGCCTCCCAGTTGCCCTGCCGCTGCGCCTGCTCCAGCTCCACCTGCTTGCGGTCGATCTGTTCCTGGAGCTGCCGGATCGCATTCATCGCCGCCTTTTCCGCTTCCCAGCGGCTGGTCAACGCCGTGTTCTTCTCCTGAAGCTCCGCCAGCTCGCGCTCCGCCTTCTCAAGCTGCTGTTTGGACGCCGGATCTTTCTCCTTGCGCAAAGCCTCGATCTCGATCTGAAGCTGCATGATCCGCCGGCGGATCTCGTCCAGCTCGGCGGGCATCGAGTCGTTCTCGATCCGCAGCCGCGACGCCGCCTCGTCGATCAGGTCGATCGCCTTGTCCGGCAGGAAACGATCGGTGATGTAGCGGTCGCTGAGCACAGCGGCGGCGACCAGGGCGCTGTCGGTGATCCGCACCCCGTGATGCGTCTCATAGCGCTGCTTCAACCCGCGCAGGATCGCGATGGTGTCCTCGACACTGGGCGGGCTGACATAGATTGGCTGGAATCGCCGCTCCAGCGCCGCGTCCTTCTCGATGTGCTTGCGATACTCGTCCAGCGTCGTGGCGCCGATGCAGCGCAGCTCCCCACGCGCCAGCGCCGGTTTGAGCAGGTTGCCCGCGTCCATCGCGCCTTCGGCGCGCCCGGCGCCCACCACCGTGTGCAGCTCGTCGATGAACAGAATCACCTGCCCCTCGCTCTGCTGCACCTCCTTGATCACCGCCTTCAGACGCTCTTCAAACTCGCCGCGATACTTGGCGCCCGCCACCAGCGCGCCCATGTCCAGCGCCACGATCCGCTTGCCCTGGAGCACCGCCGGAACGTCTCCGTTGAGAATCCGGATTGCCAGTCCCTCCACGATCGCCGTCTTGCCCACTCCGGGTTCGCCGATCAGCACCGGGTTGTTCTTGGTCCGCCGGCTGAGCACCTGCATCGTGCGGCGAATCTCCTCATCACGTCCGATCACCGGATCGATCTTCCCCTGCCGCGCCATTTCCACCAGATCACGTCCGTAGCGCTGAAGCGCCTGATAGACGTCCTCGGGATTCTGCGAGGTCACGCGTTGTCCGCCTCGAACCTCCTTCAACGCTGCAAGGATCGCATCCTGTGTCACGCCCGCGGCCGTCAGGATCTCCCGGGCCTCGCTGCTGACCTGCGTCAACGCCAGCATCAGGTGCTCGGTCGAGACGTATTCATCCTTGAGTCGGTCGGCCTGCTTCTGCGCTTCGGCGAACACGTCGGCGGTGGCGCGGTTCATGCCAAGCTGCGTGCCGGTGGCGCGCGGCAGCCGCTCCAGACGGGCGTTGACCGCCTGCTGGATTCCGGCCACATTGACGCCCAGCTTCTGGAGCAGTGGCTGCACAACCCCCTCGGTCTCCGCCAGCAGCGCCGCCAGCAGATGCAGCGGCAGAATCTCCGGATGATCCATTCTCTGCGCCAGTTCCTGCGCCCGAACCACCGCGTCCTGAGCCTTGAGCGTGTATTTGTCGAATCGCATGACCAAGCCTCCCGTGGTGCTCGTCGAACGATCCAAAGCAAAGATTGGACCAGCGCCGAAGTGGCTCCATCGCTTGGTTTTACGCCCCTTGCTGCCTTTTGACGCGAATCTTTGGCTGCCATTTTTGCAGCCAATGCAAATTGACCAACAAATCCTTGACATCCCCTCGCAATTCCGGCAGGATTATAGAAGATCGGCGTCCGGTAACCTCAGGCGCCTTTTGGCCCGGACGTCGGATCATCCAACACCGACCACGACTCTCATCCTCGTTCCAGTCTCAACGCATCAGCCTTTAGGAGGGCGAAAATGCGCAGAGCCAAAGCTTCTCGGGCGGCGACGCTGTTCGCCGCGACCCTCGGCATCAGCAGCATCGCGCCATGGGCGGCGGGCGCCATCGTCATCAATGAGTTCACCTACGATGACGGCAGCACCGACGACCGCGAGTTCATCGAGCTGTACAACACCGGCGCGGCGCCGGTCGACATCAGCGGCTGGACCGTCGGCGGCATCGATGCCACCACCACCAACCCCATCGCCGTCATCCCTTCAGGAACCATCCTGGCGCCGGGGGCGTTCTGGGTGATCGGCAACTCCGGCGTGCTGAACGTCAATCAGGTCGTCGCCGCCAACTTCCTGGAAAACGACAACGAAACCCTTGAGCTTCGCGACGGTCCGTTCGCTACCGGCAGCGTCGTCGATGCCGTCGTCTACGAGACCAACAAGGGCGCCAGCTTCGCCTCGGGCATCGCTTCGCAGACCGGCCCGGGCATCTGGGGCAACAACCAGTCCTCCGACCTGCCGGGCACTCCGCTGGTCTCCAGCGGCGGGATGGCGCGCTTCGTGGATGGACGCGACACCAACAACAACGGCCGCGACTTCGGCTTCCGTCCCAACACCCCCGGATCGAGCAACAACCCGATCAACGTCACCGTCTATCCCACGCCCGATCCCACCGCGGGCACAGTCGGCAGCGCCGTCGGCGGCTTCGCTTATTCCTTCGTCCCGCCGAGAGTCATCGATCCCACTGTCGCCGACACCAACAACCCCAATGCCATCCCCCCGGCGCCCAGCACCGGAAATCGCGCCATCATCGCCTGGGATCCATCGGGCGGCGGCAACGCCGTCAGCTCTGTCGAAACCTTCAACACCACCCAGTCCAGGTTCGACATCAAGGCGTACATCGACACACGCGATCTGCCGCTGATGAGCAACGCCTCGGGCGTCAACTTCCGCGGCTCGGAGGTCACCATCTACGGCATCGGCGGCGCCGAAGCGCTGTGCAATCTCACCGACCTCAGCGGCGCCGTCGGCATTGGCGACAGCGCCAACGGCTTCACCGGAATCCTCTGGGTCTACGAAAAAGTCGGCGAAACCGGCCAGGGGCTCGGCGACGTGTCCGAAAAACTCTACCTGGTCGATGCCAATGACGGCGGCGACGCCGGCATCGGCGGCTCGATCCCCCTGGACTGGACCATCCTGGCCACTATCGACCTCAGCTCCACCGCCTCGGGATGGTTTGATCTTGGCATCAGTATCGATGCGGCGGGCAACGGCACGGCCTATTTCGACACCCAGGTCTTCAACTTCACGACCTCGACCGACCTGCACAGCGGTGCGTTCAATGTCGGGTACCGGGAGAACACCCAGATCGGCAGCGACGGCACGCCCGATGCGATCCTCCGCCCGCCGACCTTCACCATCATCCCGGAACCCGCAAGCCTGAGCCTGCTGGCCAGTACACTGCTGGCCATGCGCCGCAGACGTGGTTGAGCGCGACGCCGCCTGGTTTGATCTCGGGATTCACGCGCACAGCAATCATCCGGATGGCCAGACTGCCGGCTGTGGAATCAGATGGCGGATCGCAGACGATGAATCAGCGATCCGCCATCCGCATCCCCGCACCGGCGATGGCCGGGGCTATCATTCTCGCCGGGCGAGGCTGCTCCTGACCGGCATGACTTCAGAATGACATCAACCATGCAATTGCGTGTTTTGCCAATCGCTCTGGTCTGTGTATTTGTGTGGTTCGATTTCGCCGCGGCGCAGGCGACACGCCCCGCCGGGCTGGAGCCTGGCCAGGCCGAAGCCCAGCAGCGTGCCACCACCGCCCCGTTGATCCGCCAGTTCACCAGCCCCGCCGTCGAGGTGCGCGGAGTATGGCTGGCATCCAGCAGCATGACCGCCGCGCCCGATGTGCTGCGCGGCCACCTGGACGCCATTCGCTCCGCCAACTTCAATACCGTCCTGATCGACACCTACTTCCGCGGATACGTCGCCTATCCCGGCGGCGCCGTTGTCCCGCAGTTCCCCGACTTCAAAGGCCAGGATGTGCTCGGCCTGCTGATCGACGAGTCCCGCCGCCGCGGACTTCGCGCCGAGCTTTGGATGGAGTATGGCTTTTATGCCTACTTCACCGCCGATGCCACCAAAGACCAGTCGATGGGCCCGATCCTCGACGCCCACCCCGACCTGCTCAGCATCAACGCCCGCGGCGATCGGTTCATCCACCGCGCGTTCGGCGACTTCTACTCGATCTGCCCTTCCAACCCCAAATCCCACGAGATTCTGGCGACGATCTTCGTCGAAGCCGTCACCAAATACCCGCAGGCCGACGGCGTGAACCTCGACCGCATCCGCTATGCCGATGTCGATTACTGCTTCTGCGATTATTGCAAAAAACAGTTCCATGCCGATACCGGGATCGAGCTGAAGCCTTTCGCCGATGCCTCCGACCAGGCACGCCTTTGGCTCCAGTGGAAACGCCGACAGACACTCAAGGCCGTGCGGACGATCACCCAAAAACTCCGCGCCGCCAGGCCCGGAATCGTCATCACCTCCTATGTCGTCGGCCCCGACGAGATGGATTCCAAGGCCCAGGGTTGGGACTTGTGGATGCAGGAAGGTCTGCTGGACGCGGTGGCGGTGAGCATGTACAGCGCCGACATCCTCCCCGCCATGCAGCGGGCCATCGACCTGCTTGGCGGAGACCGCTCGCGACTCATTGCCGCACTCTCCTGCGCTCAGCAGACCGACGTGTATCTGAGCAACATCGAGCTGGCTCGCCGCCACGGCCTGCCGGGACATTTCACCTGGCATTTCGGCGACCTGCTCGACGACATCCAGCCCCTTCGCCACGGCCCGCACCAGACGCCGGCGAAATCCCCCTTCGACAGTCGTGGCCCATAAACGAAACGGAGCGGACTGCCGCCGGGCACTTGTGCCGGCGATTCCACTCGGCTGAGCAGGTCATCGCTTTAGCTTTCGTGCTCAGTCGCGCCGCAACGGACTCACCAGCAGGCCAACCTGCACAGGATCAGACCGGCAGGATTCCCTGCACCATCCGCGCGATTCAGGAAATCCGGGTAGACTCGTTTTGCACGTCCGCAGCAATCTTTTCGCACCGGACCTGGATACAATCCATCCGATTATGCAACCGATCCTCTTCCGCCTTCCGGTTCTCAATGTGCCGATCTACAGCTATGGGCTGATGATGGTGATCGGCTTCCTGGCCGCGATACAGCTTGCCAAGTTCCTGGCCAGGCGAAGCGGCATCGATCCGGAGATTTTTGTCAATGCCGGGCTGATCGCGCTGATCGCCGGCGTCGTCGGCGCCCGCCTGTCTCATGTCATCGAGAACTTCCATCAGTACACCGATCCCTCGCGCTCCGCCTGGGCCAACTTCGTCGATGCCATCAACATCCGCAGCGGCGGGCTGACCTACTACGGCGGATTCCTGCTGGCGTTTCCCATCCTCGTGCTCTACGCGATCAAGAAGAAGGTCCCGCTGAAGCTGGGCATGGACATCGTCGCACCGTGCCTGATGATCGGGCTGGGCTTCGGGCGGATCGGATGCTTTCTCAACGGCTGCTGCTATGGCGACGTGTGCGACCTGCCGTGGGCCGTAACGTTTCCCAACAACGATCTGGGCCCGGTGCATCCCGCTCAGCTCTACAGCGCTTTTACCGCGTTTCTGATTGCGGGCATCAGCTACTCGTTCTTCACGCTCCGGCCGGCGCCGGGCCGCGTCTTTGCGCTGATGCTCATGCTCGAGGGCGTCACACGCTTCATCCTCGAGTTGCTTCGCGTCGAGCCGCCGGTCCTCGGGCCCTTCAGCCTCAGCATGCTGCTGGGCGTCGGCATCGCGCTGCTGGGCGTGGTGTTGTGGTTCGTGTTCCGTCCAGGGATCGGATCGGCAGATGCCCGGCCTACTGCCACGGCAGCTTGAGCAGCCCTCGACGTTTTCTGTGGAAACGGCGTCACGCCAGGTGCATAATGGCGGACAAAGGTGGGTGATCATTCACAGGGGAGGGCACCAGGAGGAGGTCTGTGATGTCTGCTGCACGCCGTCGAGCTGTCTCAGGCGCGAGGGTCGGCTTTGTCTCCAGCGCGTGGTGTACAGCCGGGCTGGTGGTGGCGTTTGTGGCGTCGCCGTCGCGCGGCACTGTGCAGTTGTTTGAGGATTTCGATACCGATCCGGGGTGGGATCGTCATAACAACGTTGTCATCTCGCCTGTGGCGCGCGTGGTGACGCAGAACTTCGGATATCGAACCAGCAATTTCGCCGGCAGCGCTCCCGGCGAGATCGGTGGCATTATCGACCGCGCTCCGTTGAATGGCGCGTACTATGGCCTGGTCCTGGATGCGCCGCTCACCCTCGAGCAGCCGCTGAGCTTTGCCGGGAACGCGGCGATCCGCATGGCCACGCACACCGTCGGGTTCACATCCTCCAGCGACGTGTTCGTCGGATTCTTCAACTCGCAGGAACAGGGCTGGCGACCGCCGAACTTTCTGGGCTTCCGCATTCACGGGTTCAACGAACCGGTCCAGAATGTGGCGGGGATCGAACTGTCCTACGGCACATCTCGCTGGGCCGCCGACGGTGCGCTGGGCGTGCAGACGATCTTCCCCGGCCCTGCGAAGCATTCGTTTCAGGTGAATTACAACCCGAACGTCGGCAGCGGACAGATGACGTTCCAGTGGGACGGCGGGCCGGTGCAGTCGCTGGATATTCGCCCGCTTCACCGCTCGCACGGCGCGGTGTTCAACCGTTTCGGCATCTTCAGCAACCAGTTGCCCGGGGCCGTCGAGGGCAACAAGATCGAGGCCTATTTCGACGATCTGAACGTCAACGGCGTCGTGTACAACTTTGCCAGCAATCCCGGTTGGGAGGGCGTTGGCAACCAGACGGCGTTCCAGGACCGCAGTTTCTACGGCACGAACAATCTCGGACACCGCACGAGCAACTTCGCCGGTGGAGCGTCCGCGGGCGAGCTGGGCGGGCTGTTCTGGCGCGTCGAGGACCGCGACGAGGAGTATCAGGGCTATTACGCCGACGACGTCGGCATCCTTACCCTCAATGATCGCCTGCACGCCAGCGGCAAGATCGCCGTCACCAGATTCTCCATCGACTCCGGCGTGATGCTGGGGTGGTTCAACTCCGCAGAGCAGGACTGGCCGCCGTCCAACTTCGTCGGCGTGTACATGGACAGCTTCACGTCGGTGGGGCGTCACTTCACGCCGATGTACGGAACCCAAAGCGGCATCACCGAATTCGCGCAGCAGCCCTGGCCGCTGCTGAGTCCTGATGGAACTTCGATGGACTGGACGATCGACTACGACCCCGACGCCGCGGGCGGGCTGGGCGCGATTACCGTCACGCTGGAGGAAATGACGCGGACTCTGGTGCTCCAGCCGGGGGCAAAGCTCGATGGGGCTATCCTCGACCGCTTCGGCGTGTTCAACATGCAGGACAACAACGGCAAACACGCCGTGATGTATTTTGACGACATCAGCTACACGTCGGCGATTCCGGAACCGGCATCGGTGGCGATGATGGGGTTGTGCGTGCTGGCCGGTGCGTCAGGTGCGCGGTTGCGGCGGTTCCGATAATCGCCGCCTGCGACAGGTCCGGGGGCACATTCAGCCGCCTGCACATTGCGACGATGACAATTGTAGCCCGTACGGCGCAGCCGAGGGTTGCTGCGCGCCGCGCGGCCGGCCTGGCCGCGCTCGGACGCCGCGTCGTCGCAGTGCAAGGCGGAAGATCACGGTGAAGCCCCTGAGAATCTGGCACGTCGGCGGATCGTCGGACCCCACACGCGTGGACGGAGTCTCACGCGTTGTGTGGATGCTCTCGCGCGAGCAGGCCAGGCTCGGACACCACGTCAGCTTCATCGTTGACACGCCACCCACCGCCGAGGCGCTGCGCCAGGCCAGCGATGCGGGAGTGAAATTCGTTCACGTCCAGGCCAGCTATCTGGGCTATCCGCACGAGATTCGGCGGATGCTGGACGCCGGGCCGATCCCGGACATCGTCCACATGCACTCGGTCTTCATCGTCCGTCACGCAACGCTGGGGCGCGTTCTGGCGGAGCGAGGCATCCCCTACATCATCACGCCGCACGGCGGGCTGGCGCCGCAGGTCCTGCGCCGCGGACTGCTCAAAAAAAGCATCTACTCGTGGCTGCGCGAGCGCCCGCGGTTCATGGCGGCGGCGGCGATCGGAATCGTCACCCCGGGCGAGGAACGCGCCGTTCGAGCTTTCGTGCCGGACTATCGCGGCGTCATCCGCTGGCTGCCCAATCCGGTTGACGTGCAGAGTCTGCAATCCCATCAGTGGAAAGGCCCCGGCGCCGCCAGCGATGGCAAACGGCACATCGTGTTCCTCGGACGCTTCGATGTGCTGACCAAGGGCATCGACATCCTCCTGGACATCGCCCGACTGCTTCCGGAAGCACAGTTCGATCTGTATGGCACCGAGGATCCCAAAACCCTGGGCTGGCTCAACCAACTGCGCAGCAATCTGCCCGGCAATGTGACGTTCCATCGCCCGATCCACGGGCAGGACAAGGCGCGCGTGCTCTCGCAGGCAAGCCTCTACCTTCAGCCGTCGCGATGGGAAGGGTTTCCCGTTTCCGTGGCGGAGTGCATGTATCTTGGCGTGCCGACGGCGCTGAGCGAACCACTGGACGCGGCCCAGCTCGTCTACCAGCATCACCTGGGGCTGGTGCTGCCGCTGGAGCCGGTGCGTGCGGCGGCGATGATCCGCGCCCTGCTGGATGATGAGCCACAACTGCGCAACTGGTCGCAACGGGCCCGCGCCTTCGCCGCCGAGCACTTCCACCCCACCGCCGCGGCCAACAACAACCTGCGGCTGTATCAGGATGTGCTGGAAGCGCACAGGCGGCGGCAGCGCGGCGCCCGGCCGGCGGCGTCGGCGGGCGTGCTGCCGACGGACGCGCTACCGGCCGCTGGTCGCCGGCCTGCGGCGCGGCGGCCGCGCCTGCGCCTGATGCCGGCCCACTTCCGTGGCAGCGTCAAGAACAACGTCTCAGTCCTGCTGGAAAGATCCAGCCGTCTGCTCGGAAACGACTGCTCGCCGCGCACCATCGTGCTCTGTTACCATTCGGTTGCGTGCAATGATTCGGATCTGTCCGTCGATCCGCAGGTGCTGCGATGGCAGATCGAATACCTGCAACGGCTCGGATTCCAGTTCACCACCTTGGCACAGCTCGCGCAGCGACTGCTTTGCGCCGGCCCGCCGACCGTGAACACCGCCTGCATCACCTTCGACGACGGCTACGAAGACAATCTCACGGTGGCGGCGCCGCTGCTGGCGGAGCTGAAGGTTCCGGCGACGGTCTTCGTGACCACCGGGCTGATGATCCGCGATGGACTGACCCTCGAGCGGTTCGGCGAACTGACGCGATATCAGACGACGTATCTGTCGGCGTCTCAGGTGGCCGAGCTGCATCGACTCGGATTCGAGATCGGCGCTCACACGCACACGCACGCGAATCTGGCCCGGCTGTCCGAGGAACAAACCCGCTACGAGCTGTTCACAAGCAAGCGACTGCTGGAGGATGCCATTGGCGCCCCGCTGCGCAGCTTCGCGTATCCGTTCGGCAAGCGACACATCCACTACACGCCGATGACCATCGACGTGGTGCGGGATGCGGGATTCGTCTGCGCGGCGGCGGTGGCGTTCCGGGCGATCAACGCCCGCCGGGCGATCCGTATCTTCGAGCTGCCCCGATTCTTCGTGAACCGTTCGGACAGCTTCGTGAGCTTCCGGCACAAAGTCGCGGGGCATTACGACTGGCTGGGGTCGATCCAGGAAGCGACCCCGGCCTGGCTGAAGTCGATCGTTTCTCCCGAGGACCGTTACGGATGAGAAGCCGGCGGACCGCGGGAACAGCCGATGCGGGCCGAAGGGACCTGGTCCTATAATTGCAGGAACATGTCAGGCATGACGACGTTTGTCGAGTCGTGTGTGCAGACCGCCGCCGGAAAGGCGGCGGTGGTCGGACGCAGTGCGCGCGGCCGGCCAAGAGCACGGCGACTGCTCAAGGCGCTCAGCGGCAAACGGAACATCCTGGTTACCACCCACCAGCATCCGGATCCGGATGCACTGGCAAGCTGCATCGCCCTGCGCGCCCTGCTGCGAGCCAATCTCGCCAGGGACACAAAAGTTAGCGTGTCAATCAAGGGTCAGATAGGCGGCGGGATCAACGATGCGTTCACCCGGCACGCCCAGCTCGATCTGGTTGCCTGGGACGATGCCGCCCTGCCGGGGTTTGTCCCCGCCGCCCCGTCGCAGCCGGCGGATTCACAGTCATCGGCTTCCGCCTCGACTGCGTCACCGACGGCGGCCGCGGTGCAGGCTACGCAGCAGCCCTCGGCACAACAGGCCTCATCGCCCCCAGCCTCGCAGGCATCGTCGGTGCCGGCGATGTACGACGCGGTGATTCTGCTGGATGTGCAGCCGGTGTTCGCCTACAGCCCGCTTCCGCCGGGCGTTTCGCCAACCGCCGTGATCGACCACCACCGCGCCCGTGGCCCCAAGCCCAAGTGCCCGTTCTGCGACATCCGCACCGACGTCGGCGCCACCTGCTCGATCATCTTCAGCTATTTCATGGAACTGGAGACTCCGATCCCGCCGGATCTGGCCGCCTCGATGCTGTATGCCATCGAGTCTGATCTCGCCGGCGCCGCGGGAACCCCGACGAGTCTGGATCAGATGGCGCTGTCCAGCCTGACGCTGCTGGCCGACACCGCCAGGCTCTACAGGATGCGCTACGTGGATCTGCCGCAGAGCTACTACGCCGCCTACTACAACGGCATCGCCAACGCGGTCTATTTCGGCGGCGGCGAGAGCGGCCGCTCCGACGGGGCAACCACCAGCCACCTGGGCGAGATCGATTCGCTGGAGCAGCCCGCCGTCATCGCCGATTTCCTGCTTCGATTCGAGAAGGTACAGTGGTCGCTGGTGACCGCCCTGTACGAAGGCAGGCTCGTGTTCAGTCTCCGCAGCAGCGATTCCAGACGTTCGGCTGGCGAAATCGCGCGGCGGCTGATCCGCAACATCGGCGAGGGAGGCGGACACCGCACCAAGGCCGGAGGGTTTGTTCGCCTGGACAACGGTTCGGCAACCGAAGTCGAACGGGTCCGCAAGGTGCTTCGCCGGCGACTGCTGCGCGCCCTGGGCATCGGCATGTCCCGCGGACAACGCCTGGTGCCGCAGCGGTGATTCAGCCGTCACGCCGCGACGAAGACATCGGGGCAGCGGCCAGGCATCCACAGCACACACCAAATTGCGTAGACTGGTTCCTGACCATGCAGATCCTCATGAACAGCGGCGGAATCGCGATGACCAACTGTTATGTCATCGCCGACGAAGTCGCCAAAGTTGCAGTCCTGTTCGATGCCCCCGATCACACCACCGCCGAGCTGCTGGACGAAGTGCACCGCCGAGGCTGGAAGCTGATCGGGCTGTGGCTGACGCACGGGCATTTCGATCATCTGGCCGACCACGCGGTGGTCACGCGGCGATTTCCCGACGCCAGCGTGCTGATCCACCCGCTGGATGAACCCAAACTCCAGAATCCCGTCAGCCAGTTGTTCGCCCTGCCGTTCACGATTCCGCCACGCAGCGCCGACGGGCATGTAACCGATGGCCAGATCCTGAGCATCGGCGCGCTACAGGTCCAGGTCATCCACACCCCCGGACATTCGCCCGGACACGTCGTGTATCACATTCCTTCGCAGCATGTGCTGGTGGGCGGAGACCTGATCATTGGCGGATCGGTCGGTCGGACCGATCTGCCGGATTCCAACCATGCACAACTGGAGGCGTCGATCCGGCGAGTGATGAGACTGCCGTCGCAAACTCATCTGCTGCCCGGCCATGGCCAGCCCACGACCCTCGCGCAGGAGCTGAAGTCCAATCCGTATGTCCGCGCGGCAATGGAGGGTGAATAAGCCGGGGCGCGACCGGGGCGCGGGATTAATCCACCGCATCGCGCAGCTCGAACCACAGGTCTCGCGGATCGATCATCATCCGCACCATCACGCTCTGATCGGCGCGATACTCGGTTTTGTAGACCCGGGCACGCAACAGAACGCGCTCGACGGCGTCGGCGATTCGCGGATCCTGCGCCGCGGCGTCAGCGATGCTCAACTTCGGCGTCAGGGGCAACGCGCCCACACGCGCCCGCAAAGCGTCGGTGGCCCTGGCTTCGGCGGCGGTGCGGGTCCGACGCCGCTGCTCGCTGAGCGACAGGCCGCGCGGCGCCACCTGGACGGCGGCCGAGCCCGGCGGCCCGATCCGCAGCCCGCTCTGATCCGGCGACGCCACCGCTTCCACGTCCAGCGGCTGAAAGACCCATGCCGGCGGCTGCTCGGGCAGATCGATCCGGGCCGCGGTCGGACGCGGCGCCGACGCCGCCTGTTGTGTCGCCGGCGCCGTCGCAGGGGCAACGCTGGCCTGCCCGGTCGGCGAGGCCATCCGCTGTGCGAACTGCTGGCGAATCACGGACAACTCCGCTTCGTCGGCAGGCAATCGCGTCTGCGGCGCGTTCCGCGCCGCCGACACGATCGTGTTGAACAGCTCATCGGGCGATGCGGCAGTCTGCACCTCCACCTGAAGGTTGTCGCGGAAACGCACCTCGGTGACGGGCCGGCTGGCCAGCCACTGGTTGACCGCCTCGCGAACCGGCTGTTGTGCCAGAGCATCGCCGACGGTCTGCCCGGGCGCCAGCTCGATGCTGCGGATGCTGTCCAGCACGCGGCGATTGGCGTCCTCGCGCGCCGCCAGGATCGCCTGACCGCGCGCCGCGTCGTCTATCGCATGCCATGCATCGGCGCTGGCCCCGCCGGGCGGACGAATGCCCTGGATTCGCTCCGGCGAGACGCTGGTTCCCGTGCCGCTGAAGGTCCGGTCGCGCCAATCGCGCAGGCGTTGCTCCATCGCCGCCGCCGGCATCGGCGAGAGCCTGGGTCGAGTCGCCGCGATCGACACCAGTGCGTAGGCCACCCGCTGGCCGGAAATCTCCAGCTTGACCTGACAGGTCTTTTCGTCCAGCCAGCGCGGCCCGCCGATCTGCTCGGCCCGCGCCAGCGTTTCATCCAGCAGCTCCCGGGCGTTGGTGCGATCCAGGAAATCCGCGACGGTGAGATTGGGCGTGATCCGCGCCGCCAGGACCTCCTGCCGAAGCGCCGAGAGGGCATTGTCGCTGGCGGCCTTGACCTGGGCACGGACCAGATCCTGCTGCGCCCACAGAGCGCGGGGCAGCGTCAGCAGGATCGCCACGGCGGCAAGCAGATGGAGGATGAGCCTTCTACCCCTGTACATTCAACGGTTTAGACAATCCTGCCGCATGGAGGTTAGCCGGTCAAACGCTCAGGTCAGCTACCCGGGCGGCGCGGCAGTGGCCTGGGGATAACGTCTGCGTCTGCCCAAATTTCGCGCGGTTTTGGGTTTCCGTGGCGCTGATGCGCGCCAATTGTGCAGGGTGTGATCCGGATATGCCGGCGTATCAGCCCTTGCACGCTGTTTGCATGCGCGACCTGCGGGAATCGGGTGCGCGGGTGTTTGGCCGTTTGCCGCCGCTGGACAGCAGCCAAGCACTGTGGGATCATCCCCGCCTTCCCGGTGGTTCCCATTCATCGTGTTATCGGGCGTAAGCTGAACAATTTACGCAGGAGTTTATAACTTTTCCGGGAGTTCGCACATGCCAACCGCTCGCCAGGAGGCGATCAAAACCATCGCCACGGCCAAGCATCAACTCAACCGCGTCGATTTCAAGAAGACGCACGTCAAGGACCTGTTCGGGATCAACGTGTTCAACGAGGAGGTTCAGCGTTCGCGTTTGCCCAAGCCCGTGTTCAAGGCGTTGCAGAAGACGATCAAGCTGGGCGCGCCGCTGGACCCGATGGTCGCCGACGCCGTCGCCGTCGCCATGAAGGACTGGGCCATCGAGCGCGGAGCGACGCACTTCACGCATCTGTTCCAGCCGATGACCGGGATCACTGCCGAGAAGCACGACAGCTTCCTGGTTCCCGACGGCAATGGCGGAGCCATTGCCGAGTTCAGCGGCAAGGAGCTGATCAAGGGCGAGCCGGACGCTTCGTCGTTTCCCTCCGGTGGACTGCGCGCCACCTTCGAGGCGCGCGGCTACACCGCCTGGGACCCGACTTCCCCAGCCTACATCATCGAAAACCCCAACGGCTCGACGCTGGTGATTCCCACGGCGTTTCTGAGCTGGACCGGCGAGGCGCTGGACAAGAAGACCCCGCTGTTGCGATCGATGGATGCGCTCAGCGCTCAGGCGCTGCGAATCCTCAAGCTGTTCGGCAAGCAGGCGCAACGCGTGTTCACCACGGTCGGACCCGAGCAGGAATACTTCCTGATCGACAAGAACTTTTACCTGTTGCGGCCGGATCTGATCTACTGCGGGCGCACGCTCTTCGGCGCGCCGCCGCCCAAGGGACAGGAGCTGGAGGATCAGTATTTCGGATCGATTCCCGAGCGGGTGCTGGCGTGCATGGCGGATGTGGAGGCGGAGCTGTTCAAGCTCGGCGTTCCGGTCAAGACCCGCCACAACGAAGTCGCCCCCAGCCAGTATGAGATCGCCCCGATCTTCGAGAACTCCAACCTGGCCACCGACCATCAGAACCTGATCATGGAGGTGCTTCGCCGCAAGGCCGATCACTATGGGCTGGTGGCACTGCTGCACGAGAAGCCGTTTGCCGGGGTCAATGGCTCGGGAAAGCACAACAACTGGTCGATGGCCACTGACACCGGGGAGAACCTGCTGAATCCCGGGGACAATCCGCACGACAACGCGCAGTTCCTGGTCTTTTGCGCCGCGGTGGTGCGGGCGGTCTCCAAGTACAGCGAGATCCTGCGGCTGTCGATCGCCTCGGCCCATAACGATCATCGCCTGGGCGCCAACGAGGCCCCGCCAGCGATCATCAGCGTCTTTCTGGGCGAACAGCTCAACGACATCTTCGAGCAGATCGAGAAGGGCGGCGCCCGCAGCAGCAAGCAGGGCGGGCTTTTCGAGACGGGCGTGAGCGTGCTGCCGCCGCTGCCCAAGGAGGCCGGCGACCGCAACCGCACCAGCCCCTTTGCCTTCACCGGCAACAAGTTCGAGTTCCGCGCCGTCGGCGCAAGCCAGAACATCGCAGGACCCAACACTGTCCTGAACACCATCGTCGCCGAAAGCCTGGATTACATCGCCACCAGGCTTGAAGCCGACGTCAAGGCCGGCAAGGAGCTGAACAAGGCCGTTCAGGACCTGCTGCCTTCGATCGTCAAGGAGTCCAAGAAGGTCATCTTCAACGGCAACAACTATGCTCCGGAGTGGCACGCCGAGGCCGAGAAACGTGGCCTGCCCAACCTCAAGAACACGATCGAGGCGCTGCCGGTGGTCACGCGCAAGGACACCATCGAGCTGTTCACCAAGTACAAGGTCTACACCGAAAAGGAGCTGCGCAGCCGGTTCAACATCCTTTCCGAGGCGTATGTCAAGACGCTGATGATCGAGGGGCGCACGGCGTTGATGATGGCCAGGACGATGATCCTGCCCGCGGCGCTGCGATACCAGCACGAGGTGGGCCAGAGCATTGCCGCCGCCAAAGCCGCTGGCGCCGGCAGTCCTGCGGGACTGGAGTCCTTCGCCACGCTGGTCAGCACCATCACCGAGTTCACCAAGGAGATCAACAAGCTGGAGAAGGCCCTGAATCATCACGTCGAGGGCGAACCCTACGACCACGCCAAGTACGCCCGTGAGCACATCTTCCCGGCCCTGAACAGCCTCCGCGAGGTGGCCGACAGGCTCGAGACGATGGTCAGCGACGATTTGTGGCCGTTGCCGACGTACCGCGAGATGCTGTTCATCAAGTGAGGCAAGTTCCAGAATCGGACCTTCGCCGGCCGGTTATGCCCGGGTACCTCCAAAAGGCAGGTCCCGGGGATGACCGGCCGGCTTATTTGCGCCTGCGGGCGATGGAGCCGCTGCTGGATTTGAAGTAGGCTAACATCCGGTTCTGTTTGCATGGCCATCATGCCCCGCAAACCGGTCATCGCCGTCGTGGGCAGCGGGAGGGACGATTCCCCGGCCGTCCCGGTGGCTCGACTGCTGGGTAGACTCATCGCCGAGCAGGGCTGGATCCTGCTCAGCGGCGGGCGGAACGCCGGCGTCATGCGCGCCGTCAACGAAGGCGCCAAACTCAGCGCCGGGCTGACCGTCGGACTGCTGCCGCGACGCGACTGCGATGTGGCGCCGGGTGTGGACCTGGCCATCTTCACCGACCTGGGCAACGCCCGCAACAACCTGATCGTCCTCTCGGCCGACGTCGTCGTCGCCTGCGGAGTCGAAGGAGCCGGCACTGCTTCGGAAGTGGCGCTGGCGATCAAGAACGGCACGCCTGTGATCCTGCTGGGCGTCAGCGAAACCGCGCGATCGTTTTTCAACAGCCTGAGCCAGGCGGCGATCCACTCGGCGCAGTCCCCCGAGCAGGCCATCGAGCTGATCCGACGGATTCTGGATCGCGGCAGAGAAGCGACTTCGTGAAAGCGCAACGGCCATCGGCCGACAGCCGCGTGCCTATAATGCCCTTGTCGCTGCTCTGCGTCGCGTCTCATCTGCATGCAGCGAGTATCCGGCTGGTTGCTCAGCGCGGAGGTACCCATGACGCCCGCCGCTTCAACGTCGTCGGCTGCTTCAGCAGCCGGATACAGCCCCGGCCTCGAAGGAGTGATCGCTGGCGAATCGGCTATTTGCCAGGTCGATCCCGATGCCGGGCTGTTGTATCGGGGCTACCGCATCGAATCGATCGCCACGACGGTCAGCTTCGAGCAGGTGGCGTACTTGCTGCTGATGGGCGAATTTCCCGACGGCGGACAACTGGCCAGTTTTCGTGCTCAGCTTGCCGCCGCCGCCCCGTTGCCCGGCCAGGTCTTCAGCATGTTCCAGGCATTGCCGCGGACGACCCACCCGATGGATGCGACCCGCACCGGCATCTCCATGCTCGCCGGCTTCGATCCCGAGCTGAGCGACCACTCGCATCAGGCGAATTTGAGCAAGTCGATCCGCATCATCGCGAAGATGCCGACGCTGACGGCGGCATACTGGCGTATTCGCGGCGGCGCAGAGCCGATCCCGCCGCGGGCGGACTTGTCTCACGCTGCAAACCTGCTGTACATGCTCGGCGGCCAGATGCCGCAGGACTGGCAGACACAGGCGCTGAACACGATGCTGAACCTGTATGCCGAGCACGAATTCAACGCCTCGACCTTCGCCGCCCGCGTGACGGCCTCGACCCTGGCCGACATCTACGCCGCCATCACCGCCGCCATCGGCGCGCTCAAGGGCGCGTTGCACGGCGGGGCCAACGAAGACGCCGTCAATGTATTGCATGAAATCGGCTCGCCGCAGAACGTCGCGGCATGGGTGCAGGACAAGCTTGCCGCCCGGCAGAAAATCGCCGGCTTCGGACATCGCGTCTACAGGAAAGGCGATTCGCGCGTGGCGTCGATCAGGGGTCTGGCGATCGAGCTTGCGCAGCGCGGCAGCGAGCAGGATCGGAATCTGGTCAGGATCTGCCAGGCGCTGGAGCAGGCCATGGCCAGCGCCAAGGGTCTGTTCGCCAACGCCGATCTGTACGCCGCCCCGGTGTTTCACATGCTCGGTCTGCCGCCGGCGCTGAATACGCCGATCTTCGCCTGTGCCCGTGCCGCAGGCTGGTGCGCCCATGTGATCGAGCAGCACGACCACAATCGCATCATCCGCCCCCGCAGCCTCTACACCGGCCCGCCGGCGCGGGACTACACGCCGTGCTGAGGGCCGCAATCGCACGATCGACCCATCTCGACGTGACTCGAAGGCTCACGCGAGCAAAGCTTCAGACCTTTCCGCGTCGGATCGGCCAGGTTGTGGCGGTGGGATCGTACCCCAGGACCTGGTAAAGCTCCTGCCGCGTCTGCATCTGGTCGAGCCAGGGCTGTTGTGTGCCCAGGCGATGCAGGTCGCGCAGGCACTGTTCCGCGGCCCACATCGACGCGCGAAACGCCGTCTGCGGAAAGATCACCATCCGATACCCCATTTTGGCCAGTTGGGTGACGCTCAGCAGCGGGCTTCGGCCGAACTCGGTCATGTTCGCCAGCAGCGGCACGCGCGGCCCGCCGATGGCTTTGGCGAATGTGCCGAACTCGGCGGCGCTTTGCAGGGCTTCGGGGAAGATCGCATCGGCGCCGGCCTGGAGGTACGCTGCGCATCGGTCGATCGTGGCTTGCAGTCCCTGCACGGATCTGGCATCGCACCGCGCGATGATCAGGAAATCCGGGTTGTGCCGCGCATCCACCGCCGCCCGGATTCGCGCGCACATCTCCTCAACCGGCACAAGCGTTTTGCCCGGCAGATGCCCGCATCGCTTGGGAAACTGCTGATCCTCGATGTGCATCCCCGCCAGCCCGATACGCTCGAAGTGCCGCACGGTGCGGGCGATGTGCGGCTGGGCGCCGAAGCCGGTGTCGGCGTCGGCGATGACCGGGATGCTCACCGCGTCGCAGATATATCCCGCAAGCCTCACAACTTCTTCCAGCGAAAGCAGCCCGATGTCGGGCACGCCCGCGGTGGCATTGGCCAGACCGGCCCCGCTGATGTAGCACGCCTCGAACCCCGCCCGCTCGATCAGCCGTGCCACGTACGCATTGAACGCGCCGGGCATCGCGACACATCGCCGCGCGATCAGCCTGCGAATTCCCGTCCTCCGCGCCGTGCTCAAAGCTTCACCTCGATCAGCGGCATGAGCTGCGAGATATCCTCGACCTCGTCCAGATGCCACACCCAATCCGCCGCCTCCTGCGCTCGCCGGACGCCCAGCACCGGATCCGCCAGCGAGTGATACTTGGCCAGAAGCTGAGCATCCGTCAGCGGATTGTTGGAATGGCCCGGCGGATCGTCCACGCGCGCGGTAGCGGTGCGACCGTCAGTGGTGCGCACGGTGACCATGTTGGCGATGGACTTGGGATACAGTGACGACAGATCCGCATTGCGCAGCACCTTCACGCGTCGAACCAGATCCAGCAGCTTCGGGTCGGTGAATCGCTGGCGGGCGAACTGCCTGGAGGTGATCTGCCCGTCCACCAGCGCCGCGGCCACGATATACGGCAGACTGTGATCGGCGGTTTCGCGGCTGTTGGGCAGCCACTTCTGCGGCTCGCTGCCGATGATGTCCACGGCGGCGTCGTGACTCTCCACGACGATCGAATCGATCGCATCGATCGCATCCTCGCCGCTGCCCGTGATGCCCAGTTGCTGCCGCAGTTGCAGCGCCGCGGCGATCGCGCTTTGCGCGTGATACTCGGCCGGCCAGAACTTGATGCACGACTTGCGGATCATGAACCCGTCATCAGGGATCACGCCGCGTGCGTCGGCGGCGAAGGGTCCGCCGATCGAATCCAGCGGGCCACTGACCAGCAGCTCAAAGCCTTTTTCGCCCTCGAAGATGGGGCTTGGGCCGGTCATGCCCTCGGCGGCGAGCATGGCGGCGAAGACACCGTGCCGGGCGGCATTGGCGAACGCCGCCCCTTTCCAGTGCGACAACTCCCCGACGCGCGACTGCCGAAGCGCCGCGCTGGCCACGCCCGCAATCCCCACCGCGTGCCGCGTCTTGTTCTCATCCAGCCCCAAAAGCCGCGCCGCCGCCAACGCCGTCGAAAATGCCCCATACGTCACGTGGTCCCATCCACGCGCCCGGATCGAGGCCGCATCGCACAGCCGGCACTGCACTTCGTAGGCGATCACGACGGCGGCGATCAGCTCGCGACCGCCGGCGCGCGCAGACTGCCCCGCCGCAATCGCCGCGGGAATGTTGTCGCTCGGATGCGCAGGCTCTTTCGAAAGATACGTGTCGTTGTAGTCCAGGTATCGGACCAGACACCCGTTGGCGAAGGCGGCCCAGTCAGGCGGAGCCAGGTGCCGCGTGCCCCACAGCGTCGCGCCGCGCACACTCGAGGTGGTGCAGGCCACATGTCGCGCGATCACGCACGGCGGCTCGTGCCACGCCCCAAACGCGCAGCCCAGCGAATCGATGATCACGCGCTTGACTTCGTGAGCCACGTCGCGACCCAGGTCTTCATACCTCAGCCCCGTCGCGAACGCCGCCATCCGTTCTGCCAGTGTCGCCTGCATCGTGATTCACGGCCTGTGCCCGCGCCCCAAAGCAACCCGCCAAGCCTGATTTGAGTGTGAAACTGACCGGCAATTCCAGTATACACCCGCCGGGCGGTTTGCGCCGAAGCCACCTGCCCGAATCCGTCACGGAATTGCCTCGGCGGTTGTTTTGCTGTCACGCGCGTCCCGCAGGTGGGCCAAGCCTGCACGGGCGGGACGCCCATGACACAGGTCGCTCCGCTGTGGCGAGCATCGCGCTTTGCGGGCACGTGAGAGGTTGATCATTCTTCCCACACTGCCACGCCGACGGGTTCGACCTTCCGCGAGCCGACCAGAAACCTCGCACCGCGCGCGGCCGGGGCGTCGAAACTGCCCAGCCCATAATTCAAGACAATTCGATAGGCGCCGCGACGCAGAACCTGCACGCCGGGCGGCAGCGAGGCGTGCGGCACCTTCCCGGCTGTCGCCACCTTCTCCACCAGCGCGTCGGTGAAGGTCTGCTCCGCGTATACGCCGCAGTACGTCACCGTGCCTTTGCCGCGGCGGTTCTGCATGACGGCGGCGGCGCCGGTGTAGAACTGGTCGGCATATTTGGCCAGCACGCGAGTCGTCGGCTCGGCGTAAAGCAGATCTCCCCAGGCGCCCCATTTATACTGCACCGAATCCATTTCCACAGTCGCCAGACACTCGTCGGGAAGACAGTCGTACGCCTCGATCGTTCCGCCGATCAACGGCAGGATCGGCGCCGCGGTTGGCCCTTCCCACAGTTGCCCGTTGCGATCCATCAGTCCGGTGCGGCAGGTGAGGATCACATGCCCGCCGGATGACGCGAAATCGTCCAGCCTTTTGATCAGCGCCTGATCCACCATCTGCACGCCCGGCGCGACGAGCAACGCCAGGTTCGTCGGCCAGGGTCGATCCGGGTGGATGATCCGCACTGCAAGCCCCAGTCGCGCCAGCGAGCGGTACCACTGCACGATCCACGCCAACTGGTCCCATCGTTTGCCCCATGGCAGCGACTGGCAGTACCAGAGCTGCTCGAAGTCGAACAGCAGGCCGACGGCGGTCTGATCCATCGTCGCGGCCTTGCCGGATCGCGTGGCCGGAGGTTTGGCCGGATCGAGCCTGGCCAGCTCATCTGCGACCTGCACGAACTCTCTTCCGCCGGGTGTTTGTGTCGTGCCGTCGGCGGCGACCAGCCCCTGGTGGAACAATTGCAACCCGGATCGCGGCTGACGATAGCGGCACGTCGAAACGAACTGCGCCCCATGCGCGTACGCCGTCCACACCCACAGTCGGACCGCGCCCGGATACAGCAGCACCGGCACGCCACTCCAGTTGGCCTGTCCCGGCTGAACCTCCGTCAGCGCCCATCGTTGCCGGTAGCTGGCCATCAGATCGTGCATGAACCCGATACCCGCAAGATCGCCCGCGCGATAGCTTTCGTCGGTCGGGTTTTTCTGCCAGCCGATCACGGGGTAGCTGTCCCAGGACAGCAGCGTGAGCTGCTCGGCCATGTCCGCCGGATTGCACGCCGTATGCAGCGGCACGAAACGCGTCGCGATGAATCGATCTGCCACGCGAGGCTTGAGGATGTCGGCCTGAAGCTTGTCGAAATCCGCGCACGCCCAGGACCAGAACCGCTGCGCGTCCAGCGCCTGGTGGGGATTGGAACAGCCGCAACTGCCGATGGCGGGGAACTGAATCTGCTCGAAGTCGGTGTAACAGGTGTTGCAGAACTGACAGCCCCACGCCTGGTTAAGGTGCTCGATCGTGCCGTACTTGCGTTTGAGCCAGTCGCGGAAGGCGGCGTGTGTATGGGGGGACTGATCAGGTTCTTCGGCGTATTCGTTGTCGATCTGCCATCCGATCACCGCCGGATGCTGCCCGAATCGTTCGGCCAGCGCGGTGACGATCCGCACCGCGGCCTCACGAAACGGCGGCGAGGTCGGGGAACAGGCCTGGCTGCTGCTCAGACCCCTGGGCATACCCGGGCTCGCGGGCGGCTGGGCAGCTTCGCCCCAAAGCCACATCGGTGGCGCGGCGGTCGGCGTACACAGGATCACCTCCAGCTTCCGTTGCCGCGCAATCTCGATGCACTGCTCCAGCCAGTCGAACTGGAATTCCCCCGGCCGAGGCTCCAGGCTCTGCCAGGCATTCTGCCCCAGGTGCACAATCTGGAGCTTCATCGCCGCGATGTTGTCAAAGTCCCTTTCCCACTGCTGGCGCGGCCATTGTTGGGGGTGGTAGTAGGTTCCGATCTTCATGCTGCTTTTGCCGTCGTGGTTCAGCCTGGCAAGGCGCGATGATGACAACGTGGAAGACTACCGCGATGCCTCAGCTTCGCACCCCGTCAGATTCTCAGCCGCACCTTGCGCGTCCGCGTCCTCGTCGCGCCCGGCCTCGATGGCGCCACGGCGCTTGAGCTGGCGTGCGACCAGCCAGCAGAGGATCGCCCAAACCAGCCCCGCCGTCCAGCCCGCCAGCACGTCCGTCGGCCAGTGCACGCCCAGGTAGACCCTGCTCAGGCCCACCAGAAACGTCACCAGCAGCGACAGTCCGATCACGTAGATTTTCAGTGCCCGACTGGGAACGATGCTGGCCAGCAGGCTTCCCAGCGTCAGGTACACCACCGCCGCAAGCATCGAATGTCCGCTGGGAAAGCTCGAGGTGTAGACATGGGACAGATGCTCGGTGAGCTGCGGACGCTGGCGGTCGATGAGGTATTTAAGCAGGCTGCTCAGGGCCAGGCCGCCGCTGGTGGCGATGATCACCAGCCACATCGCGTGATACTTGCGCGTCATGATCAGGTAGACCACCACCGCCAGCGACAGCAGCGTCAGCACGAAGTTGCCGCCCAGGGCAGTGATGTCGCGCCCCAGTTCCCGAAGCCACGCATACTCGCGCAGTGGCACGGTGGCGCGAATGATCCACTCGTCGATGTGCTGGGTCTGGCCTTCCCTCACCTCGTCGAGCAGCTCGACAAACAGCCACGTCCCGCCGACGACGATCAGGCACGCGATCAGCACGACGATGACATTGGCACCCAACCGTTCAATGATCCGGCGGATAGGGTTGCTCATCCCAGGCTTCCCGCTTCCCGGGGGACAGACACGCGTGCCTGTCACCATTCATCGGGCGCCCTGCCCGATTCGTCCATTACTTGGCCTGAAACGTGAACTGCTGCCCGCCGATGGACGCCTCGGCCATCAAGCCGCCCAGCGGCTGCACGAACACGGCCACACCATCAGTGTAGCGGGCGGCTTTGGCGACTCCCTTGTCCAGCGCCACCGCCGACGCGTTGGCGCTGAACGCCAGCTTGCCGGTTTTGAACCGCTCCAGCGACTCGGTGTTCTGGAACACGACCAGCTCGCGGAACGCCTGGCCACCGATCTGCGCCCCCACCGTCGCCTGCGTGATGTCCGCATATCCGATGAACTGCCCATTCTGGTAGACCACGCCGCGACCATACGCCCCACCCGCGATCAGCCCGCCTTTGCCCACCGACGGAAAGATCGCATAGGCGTGCGCCTTGTCAAGAAACTCCTGCAGGCTCGGATCCGCCGCCTTCATTTGCTTCAGCGCCGCCTGCGCCTCCTCCACCAGCGACTCGCGCTTGGACTCGGTCGGCGGGGCGGTCTGACAACCACCGGCCCAAAGGGTCATCCCCAGAGCGACGACGATCGGCATGGATGCAACAATGAAACGCTTGATTCGCATGATGCGATTCCTTTCCTTGCCTCGATTGTGGCCCCCGTCGCGTGCCTCGCGCCCGCAGCGCGCGACACAGGTCAACTCGCGCCGGTAGCGCGACACAGGTTGAGCATACGGCCAGTCCGGCGTTTCGTGAACGCCCAATCCCGCGACACGACACGGCATCGCCGTGGGACCAAAAATGTGTACCCTGCCCATGCATGAGCCACAACCAGACTGCATCCAATCAGACCGTATCCAACCAGACTGCATCCCACGGCGCCAGTCGCGTGCGCAAGGCCGTCATTCCCGCCGCCGGGCTGGGAACTCGTCACTTCCCCGCCTCTCATGCGGTGAAGAAAGAATTGTTCCCTGTGGTCGGTCCTGACGGAATCGCGCGGGCGCTGATCCATTATCACCTCATCGAGCTTGTCGCCGCAGGGATCGAGCAAATCTGCATCATCGTCCAGCCCGGCGACGATGCGGCCATCCGGCACTACCTCCAGGGTCCGGACGATGCGTATCTGAAACGACTGCAAAAGTATCCCGCGCTTCAGGACGAGGCGCTGCGGATGCGCGACCTGGCACAGCGCGTCACCTTCGCCATCCAGCACCAGCAGGAAGGCTACGGCCACGCCGTCTATCAGACCAGGTCCTTTGCCGGTGACGAGATGGTTCTGTTGTGTCTGGGCGATCACCTGTTCCGCGGGCATCCGATCTCACCCTACCTGGAGCTTGCCCGCATGGCGGGGCTTTCGCAGGGCAAGAGCGTATCAGCGGTCAACCGCATCGGTCCGGGGGAACTGAGAGGCTTCGGCACCATCGCCGGCAAGCGCCGCCCCGAAAACCCACGCCTGATCGATGTGTCGCTGATCATCGAAAAGCCCGACCTGCCCACCGCGCGCGCCAGGCTTCGCGTCGATGGGTTGGAGGATGACGTGTTCCTCGGCTGGTTCGGCATGCACCTGCTGGCCCCGTCGATCTACCAGATCCTCGAAGAGATGATTTGCAACGATGTTCGCGACAACGGCGAGTTCCAGCTCACCCGCGCTCAGGAGATCCAGCGACAGCGATACGGGTACCTGGCGTTGGAGATGACCAACGCCAGGCGATTCGACTTCGGCGTGCCCGATGACTTCGTCGCCAGCGTGCAGGCGTTTCGCAAGACAACTGAGTCGTGAAGCACAACTTCAAAGATTCGCCGAATCCAGCGAGTTGTCCACGTTGATCCCGCACTCGAGCTTGCCCGTGCCGGACCATCGACCGCTGCGGGGGTCTTCCCCGGGCTGGACCGGGCGGGTGCAGCTCAGGGGGTTGCAGCCGATGCTGGCATAGCCCTTGTCGTACAGCGGATGAAACGGCAGGTCGTGGCGTTTCATGTAGGCGTAGATCTCGCGGCCGGTCCAGTTCAGCAGCGGAGAAATCGCGTAGCAGTGGTAGCGCTGCGACCACTCGACGATCTGACGCGACCTGCGCGTGTCGGCCTGGTTGCGGCGGATGCCGCGCAGCCAGCCGCTCGGCTTCAGCTCCCTCATCGCCCGCTCGAACGGCTCGTTCTTGTTCTCGGCGCAGCAGCGGTCGATGTCCTTCCGCCAAGTCGGGTTCTCCTCCCCGGCCCGGTGAAGGTAAGCGATCGGATCGTTGCGCGTCCGGTAGATCCACACATTCAGGTCGAACCGCGCGCGGAGCTGTTCCATGAACTGGTGCGTCTCGGGGAACAGATAGCCGGTGTCGATGAAGATGATGCGGATGTTGGGCATCACGCGCGTGGCCATGTGGATCAGCAGCGCGCTTTCGGCCCCGAAGCTGGAGGACATCACCAGCCCCCGACCAAACTGGGCGGCGGCCCACTGGACGATCTTCTCCGGCTCGGCTGATTCGAGCATCGGGTTGATCGCCTCCAGGTCCAGGGAATTGGGATCGGCCAGCACCGTCATACCGTGTCCTTCAATATCTCCGAGGCCGTGGCGCTTCGTCGCTGCTGCTCCAGCGCCTCGCGCAGGCGGTCGAAATACTCGCGCGGAATTCGCCGATTGTTTGCCACGCCCAGCTCGATCTGCGGCTTGTTGGAGCCGTGAAAATCGCTGCCGCCGGTCTTGAGCAGCCCCAATCGATCCGCAAGCTCCGTAAGCAACTGCACCGTCGCCTGGTCGAAGTCGCTGTGAATGACCTCGATGCCGGCCAGGCCGAACTCGATCAGGCTCCTGACCTGGCTCTCGAGCTGCGCCTGATCCGGGACACGAAGCTGGGTCGGATGCGCCAGCACGGGCAGGCCGCCCGCGGCGCGAATCCGCTCGATCGCCTGCCTGGGAGACAGTCGTTCCTTGTCGAAATACGCCGGCGCGCCCTGCCCGATGTATTTCTCGAACGCCTGCTTGATCGAGCTGACGTACCCCTTTCGAGCCAGGATCGCCGCCAGTTGCGGCCGGCCAAGCACCCCGCCTCGCGCCTCCCGCTGCCACTCGTCCATGGTCACGTGCACGCCCATCTCGTTGAGCTTGGCAATGATCCTGGGGTTTCGGCGGTCGCGCCCGGCGATCAGCGTTTCGGTCAGACTCTTCAGCGACGGATCGTGCGGATCGATGCCATAACCCAGAATGTGCATCGTCCCCGGATGCGGATACTCAGCCGATATCTCGATGCCCGCGATGAAGTCGATCCCCACCTTTGCCGCCTCGCTGAATGCTTCATCGATCCCCGCCACGGTGTCATGATCCGTCAGCGACAGCGCGCTCAAACCGCTTTGTCGAGCCAGGCGCACGACCTGCGCCGGCGTCAACGTCCCGTCCGACGCCGTCGAGTGGCAGTGAAGATCGACATACTCGCCGCCCATCGTGCTGATCTCACACGCCTACACCGTCAGGCGTGCAGATATCCGCCCTTCTCCAGGTAGTCCAGAATCCGCCTGGCCGCCTCCTCGGGGCTGGTCGTCTCCGTATCGATGACGATCTCGGGGTTCTCCGGCGGCTCATACGGATCGTCGATGCCGGTAAAGCCCTTGATCTGCCCGGCGCGGGCTTTCTTGTACAACCCCTTCGGATCACGCTTCTCCGCGGTTTCCAGCGAAACCTTGACGTACACCTCGATGAACTCCCCCGGCCTCATGTTCGCGCGAACCGCATCGCGATCCTTGCGGTAGGGGCTGATGAAACTCGTGATCGCGATCACGCCAGCGTCGGTGAACAGCTTGGCCACTTCTCCGATCCGGCGGATGTTCTCGGCGCGGTCTTCGGCGCTGAAGCCAAGATTCTTGTTCAGTCCGTGGCGGATGTTGTCGCCATCCAGCCGGTAGGCGTGCTTCCTGCGATGCAACAGCATCTGTTCAAGGATGCAGGCGATGGTGCTCTTTCCCGAGGCGCTCAATCCGGTCATCCAGACCGTCACGCCCTTCTGGTCCAGCAGCTTCTCGCGCTCCTCATGACTGACCGCGCCCTCGTGCCAGGTAATGTTGGTTGCCTTCTGTTCTGCCATTGCCGTTCCCGATGCTCCTGCAATCTGGTCTCCCGAGCTGAGCAGC
Organism: Fontivita pretiosa; assembly: GCF_050410795.1. Classification (GTDB taxonomy): domain Bacteria; phylum Planctomycetota; class Phycisphaerae; order Tepidisphaerales; family Tepidisphaeraceae; genus Fontivita; species Fontivita pretiosa. Next base: position 3,389,861 of record NZ_CP191258.1, on the reverse strand, counting down.
CTCTGCCCGGATCAATCCTCCTCGAACAGCGGCGTGCTGAGATATCGTTCGCCAATGCTCGGCAGGATGACGACAATCATCTTGCCCCTGTTCTCAGGTCTGGCCGCCACTTTCGCCGCCGCCGCCATGTTCGCCCCGGAGCTGATTCCGGCAAACAGCCCTTCCATCCGGTGCAGCTTCCGCGCCCACTCGAACGCCTCTTCGTCGCTGACCTGGATCACCTCATCAACGATGTTCAGGTGCAGGTTGCTGGGCACGAATCCGGCGCCGATTCCCTGAATTTTGTGACGCCCGGGCTTCAGCGGCTCGCCACGCAGCGTCTGCGTGATCACCGGCGAGGATGCCGGCTCCACCGCGATGGCCCGGAAGCTGGGCTTGCGCGCCTTGATCACTTCCGCCACGCCCGTGATCGTCCCGCCCGTGCCCACCCCCGCCACCAGCATGTCCACCTGACCGCCGGTGTCCTGCCAGATCTCCTCGGCCGTGGTCTTGCGGTGAATCTCCGGATTCGCCGGGTTGTCGAACTGCTGGGGCATGTAGCTCTTGGGATACTGGCGGAGGATTTCCTCGGCCTTGGCGATCGAGCCGCGCATTCCCTCGGCGGCGGGAGTGAGCACCACCTGCGCCCCCAGCGCCTTCAGCAGCCGCCGACGCTCGATGCTCATGCTCTCGGGCATCGTGAGGATCAGCTTGTATCCCTTGGCGGCACACACGAACGCCAGCGCGATCCCCGTGTTTCCGCTGGTCGGCTCGACGATCACCGTGTCGCGGTCGATTTTGCCCTGCGCCTCGGCCGCCTCGATCATCGCCACCCCGATGCGATCCTTCACGCTCGACAGCGGATTGAAGAACTCGCACTTGGCCAGCACTGTGGCCTGCTCTTTGGGGATGATGCGGTTGATGCGGACCAGCGGCGTGCCGCCGATCGTTTCGGTAATGTCGTTGAAGATACGTCCCTGCGGCTTAAGTGGCATAGCTGCTCCTGTGAATGCCGATTACCGGATACCGAATGCCAACTGCCCGATGCTCAATGGATACCGGCAGCGGCCCGGCAGTTCAATTCGGCATGGGTCATTTCGCACTCGACGTTTCGGCATATGGCATTCACTCTCATTCACTGGCACTGTGCCCTGGCCCTGGCCGCGGGCGAATCGCCCGTCTCGATCGGCGCGCCCACCAGATTGCCCCATTCCGTCCAGCTTCCGTCGTAGTTCTTCACGTTGTTGACCCCAAGCAGGTACCTCAGCACGAACCACGTATGGCTCGACCTTTCACCGATCCGGCAATAGGCGATGGTCGGCTTGTTGAAATCCAACCCAGCCTCCCGATAGATCTTCCACAGCTCCTCGGCGGGCTTGAATGTGCCATCATCGTTCACCGCCCTGGACCAGGGGACATTGCTGGCGCCGGGGATGTGCCCGCCACGCTGGCAGCCCTCCTTGCCGATCAACGCCTCGGGGGCAAGGATTTTCCCGGTGAACTCATCCGGCGAACGCACATCCACCAGATTGATCTTGTTTTGCCGCAGCGTGCTCAGGATCTCATCCCGGTACGCGCGGATCGATTCGTCGGTCGTTGGCACCGGGTAGTTGCCGGGGGCGAGCTTCGGAACTTCGGTCGTCAGCGGACGCTTCTCGATCTCCCATCTCCTGCGCCCGCCGTTCATCAGCTTCACGTCCTTGTGGCCGTGGTACTTGAACTGCCAGAACGCCCAGGCGGCAAACCAGTTGTTGTTGTCCCCATAGAACACGACCGTGTCATCGCTGCTGATTCCGCTGCGGCGGCACAGCTCGGCAAAGGCCCCCGGCTCGACCACATCCCGCACCACCCGGTCCTGGAGATCCGTCTGCCAGTTCCATCCGATGGCGTTACGGATGTGTCCCTTGTCGTAACTGCTCGTGTCCACATCCACCTCGACGATCCGAACCTTCGGATCGTCGGTGTGATCCGCCACCCACCCCGTGCTCACCAACACCTCAGGATGTGCATATTCAGCCATGGCAACCTCCGTCGTGTGCGTGTCGGGCATTCATCAGGGCTGTGTCTGTTCAATCTCCTGCCTGGTAAACGTCTCGGTCCGTTCGTCCAGAACCCAGCTCGTCATGTCCGCCGCCTGACCGTTGAGGATCGAGACGATCACGTAGCTGTAGAACGGCCAGGCGTGCGTGCGGTCGTACTCGCTCGGGCGCGCGGGGGCGTTGGGGTGACTGTGATAGAAACCAAGCACCACTCGCCCTTCCGCGGCGGCCTGCTTCTCGGCGTCAATCAACTGCCTGGGCGAGATCGAAAAGCGGTGGAAGCGCTCGGTCTGATCGAATGCGTTGGGCACGGCCTGGATCCGCTCGACGATCCGCCCTTCAAGGCTGTCGCGCCCGAACAGGATTCCGCAGCACTCGTTGGGGTATGCCGCCACCGCTTCCCGCTCGATCTGCCGCGCAAACGCCGCGGGCAGACGCAGCGCTGCCTGTCTCCGGTCCGTTGCGCCGGTCACACTGCTGTGGCTGCCACCTTCGCTGCTGCTGTTCACGGCCAGTTCTCCGCTTCGTGTCCGATCTCGTGCCAGAAGTCCTCCGAAAGGTACTTGGCCGCCGAGTCGCAGAAGATCGTCACCACCACCGGCTCGCTCATCTCCTGCCGCGCGCGCTGGGCCACCTGCATCGCCGCCACCATGTTCGCTCCCGAGGATACCCCCACCAGCAATCCCTCTTCCCGCGCCAGCCGGAGCACCATCCGGTGCGCATCTTCGGTGGCGACGGCAATCTGATCGTCGGCCAGCGTCGGATCGTAGATCCCCGGCACCAGAGCTGTGGGCAGATGTTTGAGTCCTTCCAGCCCGTGCAGCGGCGAGTCCGGCTGCATGCTCACACACTGGATCGAGGGCTTCAACTCCTTCAGTCGCCTGGAGACGCCCACGAAGGTGCCGGTTGTGCCCAGCCCCGTTACAAAATGGGTCACGCGGCCCTGGGTCTGCCGCCAGATCTCCATCGCCGTCGTGTTGTAGTGGGCGCGCCAGTTGGCCGGGTTGTTGTACTGGTCGGGGTAGAAGTATCGCTCGGGGTGGCGTGCCACAAGCTCCTTGACGTATCGCTGTGCCCCGTCGGTGCCCTCGTGTGGATCGGTCAGGATGATTTCCGCGCCGTAGGCTCGCAGAGACTGCTTTCGCTCCTCGCTGGCATTCTTCGGCAGCGCGATCTTGACCCGATATCCCCGTTCGGCGGCGATCATCGCATAGGCGATCCCCGTGTTGCCGCTGGTGGCATCGATGATGATCTTGTCACGGGTGAGCAGGCCGCGACGCTCGCCATCCACAATCATCGCCAGCGCCGCCCGATCCTTCACGCTGCCGCCGGGATTGTACCACTCGGCCTTGGCGAAGATCTGTGCCGGAGCCACCGCCGTGGTGATCCGGCGGAACGAGAGCAGCGGCGTGTTGCCGATCAGCTCCAGGACCGATGTGCCGATGGTGCCGGTGTTGGCCGTCGTAAGGGTCTGCATCCTGATTTCCTACTAATACTACAGGAAACTAGGCGTTTGGTCAAACCGGCATCGTGGATGGGCTGCAACTTCCTCGTTTAGCTCACCATAACAATTCCGACGCCTCGAAGACCGGGCCGTCCGTGCACGCCAGACGATAGCACCAGCGGCTGCCCGGCAGCGGCGGTTGCGCCGGATCCGGCTTGCGGACCCGGATACAGCAGCTCTGGCAGGTGCCCATCCCGCAGGCCATCGCACGCTCGACCGCCAACTGGCATCCCAGCCCGCGAGCCTGGGCAATCTCACCCACGCGCTTCATCATCGCCTCCGGGCCGCAGGCGTAGAGCGTGATGCGACCCGGGGAACAGGCACCGGAGAGGGTCTGCGCGTCCAGCCATCGCTCCAGCGCCTGGGTCACAAACCCGCCAAAACCGAAACTGCCATCGTCCGTGGTAACGATGCTGGGGATCTGATGGGCGGCGAACTCGGCGAGGCACAGACGTGGCGCAATGCCCGATGGATCAGCCTGGCCAACGACGGTCAAAGGCAGCAGCTCGCGACTCGCCACGCCGCAGAACGCCACCGCCCGCCCACGCAGCGCCGTGGCCAGATACAGCATCGGCGGGATGCCCACTCCCCCGCCGATCAGCACCCCCATTCCATCTGCCGGCGGCAGCCTGAAGCAGTTGCCCAGAGGCCCGAGGATGCCCACTTGCTGGCCGACTCGGAGCTGACTGAGCCAACTCGTTCCCACACCGACCACGCGATGGATGATCTGAAGCTCCACGCCGTCGGCGCTATCGCGTCGGCCCGCCAGCGAGAATGGCCGGCGCAACAGCGCCACCGGCCCGGCAAGCTCGCTGCCGTGCGTGCCCACACGCCACCCCGGCTTCCAATCGAACTCGGGCGGAAGCTGTTGCTCCAGTTGCGGATCGTGACAGCAAACCTGGATGAACTGCCCCGGCGAAGTCGGAGGAAATGTCGGCACGCGAAGCACCAGTCGATAGTGCTCACGACAGAGCAACACGTTGGACACCACGGTGGCGTCGAGTTGCATCCGCCCAAGCGGTGCGTGCGCCGTTGGTGGCCGGTCAGGTGTCGGGGTGATCACGGCGGGGTTTGTACCAAGCGGCTGTGCGCAAAAAAAGACTTCCGGAGGGGTGGCTCCTGTCCACCTCCGGAAGTTCGCCACGGCAAGAAGCCGCTGTACTCAACAGTTGGGTCGCCGCACATACCGGCAACGGCCTCGACTATAACCCGCTGGATACGGGGTGTCAACGAAGACTCGGTCGGGTTGGCAGATTGCGACAAATGAGACAAATCATTATTCTATAGGCATTTATAATCTATTAGCCTGCGGGAAAATCCCCAGATTTATGACAAGTTCTTGCTGGGTCTGTTGCGCCGGATTTCGCGGCATTCCATCCCGCCTGCTTGACGGCTAGACTCTGCCCCACGCCGCGGCAGGAGGACCGCTCGATGAACCGCATTGACGTCGCCATCGCCATCGTCCGTCGCCAGGGTAAAGTCCTGATCTGTCGCCGCCGCGCTGGCGATCGTCTTGGCGGATACTGGGAGTTTCCCGGCGGCAAGCGCGAGCACGACGAGACCCCGCTGCAAACCCTGCAACGCGAGCTGCGCGAAGAACTCGGCATCGAAGTGGCCGCGCTTTGCCAGCTTCCCAGCATCGAGTACGACTACCCCGACATCCACGTGCGCCTGCTTCCCTTCCTCTGTGATCACTGCTCAGGAGAGCCGGTCCCCATCGAATGTGAACAGGCAATCTGGATCGAAGTCTCGGCGCTGCGCGACTACCCGTTCCCACCCGCCAATGCGACACTGCTCGATCAGGTGGCTCACGCGCTGGCCGAGCGGTCGGCCGGCGATCATCCGCAACAGAGTTGACGACGGCGCCGCGTTGCCAACCTGATCGCCGCCTGCGTGATTATCGGTCGATCCCAAAGTGCAGTCCCGTCGTTCGTCTCCATACCAATCGAAGGTTAGAATGAGAGGATGCAATGCGAACTGACTGGGCGGGCCATTACGATGTGGCTGTGCGCCTTCATGCTGTTGCCAGTGTTACAAACGACGCCCGCGCGGGCACAGACGACTCTGCCGACGTATCCCGAAACCTCCGAGGGGCTGAAGCAACTGTTCAGCGATCTGCTGACCGCCGCCCAGGAACGCCAGGGCCAGAAAGTCTACGCCATCATGCGCTCGCTGCTGCTGCCCGACGCCGATAAATGGTTCACCGACACGTTCGGCGAAGACGTCGGCAGCCCCCTGGCAGAAGAGTACACCCGGGAGATGGAAAAGTTCCCCGCGGCGATGACCGGGCTGTTTCTGCGACTGACCAATCCCAAAGACCTGAAGATCACGGTCACCGCCGTCGAGCAATCCGACGATCCCAACGCCAAAATCCATCAGCGATTCGCCCTGGCGGCGATGGCGAATCCCGTTCCGCTCTACACCGTCAAACTTCAGAAAGAAAACAGCAGCTCGCACATCACCCTGTGGTCGATCGTGTATGTGGACGGCGGGTTCCGCCTGGCCGGAAAGATGGAGCGGATCCGCGAGGCGATCAAGGCAGCGGAAAAGAAACAACAGGAGCAGCAGCGCTGACCGCGTCGATGTTATGGGCGCGGCGGCGCGCCATGACCTGATCGCGCACCACGGAGCATTTGCTCCGTTCATTTCTCAAGTCATATCTACATCAGTCCGATGAGTCTGGCGTCAGGCCAGAAATCTCACGGAGGATGCGGAACCAGCCGACCGACGGAGCGACCGGCGCGTTTCTTGCCAGTGCGTCTTAAGCGTCAGGCAACGTGGAGAGATACAACATGTCCTGCTGGGTCGTGCCTTCGGTCGCTGCGGAAATCTGGGGCGTTTCGGTCGATACCATCCTGGCGCGAATCAACAGTGGTCAGCTGCCCACCAAGAACGACCTGGGACGAATCTTCGTGGATGTGGCGCCGCACAGCCCGGTCTTCCAGACGCCCAACACGCGATCAACCGCCCGCCCGGCCACTTTTCGGCTGGCCAGTCCCGAGCCGATCGAGGCAGCGACAGCGCACCCGACGGCGGCGGCCGAGCCGCCCGCGACGCCGCTCGTCCAGACCTGCGACACGGACGCCGATGCCTATCAGGACGAGCAGACGATCAATCTTGGCGATTGGCGCGAGGCACGGCAAAGCGCCGGCGCGCGTCGCCAGCCGCCAACCGCGATTGCCGCCTGATCCCCGCGCACTCTACAGGAATCTCAACGGTCCAACTGTTCCACTGCGCAGCGCGCCTTCCGCGGGGATCATCAGCTTCGTGCCCGGCTCGAAGTACGGCCGCTTGACCTGCCCAAAACAGATCGCCCGATTCGACAGCAGCGGCGAAACCGTGCTGGAGGTGATCATCCCGACGACGTTCTGCTCCTCGCCGCCAAAGATCTCGCTGCCGGCGATGGGCAATTGGTCGGCCTCCATGCGGATGCCGACCACTCGCCTGGCCACCTGCTGTCCGCGGGCGTGGATCCGCGCGACGATCTCCTGTCCCAGGTAACAGCCCTTGGTAACGCTGACGGCCCGCTCGAACAGCCCCGTTTCCGCAGGCAATGCGCCGGCGGTCGAGTCGCGCGCCGATCCGGGCGCAGCGCTCTGAACCGGCGCGCCATCGAAATCGATCCCGAAAATCGGCCGGCCCGCTTCGATCCGCGTGGCGTTGAATGCCGCCCATCCGACCGGCCGAAGCATCCGCTTTCCTGCCTGCGATTGGGAGCTGAACTGCGCGATCAGGTTCATCCATACCTTGCGGGCATCGTCCCTGAGCATGATCAGGTGATAACCGGACACCCCCGCCACATCATCTCGCCAGACCGTCACCGGCACGTTGTACAGGTTGGTGGAAACTGAGCCGAGCTGATGCGGGATGGACTGGCCGATCACCTGCTCGGCCGCCGGGCCGTGCAGGGCGATCTCGTGCAACTCGCCGCCGCGGTCGATCAGCTTGACCTGCTCGGTGAAGATGTACTTCTGAAGCACGCCCGCCAGCGCCGAGACCAGACGCGCGTCCATCTCCAGCCATGTCCGGTCGCCCCGCTCGAGCACGTTCATATCAGCCACAATCTGTCCGCGCACGTTCAGCAGGAACGCATAAACACCCTGCCCGGCCGCAAGGCCCGAGCGTGCGGCCTTGTCCCACACCTGATTGGTCAGCAGGTTGTTCAGAAACGGCAGTCGATCCCTGCCGGTGAGTTCGAGGATACCCCTTTGCGGAAGATCGATCAGGCCACACGATTTGCGAATGGCGGCGTATTCGGCTTCGGGTTCGCCGAACGTCTGCACAATCTGGATCTGGTCCCAGTTCTGGAATTCCGCCTGGGCCTGGCGATGCAGATCGTGCAGCGGGTTGGTGGGCTGGCTGGCCATGGGAAGGATCATATGCGGGTATCGCCGGGCCGTCCGCAGCCGCCAGGTTCATGGCCGATCGGCTGCACGCTTGTGCGACGCAGCCGGCGGCGGCGTCGGACCGCAGTGCTCATGCACGCACACACACATGGTCTCGGTGCAGTCGTAGGCGCAGGCCTGACTACAGAACAGCCTTGCGTCGCGCCGAACGGCATTGGCGCTATTCACCAGGCAATGGCAGGTGGGACAGGCACATTTGACCGGCGGGTCCGGGTCGGCAGAAACGGTATGAAATGGCAACCGCGGCATGGCTTGCCTCTTGTACCCATCTTCCTATTCTCACGCGCTTCAGGCAAGCCGAATTGCGGCCGCGTGAGCCGCCAGCTTCTGATGCCCGTTGGTTGATGGCCTGTCGCCAAAACACAGCCCTCCGCCCGCTGCGGTTTTCGGCTGCTATAATCACTGTTGTTTTGTAAAGTAGATTCAGCGTACCACGCGCACGTACGGAGCGGGACGACATGAGTGACGCCGCAGGCAACTCTCCGGAACGGCAGAAGCACAACTCCACCGATGGCGGAGCCGCGCGGCCCCGCCGCCGCGGCGCCAGCAAGGACATCACGCCACTGCTGAAGGGTTGGGACTACGAGCCGGGCACCATCAGCGTCCGCAAAATACTGGGGCTGGACGGCGTGCCCAAGCTCCAGATGCGCCTGGACCTGGGGCTGCTTCAGATGGAGCTGACTGGCCGGCCTGACGGGGCGCGCCCGCACGGATGCGAGTCGCTGCTGGAGTACTACGAGGCGCAGCTTCGAGATCACAAGCGTCGCAACGGCACCGAGCTGGGATTCCATCTCAGTGCCGATCAGTGCGCGGCGTTGCGGGAAGAGGCCAGCCTCTACTACCACCGCTACCTGGGACTTTACGTGCTGGAGGATTTTGCGGGCGTGGTGCGCGACACGGCGCGGAACCTGCGCGTGCTGGATTTCTGCGGCAAATACGCCGTCGAGGAGTCCGACCGGCTGGTCCTGGAACAGTACCGTCCGTACATCACGATGATGAACACGCGGGCCGCGGCGTCGATCCTCTTTCAAGCCAAAAAGTACAACGAAGCGCTGCTCGTCGTGAACCAGGGGCTGGAAAAACTCAAGGCCTTCTTCGAGCGGTTTGGCCAGCCGGAAGCATACGCCCACGCCAGCGAGGTGGCGATCCTGCGGCAGTTTGCGCGGGAGATCCGCAAGAAGATGCCGATCGACCCGATGACCAGGCTGCGGGCGGAGCTGGAAAAGGCAATCCGTGCCGAGCGCTACGAAGAGGCGGCTCGTCTGCGCGATGAGATCAAGCGTCGCGGGGGAACGCAGGCGCGAGCCTGACAGGCGCGAGCCTGAAGCGGATACCACATCCCACCGCCGTACGATGCGGCGCACCGGAGTCCGTGGCACAGTGCCAGGATCGTCTGGATGTGTTTGTGCAACTGTCCCGGCCTGCTAAGATTCCCCTCCGCTTTGAACCTGTTTTTTTTGAGGAGCCCGCATTCATGCGCGCGATCGTCACTGGCCAGGTGGGCGTGGACAAAGGCCCTTATCTGGAAGCGGTCAAGCAGATCGCTGTGAGAAACGGTCTGGACGTGGAGGTCTTCCACGTCGGAGCGATGATGTACAAGGAAGCGCCCGACGTGCCGCCGGGACGAATCCTGAATCTGCCCATCAGCCGGTTGAACACGCTCCGCCGCGCCGTCTTCAAGGAAATCCTGCGACTGAGCGAAAAGCACGAGCACGTGCTGGTCAATACGCACGCGACGTTCCGCTGGCGACATGGACTGTTCGCGGCGTTCGATTTCGATCAGATCAAGGCCTTCAACGCGGACGTCTACATCACACTGCTGGATAACGCCGAATCCGTCCACCAGCGTCTGATGCGCGACCACGACATCGACCATACCCTCAAGGACATCATGGTCTGGCGTGAGGAGGAGCTGCTGGCCACGGAAATCCTGGCCAATATCCTCAAGGGTTACGGGCACTTTTTCATGATCAGCCGCGGGCGCAACGTCCCGACGACCGAGACCATCTACCGCCTGGTCTTCCATCAGCATCAGATGCGGAAGGTGTACCTCAGCTTCCCGATGAGCCACGTGATGGATCTGCCCGGGGTGCTCAGCGAAATCGAGCGATTCAAGGCGGAGATCAACCGGCACTTCATCTGCTTCGACCCGGCCGACGTGGACGAGTTCATCCTGCACAAGATGGCCGACGAGGCGACCCAGGCGGGCCAGGAGGAGATCGAAGTTCAGGCCGCCGACGGGCCAATCCGACTCAAGACCAGGGAAGTCCTCCAGATCTCCGGGGACATCATGGGCCAGATCTACATGCGCGACTTCAAGATGGTGGATCAGTCGGACATGATCATCAGCTTCATCCCGGAGCTTCCCCACGGCAAGCCGGGCCTCAGCAGCGGCGTGGAGCGGGAGCTGCACCACGCCTTCGAGGGCGGCAAGGAGGTCTACGTCGTCTGGTCCTGCCGTGCTTTGCCCAGCCCCTTCATCACCGAAACCGCCACGCGGGTCTTCCGCAGCACCGAAGAGGCGATCGGGTATTTCCGAGCCAAAGGCTATGTGAAGTGACAAGGCGCAGGTTCCGCGATCAGCATGACCTACCCTATCCACACCGTCACCGTTTACTGTTCCTCCAGCAGCGAGCTGGCGCAGCACTACTACGATGCCGGCGCGGAACTCGGACGCGCACTCGCCTCCAACGGGTGGAAGCTCGTCTACGGCGGCAATGCGATCGGGCTGATGAAGACCGTCGCCGATGCGGTTCGGGCCGGCGGTGGAAAGGTCATCGGCGTCACGCCGCAGCTCTTCTGCGACAAAGGCCTGGAGGACAGGCTCTGCGACGAACTGGTGATCACCAACTCGATGCGTGACCGCAAGGCGATTCTGGAAGAGCGCGGCGACGCGTACATCGCCCTGCCCGGCGGGCTGGGAACTTTTGAGGAGATTTTCGAGATCATCGTCGGCAAGCAGCTTGCCTGTCACAACAAGCCGATCGTGTTCCTGAATGTCGCCGGCTACTGGAATCCCATGCTCGCGATGATCCAAAGCGCCATCGATCAGAAGTTCATCAAGCCCAAGGCGCGTAACCTCTACTTCACCGCCGCAACTGTGCCCCAGGCGGTTGACTACCTTCGCAGCTACACTCCTCCTGTGCTCAAGGCCGACAAGTGGCTCGCAGAGGGCATCGTGGCTGCGACGGAGTGATCCTCGCGGACCACAGCCGATACAATGAATGTCGCGGATGAGCCATCGCGATCCGAGCCTGAGCATCGCCTTGTGCGCGTCGCTGTCGCTGCACGTGCTGATCGTGTGCACGACGGCGGAGATCTACGCGCATCGCAACGCTGCGCACATCCGCCTGCCGGGATTTGCCCAAACCACGACGCTGACCGCGGCGCTCGTCGAAACGCCGGACGATCCATGGAATCGGCTGGGGGACTCGGATGGCCGCGGTCGGGCGATCGACGATGCCAGCGGGCAGTTGCCGCTGCTGGCGCCGCAGGGGACTCAGGAGCAGGCTTTTCTCAGCCGCGATCCGCAGGGTCTGGCGGAAGTGGGGGTTGAACCTGGTCTGTCGGTATTGACCAGCGGATCGACCGGGTCGATCAAAGCGCCACCACTGCTCGAAGCCCCGACGCCCCAGCAAGCGGCGCCGCTGGGCATCAGCCCAACCGCAGGCGATTTTGTTCTGCCGGCGAGGGAGAAACTGGAGATGGTGCCTGCGGCGACAAGCCAGCCGGCCCCGCCGGGCAATGCCGCCGCGGGTGTGGCACAGGCGGGTGAGCCGGGCGGCGATGCGCCCGCCGCCGATCCGGCGCCCATGGCGCAAAGCGAATCCGATCCGCTGACCATCCAAGGCAGCGCCGAATTCCGCCCCGGCCGAACCGAAGTCCGCATCGGGCGAAAGCACAAGTTGACGCGGCCGCGACTGTCGCTGGCCGCCCGGGCAGACCTGATGGCCCTGGCTTCACCCACCGTGGTGCTGAAGCTCACCATCGATCCCAGCGGAAAGGTCGTTTCCGCAAGCGTTTATCGCTCCAGCGGCAGCAACGAGGTCGATCAGCCTTGCAAGCTGGCGGCCTATGACTGGTGGTTCGAGCCAGCGCGTGATAGATCTGGCCGGCCAACCTGGGATGTGATCCTTTTCTCGATCCGATTTTTCTGAAATCTCCGCGGTCTGAAGGCGGGGAAGAAAGTTGCAGGATCGGATGTCTTCCTCCACAATAGTGTCATCATGGCGAGAACCGCAACACTGATCTTCGAGGGCAAGCAGTATGAGTTCCCGGTCGTGGAAGGCAGCGAGGGGGAACTCGGGATCGATATCACCAGTCTGCGGTCGCGCACCGGACTGATCACGCTGGATCCAGGCTTCTACAGCACCGGTGCCTGCGAAAGCGCGATCACCTTCATCGACGGCGAAAAAGGAATTCTCCGCTACCGTGGAATCCCCATCGAGCAGCTTGCTGAAAAGTCCAATTTCATCGAAGTGGCGCAGCTTCTGATCTTCGGACGCCTGCCCACACGCGAGCAGGACGAGCGCTTCCGCCAGAGACTCACCGCCAACGCTCACCTGCACGAGGCCTTTCGGCACCACTTCGAGGGCTTCCCGGTAGACGCCCCGCCGATGGCGATGCTCTCGGCGATGCTCAACACGCTGGCCTGCTTCCACCAGCAGTTTCTGAAGCTGGAGGATGACGAGGCATTCGAGGAGGCGGCGGCGCGGATCATCAGCAAGGTGCGGACGATTGCGGCGTACAGCTATCGCAAGTCGCGCGGGCTGCCGATGGTCTACCCCGACCCGCGACTGAAGTATGTGCCCAACTTCCTGCACATGATGTTCAGCGAGCCGTACCGCCAGTACGAGGCCGACCCGGACATCGCCGACGCTTTGGACATGATCCTGCTGCTGCACGCCGACCACGAGCAGAACTGCTCGACCAGCACGGTGCGGATTGTGGGTTCCAGCCAGGCGAATCTCTTTGCTTCGGTGGCGGCGGGCGTGGGGGCGCTGTGGGGGCCTCTGCACGGTGGAGCCAACGTCGCCGTGCTGGAAATGCTCGAAGCCATCCACAAGGGCCGAGTCACACCCGAGGAATACCTGCGACTGGCCAAGGACAAGACCAGCGGCGTTCGGCTGATGGGCTTCGGACACCGCGTCTACAAGAATTTCGATCCTCGCGCCCAGATTCTGAAGCGCGCCTGCGACAAGGTGCTGGCCAAGACGGGTCACCAGAACGATCCGCTGCTGAACATCGCCCGCAAGCTGGAAGAGCTGGCGCTGAAGGACAGCTATTTCGTCGAGCGTAAGCTGTATCCCAACGTCGATTTCTACAGCGGGATCATCATGAAGGCGATCGGCATCCCCGTGAACATGTTCACCGTCATGTTCGCGATCGGACGAATGCCCGGGTGGATCGCGCAGTGGAAAGAACAGCGCGACGAGCCGGAGCCCAGGATCGCGCGACCCAGACAGATTTACATTGGCCCGACCAAGACCGACTATGTGCCGATGGAGCAGCGGCACTAAGCCGCAGCAGGCTTGCTGTCGCACGGTACGCCGGTTGCTATCGGGATAATCAGACCCTATGGTCTGCTTATACCGCGTCGCTTAACCGGAGGTCCCATGCCTGCTGTTGTTGATAAGGAACTGTGCAACGCCTGTAAATCCTGCGAGGAAGCCTGCCCCAACGGCGCCATCACCGTGCCCGGCGAACACGCCGAAGTCAACGTCGAAGAGTGCATCGACTGCAACGCCTGCGTCGACGCCTGTCCGAGCCAGGCCATCACCATGCAATAAGCCAACAGGGGCAGGCACACCGATTGGCTCGGTGTGGCGGCTTCGGTCGGCGTGCGTCGCAACTCACACGCCGACCGAAGCTGCTGCGCAGTTTTTTTGACACCGCGCATGAGCGAGTTCCGCAGGTTTCTTATCTTTGGGAATTCGCCAGTACCTGCGCCTCCCATGCCTCGATGTCCCCCATGAAATAGCGGACCCGCACCTTCTTGTATTCCCGGGACGAGTACAACGCAGCGTATTGTGTGATTCCCGTCGCCTCCGAAATCGCCGACAGCACCCGTTCGCATTCCGCTGGCGTTTGCCCGTGAACCATGGTGAAGATCGAGTACGGCCAGTCCTCGTACGTCGGACGCTGATAACAGTGACTGACAGCCGGGAAGCTGGCCGCCAGGGCGCCGAAGGCGTCGCGCCGCTCGGGCGGAACGATCCAGGCGCCCATGGCATTGGCGACAAACCCCGCCTCCCGATGCCGCAACACCGCGCTGAACCGCCTCATCCATCCCATCCGCAAATACTCTTGTGCCGACTCCAGCAACTGTTGTGGCGGAACGTTCGCCTGTTGCGCCCAGATCTCAAAAGGCCGCGGCTCCAGCGGCAAGTCCTGCTGAAGCAGCCGAATCATCCGCTTGTCGGCGTCGGTTACGGTCAATCGCGTTGTCGACGCTTGTTGACGGCCCGAATCAAATGCTGGCTCCTCGTCGCCGCGCGCCATTGCGTCCGGCTCGCCGCTGAGGTTGAACCGCACACCGATCTTGTACAGCTTCAGCGCCGGCATCAGTCGCGTCACGATCGCACCGCTGCGGCGATGCAGCTCCTGGACCGTCCGCTCCAACCCAAGCCTGCTGTCCGGCGGCACCGCAATCGTGTACCAGAGGTTGTAAGCATGGTTTCGGCGATAATTGTGCGAGACGCCCGGATGCAGGTTGATCTGCTCGGCGGCGGCGTCGATGCGCGATTCGTCCACCTTCGCCGCAACCAGTGAGCTGACGTATCCCAGTGACCGCGAGTCGAAGATCGCCGAAATCTGCCGGATCACCCCCCGCGGCCCGGATTTAAGTTCCCTTACCCGCCGCAGCACCTGGGCTTCATCAATGCCCAGCCGCTGCGCGATCTCCGCAAATGGCCGCTCCACCAGCGGCACCTGCTGCTGAAGCAGGTCCAGAAGCTTCAGATCCAACTCGTCGCGTTGTGCCGGAAGTGTGGACATGATCGCTTCAGCTCCGCGATACGCCGGCCAGCAGATCCGCCGCCCCCTGCTGCCGGAGCGACTGGAGGACCTGCTGAACAGCCAGCTCGGGCGTGTCGATGCCCGCCTGCGCCTGGGCGCGAATCACGGGCAGTTGCCCGTCGCGCGCCCCCACCGCCGCGGCCAGATGAATCGTCCGCTCCTGCACGCTGGCCAGCGCGGCGATCGGTGAATGGCAATCCCCGCCCAACGCGCCGACCACCGCGCGCTCCAGTTCCACGCACAGGCGGCTGTCCGGATCATCCAACACCGAAAGCAATTGTCGCGTCGGCTCATCGTCGGCCCTGCACTGGATCGCCAGCGCCGCCTGCGCCGCAGCCGGAAGCATCTGCTCCAGAGGCAGCGGCGTCATGTCGGTCTGGTCGTACAGGCCGGCGCGCTTCAAACCCGCCATCGCCAGGATCACCGCGTCGTATTCCCCCTGGCGTTGTTTGCGCAGGCGCGTGTCGATGTTGCCACGGATCAGCTCGACGTGTAGATCCTGTCGGATCGCCAGGATCTGACACCTTCGGCGAAGGCTGCCCGTGCCCACCTTTGCGCCCTGCGGAAGCTGCTGGATCGAGCGGGCCTTGGCGCAGACTAGCACATCGCGAACATCCTGTCGCTGCGGCACCGCCGCGATCGTCAGCTTCGAAGTATCCACCAGCGGCATGGTCACCGGCACGTCCTTGAAGCTGTGCACCGCGAAATCGACCCTGCCCGCCAGCAGCGACTCTTCCAGTTCTTTGGTGAACAGTCCCTTGCCTCCCGCCTCATGCAGTGGCCTGTCGGTGATCTGATCGCCACTGGTCTTGCAGATGATCAGCTCGACTTTCAGCCCGGAGTGCCGCTGCTCCAGCGCATCGGCGATGATCTGGCTCTGCATCCGGGCCAGCATGCTGCCGCGCGTGCCCAGACGCAGCGTCCGACTGAAATGCCCTGCCACGCTCATCGCCTGATCATATCCGCGCCGGCCACAAAACCGAAACGCCCGACGGCTCATGACGCAGTATGTCGGCGCGGGCGCCCGGCACAACGCTGGCTCTGACCCCCGCGCCGGCGCAACGCTTACGTCGGCGCCTGTGGCAGCACGCAGCTCACCGTCGTGCCCACGCCCACCTCGCTGCTCAGCGACACTTCCCCGCCCAGGGCGTGCACCGCGTGCTTGACGATCGCCAGCCCAAGCCCCGTGCCCCGCCCGGCGGCGCCGCTGCGCGCCGGATCCACCTGATAAAACCGCTCGAAAACGCGCTGCTGATGCTCGGGTGCAATGCCCACGCCCGTGTCCTGCACACGGATCAGAACCTTTTCTCCGCCTCCCTGGTCGCATTTCCGCAGCAACCCGACCGTGATCTTTCCGCCCGGCGGAGTGAACTTGACCGCGTTCTCCACCAGGTTCTTGAGAATCAGGTGCACCAGCCGCTGGTCGCTGACGAACTGCGCCTGCTCATCCCAGCCATCGACCACAAAGTCCATCGTCAGCCCCCGCTGCTGCGCTGCCGGCCCGAACGTCGCGCGGACAAACGCCGTCAGATCCGACACCTTCAGCGGTGATCGGCGCGGCTCCAAATCGGGACTTTCCACGCGCGACAGGTCCAGCAGATCGGCCAGCATCTGCTCCAGGCGGTGGATGTGCCCGTCGATGATGCGGATGCAGCGGGCGCTTTGGGAGGGGTCTTCCTCGTACACGTCACGCAGCGTCTCGAACGCCGCCTTGATCGCCGCGATCGGGGTGCGAAGCTCGTGGCTGGCGTTGGCGACGAAGTCGGTCTTCATCTGCACCGCCGACGCCAGCGCCGTCACATCCCGCAGCACCAGCAGCACGCCCCCCGCTCCGGCGCGGCTGACAACCGCCTGGTAACTGAGGCGCTGGCCCTCTCGCCTCAGGCGAATCTGCCGCGTGATCGTCGTCGTTTGCGTTCCGTCGCCCTTCATCAGCTCCTCGATCATGCTCAGCAGCGAAGCCTCGTTCACCACATTGACCAGCTTTTCTCCCAGCGCCCGGCCCGGTGGAATCTGAAACAGCCTGGCCGCCGGCGAGTTGATCACAACGATCCGCTGCTGCTGGTCGCCCAGAAGCACCGGATCGGGCAACGCATCGACCAGCGCCTGCAGATCAGCGCGCTGATGCTGAAGCTCGGCAAGCCGCCGATGCAACTGCTCGGCCATCACGTTGAACCGATCGATCAGGATGCGCAGCTCGTCGGCGCCGTCGGGTATCAGTCGAGTGTGCCACTCACCGGCGGCGACGCGGTCGGCGGCGGCGGCCAGGGCCCGCACCGGGCCTATCCATTGCCGCTGCAAACTTACCGCCAGCCAGATCATCACCAGCCCTGCCGAGACCGTCGCCCCCGCTACCATCGCCCATCCCCCGATGCCCAGTCGCGCCCACACATGGCGCGGATAGCTCAGGCGGATCACCATCCCCTGCGGGCTGGCGCGATCCAGCAGTTGCGCCACGTACACCGTCGGTTCCGCGGTCGTGTCGCTCCTGCGGACGCTGCTTCCCACCCCATGCTTGCGCGCTTCGATCACCTCCGGACGAGTGTTGTGATTGTCCATCGTCGCCGGATCGGCATGCGTGTCGATGATCACGCCGCCCCCGCCGTCGATCAGGGTGATCCGCGTGCGCAGCAACTCACCCAGTCCGTGGATGTAATGCCCCCGCGCAACCGGATCCATCGTCCCATCGTTCAACTGCTGGCGCAAAAGCCTGGTGAGCCGATCCAGGTCCTGAATCTGCTGAAGTCGCAGGTGTTGCTGCCCGGACCAGTAGACTACCGTCCCGCATACGCCGACCACGACGACGATCATCATCGCGAATGGCAGGATCAGGCGAAGGACGATGGATCGCGGGGACATCAGACCTGAAGGATACTGCAATCAGACGCTTCGGACACGGCTGTGCGGTGCTCAATCCTCATCCGGCGATTCCCGCACCCGATACCCAACCCCGCGCACGGTGTGGATCAGCCAGCTTGCCTCTCCAAGCTTCTTGCGGATCGACGTCACATGCACGTCGATGGCGCGATCGGTCACAAACACTCCAGGACCAAGAGCCTTGTCCATGAGCTGATTGCGGTTCAGCACCCTTCCCCGCGCCCCGACCAGCGCCGCCAGCAGTTTGAACTCCGTGTAGGTCAGGTTCAGCGTCTGGCCATTGAGCTTGGCCTGATGCCTGGCGATGTCGATGACCAGCGGCCCGGCGCGGAGCGTGCCGCCGGGCTCTGCCGCCAGCGTCGGATCCTGCCGCCTGAGCACCGACTGCACCCTGGCCAGCAGGATCTTCATGCTGAACGGTTTGGTCACATAATCGTCGGCCCCGAGGGTCAACCCGACGACCACGTCAACTTCCTCGCTCTTGGCGGTGAGCATGATGATAGGTATGGCGGCGGTGCGCGGCTCGGCCTTCAGCCGCCGCGCCACCTCGGTGCCGTCAATCCCCGGCAGCATCAGGTCCAGCAGGACCAGATCCGGCAACTGGCGCTGCGCCAGTTCCAGAGCCTGGGCGCCATCGGTGGCGGTCAGCACGCCATAGCCGTTGCGCTGGAGGTTGTATCCGATCAGCTCCAGCAGGTCCTTTTCGTCATCGACAATCAGGATCCGCTTGCGTGTACGATCCACGGGCATGATGCCGTGCATCGCACCGCCGCCATCGGCAACTGTCAAGCCGTTAACCATTCCTTAACGTGCGATACAATGGACCGATCATGAAGATCTACACGCGCACCGGCGACGACGGCACCACGGGGTTGATCGGCGGGTCGCGCGTCCGCAAATCCGACCCCAGGCTCGAATGCTATGGCACCGTGGACGAGCTGAACGCGGCGCTGGGTCTGGCCGCCGTCGCACTTGACGCCGACCTGCGCGCCGACGTGCAGGCGATCCAGCAGGATCTGTTCGTGATCGGCGCGCACCTGGCCTCGCCCGATCCTCAGCTTGTCTGCGAATCGCAGATTCCCCCGCTGGACGAGCAGTTCATCACCCGGCTGGAGATGCAGATCGACGCCGCCGAAGCCCAACTGCCGCCGCTGCGCAACTTCATCGTTCCCGGCGGCACGGAGGCAGCGGCACGGCTGCACCTGGCCAGAACCATCTGCCGCCGCGCCGAACGCCTGCTCGTCGGCTTTGCCATGGATCGCCCCGTGCCGCCGGTGCTGATCACCTACATCAACCGCCTCAGCGACTGGCTGTTCGTCTACGCGCGACTGGCCAACCATCGCGCGGCGGTGCCGGACGTGCCGTGGAACAAGCAATCCGCCGGATAAGCCTGGCAGCTCACGCACCTTCCGCCCGGGGTATCGTAAGCTTGCCGGTCGGCTTGCCCGTCGGCTTCGACCTTCATACATTTAACTCCTGAAATCGTCGTGCCAGGCTCGATACCAAGGACGCAATCAAGATGTTCAACACCACCAACGCCGCCACCACCCGCATTCTCGTCGCCGACAAGCTCGCCGAAGAAGGGCTGGAGCTGCTTCGGCAAAGCGGGGCTGAATTCGACGTGAAGATCGGACTGAAGGAAGATGAGCTGGCCGCGGAGGTGGGCAAATACGACGCCCTGATCGTCCGCTCCGGAGCCAAGGTCACCGCCAGGGTGCTGGCCAATCCCGGGCGACTCAGGGCTATCGCCCGCGCCGGGGTGGGCGTGGACAACATCGACCTGGAGACGGCCACCGCCAAGGGTATCCTCGTGCTCAATACCGCCGAGGCCTCCACCCTCTCCACCGCCGAGCACGCGCTGGCGCTGCTGTTGAGCCTGGCCCGCAAGATCCCCCAGGCGCACGCCAGCCTCATCAGCGGGCAGCTCGACTGGAAAAAACGCAGCATGTATCAGGGCACCCAGCTTGCCGGCAAAACGATCGGCGTGGTCGGCCTGGGACGCATCGGACGCACCGTCGCCAGCCGGGCGCTGGCGATGGAAATGAACGTGCTGGGCTACGACCCCTATTTCCCCGCCCCCACTGCCCTGGATGGCAAGGTCAAGCTCATCCGCGACTTTGACGAGTTCCTCGGGCAGCTCGATGTGATTACGTTCCACGTGCCCGGCGGCGAGGGCACCCGCCACCTGCTCAACCGCCAGCGACTGTTCAACAACTGCAAACCCAACCTGCTGGTCATCAACGACGCGCGCGGCGAAGTGGTGGACGAATATGCCCTGGCCGAAGCGCTGAAGCAGAAGAAGATCGCCGGCGCGGCGCTGGATGTGTATCAGACCGAACCCCCGCCAAAGGATCATCCGCTGTTTGCATTGGATAATGTCGTGCTCACTCCGCACCTTGGCGCCAGCACCGATGAGGCGCAGACGGCGGTGAGCGTGGAGGCGTGCAAGGCGATTCTGGCCTACCTGCGAAACGGCGAGATCCGCGGCGCCGTCAACGCCGCGGGCGTGCGGCTGGATCTGCCGCCGGATGAGGCACCATTCGCCAAGCTCGCCTCACGCATCGGCGCCCTGTTGGCCGGCTACATCGATGGCGGCATCAAGTCCATCACCCTCCGCGCCAGTGGAACACGCGCCCCCAAGCACATGAACACCCTGCTTCGCCTGGCCGCCGTCGAGCTGCTCAAACCACACCTGGGCGAGGGATCGGTCAACATCATCAACGTCGAGCATCTGGCGCGCAGCCGCGGCATCGAACTGGTGCAGGTCCACGAGCCCAGTCCCCCGGCCGGGCTGGTCGGCGATATCGTCGGCATCCGCGTCGAGACCACCGACGGCCAGTCTCATCGCATCCTCGGCACCGTCTATCAGGACGGCCTGCCCAGGATCCTTCGCGTGGACGACTACAACATGGACATGATTCCCGAAGGACAGATGGTCATCATTCAGAACAAGGACATGCCCGGCGTAATCGGCACCGTCGGCACGAGCTTCGGCGACGCGCAGGTCAACATCGCCGACATGGTGATCAGCCGCCAGTTCAACCCCGACGGCACCGCCACCGCCCTTATGCTGATCAAAACCGACAGCGAACCCCCGGAGGCGTTGCTGAACCGTCTGCGGGCGCGTCCGAACATTCTGAAGGTCAAGAGAGTCAAGTTGCCACCGCGCGACGCATGAGCCGCCTCCGGGAAGCGATCGCGCCCGAGGCGCACTTCGACTTTATATGAGTCGCCCTTCGCGCAGGAAACTCCAGCGCCACCACGCGCGCCCGCGAACTTCCCTGCGATTTGCCTGCTCGCTGCTGCTGTCGGTTCTGCTCACCATCGGAATCCTCCTGGGAATGTTCATGCTGGACATTCCCCTGGGTGAGCGCGGCAGGATGGAGTACCGCTACTCGCTCTACCCGGAATACCGCTTCCTTCAGGCGGTGCAACTGATCGTCGCGATCGGCGCGTGCGCCCTGGTGATCATCCTGCTCGGCCGCAAGCGCAGCAGGCGGGCGCAGCGCTCGGCCCTTGTGCTGTTCACGATCAGCCTGAGCTGGATGTGCGCCTGGACCTGGTATGCCCCCCCCAAGCCCGCCGTCTATCACGGCATGAACCTCTACTCTCCGTCACACGACGGAGCGTTCGTCTTCGAAGCCGAACAGGCCGGGCCCATCGCGCAGTACCTCCGCGACTTCCCACGCCTGCTGCATCGCAGCCCCGAACAGATGCTTGGCACACGCGTGCTGTCCAATCCCCCGGGAATGACCGTGCTCGTCCGTGCCGTGCAGAACCTCTGGCCGTTCGATCCGGATCGCCCCGGGCTGATCGATCGACTGCTGCTGGACAGCGGCGACCGCCCCGACCTGCTTGGCCTCCAGGCGCTGCGGATGCGCGTCAGCATCGTCCTGACCGCTCTGTGGGGCATTTCGGGGCTGTTCGCGTACCTGCTGGGGCGACTGGTGTTTTCCCGCGCCGGCGCCGTCGTCTTCTGCCTGCTGGTCACTTTCAATCCCGCCACCGTTCACTTCTCGCCAGGCAAAGATCCCATGCAACTGCTGACGATCAACGCGATGCTGTGGGCCTGGTTTGCAGGATACCGGCGCGATCAACCCCAGCTCAGTCTGCTGGCTGGCATGCTGCTGGTCGTCGGCCTGGTCTTTGGGCTGATTCACTTCTGGATTGCTCTCGCTGCGCTGAGCGCAACGCTGTGGATCGCCCTGCGACAGAAGCGGTCTCTCTGGTATACCTTCCGGCGGCATGTCCTGCCCGCCATCTCGGGATGCCTGCTCGTTGTCGTGATCGCGTTTCCTGCCCTCGGCTGGAACATCCCCGCGACACTTCTGGGCGTGGCCCAACGCTTCGCACAGATCCAGCACACCATCCGCTACTCACGCCCCCTGTGGTTCTTCATCGGACTGCCTCTGTTCGTCCTGTTCCTCTCACCGACGGTCATGGCGATGCTGCTTTTGCGGCGGCGGTTGCACCGTATCCGCGGCCTGGGCACGCCCATTCTTGTCTCCACTGTGGCCATCATGCTCCTGACGTATCTCATCGGTGTAACCTATGAGCTTCCGCGACTGTGGATCGCGTTTCTCCCGCTGCTGACCCTGGGCATCTGTGCCGACCAGCCTCTGCTCAAATCCGACCCCGCCCGCCGTGCTGTCACCGCTCTGATCATCCTCCTCACCCTGCACATCGCCTCCACTGCCTTGCACTTTTCCCTGCTGGACCCGCGAGAGGCCGAGTATCGGCTCTCCACCAGACGATACTTCGACTGATCGGGCAATCTGCGGTACAACCCTGCACATCCGATGGACCCTTCGACGAACTGGCTGATCATCCTTATCCCCGTGGCCTACCTGCTGGGCGCGATCCCCTTCGGGCTGATCGTTGGCCTGGCAAAGGGAGTCGATCCGCGCAAGGCCGGCAGCGGGAACATCGGCGCCACCAACGTCGGACGACTGCTTGGCGGACGATACTTCGTCATCGTCTTCAGCCTCGACCTGCTCAAGGGCCTGCTGCCGACGCTGGCGGCGGCGTGGATCCTGCACGTCGCCTGGATCACCCATCACAAGCCCCCCACTGCGCGAGATTACATCCTCTGGCTTCTGGTAGGCTTTGCCGCCATCCTCGGGCACATCTTCAGCATCTTTCTGGGCTTCAAGGGAGGCAAGGGCGTCGCCACCGCTACCGGCGTGGCGCTGGGCGTGTTCCCCTATTTCACACTCCCCCTGATCATCGCCGCAACCGCCTTCTTCGCCGTTTTCAAGCTCACCCGCATCGTCAGCCTCGCCTCGATCTGCGCGGCTTTGGTCATGCCCTTGGCCTACATCGCAATCGGCTGGGCCATGGGCTGGAGCGTCTTTGGCTCGCAACTGCCGCTTCTGATCTTCGCCACCCTCATCGCCGCCATGATCATCTATCGCCACCGCTCCAACATCGCCCGACTGCGCGCCGGCACCGAAAGCAGATTTGAAACCAAAAGGAATGAGCGGTGAGCTCAGATGCCCTGCGTATCGGCACGCAGCGCAGCCGAGTTGATCATGTCGCGCGCCCCGCACGCGCAACGTGCCATGCCCATCGCCACCCCTCACCAGTCGTAGATGCGATCAAATCCCCGGCGGTGGTAGGTATCTTCCCCTTCGCCGCCAAACAGCCGGTCGCCATCGCCGTCCCCGATCAACACATCATCTCCGGCCTGGCCGAACAGACTGTCCAGGCCCGCCCCCGCAATGAGTTGATCGTCTCCCTCGCCTCCGTGCAGCCAGTCCAGGTCTCCCGCGCCCCCGCGCAGCGTGTCACGCCCGGCCTGTCCGTACAGGCTGTCCGACCCGCCGCCCCCGTCAATCAGATCGTCGCCCATTCCCCCGTCGATCTGATTCGCCTGAGCCGAGCCAATCAGCGTGTCGTTGTACCGGCTGCCGATGAGGTTTTCGACGTCGATCAGGACCCGATCGTTTTCGCGCGGCGCTCCGTCGTCGGCGCGGCTGTCCAGCGTCACCCGGACCCCCGCACGGCTGTAGCTGTAGCTTGCCGAATCGATGCCCGGCCCGCCGCTGAGCAGGTCGGCACCGACGTTGCCCGAGAGCACGTCATCGCCCCACCCGCCTCGAAGCACATCGCGTCCGCGCCCGCCGTCGATGCGGTCGTCGCCGCCTCCCCCGCTAAGCTGATCATCTCCATCTCCGCCGCGGATCACGATCGGAATCAACACGTCCGACTCGCTGCGCACCAGGTCGTTGCCCGCCAGCGTGCTGACTACGATCGCTCGGATACCCTCAGTCTCGAACGCCGTCGCCCGGCTGTTGTCCCTCACCACGTATCGCGCCGACGCCGCTTCGCCGCTCTTGCCGATGGCGATGCTGTCATCTCCATCGGTCCCCGTGATCACCAGCCGCGTGCCTTCCACGCTTGCCGAAAGCAGACGACGCACTTCCATCGCTTCGAGCAACACCATGACAGCGCTCCAATCCAACCGGATCCAAACTAATCATAAGCCGGCCGGCACACCGTGGTTCGCCGCCATGTCAAATAGATTCTCACTTCCTAGCCATAAGGCCCGGTGCCGAGGAGAAAAGCAGCAATCAGTAGCAGTTTGCTCGATTTGGATTCATCGGCGACGTGCTCGCCGGGATAGCAGCATACCGGCGCAGGCCACGCTCAACACGCACGCCGGCTCGGGGACACCCACCGCCGGCAGACCCAGCCTCGCCAGTGCCGCGGCAAACGCCCCGGCCTGCGACGCCGGCCAGTTGCCCGCCAGCAGACGCAGATCCGACACCGTCACCGCACCGTCATAGTCAAAATCCCCCTCCGCCCACAACTGACCCGCAGGCTGCTGCCAGTGCAACGCCAACGCCTCAAGGTCCGCAAAGTCCACCACGTCGTTCAGGTCCGCATCCCCCGCCCAGGCGTATCGCACCAGCACCTGATCCGCACCCGCCGACGCATACCCCGGACGATGATGCTCATCGCCCAGGCTGCTTCGGATCCGCCCGGCCAGCAGGTGCTGGCGAACCTGGCTCACATCCGTCGCGCCGATCACCACGCCCCCGTCGCCCAGGTCCAGCCTCGCATCATCGCCCAGCCACAGCTCCGCGATCCGCGCCTGGCCGCTGCCCAGCATCAGCGACGATCCGTCCAGAATCCGCAGGATCGACTCATACACCACGCTGCCGCCGCCCGACTGGCTCAGGCTTTTTCCCGCCAGCACCGTCACGGGGTCTGAAAGCTTCAGCGTCGCGCCGCTGGCCACGTCCAGGATCGTGTTGCTGGCCACGGTCAGCGGCAGGTTGATCTTGTGCGTGCCCTTGAGGACCTGCACCAGCGCCGAGGATCCGCCTGATGCCTGCATGGTCAGCGAGCCGCTGCCGCCCAGCACGTAGCTGTTGGTGTTGTCGAACCGCAGCGTCCCCAGCGTGATCGGCGTGTCGGTGTAGACGGTGCGTGCATCGAGAATCACACCGAGGAAATTGGCCTCGGCGCCGACGCCATTGGGGACGGCGGCGCTCCAGTTGGCGGGATGATTGTAATCGCCGCTGTCAGTGAGCCATTGTGCAGGTCCGGTGGCGACGGAGTAGGTCAGGTCGTCGAAGTAGACGGTCTGTCCATTGCCGTCGATGTGGGTGGTGACCAGCCCGAAGCGGTCGAACTGGGCGCCGATCTGCCGGTGTGCGGCGCTGACGGTGAGCACATTGGGCTGGCCGTCGAGAGTGACGATCAGCCGCCCGGAGCCATTGGCCAGCGGATAGTACTCGATGCTGAAATCGTGCGAGGTTCCGTCGGGATAGATGTAAGGCGGGGCGACGCGGGTGGCGCTGGTGGCCTCGGCGTCGGTGCCATAGGTCGGGTAGAAGAAGAAGCCTTCGCGGCTGGGACCCTCGATGGATGCTCCGACGAAGTTTTCGGGAACTGCCGACGCCTGGGCATCGCTGTCGCGGATGCTGCCGGTGGAGTGGAAGAAACCGATGAGGGTGGTGCTGTCGGAGACGCCGCGTCGAAACGCGACTTTGCCCGAGGCGCGCAGCGGTTTGTTGAGATTGAGTGTTTCCTGGAGTCGGTCGCCGTAGTAGGCCATCCGTGTTCCGGCGAACTGAGTGCGAGAATCGCCGCGGAAGGTCTGCCCGCCGATTTCACCCGGGGCACTTCCACCGGCGAAGTTGGTGCCGGGGCTGTAGCCGAAGTCAAACCTGGGGCGAACGTTGTAGGTGAGGTAGGTGTTGCGGTTGTTCAGTCCGGTCCAGTTGATGCCGGGATTGGAGTTGAAGGTTTCGGTGCCGGCATTGTTGATGTTGAGGTTGTCCAGCCAGATGTCGCCGCCGCCGTCGGCGCTTTTCATGACGTTGAGGATGCCGAAGCGGTTGAAGGCCGCGCCGTCGGCCTTGTGGCCGGGTTCGAGGTTCGTCACCGCGGAGTAGGTGCCGACGCTGGCGTTCCAGATCGAAGCGATGACGCTTCCGCCGCCGTTGTTGGCGTTGGGGTTGTACTGGAGTGAGAAGTTGTAATCGATGTCTCCGGCGGGGATTTCAAAGATTCCCCCGCCGGTGCCGAGCGCGTTGCCGCCGGCGCGCCAGCGGGAGGTGGCATAATCGGCGTAGGCGTAGAAGTAGCTGCCGCGGCCGTAGATGCGAATGTTGACGGAATTGGGCGTGCGCCACTCGTTGGTGTTATTGGAATTGAAAAAGCCGATCAGCGTATGTCCGCCGCCGTTGGCTGGCACGTTCAAGACGCCGCTGACCGAAAGCGTGTCGTTGAAAGTGCGCAGGGGAATGGTTTTGGCATACCAGGCGGGTTCGCCGGCCGGGGTGACAAAGCCTCCGATCTCGCCGGCAGGACCACCGGCGTTGCTGGTGTTGCTGAATCCGAAGTTCTGGGTGATTTGCACAGGACCGGGAGACTGGGCACGATTGTTGTGCCCGTCCCAGCCGGGGTCGGTGTCGAAAGTCTGGGTTCTGATCCATCCCTGCCCCATGGCCTGGCTTTCAGCCAGGGGGATCACAGCCAGCAGGGGCATGGCAGCAAACGACAGGCGGGAGAACGATCGGTTCGACTTCGCGCGCATCACGATACCCTCCGTTGCAAACGTACCAGGTTGCGGAAGACAAATCTCACGACATCGCGACGCAGAACACGACCATGCAGCAACTGCTGCGACGATCAGGGTGTAACGACCGTCTGATACTCGCAGAATTCCAGCAGACCCTCGACACCTCCCTCGCGGCCGAAGCCGGACTGCTTCATTCCTCCGAACGGCGCCTCAGGCGTTGGGCCGGTTCCCGTGTTCAGCCCGACGTGTCCGAACTGGAGCTTCTGGATCATTGCTTCAGCGCGATTCAGGTCGCGCGTGAACAGATACGCCGCCAGACCATAGGGCGTGCCATTGGCCCTGGCGATGGCCTCGGCTTCGGTGTCGAACGTTTCGACCGCGATGACTGGCCCGAAGGTTTCTTCCCGCGAGACAAGCATCTGTTCGCTGGCGTTGGCCAGGACCGTCGGCGGGAAGAACGCGCCCCAGTCGCTGGTCAGAGGCCTGGGATCGGCGCCGACGAGCCTTTTTGCGCCATGCTCGATCGCGTCGCGCACGTGACGCGAAACTTTTTCGTATGCCTCGCGATCGATCAGCGGGCCGATGTCGGTCTGCGGGTCCATGCCGTTTCCGACCCTGAGCCTGGCGACGCGTTCGGAGATGGCCGACAAAAACGTCTTCTCGATACCGCGCTGCACATAGATGCGATTGGCGCACACACAGGTCTGGCCGGCGCAGCGGAATTTGTTGGCCATCAAAGCGTCGGCGGCGGCGTTGACGTCGGCGTCGTCCATGACGATGTAGGGCGCGTTGCCCCCCAGCTCCAGGGCCAGCCGCTTGATGTACGGCGCGGTCTGTTCGATCAGGACTCTGCCGACCTCGGTCGAGCCGGTGAAGCTGATCAGTCGCACCGCCGGGTGCGAGCAGAGAACCGCGGCGATGGGGCGCGGGCGACCGGTGACCAGATTCAGCAGTCCCGGCGGCACGTCGCCCAGACGCTCGATCAGATGCCACAGCGCCACCGCGGTAAGCGGGGTCTGTGCGGCGGGCTTGACGACCACGCCGCAGCCCGCCGCGATCGCTGGCGCGAATTTCTTGGCCAGCATCGCCAGCGGAAAGTTCCACGGGGTGATCAGCCCCACGACGCCGGCAGGACGACGGTACACCGTCCAGCGCATGTTGCGTGGGCGCTGCGGCAGCGTATGGGGCTGAAGGTGATCAAGCTGGGTGGAGTAGAAACTGAAGAAGCCCGCGGCGTACTCGACCTCGACTTCGGATTCCTTCAGCGGCTTGCCCTGCTCGCGCGTGATCACCCGGGCCATTTCGCGGCGGTTATCCATCAGCAGCGAATGGATTGCGCTCAGCCAGCGACGGCGCTGTTCCAGGGGAATCGGATCGGCGATGGCGCTTGCGGCGGCCTCGACGGCGCGCGTCGTTTCCACCTGGCCCAGGTCCGGCATGTCCGCAAGGTGCTCACCGGTCGCCGGATCGATCACGGCGAAGGTCTTGCCCGAATCGGCTCCGGTCCATCGCCCGGCGATGTAAGCGGCGTGATTCTTCAGCAGATTCGACTCAAGCATGGTTGGTTGCCTCTGATTGCACTCGGATGTTATCCGTCGGCCGTTGGCACCGTGAGGTTCCCGTCCATCAACACGATGACCGATGCGTCGGGGCCCTTGATCGCGACGGCAGCGTCGAAGGCCTGCTGCACGGTCGCGAATGGCCGGATGAAGATTTTCTCCAGCTTGGCGGGCTGGATGCTGGTGACTGCAAACACCGTGCAGTTGTTCATCAGTTCGATCATTTTGGCGGCTTTGTGGTAGCCCAGCTTGTAGCCGCGCTGGATTTCAGCGAAGACGGCCTGGGCATCGGTGGAGGAACTGAGCAGCCTGTAGAACGTTTCGCCGCCGATGCCGTCCCAGCACTCGGCCACGAGGATCAGCACGCCGCCTTTCTTGACGGCATGCCTGGCGTTTTCCATGGCCTTTTGCGCCTGGTACAGGTCGATATCGGTGGGATAGGGCGCAACCGTCACCACGATGTCGGCGCGCTGCCCGATGCGCACAGCGAAGACCTGTCTGGCCTTTTCGACGGCCGCGTAGAACGCCTGCTGGTAGTCGCCGGCGTACGCGGCGCAGATCCTGTGACGGGCATCGAGCACGGCCTGGAGGGTGAAGATCGGCTTGGCCAGTCGCTGGACAATCTCCTCCATGTCGTCATGCACCGGGTTTCCCTTCAGCGCGAAGGTGGCGCTGGTCGCATCCAGGGCCCACTTGTGGTTCTGGGTGATCGACTCGAACGCCGCCAGTCCGGGGAAGATCGACTTCCGCCCGCCGGTGTACCCCGCGAAATAGTGCGGCTCGACGGAGGTGATGATGACGATGCGATCGGCGGCGGCGACGGCCTTGTTCAACCGAATGTCGGTTCCGCGGCTGGTCCGGCCGAGCCAGACCATGTCCGCATCGTTGTGGCAGTCGTGCAGGAGGATTCGATCTTTGATCTGCTCGTATGCCTCGCCGAACATCACGCGGTGTTCCTGTTCGGTGGGTACGCGGTGGCTGCCGACGGCGGAGATGTAGTAGACGTTGTGCCTGCGAAGAACATCCATCATGCAGGCGAGCATCCTGGCGGTGGGCGTGGGGCGCGTGGCGTCGTTGACGATGACCAGCGCGTTGCCGCAGCCCTCGAGAAACTGGGCCAGGGACCTGCCGCCGTGCGGATTGGCCAGCGCCTGCACGATCGCCTCCGTTTCGCTGGCGGCGGCTGTGACGTCGTTGGGGTAGACCACCTGGCAGGACATCGACTCCGGCACGACCAGCGGCATGGTCCGCTGTTTGCCGTAGGGTATCTCGATCTTCATCGCACCGCCTTCGGAAGCGTCGAACCCGCGGCCAGTTGGGGCAGCGCGGCCGAGGCGGCGGGGCTTTGCGCGTCTCCGTTGGCCGCGGCATCGTGCACGTCCGGGGCCTGCCGTGGTCCGGTCCCTGCCGACGCCAGCGCCGGAACACGCTGGAGCAGGCTCTGCCACGCGACGCTGAGCTCGGTCACGTCCCCGCCATAGTAGACCAGGTCTGCGCCGGCCTCCAGCGCGGCATCCAGCAGCCGCCCGGGCGTCACGAGGATTCCGGCATGTTTTCCGGCCCCGCGTGCAGCGATGATCGCATCCTGCACCACCTGGATCATCGCTTCGCTGTCAAGTTTGCCCACCACACCGAGACTGGCCGACAAGTCCCCCGGACCGATGAAGATACCGCTGAGTCCCTCGACGCGGCAGATCTCGCCGAGATTGGCGACGGCTTCCAGGGTCTCGATCTGGGCAAACAGATGGGTGCGCTCATCGGCGCGGGCGAACAGCACCGGCGGCCGACCGCCCAGGCCATATTCCACACCGCGGCTGCGAACGTTGTATCCTCGTGACCCCAGTGGCGGGAATTTGCCGAATTCCACGACCTGTCGCGCCTGCTCGGGTGTGTTGACCATCGGCACGATGACGATGCGCGCGCCGACCTCCAGCGCCCGCAGCACGTGATGTCTCTGGCCATCGGGCACCCGCACGGCGGGGATCCCGCCGCCGGCCTCGATCGACACGCACAGCGTTTCGACCAGCGCATAGTCCGCCGGCCCATGCTCCATTTCGATCCAGACGGTCTCGAAGCCCACCCGCGCCGCCAGCTCCGCCAGTCGCGGCGCGCCGCTGTAGACGCACACGCCGCGCAGCACGCGCGGCCGACCGGCGTCATCGGTGAAGATGTCCGGCCTGCCGTTTGCGCCTGCGACGGCCGCGGCAACCGTACGCGGTTGGGGTGCAGGTCGCTGGGAGTCTGAGCAAGTCTCCGGTGGCAGGGGCAACTCCCGGAACACCGGGGACAGCCGCGCGGCGGACGAGACAGGATTAGCCGACGACGTTGACATAGTACTGCTGACTCCAGCGCTTCAGCCCCTGCACCTTAATCTCAACGACGGAGAAGGTCAACGAGAAATCGATAATTTTGCTGGTTAAAACAACTTCATCCTATAGAATAGATAAAAATGGGCCGGTATGACGGCCCGACGAGTCCGGGGGCCGGAAGATCGCTCGCCGATGCCGGTTCCGCCCGCACTCGTTGTCTTCGCGTCGCGACGGCAGTCAGGAGGGATTTCACGTGCTCGCTTTCCGTCGTATCGTCTCAAATACCTGCAACATGCGCCAGTCACGAACTGGCATGCTGCCAAGCCTGCTGAGCCGTGGCATCCTGGGCATCGGGACTCTATTGATGCCCACGCTGGCGGTGGCGAACCTGGGAACCGCCGGGCGGACCTTCCAACGCTCCGACCGTATCGTCAGCACCAGCGTCTTCCACTGGTTCGGCGCCAACGACGGACAACTCAGCGGCCCGTGGCGACCGATCGAAGGCCGCGAGAACTGGACCGGCGACGTGACATTCTGGCAGGGCCAGATCAAGCAGATGATGGCCGCCAACATCGACGTGCTATACGTCCATCTTTTCAATCACGTACACGAGCAGAAGCGGGTGAATCTGTTTAACGCATTGGGGCAGTTGCGGGCGCAGGGGTACGACGTGCCGAAGGTCGCGCCGTTTCTGGACCCGCCGCTCACGTGGTTTGATTCACGGATCGACGTCGCCACCGCCGCCGGCAAGCAAGCGTTTGCTGATCAGTATATCCGCTTCTACAACCAGTACTACAGCGTCAACACCGACAAACACGCTGACAGCTACATCGCCAGCATCGACGGCAAGCCACACCTGGTTACCTGGCATGTCTTTGCCAACCTGGACAACATCGGCTCACTGACGCGCAATGATCTGACCAGCCGCCTGGCCGCCGCCTTCGGCAACAAGCACCCGATGTTCAACAACGGCATCAACATGGTCACGACGGCACTGAACCCGCCGACGCTCGCCTTCGCCGACGAAAAGGTGCCGCTGTTCGAAATCAACCAGTACTATCGCGACGTCACGTACAACAACCTGCGATCGGCGCAGCTCAAGGCCGGGTACTGGGATCAGAACATCCGTAACCCCGGCGATCAACTCAAGCGCGACGGCGGGGTGCACTATCGCACGGCTTGGGAGCAGGCTGTGGCGGCGCGCGGCACGCTTCGCCGGGTCTACATCGAAAGCTGGAACGAATACGACGAAGGCTCCGGGATCTACGCCGCCAACCCCGGGCCGCCCTACATCGCTCCCGGCAGCGGCAACACCAACACCGATGTCTGGTCCGCCACCAACGACCCGTTCGAGTACATCAAAACCACCGCCGATGGCGCCAGACGCTTCAACGATGTCCCCGATCGCGACGCCCGAATCCTGTGGGATAACCTGCCCATCAAGATGCGCCCCGGCGAAACCCGCACCGTACAGGTGATCGTCCGCAACCAGGGCGACTTCAGTTGGACTGCCGCTCAGAACTACAAGTTCGGGCAGCAGGAGTTCCTCCCCGGCGAAACGATGTTCGGCCCGGGGCGTTATCTCCTGGACGATACCACCAACGAGATTCCGTTCTATGGCGGTATCTTCCGCGGTCGGCCAGTGACCTTCGACATCCAGATCACCGCGCCCCAGACCTTGGGAACATATCAAACCCACTGGGGCATGCTTCAGGAGCACGTCACCTGGTTCGGACAAGTGCTCCAGCAGACCATCACCGTCACCAACAACCCGTCATCCGACTGGAAATCGCTCGGCGGCGACTGGAACGATTCGGCCAACTGGTACAACGGCATCCCCAACGCCGTCGGCGCCGAGGCGGTGATCGCAGGTCTGCCCGGCCCGCCGCGCACCGTCTACACCGACGCCCCGATTGTGCTGGGCACCCTGAGGCTGGACAATCCCAGCACCTATGTCATCGCCGGCAGCGGCTCGCTCACTCTCCAGACCCCCGGCGGCACGCCGGCGCTGGTCGAAGTGACCCGCGGCGAGCACAAAGTCAATCTGCCCCTGACCATCGCCAGCAATACAACCCTCAGCGTCGCCACCGACACGGCACTGAAGATTTCCGATCCGGTCATCATCCTGCCGGGCAGGACCCTCAGCCAAAGCGGCAGCGGAATCGTCAGCTTCGAGTCCGTCGTCCGGGTGCTCGAATCGGCGCAGCTCAGCCTCTCAGGGCCGGGCAGGCTTCACATTCACCGCCTGTCGTTGGCGACGGACGCGCGGCTCGATTTGAACGACAGCATCGCCACCTTCGACATGGCTGCGGAACGCATCCGAACCTGTCTGGAGCAGGGCCGCATCACCAGCAGCCTCAGCGATGAGCGGCACAGGCTCGCCTACGCCGCCAGCGACTTGAATGAGCAGACGATCGTGGGTCTGGCTTGGGCGGGCGATGCGGATCTGAGCGGGCTGGTTGACTTTGCCGACCTGCAAATGCTGGCGGCCCATTGGCAATCCCCCAATGCCGTCTGGAGCGGCGGAGACTTCGACTACGATGGGCTGGTCGGCCCGGCGGACCTGACGTTGCTGGCAGGCAATTGGCGCGGCAGCGGCGATGCGTTCTACAGCGCGCTGGCTGAACTTGGGCTGCCTGCCGTTGCGTTGCCCGAGCCGGTCGCCGCTGTGGTTCTCAGCACGCTTGGATTGGGTCTGTTGATTCGAGGTCGGCAGTTGCGTGCCCGTGGTACCTTCATCTGCGCACCCGTAAGGAGGGATCGATGAACAGCAGGCGACGCTTCCTGGGCTCGTTTGGTGCCACCGCTTACGGGACCTGCGCCGTGTTCTGCGCGGCTTCTATCACCTGCGCCGGCACCACCACCGCCACCTTCGACACCGACCCCGGTTGGGAAGGCCGGCTCAATCGCACCGTCCCGGCCAACCCTCCGATCGTGACTCAGGATTTCGGCTTCAGCCCGACGAGCAACGCCGGCGGGGGCAGCGGCGAGCTTGGCGGGCTGGTCTCACGCTCCCTCACGCCCGCCTACTACGCCGTTCCCATCGCCACCCAGACCTTCGACAGCGTCCTGACCGCCAGCGGACGCCTCGCGATGCCCGTGCAGAACAACACCGGTGGCGCGTTCTTCGGATGGTTCAACTCGCTGCGACAGGGCTGGCGACCGTGGAACGCTCTGGTCTTCCGCCTCGACGGACGCGGACCATTCGCCAACGTTCACATCGATGTCACCAGCCAAACCTGGCAGGCTCAGGGTTTGAATGCCGGCAACCTTCCCACGCCCCTGACTGTCCCCTTCGACGGCAGCACGCACACCTGGTCGCTGTCGTACAACCCCGCCG
Source organism: Fontivita pretiosa (assembly GCF_050410795.1). GTDB lineage: Bacteria > Planctomycetota > Phycisphaerae > Tepidisphaerales > Tepidisphaeraceae > Fontivita > Fontivita pretiosa. The sequence continues at coordinate 3,355,797 of NZ_CP191258.1, read as the reverse complement.
GAAACGGCACCATCACCTTCACGCTCGATAACAAGCCCCCGGCCGTGCTGCCGCTCACGCCCGAACTCCGCGCCAGCGGCGCAAGCTTCAATCGCTTCGGGCTGTTCAATCTTCAAGCGCCCGCGGGGCAGATCCGGCTGTATCTCGATGACATCACTTACAACGGTGTCTCCCAGAACTTCAACACCTCCAACACCGGCTGGGAGCAACTCGGCAATCGCACGAGCTTCCCGGATCCAGAACAGCGCAATGCCTACAACTTCGGGTACAGCAACACGAATTACGCAGGCGGAGCAAGTCCGGGCGAGATTGGCGGCCTGGTCTGGCGCGCCGTGGCTCATCAGGAGCCCTACTACGCCGCTCCGGTCAGCGGGCTGTCCCTGGACACGCCGATGATCGCCTCGGGGAAGGTCGTCATGCGGCGCGGCTCTTCCGACGGCGGAATGTACTTCGGGTGGTTCAACAAGCACTCGATCGAGAACACCATCGACACGTCCAATCCCGCCATCGCCGACGTCGCCAACTTCATGGGCGTCGCCATCGAAGGCCCCAGCGCCGTTGGATGGTACTTCCGCCCCATCTACGCCAATAGCACCGCCCAGAAGCGCGACTCCGGCAACGGGCCGCTGATCTATCCCGACGATCAGGTTCGCCAGTTCACGATCCAATACAACCCCGGCGGCGCCGGCGGACGCGGATCCATGCTCGTCACCCTCGACGGCGTCACCAAACGGTTCGACCTGCCCGAAGGCGACCGCGCCGCCGGCGCCACCTTCGATCGCTTCGGAATCTTCTCCCTCTCGCCCGATGGACATGCCGTCACCGTCTACTTCGATGACCTCCTCTATACCAACACCGCGCCCCTTCACGAATGGATCAACGAGGCCGGCGGAAACTGGCAGACCGGCAGCAACTGGGCCGGCGGCGGGGCGCCCAACGCCGTCGGCGCCGAAGCCAACCTCCTCTGGACACTCGCCGCGCCACGCACCGTCTACACCGACACGCCGATCACGCTGGGGACGCTGCGGTTCGACAACACCAACAGCTACGTGCTGGGCGGCAGCGGCTCGCTGACCATGCAGGCATCAGGCGGATCCTCGGCGCTGGTGCAGGTCCTCAAGGGCACGCACAAGATCAACCTGCCGCTGACCGTGGCCAGCAACACGATCCTGGACGTGGCCAGCGGCGCGACGCTGAAGCTTTCAGACCCCGTGACGGTGCTGGCGGGAAAAAGCCTGAGCCAGTCGGGCGGCGGCAGCGTGGTGTATGAGTCGATCCTGCGGATTCTGGACGGATCGTCGCTGATGCTGGGCAGCGGCCAGGCGCGGATCGCGGAGCTGTGGCTGGGCGATGATGCGAGGCTGGACCTGGGCGACGGGGGCGTGGTGATCGGCGCGACGGATGTGAGCCAGGTTCGCCAGCACCTGCTGGCCGGGCGGATCCGAAGCAGCCTGGGCGATGAGCATCATCGTCCGGGGTATGCGTCGGCGGGTGCGGATCAGGTGCTGGTGCGATACGCCTGGGCGGGGGATGCGGACCTGAACGACGTGGTGGACTTTGCGGACCTTGAGGCGTTGGCGTTGCACTGGCAGCAGCCTGCGGGTCAGTTGTGGGCGGAGGGGGATTTTGACTATGACGGTGCGGTGACGGTGTCGGATCTGCGTCTGCTGGCGGGCAACTGGCCGGCGTCGCAGGCCGGGGCGTTTGCCGCGGCACTGGCGAGGCTGGGTCTGCCGGCGGTGGGTGTCCCCGAGCCGGCGTGCGTGTTGAGCGTGGCCTGCGCCGGTATGCTGCTATCCCGGCGAGCACGTCGCCGATGAAGGAATGAGTCTTTCTGGAAACTCAGCCGTGATGCAAGCTCCAACATTAATTGTTTTGAACGGAACCTGTCTGGACGTCGTGGATTCGCAGCGGGCATGGATCGAGTCGCTGGGCGTGAAGCTGCTGGCCGAGCCATGGTATCGCAATGCGGATGCGGCGCAGATCCGTGCGTTGTGTCAGCAGGCGGATGCAGTGATTCTACCCGCGAGCGTTCGCAGCGCGCCGCTGGAAGCGGACATGATCGCGGCGCCGCGGTTGAAGGTGTGCGCGATCGCCGCCAGCGGTTTTGAATGGCTCGATGTCGCCGCCGCCACAAGGCATGGCATCGTGGTGACCAATGCGCCCGGAGGCCAGGGCGCCGAGGTGGTTGCGGAGATTGCCTGGGGCCTGATGCTGGCGGCGGCGCGTCAGATTCCTCATCATCACATACTGCTGTCCCGCGGCGACATGACGCGCGGCATCGGTACGATGGTTTCGGGCAAAACGCTTGGGATCGTCGGGATCGGCGCCATCGGCAAGGAAGTGGCGCTGCGGGCCAGGGGCTGGCGAATGCGCGTCATCGCGCATGATCCGTGGGCCGACATGAACTTCGTGCACGAACATGGCATCGAGCTGGTGGATTTCCAGACGCTGCTGAAAGAATCGGACTTTGTCTCCCTGCATGTGCGGCTCAATGAGCAGACGCGCGGCATGATCGGGCGAGAGCAGATCGCCATGATGAAGCCCACCGCCTTCATCATCAATGCGGCCAGGAAGGAGCTGGTGGATGAGGCAGCGCTGGTCGAGGCGATTCTGGAGAAGCGACTTGGCGGGGCGGGGCTGGATGATCCTCCCGGCGAAGGGGGCAAGAAGCTGTTCGGTCTGCCCAACGTCGTGTTCACGACGCATCTGGGAAACCGTGCAGTCGAGGGGATGATCGCCGTGTTCCGTTCCGCAGTGGAATCCGCGGTGACAGCGCTGCGTGGGCAGCGTCCGAAATTCGTGGTCAATCCCGAGGTGTACCAGAGCAGCGCGCTGCGGTTGAAGCAGGCGCAGGTGTGGCAGGCCGGTTCCTGCCCACCTCAGGACGCCGCTGAGCCGAGCAAAGTGTAGAACCGCAAGGCGCAATGAGCGACAGACAGATGGCAGGAGACACCTGAAGCGATGCGAGCGCTGGACAGCACGACGCTGCGGGGGTTGTGGTCGGCGATCCCGACGCCGTGGGACCGCTCCAGCGGCAGGCTCGATGCCGCCGTGCTGGAGCGCAACTGCCTGCGTCTGGCGGAATCGGGGGCCGTGGATGGGATCTACACGACCGACAGCGATGGAGAGTTTTATGCCATCGAGCTGGACGAATTCCGCGCGCTGGCCCGTGCATTTGGCAAGGCGATGGAAGCATGCGCGCGTCACGGCATCGACGCCGCCATGGGCGTGACCTGGTGCAACACACGTGGCATCATCGATCGTATCAAGGCCAGCCTCGAGGCGGGAATACCCAACGTTCACGTGGCGTTTCCGTTTTTCATGCCGCTGGCGGCGGGGGATGTGGATCGATTCTTCGAGGATCTGGCGCAGCAGGCGCCACAAGCCCGCTGGATCCATTACGCGCATCCGCGCTGTCTGCCGGCGCTGAGCGGTCAGGACTATGCCCGCCTGAGCAGACGTTTTCCCGAGCAGTTCATCGGCAGCAAACTTGGCACAACCGACACCACCGCGTTGACGGAAATCGTGCTGCACAGTCCGCACCTTGCCCACTTTGTCGTGGACACGACGATCCTGCCCGGGATGATGCTCGGAGCGGTCGGAGTTTACAGCTACTGGTGCAACACGCTGCCCCGGTGGCATCGAGGATACTTTGATGCGTGTCTGTCCGGTCGGTGGGATGAAGCGCGACGCCGACACCTGAAACTGATGCGATGGGAGCTGGAGCAGATCGGCAAGGTCCGTGCGGCCGGGCACCTGCACGGCATCATTGGCAAGGCCCGGGCGGCACTGAGCGGGTTTTTGGTAGACTCTGGCCTTACCCGAGCACCTTATTATCCTGTATCGGACGCCCTTCAGGCCGAGCTTCGTCGAGCCTTCCGGGACTACTGGGCGGACGAATTGGTTGCCGAGGGTTCAGGCAGCAGCCAGGTTCTGGAGTTCGGGGTTCAGCAGACATGAGTCCGACGACGTGGCGTCGCCAGCGGTCGGATGCGTCCTGCGGATCCCGCGGCTGCGAAGCAAACCCGGAAGCCTGAGCCTTCTGTTTTCGCTGCGAGGTGTCAACGAATGAAGATCACAGATATCGAGTGCATTCCTGTCCAGGCGCCTGGACGGACGCTGGTACCGGTGTTGGTTCACACGGATGAGGGAATCAGCGGGGTCGGCGAAGGCGGACTCCAGCGGCGATGGAAAGCCATTCAGGGCGCCATCGAACACATGAAGCGATGGCTCATCGGACAGGATCCGATGCGCATCGAGTATCTGTGGCAGCGAATGTTTCGCGGGGGATTCTATCCGGCCGACCGGCTGATCGGCTCGGCCATCGCGGCGATTGACATCGCCCTGTGGGACATCAAGGGCAAGGCGCTGGGCGTGCCGGTGTATCAGTTGCTCGGCGGGCGATGCCGCGATTACGTTCAGTGCTTCCTCTCGCCCACCTATCGCAGCAACAAGACCGAGCCCAATCGCGACGAGGTGGACATGTTCCGCCGCGCATTGGGCGGGTCGGTGGAGGACTCGTGCGAGGCGATGGTCAAGCTGGCCAAGGAGTGCATTGCCGACGGACACAAGTATTTCCGCATCGGACCGGCATCGGACGGTAATATATTTCGCTCGCGCGCGTCGATCCGCAGGCTCATCGCGCAACTTCGCGCGGTACGGCAGGCCGTGGGGGATCAGATCGAGCTGATGGTGGACATCCATGCGCGTTTCACACCTGATGAGGCGGCGTGGTTCCTGCGGGAGGTCGAGCCGCTCGGGATGTTCGTGGTCGAAGACCCCGTCCGCGCCGAACACATGCACGCCTATCGCAACATCCGTCAGCTCAGCGCCGTTCCGATCGCCGCGGGCGAACAGTGGGCCAACAAGTGGGAGTTCCGTCAGGTCATTGAGGAAGAGCTGGTGGACTACGTGCGAACCGACCTGTGCATCTGCGGCGGGCTGACCGAGGCCAAAAAGATTGCCGCCATGGCCGAGACTCACTTCATCAGAGTGTTGCCGCACAATCCGCTGGGGCCTGTGTGCACGGCGGCGTCGCTGCACCTGAACCTGGCGTGCGACAACGCCGGCCCCCAGGAGATCATCCACCCACCGGCACAAATGCTCCCGGACGTGTTCGAGTGCGCCTTTGAGCTTCAGGGCACGCGACTGACCGTGCCCACCGCGCCGGGCATCGGTGTGACTTTCCACCGCGAGGCGGCGCTGAAGTATCCGGCGGAAATGACCGAGCCGCCCCACCTGCATCGCGAGGACGGCAGTTTCACCAACTGCTGATCCCAAAAGCTGATCGCAACCGCGGCTGATTGTAAATCGGCGCGCTGGCAGCGCGCTGGCGCGAGACCGACGTGCCTGAAGCGTGAGATGAGTCAGTCATGTTCGTGCATCAGCGCATCCCGCGGCACGTCGATGCCCAGCACGACCGCCGGACGCGCATGCTCGCTGGCCCGGCCGCTCAGGCGGATGTTGCGGGTTTGCCGACCGCGAAGATCCAGGAAAACGCCCCCGCTGGTCACGCTGTTCAGTCCGTGAATCAGCACCTCCTGGCCATCCTTCAGCGACAGCACCGGACCGCGCCGGGGCGTGATTTTCAGGTCCACCAGATCCAGCCGGCTGGCCGCGGCGCACTGCAGGCCTTCTTCGGCGGCGATGGCGATGTTCTCCAGACGAATGTCCTGGAAGGGAGCATCGGGCAGGCCGATCATTCGCACGGCGGTTCTTGCCTCCTGGCAGGCGATGTTGCGAATGTGGATGTGCCGGAAGAGCGGCGCCTTGCCGTCGGGGCGGGCAAACGAGGGGTATTCCGTGGTCATCTGGATCGCCTCGCCAGCGATCCTGCCCATCGTGATGTCCTGAATGTAGATGTTTTCCACGACCCCGCCGCGGCCACGCGCCGCCTTCATCCGGATGCCCACCGCCGGCCCGTCGTAGTGGCAGTCGTGCACGAAGACGTTGCGCACCCCGCCGGACATCTCGCTGCCGATGGCGATGCCCCCTTGTCCGCCGGTGGCGCGGATTCGGCGAATGATCACGTTCTCCGTCGGCTTGCCGACTCGCCATCCGTCCTCGTTCATCCCGCTCTTCAGCGCCACGCAGTCATCGCCGGTGTTCAGCTCGCAATCCTCGATGATCACGTTGCGGCTGGAGTCGATGTCAATCCCGTCGTTGTTCGGGCCGTCGGGCGCGTTGATCCGCACGCGGCGGATGGTCACGTTCTGGCAGTAGGCCACGTGCACTGTCCAGAATGGCCCGCCCTGGCCAATCGTAAAGTCCTCCATCAGCACATTGGTGCAGTTGATGGGCAGGATGAACTGCGGTCGCAGCGGGTGTTGCTCACAGGCGAAAACGCGCTGCTCGACCGGAAGACCTTCAAGGATCATCTGGTACAGCCGGGCCCGCGAGCGTTGCTCAAGCTTCTCCCAGCCCCACCACGGATGGCCCTGGCCCAGCAGGGTGCCGCCGCCGGTGATGGCGATGTTCGTGCAATCGCGGGCGTAGATCAGTGGCGAGTAGTTGTAGCATTCGCTGCCGCTCCAGCGTACGAAGACGGGTGGCAGGTAGCGTTGCGGATCACTGATGAATCGCACCACCGCGCCCGGCGACACATGCAGATCGATGTTGCTGCGCAGATGGATAGGGCCGGTAAGCCAGTGTCCCGGCGGGATCAGCACGCGTCCGCCGCCGGCCTGGGCACAGCTCGCAATGGCGTGCGCGATGGCGGCAGTGCAGTCGTGCTGGCCGCCCTCGATCGCGCCATGCTCGACGATGCTCACGACGCGTGCGGGAAAGACCGGCACGACGATTTGGGGCATGGCGAATGGCGGGGTACGGTTGGGCGCCTGCGGCAGGGACGGCATCGCCTCTGTGATCGATGGGGCGGAATCCTGCGCCGGCAGACTGCGGAACACCGTGCCGGCGCGCGACCTGGCCCGCGGCGGTTGCCGCGCGGATGTCATGCCGGTCCCGGCGACCCCGGCCGCCTTGTCGTTGCCGACCCGCTTCATCGTCGGTTAACTCTATCCTGCCCCGGACGCGCCCCCGACTCCACTTTTGCGTAAAACTTTTACGATCCGGCGCAGCGAACCGCCCTCGGCAGCAAAAAGGGGTCGGGAGTCTTTTCCGGCTGGCGGAAAAGACTCCCGACCCCCTTATTCCAATGACGGTGTGCCCGCAGTTCATCCCGCCGGCACCCGGCCGGCTCTTCCGGCCTGACGCCAGGCGCCGGGCGTCATCTTCACCACTCGATGAAAAAGCCCGGCAAGATACTGCGCAGTCGAGAAGCCGGTGATCTCGGCGATCCGCTCCAGCTTGTAATCCGTCGTCACCAGCAACTCCTTGACGCGCTCGAGCTGAACGCGGCGAATCTCCATGTGCGGCGGACGACCTACCGCAGCACGAAATCGCTTCTCGAACGCCCGTCGAGACAGCGCCACCTGCTCCAGCACATCCTCTACTCGGAGGCCGGAACAGGCATTCTCGCGAATGTAGCGGACGGCCTTGGCGATCTCCGGATCCTCGATCGCCAGCAGATCCGTGGATTGGCGCGTCTTGACCCCCAGCGGATCGACCACAACATCGGCATAGACCTTTTTGCCGGCCATGAGCCGATCGAGCATGGCGGCGGCCTCGTAGCCGATCCGCCGCGCGTTGTGCATCACGCTGGACAGCGGGGGATTGGCCATTTCGCAGATCAGCTCGTCGTCGTTGACACCCAGCACGGCGATCTCCTCGGGGACGTGGATTCCGACGAGCCGACAGGCATCTAGCACCTCGCGGGCACGCAGGTCGTGCGCCGCCAGCAGCGCCACGGGCTTCTTCAGCTTCAGCAGCCAGTCAGCCAGGTGCTCCAGGTGCAGCCGCGCGCCTTCCAGTTCGTACGCCGGCTCATACACGGCGCAGGTGTATCCGGCGCCCTCGGTGAGCGTGCGAAACAACTCGCCGGTCGGGGGCCACTTGCGTTCCGCAGGGGTCCCGCAATAGGCAAATCGCGTGAAGCCGCGTTCGCGGAAGTGGTTCATCGCCAGCTCGGCGACGGCGTCCTGATTGGGCCGGACCGCCGGAAAGCCCCCGGCGCCCGGCGGTCCGGACAGCGAGACGACCGGCACATTTCTCTCGGCCAGTTGCCGAAGCAGGACCGGATCCTGATGAGGCTGGGCGATGATTCCGTCACCATCCCAGATGTCTTTGCCGGGCACCTCGCGGATGGGCAGTTCGGTGGGCAGATGGAACAGCCACGGTCCGTAGACTCGTGCGTAGTCTCCGATGCCGCGAAGCACATTTCGCCCGAACGAGCGCGAGGTCTCGATCAGCAGCGCGACATTGGGGATTCGATGGCGGGAGCGCCTGGCCATAGGGGACACGAGCCTCCGGCAGGCGTGGAGGATACCATCGTGCGCGATTTCGTAAAAGAGTTACCGTAGAGCGGGCGGACGACCCGCCGCAAAATATCGCCGCTGGTGCACGACCTGTCTGTTCTACGCCCATCTACAGGGCGTGCTCCTGCCGGTCGCTGCGCAGTCGGATCATCTTCATGTCCAGATTGTGCACTGTCTTGATATACCGCACGGTCTGGTTCTTGGCGCGCATGAGGATGCTGTAGGTGATCACATGGGTATCCTCGTAGCGGATGCCCTTCAGCAAGGTCGAGTCGCTGATTCCCGTGGCGGCGAAAAGAATGCGATTGCCCTTGGCCAGATCGTCGGCGGTGTAGACGCGATTGAGGTCGGCGTCGGTCAGGCCCGAGTCCTTCAGGGCCTTTCGTTCCGCGTCATCGCGTGGCCACATCTGCGCCAAAATCTCCCCGCCCAGGCACTTGATCCCCGCCGCCGCAAGGACCGCCTCGGGGCTTCCGCCCGTGCCCATGTACACGTCCACGCCGCTGCCCGGCAGGCTTGGCGCGATCGCGCCGGCGATGTCGCCGTCGCTGATCAGCCGAATCGCGGCGCCGGCACGGCGGATGTCGTGAATCAGCCGCTCGTGCCGTGGTCGGTCCAGCACCACCACCGTCAGGTCCTGAACCCGCTTGCCCAGCTTCAGCGCGATGATCTCCAGATTGTCCTGGACCGTGTTGTCCAGACGAATACGCCCCGGTCCGTGCTTGACCTTCGGGCCGAAGCTGATCTTGTTCATGTAGAAACTGGGAATGTCCGCCAAAAGCTTGTTCGGATCATCTTCCGGATTCTCGCAGGTGGCGGCGGCAATCACGCTGATGGCCCCCGGCAGGCCCTTGCTCACGATCGTCGTGCCGTCGATCGGATCCACCGCAATGGCCATCCTGATCGATCCGGGACACCAGGTTCCCAGTTTCTCTCCCTTGAAGATGCCGGGTGCCTGGTCCTTGGCTCCCTCGCCAATCGTGACCGTCCCGGAAATCGCGACCGTATCGAACAAACCGCGAATCGCGTCGCAGGCGGCAAAGTCGGCCGACTCCTTGTCCCCCTTGCCCATCCACTTGTATGCGTTCAGCGCCGCCGCTTCGGTGGCCCGGATAAACTCCAGCCCGACCAGCCGCTCCTGATCGATGCTGTAAGCCGCCGCCGTGTACCGCACATCGTCCTGGACGGCGGACGTCGCGGGGGATTCGTTCAATTGAGCGACGCGACCAGCCGGTTGAACGGCCCCAGTCTCCTTCTTCTGCTGCGAATCATTGTGACCAGCCATGCGGACCTCCTCCGCGTGCGGGTGTTGTGTCGATGCGATGTGATCCCGCACTCCCAGCACAATACCCTGTGGATCGCCCTGTTGCCAACGGAAAACCGCCCGTAGGCGACCGGAGCAGCAGCCTTTTGCGGGCCTGATAAAATGGAGCGATCGTGTCCGGCGACGGTGACATTCGCGTGGGGTGCTGCGGAATGCAGATGGCAAGGTCCGCTTATTTCCGGATCTTCACCCTCACTGAAGTTCAGCAGACGTTCTACCATCCCCCGCAAACGCAGACGCTTGAACGATGGCGTCGCGAAGCGCCGGCAAACTTCGAGTTCACGCTCAAGGCCTGGCAGTTAATCACGCACCCTCCGAGCAGTCCCACATACCGCCGACTGCGCCGACCGATTCCGCCGGCGCAACGCCGATACTACGGAGCCTTTCAACCGACGCCGCAGGTGTTGGTGGCGTGGCGGACGACGCTGCAGGCGGCACGGGCGCTGGCGGCACGCATCATCGTGTTCCAGTCTCCCGCATCTTTCACCCCCGTCGAGCAGAACATCTCCAACCTCCGCGCATTTTTCACTGCCATCAAACCGCAGCGAGCCGATCTGATCTGCGGCTGGGAGCCCCGGGGTGACTGGCCAGGGGATCTTGTGGCGCGCCTGGTGCGTGAGCTGAATCTGATCTGGATCGTGGACCCGTTCGTGACTGCCCCGCCGACCGATCAGCCACTTGGCTATTTCCGCCTGCACGGCAAGCCCGGCACGAACTACCGTTACAGCTACAGCGACGCGGAGCTGCGGCAGTTGCTGCTCTGGTGCCGCAGGCTGCATTCGCGGCCGACGTACGTGCTGTTCAACAACACCGCCATGGTCAGCGACGCCCAACGCTTCCTGCGCCTGATTTAAGGGGTCGGGAGTCTTTTCCGGCAACCACGTTCGTAGTCGCCATCCGTTTCCCCTGCCGCCATCGCCGAGAATCATCCCGCTACCGCGGCTGAAACGTGAAACGCGACTCCGGCAACGCGATCACCTTCGTGATCAGCGGCTGATCCTCCTTCGGCTCTTCAATGGTGATGGCCCAGCGCATGCCGTCATGGGCGGGCGTGCGGTCATAGATGATCACCCGCTGCTGCTTTTCGGGCAGCAGCCAGCCGGCGGGGTTGTAGACGTACGGCAGACCGGACACCGGGCAACGCAGCTCGCCCGTGACCTGCTCAAAGCCCGGCACCTGCTGAAGCTGCTCGAGTCGAGCAGGCAACTGCCGGTTTGTCGCGAAGTACAACAACAGCGCTCCGCACAGATCGTGCAGTCGCATCGCGCACGGGTCGGTATTCGTGATCGGGGCGACCGTCTGCTGCGGCGACCCGGGACGCGTCGTCGGCATCGACCCGGACGCCCCTCGACCGGCGCATCCGCCCGCCATCGCCGCCAGCATCGCAACCGCCAGCGATATCAAGCCGATCCGGCGAGCCATACCTTCGAGCGCGTGTTGAGTCTTCGTTTCAGCCTTCATCCAAACTTTGCCTCATGTGGTGACCGGCCGGCAACGGCGCGCATCACCGCCCGCCGCCCGGTCGCGTCGCGGGCGACGGGGCGAGCAACGGTCGCGGCGGCTGCTCCGCGGACGGCGCCGGCTGCGTCGCAGCCCGCCCGCCCGCCTCCATGCTGTCCAGATGACGCTGGAATTCGCCCGGCCCCACAGCGCTGGGCGTCAACTGCGTCTTGTCCATCTCCTCCTGCGCCATGCCCTGGAGCACCTCCGGACGACTGACTACGTGCGGCGTCAGAAAGATCAGCAGCTCGGTCTTGGCCTTGTTCTTCTCGCTTCGGCGGAACGCCGCGCCGACCCAGGGGATATCTCCCAGCAGCGGCACTTTCCGAATCGTCTCGGTCTTGCGGTCCTCCATCAGGCCGCCGATCACGATCGTCTGTCCGTTCATCACGCCCACGCGCGACTGCGCCGAGCGTTTGGCGAACACCGGCGCCGAGACCGTCTCGGAAATCGGCACGCTGTCGCCGGTCAGTGTCGAAATCTCCGGCGCCACGTCCAGAATCACCAGACCATCCGGATTGATGTGCGGGATCACGTCCAGCAGAATCCCGATGTCACTGTACTCGATCGTGTTGTTGGTCGTGCCCTGCTCGGTCAGTTGCGTGCGCGTGATGAATGGCACTTCCTGCCCGACGGTGATGCTGGCGAGCTGATTGTCCGAGGCCAGGATGTACGGCCGCGACAGCACGTCGAGCTTGCCGGCTTCCTCCAGCGCCCGAAGCGTGGCACGGAAGTCGGTTTCGATCACCTGCACGACCAGTCCGGTGGAATTGGCCCCTTCGGTGGGGATATTGAAGCTCGTGTCGCCGCGCTGGCCGCGGTTGTTTCCGGCTCGAAGGTTCAAGACCGAAAACTCGGTGCCCAGGTCCGAGGAGTTGGTGTGCGTGACTTCGGCCAGCAGCACCTTGATCAGCACCTGGGCGACGGGTCGATCCAGTTCCTGGAGGATTTCCTTGACGCGTTCATAGTTTTTGGGCGCGGTGCGGATGAGCAGGGAGTTGGTGTCGGGATCTGCGATGATGTAGACCTGCCCTGAGAGGTCGGCGGCGGCGCGCTGTGCGGCGGGGGACAGTCCGCCGAAGCCGCCGAACGCGCCGCCTCCGCCAAAGATGCCGGTTGCGGCGCGTGCTCCGCCGAACGCGCCGCCCCCGAACGCGCCGGCGCCGCCGAAACCGCCGGTGCCGCCGAACGCGCCTGCCGCGCCGCCGCGGCCCGCCGCCCCGCCGAAGCTCGTGCCCGTCTGCCTTCCAGTCATGCGGTTGGCGCCGCTGCTGCTCAGGCGATTCTGCCCCAGCAGGTTCTGCGAGGTCACTCCTCGCGACGAGCTGGAGACTCCGTTGAACAACATGTTCAGCACCGCCTCCACGTTGTACGCCTGCCCGTTCCGCAGCCGGTAGATGAACACCGTTTCTTCCGAGGCCGGATTGGAGTCCAGTTCGCGGACGACGCGAGCGATGACATTGAGGGTATCGGTGGGCCCGGTCACGACCAGGGTATTGGTCCGGTCATCGGAGGAGGCATTGACCGGGGTGGTTCGCAGCGCCGCACCGGCGGACTGCTGTTGCTGGCCACGGCCGCCGCCCCCCCCTCCGGCGCCGCCGAATCCCCCGAATCCGCCACGCCCGCCAAACCCGCCCGCGCCACCTCCCCCTCCCGGACCCCCAAAACCACCGAACGCGCCAAATCCCGGAAACGGCTGCTGCTGTTGCTGCTGCGGGCCGCCCGCCGCCGTGCGGAACAGCTCGTTGATCAGCCGCGCGGCGTTGGCGGCGCTGGCGTAGCGGAGCTGGAAGACGCGAACGTCCGACGCATCGGCCAGATGCGTGTCCAGCGCGCTGACGATCTGCACCACCCGCCGGATGTTCGCCGACGTGTCCGTGATCACCAGGGCATTGCTCGAGGCGTTGGCGGTGAAGTCGGCTTCGGGATTGATCAGCGGCGCCAGATCCTGGCGCAGTTGCGTGGCCACCGCGTACCGCAGCGGGATCACCTGCGTGATCAGCTCATCGGTTGGCTCGATCTTCTCCGGATCGGCCCCGATCCTGACCGGTATGCTCATATGCTTGGCGTTGTTGCGCTGCACGATCTTGAGGATTCGTCCCTGCTGAATCGCCGCGTACCCCGGATCCTTCAGCACCGTATTCAGCAGCGACACCGCCTCGTCCGGCTTGACCGGCTGCTTGCTGACCAGCGTCACGCGTCCCTGCGGACGCACGACCGGAACGATAATGAAACCGGCGGCGGCGGAAAGCTCGTCCAGCACCGTCTCGATGTTGGCGTCCTTGAAATTCAGGATCAGCCCTCCGCCGGGCTGCGTGGTGATGCCCCGCTCGCCGTTGTTGCCGGGGCGCGTCGCCGGCAGGGTGGCGGGCAGAGCCGGCGCCGTGGTCGGCGCCGCTTCTTCGGCGGGCGCCGTCGCCTGCGCAAGCGCCTGCCGCGGCACTACCACCCCCGCCACCGCCAGGCCCATCATCGCCGTCAATCCGGCGCGCACGACGGGCAATCTCCACCTGCTGGCACCAGGCAGGGCAATGCCCACCCCGGCAGAATCCTCCCGTGGAAACATAGCTGTTCGCATCGTCATGTTCGGTTTCTGTCTCACCTGATCTCCCGCTGGCTCGATCGCCTCGCCCGGTTCAACCCTTCACAGCGTCACGGCTCCTGCATCTGCTGCGGCGGCGGCAGTGGCGGCGGCTGCGAAGGCATCTGCGGCGGCCACTGCTGCGGCATCGGCGGCGCCGGTTGCTCCTGGGGAACAAACTGCGGCGGCGGCTCCTGCATCGGCTGATCCTGCCCGGGCTGCTCCTGCCCGGGCTGCTCCTGCCCGGGCTGCTCCTGCCCGGGCTGTTGCGGTCCGGGCTGTTGTTGCTCGGGTGCCTGCTGCGGCGGGTTCGGCGGCGCCGGCGCGGCCGCCGCGCCCAGCTCCTGCATCCGCCGAAGCCTCAGCCGTTCCTCGATGCTCAGGTTGGCGCCACTGGCGTTGATCGCCGCACCCGCACCCCCCGCCGACGGCTGCGTCGTCGCTGCGTATCCCGCCGCCGCGGCAGCGATCCGCGCATCCGACACCGACGTCACGCTCGCCCCCGCCAGGTTGCTGCCAATCGGAATCCACGTGACCCCGGCGTAGTTCTCGTACGCCACCGCGTCGATCTCGATCCCCACCACCTTCCCCCGCGCCACCGCATCCCCCACCGAAAGCTTTAGCGTCGTGCCGCGCGACACGTCCTCGATATACGCCCGGTATTCGCCATCCTCGAACACGATCCCCGTCACCACCAGCGATTGCTCGGGTAGCCGCGGCGCCGCGGGACGGAAATCCCGATCGACCCGCTCGCGCCGGCCACGCTCACGCAGGAATATGTTCCGTTCCCACAGCACCCCATACCGCTCGCGATAGCTGTACGGCGCCGCCGGCGAAGTGCTCGGCGCCGCCTCGGCGTCCGCATTGCGACTGACCCGATCGTTTCGATCCCACCGATCGCGCTGCCGATCCGAGCGGTTCCACTGCGCCTGGACAGACGCAGCCAGCCCCACGCTGCCCAGACACGCCATCACCACGATGAATCTGCACAGATCAACCGATTTCATGGCAGCCACCGCCCTTCCGCCGACGCCTGCGCCGCGCTTCCCGCGCCGCCTGCGGGAGTCGCGGGCTTGGGGGATTCGGCCGGCAGGTAGATCGTGCTGATCCCCAGGCTCACCGCCAGGTCGTCGGTCGCTTCCCGCCGCGGATTGATCGTCAGATCGGTGATCCGCACCGGGATCGGCGCCGTCTGGATGCGATACAGGAACCTGGCCACCTGCGACATGCTGCCCGCTCCGGTGGCACGAAACGTCATCTTCATGAAGTCCTTTTCCTTCTCGCCGCTGCGCTCCGGACGGAACGAGGCCAGCGTCAGGCCCGAATCCTGCTCCCACTCGCGCACGGCGTTGAGCAATTGGCTCTCGGCCTCGGAGGCGTTGCGCGCCAGCCTCGCGCCGGTCATCTCGCCCCAGCGGCGATTCATCCGCCGGCTGGTGTTGAACAGCCGTTGCGCGCGATCGAGCTTGAGCTGAGCCTCGACGACGGCGGCCTGCGTCTGGGCGCGCGTCTCCAGCAGCGGCTCGACGACAAACTGATACAGCCCGGTCAGCCCCAGCGTCACGCCGGTGGCGATGGCGATCATCCGTTCACGCTTGGACAGTACCATGTTCGTTCAGTCCTGGCGGTTCATTCCACGGCCGTATAGGTAAAGCTGATCGAAAACGCCCACTCTCTTGCGCGGCCGCCGCGGCTGTCACCGCTGCCGGTCTCGCTCACGTCCATCACCTTCACATCGTTGAAGTTCGGGTTTCGCCGCATCCGGTCCGCCAGCGCCGCGGGGGTCCTGGAGTCGGCGGCCTTGCCGCTGAGCTGGCCGCGGCGATTCTCGCGGATCGTGAAGCTGGTGGCCCAGATCGGCTCGTCGTCGCGGAACATCTGCGTGATCTCGCGCAGACACTCCAGCACCGGCGGGCGCGTCTCGAAGTACCCGCGGCCATAATTGATCCGGTCCAGCAGGTTCTCCGCCAGCTTGATGTCCGGCGCCAGCTCCGACAGTCGGCTCTGCAGCGCCTCCAGCTCGGCGCGCTGCTGGCGCAGATCCTGGTAGAGCAATCCGATGGTCAGCACAGCCACCACGCCGATTGCCGCGGCCCAGGTGCCGCGTCGTCCGAATCGCCGGGTCGGGCGCGGCGCCAGGCGCGAATGCGCAAAGTCCAGCGGCAGCGTCCGCTTCATCCCGCACAACGCCAGCGCCACCGCCGGCGCGTAAGCCCCGTCGGCGGTGGCGTCGGCTTCCACCGCGGGCAGACGATCCGCAGGCTGGATTTTGAATCCGGACCGATCGGACAATTCGGCGATCTGCGTGCCGGACAGCCCAAGGCCATCCCACAGCACGATCTGGTTGACGCCCGCGCCCTGCCCCTGGCCGTTGGACGTCGCAGCCGGCATGGCCCCGGCCATCAGCACGGTGCGGCGAAGCTCGGCGCCCAGCGTGGCCACCGCGGGCGATTCGTGCCCGTTGGCCACCGCCAATGCCACATGCCGCAGCGCCCGCGGCTGGCCCTGCGCATTGTGCAGCACCAGCTCGGCGCCGTGCCCGCCCAGCAGCAGCAGCGGCGCCGCGCGAAACGGCTGCGACGAGTGCTCCGGGCGCGACATCGTCGCCAGCGCCAGCGCCGTCGGCGTGACTGCAATCAGCCTCAGCCCCGCCGCCTCCATCACCTGCTCGATCCGCTCGAGCTGCTTGCGCAGCATCGCCACCAGCAGCACGCGTCCCGGCTTGTCCGGCTGCCGGGGCGCATCCACGTAGTCGAAGACCGTGTCGGTGCTTTCGGCGATTGCCAGTCGCTCGGCCTGAAGACGCAGAATCGCATGAAGCTGCTCTCTTTCGGCGGGGGGAACTTCCTTCTCGACGGCGACGAGCCACCTGGCGGGCACGCCGACGACCGCGCGCGAAGCGCCGAAGCCATTGGCCCGCAAGAAGCCCGCCAGTGCCTCGCCCAGCGATTCGGGTTTGTCCATCGACCGCTCGGGGCCGAGCGTGAAGGTCGCGGCGCGCCGCACCGCAGCTCGCTCCTGACCGGCGCGGCGACGCACGCATACCTCGGCGCAGGTCATGCTCCGCTCACCTATCGCGATCCCGAGGAAGTTGCCCGATCCGACGAATCTCACCTTGTAAAACCTCCTGAGAAACCGCCACCGAACGTCGCCCGCGCGAATTGCCCGGCACGTATCGACGACAGCAGCGATGGATCCATCGGCCAGCCGCGCTCCGTCAGGTCGCGTCGATAGGTCACCCGCGGCGGGGTCTGCGAGATATCCACGACAATGCGCACTCGCTTGAACGCCCGCCCATTCCCGCTGACCGCCACAATGTCCGCCGAGTAATGCGATGAACTGCCCGTGATCCAGCGACCCAGCCCCACCGCATTCTGCTTGAGCACGTCCAGCACCCATGCGTACGACTGATGCGAAGGCGGATTGGCGCTTCGCGCCGCAATCAGCGCATCGACGTCGCTGGAACTGATGTTGTCCAGGCACAGCAGCACGTCCCGCGGCGCCGTGTTCACGTTGATCCGCCGGATGCGATTGGCCGTCGTGTCGGTGATGGCATCCTCCAGACGCGCCAGCTCATCCACGCTCAGCCCGGCCTTGATGGCGAAATCGAACACATCCACCACGGGCTGGTTGCCCAGGCGGCTTGCCGCTTCGTTGGCCCGCGAGTTGCCCAGGATCGCTCGCATGCGGTTTCGCAGCTCAGCCCGGTCGGACACGCGCGTGACGTTGATTCGCTGGCTGCCGCTGGCACTGCGGTTCTGCTGCACGCTGTAGACCGTCAGCAGATCGAAAAGCCCCCGCGACAATTGCGCGCTGGTGTACCGCGGATTGCCCGATGACGATCCGGCCGACCCGAACATCGACGAATAGCTTCCCAGCGGCGGCGCCGACCCGTCGCCCCACAGCAGCTCCATCGTCACACCCCGAACCAACAGCAGCTCCTCCACCGTCTCGAAGTTCTCGTTCTTGGCCACGTACGGCTGCGGCAGCGACAGGTAATACTCGCTCTCGGCGCCGGCGGAGGTGACGTTGCCATCCCCGTCGCGCCAGTCCACGATCGCCGCCGCCACATCCTCGGTCATTCCAGGCAATCGCAGCAGCATGTCCACGCTGGCGGCGTTGATGTCCAACTTGGAAGCTTCATCCACCAGCCCGAAGACCGGCAGCGAGTCGTCCTCGTACCGCGGGCGCAGCACCCAGAACCAGCCATCGCCCACGGGCACGGCGGCGAAGTCCTGCTCCGGAAGATCCAGCACCTCCGGGCCAAGCTCGTTCAACATCGCCAGGACATACTGCTCGGCACCGCGTTCGATGCAGGCCGCCTGCGCCGCGGCCGACTGGTTCGCCGCCGCGATCGCTTCCACACTCATCGAGCGGCAAAGCGCCACCACCACGCCCGCCACTGTGAACACGATCAGGATCGTGACGATCAGGACCGAGCCACGCCGTCGCCCGGGTGCGCAGATCACACCCGACCCGGCCCTGCCAGCGGGGCCGCTCAATCTGCGGCACAGCGAGTTTTCCTGGATGGCACAGGTCATCTGTCCGTTTGCTCCATCACTCTCCCGCAAGCCAGCGGGATGATCCGCTGGATGCGATACGTCGCCGGCGCCGCGCCCCAGGCGCCGGGAATTTCGATCACCAGATCGATGCCCACCGCCACAGGCGCGATGTTGTCGATCAATGTCGAGTCCCATTCGTCCAACCAGCTCGTGCCGTCGTAGTACCGAAGCGCAAACGACTTCACGCCGCGAACCAGCACTTCCTCTTCGGGTTCCTCGGCGATGCTGGCCAGCAGATTCCGCGTGACACGGCGAACCAGCGCCGGCGAATTCAGGTCCGTGCGAACCAACAGCTCGATGCGTCGGATGCCTTCGGGAAACGCTCGATCCTCCCAGGGTCCGTCACTTCCGATGGCGCAGAACTGCACGTAGTCGCTCTCCGCGCCCACCGTGCCGCCGGAGACGGCCACGAACGGGCCGGCCAGCGTGCCCGTCGGCGGCAGCACCCCTTCCAGGTCTCGTCCGATCAGCTCCGACACCACGGCCGTCGCCCGTGCCGGCTCCACCGCCGACTGCGCGCTGTCCCGCGCCTTGAACGTGATCCGCATGCTCGCGTACAGCGACAACGCAAGGATCGAGACCATCCCCATCGCCAGGATCAGTTCCAGAAGGCTGAAGCCGCCGAAACCCGCAGTGTGAAGGGCGAGGGATGCAGGACGAAGCACACACCCCCGCCGCGGCGCGACTCTGCCTCTGCTCCTGCCTGGTGCATCCAACGTGCTGCCTTGTCCGTTCATGGCATCACCAGCGTGTTGGCGTTTTGCAGATCGGCGGCGAGGGTCGAGAGGCTCAGCGACCGCTGCGAGCCACGCTCGATCCAGGTAACCGTCAGGACGATTTCGGTCAGGCCGTAGTCGCGCGGCGAGGTCTGGCACGTCCACTGGTACTGCGGGTAATCCGGGGCAAAATCCCCGGAGACCACGGTCGTGCTCCACTGCCCGCCGACCACGATTTCGTTGAGCTTCGTTTCAGCGAGCTGCGACGCGGTGGCGGTATGCCGCGCCTTCGACGCCGCCGACAGCGCCACCGACAACCCCCGCATCGCCACCGGAAGCACAATCCCCAGCAATACGAGCGTCGCCAGAACTTCAATCAGCGTGAACCCCTGCCGCGGCCGGCGCCGGGGCTCGTCCCCAGACCTCAAAGCACGCGGAAGAATCCCCTGGCCCGGTGCACACGATCGATGCCGGCGGGTGCTCTTTGCCACCTGTCCGCTCATGACGCCTCCCCCGGGTTGACGATGTGAAACAATTCCGCCGGCGAAGCGCACTCGATCTCGATCGGATACCGGCCCTCGTCGGTAAGCCTGATCCGCACCGGCCGGGTCCGGCCCGTCGGATAAAAGTCGATTGCCACGGTCGAGCCTGCGGTGACGATCCGCTGCGTCTGCTGCATTGCCGCGGCGTCCTGCCGGCCGGGCAACAGGGCGTCGCGTGGCGGCAGGACTTCGATCTGCACGCCCGCCGGCGCCGTGTACACACGTCCGAAGCTCGAACCGATCTGCGTGAACTGTCCGCTGCCCGGCTGCTGCTCGCTCAGCCAGAAGCGGCCGGCGGCGGTGTCGATGTTCAGCCGGCACACCACGCCCTGGGTCGTCGCGTAGGTCCGCGCCCAGCGGGTCATGGCCAGCAGTTCCTCGGCGGTGTCGCGCTGGCGCGCCCCGCGACTGAAGCCCCGCAGCGACGGTGCCGCCATCGCCATCACTGTCGCGATGATCACCAGCACCAACACCAGCTCCAGCAGCGTGAATCCGCCGAGCCGTGCTGATCGAGTTTGTCCGCCGCCACGTCGCATTGGCCTTACTGTGCCCAGTTGGTGATGTCGTCGTTGCCTTCGCGTCCGTCTGGGCCGAAGGAGTACAGGTCGTAACCGTTGGGATTGTGCGTGCCGGGGTAGACATACACATACGGGTTGCCCCAGGGATCTTTCGGCAGGCCGCGCTTGATGTAAGGCCCGCGCCAGTTGGTCACGTTCGCCGGCGCCTGCAACAGCGCCGCAAGACCCTCGTCGGTCGTCGGGAATCGCCCGTTGTCCACCTCGAATGCATCCAAAGCCGTCTCAAGCTGCGCGATGTCGGTCTTGGCGGCTGTCACCCGCGCCTGCTCGGAGCGGGCGGTGAACTTCGGCACCACCACCGACGCCAGCACCGCCAGAATCACCAGCACCAGCAGCAGCTCGATCAGCGTGAAACCCCTTCTGCGGGCTCTTTTGCCTGTTTGCATGAATCCGGTTCCTTTCACTGCTTGGTCAAATCGCACGTTGCGGCTCATGTGCTGTTTGCTCACTTGATCAGGTCCTGCAACGTGAACACCGGCAGCAGCATGCCGACGACCACGGTGCCGATCAGCCCGGCCATGATGAACAGCATCGCCGGCTCCACCAGCGCCACCAGCATTCGCAGATGCCGGTCCAGATCCAGCTCGTAGGCGCCGGCCAGTCGCACCAGTTCCTTGTCCAGCCGCCCGGTTTCCTCGGCGACGGCGATCATCTCGATGACCGATGCGGGAAACAGCAGCGGGTTGCCCGCCAGACTGCGGCTGAGCGCCTGCCCGCGCTGCACCTGTTCGATCGCGTGATTGACGGTGTCGGCCAGCGTCTGGTTGCCCAGCGCCTCGCGTGCCACGCGCAGGGAGCTGACCAGCGGCACGCCCGCGCCCACGAGCGTGCCGAGCATGCGGCAGAACCGCACCAGCGCGAACCGCGCCGCGACGGTGCCGGCCAGCGGCGTGTGCAGCACCGCCCGCTCCAGAAACCGCCGCCCCGAATCGGTCGTCATCGCCCGTCGCAGCCCCACCAGCCCCATCCCCACCGCAATCCCGATGATCGGCCCATATCGGGTCATCCACCCGCTCAGGGCGATGATGAGCTGGGTGAGCCACGGAAGCTGCCCGCCGAACTCCTGGAAAATCCCTGAAAACCTCGGGATGAAGAAGGTCAGCAGAAACACCAGCACCACGATCGCCAGACACCCCAGCACCGCCGGGTAGACCATGGCGGCCTTGACCTTTCCCTTCAGTTCCTGTTCGCGTGCGCGGAAGTCGGCGATCTGCTGAAGCACGACGTGGAGGAACCCCCCGGCCTCGCCGGCGCGGACCATCGCGACGTACACCGCCGAAAACGCCCTGGGCCACTTGCCCAGCGCGTCGGCCAGGGATGTGCCGCTCACCACGTCATCATGCACGCGCGACCAGACATTTCTGGCCGCCGGATGGGAGGCTTCGCGTGCCAGCAGATGCAGCGCCCGCGAGAGCGGCAGCCCGGCCGACAGCAGATTCGCCAGTTCCCGGGTGAACGCCTCGACCGCCGACTGCGGCACTCGCGTCGGCGGCGCGCTTCGGTGCAGGCCCAGCAGCCCGCGCATCGCCCCCCCCGCCGCGGCATGGCCATTCCCCGAAGCCTTCTCTTCCAGCGTAATCGGCGAAAGCCCCTGGGCCAGGACCTGGTCCATGGCCGCGGCGCGGCTGTCGGCGGGGATCGTCCCGCTGGTCTGCCTGCCCTGCCTGTCCAGCGCTGTGTAAGCGAAGACCGCCATCGTCAACGCACCTCCGCCACCGCCGCCGCCTCAGCACCCCAGAACCCCTGTTCCGCCTGTTCGTCCTTGGTGTTGCGCATCACCTCTTCCACCGTCGTGCGACCCTCGCGCACGACGCGCCAGCCGTCCTCACGCAGGCTGCGCATCCCCTGCCTGACCGCCACCTTTCGCAGCTCGTGCGCCGGCGCGCGATGCAGAATCAGCGAGCGGATCTCATCGCTCACCGCCATCATCTCGAAAATCCCCTGTCGCCCGCGATAGCCGGTCCCCTGGCAGTTGCGGCATCCGCTGCCGCGATACAGCACCGGCGGCACCAGCTCCCCGAACTCCTCCCGCAGAAGCTTGACTTCCGATTCATCCACCTGATGTTTGCACTGCGGGCAGATCAGCCGCACCAGTCGCTGCGCCACCACGACCTCCAGCGACGAGGCCACCAGATACGGCTCCACACCCATGTCGATCAGCCGCGTCGCCGCCCCGGGAGCGTCGTTGGTGTGAAGCGTGCTGAAGACCAGATGTCCGGTCAGCGAGGCCTGCACGGCGATTTCGGCGGTCTCGCGGTCGCGGATTTCCCCGACCAGCACCACGTCCGGGTCATGACGCAGAATCGCCCGCAGTCCGGTCGCGAACGTCAATCCCGCCTTGGTGTTCACCTGAATCTGGTTGACCCCCTTGAGCTGATACTCCACCGGATCCTCGATGGTGATGATTTTGCGCTCGGTGTCGTTGATCATCGACAACGCCGCGTAGAGCGTGGTGGTCTTGCCCGAACCCGTCGGCCCGGTCACCAGCACGATCCCGTGGGGCATGTCCAGGATCCGGTCGAACTGTTCGCGGTCGCGTTGCGACATGCCCAGATGCTGCGTGCCCAGCACCGCGTCATTGCGCATCAGCAGCCGCAGCACCACCGCCTCGCCGTGGATCATCGGTATGATCGACACTCGCACGTCGATCTCGCGCCCGGAAATCTTCAGCTTGATACGCCCGTCCTGCGGCAGCCGCTTTTCGGCAATGTCCAGATGACTGAGAATCTTCAGTCGCGACACGATCGCCGCATGGAACCGCCGCACGTTCGGCGGCACGCTGGCCTCCTGGAGCACGCCGTCGATGCGATACCGCAGGCGAAGCTGATCCTCGAACGGTTCGATGTGCACGTCGGTTGCGCGTGCCTCGACGGCCTCGGTGAGAATCTGGTTCACGAACCGGATGATCGACGCATCCTGCGCCGCGTTGGTCAGATCCAGGTCCTCATCCTTGTCGATGTCGATGACCTGCAGCTCGCCCGCCGCCGCGTCCAGCGTCTGAAGCGTGTCGGCGCCGACCCCCAGCAGTTGCTTGAGGCATCGATCAATCTCCGCATGTGGCGCCAGCGCCAGAGTAAACTCCCGATCGCACGCCAGCCTCAGTTCGTCGATCCCCGTCGTATCGCTCAGCCGGCTGGTCGCCACCACCGTCATGCCGTTTCGCTCTTCCAGCGGCAGCAGGTGATACCGCAGCAGCAGCCGCGCGGGAAACCTGGCCAGAAAATCCCTGGCCGGCGGATTGCGCTCCAGATCGGCATAGGGCAGATCCAGCGCCCGCGCCAGAGCGCGCAGCATCGCCTCCTCCGACATGCCGTCGGCGGCCAGGATCGCTTCTTCCAGGGGCTTTCCCTCGGCCAGCAGCGCGCGGGCGCGCTGGGCCGCGGCCTCGCTGAGCAGACCCTGATCCCGCATGTACTCGATGATCACGCTGTCCATCGCCAGTTCCCGAACCGAAGGCCGGGCCATGCCCACCCCCGCACGGGCCGCGGGTGGGCATGGCGCCCGCACAAGACGCTGCCGCGCGCAGCCGCAGGGCGGGCGATGTGCCCACCCTGCGACTGCCGATCCGACTGTTACTCAAGCATCCCGAACAGCACCAGCGTCGCTTCCTGGCGCGGGGTGAGCAGCTCCTTCAGCTCCTTCTGCGCCGCGGCCAGATCCGCCTGCGCCTTGGCGCGCGCCTCGCGCAGCGCGGCGAGCTTGGCGTTGATGGCATCCGGGGTGACGTCGGGATTCTGGAGCAGCTCGCGCAGTTCCGCCGCCGCCCGGCCCACGACGCTTTGCGAATCAGGCCCGCCCATTCCGCCGCCGCGGCGACCGAAGCCAAATCCCATTCCGGCGAATCGCGCCTCCCGCTGCGCGTTCATCACCTTCTCGATCTTGGGCGAAAGCACTTGCCACTCTTCATCCGTGGCCCCGAGCTGCTCGCGCAGGTTGTTGAGCATGCGCTCGCGGAAGGCAGCCGGATCCCGCGGGCCACGATCCCCGCGGTCCCCGCGATCCCCGCGGTCCCCGCGGTCCTGGCCACGGTCTCGCCCCTGGCCGCCCTGGTCCTGCGCCATGGCCAGTCCCCCGCACGTCAGCAACGCCACGCCCAGCAACACCGCCACAAACGATCTGCGTCCGATCCGTCCCAACATGGCTGTACTCTCTTTCCCCATCGAGGGAATCTGTGGTGACTTGCGCGACGGCGAATCACGGTTGCGGCGACGGTTCGGTGGTCGCGCGCTCACCGATCCATCGCTGATTGTCTTTTTCTTCGCTTCGATCCCGATCCCCCCGCCCGCGCGGTCCGCCCGCACTACCCGGACCACGGTCCCATCGCTTTCTCAGCTCCGCATACTTGGTCCGCTGCTCGGGCGTGAGGATCTGGTTGGTCAATCGCACCCGCTCCTCGAACGCCCGGCGGGATTCCTGCTCCAACGCCTCGATCTTCGCGTTATAGTCCCGCAGGATCTGGTCGTAGGCGGCCATGTCCTCCGGGCGAATCAGCGCCGCGATCGCGTCGTCGCGTTCCTTGCGGTACTGCGCGCGAAGCCTGGATTGCTCCTCGCGACCATGACGCGCAAAATCCGACCAGATCTGTTTCATCTTCTCGCGCTGTTCGCTGCTCAGCCCCAGAGCCTCTTCGATCATTCCCGGCCCGCGGCGGGAGTGCTCGCGGGGCTGGGTGGTCGGGCCCGGCCCCGCGGGCACAACATCCCGGCGCGTCTGAAGCCCGGTCACCAGACCGGCCGCAAACGCCACCAGGAATCCTGCTGTCACGATCAGCTTCGTGGTCATGAGAACTCTCGCCGCTGCGTGCGGCTCAATGTCGTTCGGCGGCGCGCTCCGCCGCCGACAGGTCGTTGGCCATGAACTGCGCCAGAATCATTTCAGAGCTGGCCTCCTCGGCGGGGGGGAGCATGGCCACCAGCGGGATCGGCTCATCGGCCGATGCGCCGTTTCGGGCATTGCTCGGGCCCAGGACATCGGACGGGTGGGTTCGGGAGTGCAGCACCGCCACCGCCAGCACCGCCGCTGCCGCAGCCGTCAGCCACTCCGCCAGTCGCCTTACGCTCCGCTCGCGTTGCTGTGCGGCGCGGACCGCGATGGCCTTGTGCCAGCTTCCGTACATGCGGCTCATCGCCCGCTGGGGCATCTCACGCATTGGCGCCGTCGCCAATACCCGGCTGATCTCCCGTAGCTCCTCCAGAAGCGCCCGGCACTGCGGGCAGTCGGCCAGGTGCGATTCGACCGCCACCCGCTGCTCGGCGGACAACTCGCCGTCGTGGTATGCGTGAATTCGGCTGGTCTGATCGCACATCATGGCTGATATTCCCTGAACCGTTTTCGCAACTGTTCGCGCGCCCGATGCAGCCGCGACTCGATCGTGCCTCGCGGCACACCCAGCGCCTCGGCCATCTGCTCGTAGCTCATGCCTTCCAGCTCGCGAAGGATGATGACCTGTCGATGTTCCGGCGACAGTTCCGCGAGCATCACCGACAAATCCACCCGCGCATCCACCACGCTGGCGACACTGCCCGAATTCCCCAGGTGCTGGGCGTCGGGTTGCAGCGGCTGCGTGCGCCGTCGTCTGGCCGAGCGCCGCAGCATCGCCGCCTGATGGACCAGAATCCCCACCAGCCAGGTCCTGACCGACGAGTGCCCGCGGAAGCTGCCGTTCAGCGCCGCCACGAGCGTCTCCTGGACCAGGTCTTCGGCGTCGGCGGGGTTGTCGCACAGCGAGTGCGCCACGCCGTACAGGTATCGCCCGTGGCGATCGACCAGCTCGCGGAACGCCTGCTGATCTCCGGCGGCGGTGCGAGCCAGCAATTCGGCGTCGGTGGGGATCGGCATCGTCGGCATCGTCGGCATCCAGACCTCGTGCCTCACCTGGCCGGACCTCGACGCGGATGCTCCCGACGCTGCTGCCCGCGAGGCCATCTCGTCCGTACTGTTGCCATTGGCCGCGGGTTTCTTCCCTGCATCCTCGGGAAAGCCATCGTCCGGCGCTGCGCGGCAAGCAGGTCCTGTAAGCCAGCACACTGTACCGCAGTGCGTGCGGCGCATAAAAAGGCTGTGGCGGGGGTCGGCCTGCCGCCTCGGAACGCACGGATCGCCGGCGCAGTTTCCCCCAAACCCCTCACGGCTTGCGCGCCGCCACCACGGAGTTCATCCCCGGATCCCGACGACGCACCAGCACATCGGTGAAACCGGCCTGGGTCAGGTCGTCGCGCAGCTCCTCGAAGGTGAACGTGCCGCCCTGATCGGTGGCCACGAGCATGTTGACGGCAAACAGCGCACCGGCCACAGGCGAAGTGCGCGACGCATCCATCAGGATGTCACGGATCAGAATCTGTCCCCCGGGTCGCAGCGACGAAAACACGGATGCGAACAGCCGGCGGTTCTGCTGACGCGAGTTCTGGTGAACGATGGCGCTGACCCAGGCCAGATCCACTCCGCCCGGCAGCGGATCGGTGTAGAAGTCGCCGCTCACCAGCATGACGCGGTCGGCCAGTCCCGCGCTGGCGATGCGCTGCCGGGCCTGAGGCATGACCTGGGGAAGATCAAAGATGATCGCGCGGGCGGCGGGATTGGCGCGCAGCAGGGCCACCGTCCAGGTTCCCGACCCCCCGCCCACGTCCAGCAACTGCTCGAAGTGCAGCGGCTGAAGCTGCTGGACGATCTTGTCGGCCACCGGACCCGAGACATTGTCCATTGCTTCGATGAACGCGGCGTAGTCGGCCTGTTCGCCGCGAATGCTTGGCTGCCGGGCAGGCGGGCGACCGGTCTTCACGACACGCGCCAACTGCGCCCAGCGGCGCAGGCAATTGGCCTGATGCTGCGCCATGGCAAGCTGGTTGCCCGGCGTGGCGCCGTCCAGCAGCCGCGCCACCCCCGCCGGCACGCGATACTGCTGGCCGTCCTTTTCCAGCAGTTGCACCGCCACCAGCGCATCCAGCAGGATGGTGATGGCGCGCGGATCAGCGCCGAGCCTGGCCGATGCCTCGCCCGCCGTGAACGGGCCCGACGCCAGCTTCCCGAACAGCTCCAGTTCCGCCGCCGCCGCCAGGATACTCGACGCCTGATACGCCCGTGAAAGCTCGTTGACTCGTTCGGCGGTCCATTCGCCACCTGTTGAGTTGTCCATGCCATGCCTCCCAAGCAGTCATCGCACCACACGGGATCGCATTGTACAACGTAACGGCCGGTGATAGCCTTGCACGAATGAGAGTCGCGTCCTGCGTGGCGCTTGTGGGGTTGCTGCTGGGCAGCGTGTCCGCCGCCGCTGAACCGAAGGCGGCGCAAACACTGAACTGGACCAGCCGCGCCACGGAACAGGACCTGATTGGTTCTGTGCACACCCCGGCCGATGCTTCCTCGCCGGTGGCAGTGGTCGTGTACCTGAAGAATCTGTCGATCCCAAGGCTCGGGACCGAGCCGGATGCTTCCATCATCGCTGATCTTGTCGAGTCCGGACACCTCGTGCTGGTGCTGGACTATGCCAATCACTCCATGGCGCGCTGCCCGGCGCTCAATGCCGATCTGCTCAAGCTGCGAGAGAACATTGCCGGCAAGGACCGGACACTGCTGGCCGGATACAACATCGATGTCAACCGGCTGTTCATCCTGATGGAGGGCTTTCGGCTGCGTCGCGACGTGGAATTTGCCCGGGATGGGGATCGTGTGCTGGGGATGGACATCATTTACCCATCCCGGCCGGCCAGGCGCGTGCCGGTGCTGATGGAAATCACCTGTGACAACGTGAACCGGATGGGCGCGTACTCGCTGCTGTACTGCCGGGACACACTGCTGGAAGGCGCGCAGGCGGCGGGGTTCGCGGCGGCGATGGTGGATCATCCCGTCCGGCCTCCGTACAAAGGCCTGGACGACCCCATGCCGCAGTGCATCGAGAGGATGGAGGCGGCGGTCAGGACGCTGCGCGTGATGAGCGATGAGCTGGGCCTCAGCGGCAGGATCGGCGCCATCGGCTTTTCGCGCGGCGGGCCGTTCGCGGCGATCCTGGCCTGTCGCGGGCAGGTCGATGCCGCTCTGGTTCACGGCAATCGATACGACTACCTGGACCTGCTGGCTGAGGACCCGATGCTCACGCGCTTTGAAAAGGCCTGGGGACCGCGCCAGCAAAACTCACTGACCTGGGCGATGCACGGCGCGGTGCACTACCTGCCAGCCGATCCGAAGGATCCGGCCGTCAAACGTGTGGCCCCGATGTTCCTGAACACGAGCAACACCGAGTCCGCGGAATATCGTGACGGGCTGGCCAAACTCGCGCGGCGATTGCGGCAACTGGGTATCGAGCACGTCTATCGCGAGGACGCCGACGGACGCGGGCATCGCGTCAGCACCGATCCGCAGACGCTGGCGGAGATCTATGCGTTCTTCCACAAACATCTGGCGTCGGAAAACTGATGCAGCAGGCTCGATGCAGCGCCCGGGACGCCGATGCGCTAGTCGGCGAAACTGAACCGCAGAATCGCCAGAATCGCCTTGATCCCGTCTTTCCAGGTGATCTTCTTTCCTTCTTCGTAGCTGCGTCCGTAGTAGGCGACTCCGACCTCGTAGATCCGCAGCCGCGGGCGCATGCGCGCGATCTTGGCGGTGATCTCCGGCTCGAAGCCGAATCGGTTGCACTTGATCGTGATGCGATCCAGGATTGGCTTGCGGAAGACCTTGTAGCAGACTTCCATGTCGGTCAGGTTCAGGTTGGTGAACATGTTGCTGAAGTTGGTCAGCAGCTTGTTGCCCACCGTATGCCAGAAATACAGCACCCGGTGCGGCTCGCCGATGAAGCGAGAGCCATACACCACGTCGGCCTTGCCATCGACAATCGGCTGGAGCAGTTTCATGTAGTCCGCCGGGTCGTATTCCAGATCTGCATCCTGGATGAGCACGACGTCGCCGCTCGCATGCTTAAAGCCATCGCGCAGCGCCGCGCCCTTGCCCTGGTTGACGGGCTTGTGAAGGATCGTGAACTCCACGCCGGGAAAAAGCTGCGGCAACTGGTCGAGCTTTTCGGCGGTGCCGTCGGTGGAGCAGTCGTCGATGCAGATGATCTGGCGGGTCATGCCCGGGGGCAGAGCGGCGCGGACGACCAGGCCGATCAGCTCGTGGATGGTCCTGGCTTCGTTGTAGACCGGAATGACGACGGAAAGCTTTCGCGGTGGCGACGTCGGCGCGTCGGGCCGGGTCGGCGTCGTTTCGCTCGGCAGTTGGGACATAGGCGCTTGCCGGGGATGTTAGCGACTGGCCCGCCGATGGCAAAATACCTGTCCGCAGGCAAAAAGACTCCCGACCCCTTAATTTAAGGGGTCGGGAGTCTTTTCCTGCTGCTTTCGGCGGATCTAAGCCTGCGGGGACGCTTGTCCGGGTTCCTGCGGCTGTTCGGGCTGCTGTTGCGGCTCCGGGGACTGCTGCGTCTGGGTGGATTTGTCCGTGCGCGCCTTGAGGACGCGGCTGGCGAACTGATGACGCCGCTCGTAGCGCTTTCGCCGCAGCCCGGCGCTTCGCCTGGCCGTGCCCTGCGGCGCAGACTCCTCGGTCAGCAACTGGAGAATCACCAGCCCGCCGCCGTCGCCGATGCGGTAGTTGGCCGTCTTGATGATTCGCGTGTACCCGCCGTTGCGGTCGCGGAACTTCGGAGCGATCTCGCTGAACAGCTTCTGAACCACCGTCTGTCCGGTGAAATCCTGATTGGCATCGACCAGCCGGCGGTCCTGAAGCGCCGCAATCACCCGACGTCGCGCGTTCAGATCTCCGACCTTGGCCAGCGTGATCAGCTTTTCGGCAAACGCCTTGACCTCCTTGGCCTTGGGAAGAGTCGTGCGAACCTTGCCGTTTTCGAACAGGCTCTGAACCAGGTTTCGGCGAAGCGCCTTACGATGTTCCGTGTCGCGGCTGAGCTGTCGGCCGCGAACCAAGTGTCTGCTCATGTCTGAATCCTCATCTGCGATCTCCAACCAGCAGTTGGGCTGCACCGGACCGGAGATCGCCAATCGCGCCGGACCCCTGGCGGATCCGGCAAACTGCGGCGCGGCGGATCACTGGCTGGTTACAGCGCCTGTGCCGGCGTGGGACTGCGGCGAGCCGTCGCCACCCTGACCCTGAGATCCCAATTCGGTCCCGGCCGACTGCGGCTCGCTGCCGGTCGCACCCGCCGTCGCCGCCGCCGGGGAAGCCATCGGCGTGTCCAGGTCCATGCCCAGGCTCAACCCCATGTCGGCCAGCCGACGCTTCACCTCGCGCAGACTGGTCTTGCCGAAACTTCGGACCTTCAGCAGATCCGCATCCGTCTTCTTCACCAGATCGCGCACGGTCTGGATTTTGGCGCTTTCCAGGCAGTTGTTGGCCCGCACCGACAGATCCAGCTCCTGGATCGACATGTTCAGCTTCTGCTCCAGGTCCGGATCGATGGTGGCGCGGGTGGCTTCCCGAAGCCCGGCAATCGCCTCGTCGCTGGCCGTCTCGCTGCCCAGCTCGAAGTACTGCACAAACGGGTTGAGGTGCTTGCGGAGGATCTTGGCCGCCTCCACCAGCGCCATCTCCGGGGAGATCGTCCCGTTGGTCCAGATCTCCAGGATGAGTCGGTCGTAGTCGGTCTTCTGTCCGACGCGCGCGCCCTCGGTGCTGTAGCGGACGCGCGTCACCGGCGAGTAGATCGAGTCCACCGCGATCAGTCCGATCTCCTGCTGCTCGGTGTCGGTGATGTTCTCGGCGGCGGTGACGTAGCCACGCCCCTTGCCGACCGTCATCGTCATTTCAAAAGGCACATCTTCGGTAAGCGTGGCGATGACCTTGTCCTTGTTGATCACCGTGATCGCCGGGTCCGGCTCGATCATGGCGGCGGTGACCGGCCCGGCCTTCTTCGCCACCAGCTTCATCTGCTTGGGCTCGTCGGCGTCGAGCTTCACGATCAGACCCTTGACGTTGAGGATGATGTCGGTGACATCCTCCATCACGCCGGTCAGGCTGGAAAACTCATGCTCGGCGCCGCGGATGCGGACATGGGTGACGGCCGCGCCTTCCAGCGATGAAAGCAGGATCCGCCGCAGGCTGTTGCCCACGGTCGTGCCGAAGCCGCGTTCGAACGGCTCGGCGGTGAACTTGCCGTAGGTGTCGGTCGAAACCTGCTCGTCGCGGATGACCCGTGAAGGCAGCTCCAGTCCTCGCCAACGAATTCTCATAGCTGTTGCTCCCTGGTGCGTCAGGTGAATTGCGGGCAGTTCCCGTCCCGACCGTTCGGGACCATCTGTACGCCCACCTCGTCACACAGACGCGTTCGTTTGCTGAATTCTGATTCCTGTACTTTGATTCGCGATTCAAGACCAGGCACGCTTGCCCGGTTCCTCAGATCAACAATCGCGAGGCAAACCTGAAAATCGAGTCACACTCGTCGCTTCTTGGGTGGCCGGCAGCCATTGTGCGGCAGCGGAGTCACGTCCTCGATGCCGGTGATTTTCAGCCCGGCGTTCTGGAGGTTCAGGATCGCCTGTTCGCGCCCGGCGCCGGGGCCCTTGACCTTGACCTCCACCTCGACCATCCCGTGCTTTCGGGCCTCGATGGCGGCCTTTTCCGCGGCGCGACCGGCGGCGAAGGGCGTGCTCTTGCGCGCGCCCTTGAAGCCCACCGTGCCCGCAGACGCCCAGGCGATCGTCTCCCCGCTGGTGTCCGTGATCGTCACGATCGTGTTGTTGAACGTCGCCTTGACGTGCGCGATCCCGCGGGTCACGCCCTTGCGAACCTTCTTCTTGCCGCTGGCCGTGCCCTTGGCGCCTGTCGGTTTTGCTGCTCCTGCTGCTTCTGCCATGTGCGTTCCTCAGAAAGGACGAAGGCAGAAGGACGATGGATGAATGCTCTTCATCCTTCCGCCGCCACCCTTCATCCTCTTTTATTTGCCGAGTTCCTTCACACCCTTCTTGCCGGCGACGGTCTTGCGCGGGCCTTTGCGCGTCCGGGCGTTGGACCGCGTCCGCTGCCCGCGAACCGGCAGGCTGCGACGGTGACGCAGACCACGATAGCTGCCGATGTCCCGCAGCCGCGCGATGTTCTGCTGCACCTGTCGCCTCAGCGCACCCTCCACCAGATAGTCCCGGTCAATGATGCTGATGATCTTGGCCAGTTCCTCTTCGCTCAGTTCCTTGGCACGCCGCTGCGGATCGATCCCCGCCTCTTTGAGGATCACCCGGCTGTTGGTCCGCCCGATCCCGTAAATGTACGTCAGGCTGATCCAGATCGGCTTGTCCGGTGGAATGTCGATACCTGCGATACGGGGCATGTCTGCTCCTGTGTCACACGGGCCTGGCGCCCGCGGCTGGGAATCACGGGCACCACCGCCCGTGTCACGTTAGCCTTGTCGCTGCTTGTGTTTGACGTTGGTGCAGATCACCCGCACGACGCCCTTGCGGCGGACGATCTTGCAGTTTTCACAGATTCTTCTGACGCTGGCTCGCACTTTCATGGTCACACCTGTCCGATTCCTCGTTAACGGCTCGAATCGATCATCTTAACGCACTTTCCGCCGCGGCTCAACTGCCGCCAGACGCTGCCAAGCGTCGATGCCCGAAACGACAACCCGCACGCCCTCAGATCTGTCAAGTCTGAGCGGTCCATGCGTTTTGTCACAATCCCCACGGCGCCCGGCCGTCCGTCAGGATGTCCACCCCGTTTTCCGTCACGGCGATGGTGTGCTCAAAATGAGCGGCGGGCAGGCCATCCTTGGTCACCACCGTCCAGTTGTCCGGCAGCAGATCTACCTCGCGGCTGCCCATCACCACCATCGGCTCCACCGCCAGAGTCATGCCCGGGCGAAGCTTGAAATCCCCGCGAAGCTGCTCGGCGGTGACAAAATTCGCCACCTTCGGGTCCTCGTGCATGCTTCGCCCGATGCCGTGCCCGACAAACTCCCGCACCACGCTGAAGCCGTTGCTCTCCACGTGGTACTGCATCAGCCGGGCGATCTCGGTCCACCGCCGGCCTGGCTTGATGTTGTTCAGCGCCAGCGCCAGGGTCTGCCGGGTCACGTCCAGCAGCTTGCGGACCTCCGGGCTGATTCGTCCCACCGGCACCGTGGTCGCCGTATCGGCGCAGTATCCATCCAACATCAGCGCCAGATCCAGGGTGACGATGTCTCCCTCGCGGAGCTGCCGCGATCCGGGAATCCCATGTACCACCTCCTCGTTGACGCTGATGCAGGTCTCGGCGGGGAAACCTTCCCCGGGCTTGTAGGTCGGGTAGTTCTTGGACAACCCGACCGCGCCGGCCCTGGCCAGCTCCCGGCGGGCGATCTCGTTCAGCTCCTGTGTGCTCACGCCCGGAGCCACTGCTTCGCGCATCTTGGCCAGGATTTCACAGCCTACCTGCCCGGCCCGCCGCATCATCTCGATCTCGCGGCGCGTTTTGATGATGATCGGCATCGACCACAAGGATGAGAGCCGAAGGCTGAAGCTCAAGACTCACAAGGCAAGGTCTGGCTTCATCCTTCTGGCTTCATTCTTCCTAAAATCAATACTGTCTTCCCTTGATCCGTTTACCTTTCTGTCCCGGGCCCGAGAGGAACCCGCCGTAATTGCGCATCAGCAGGTTCGCTTCGATGCGCTGCACCATGTCCAGGGCGACGCTGACGACGATCAGCAGTCCGGTTCCGCCCAGAAACTGCGTGATCTGCCAGTCGATGCCCATCGCCGCGGAGACCGCCGTCGGAACCACCGCCAGCACGCACAAAAAGGCCGCGCCGACGTACGTGATCCGCTGCATCACCTTCTCCAGGTAGTCGGCGGTGCGTTTGCCGGGCCTCAGTCCCGGAATGAAGCTTCCGTAGTCCCGAAGCTGGTTGGCCATCTCCTTGGGCTGAAACTGCACGGTCGTCCAGAAGTAGGCGAAGAAATAGATCAGCGCCACTTCGGTGATGATGTAGACGAACGCTCCGCGGTTGAACTGGTCGTTGAAGAACAGCACCAGGTTGCCAAAGAACGTCCGTTCAGCCCCCGCCGCACGCACCGCGCTCCACATCCATCCGAACAGCACCCCGGGGAACAGCATCAGCGACTGGGCGAAGATGATCGGCATCACCCCGCCGTGATTCACCCGCAGCGGCAGGTACTGCCTCTGCCCGCCGTACACCCGACGCCCGCGGGTGTGCTTGGCCTGCTGGATCGGGATCCGCCGCTGCGCCTGGGTGACCAGGATCGAACCGGCGACGATGAACACGAAGCAGCAGACCAGGAAGATCACCTTTCCCGGGGTCATCGGATGCGAAGGATCGGCGCTGCCGCTGAGGTTCAGTTGCGAGCCCAGCAGAAACAGCGCGTTGGGCATCCGGGCCACAATCCCCGCCAGGATGATCAGCGACACCCCGTTGCCCAGCCCATACTCGTCGATCTGTTCGCCCAGCCACATCAGAAACACGCATCCGGCCGTCAGGGCAAACAGCCCCATCAGCCAGAACGTGGCCGTGTGGGCATACAGAGGCTGGACCAGCGGCGTGCCGGTGCCCGGGTAGTGCATGTAGTTCATCCAGAACACTGCCTGGATCAGCGCCAGCGGCACCGTGGCGTAGCGGGTCCATTCCTGGATCTTCTTGCGTCCGGTCTCGCCTTCTTTCTGGAGCTTCTCCAGCGACGGCACCACAGTCGTCAGGAGTTGGAAGATGATCGACGCCGAAATATACGGCATCACCCCCAGCCCGAAGATCGTGCTCTGCGAGAGGTTGCCGCCGGAGAACAGCGAAACGTAGCTGGCCAGCCTGCCGGCGGCGGTGTCCTCGCCCGCCTTTCGCGCCAGCTCCTCGAACGCCGACTGGTCCACGCCCGGGATCGGAACGTGATAGCCGATCCGGTAGATCGCCAGCATGAACAGGGTGAACAGCACCTTGTTCCGCAATTCCGGCACGCGGAAGATGTTGATGAACGTCTTGAACATGAACCTGCTCGCGTTGGGCGCCCGTAGGTGCGTCCAGCGGCCCCGCAGACGGGGCTGCGCGCCCTGGCCTTGTCAGCAGGACGCGCCCCGCCAGCGGGGCCGCTGAATAAGTTTATGCTGATCCGCCTATTCCGTCTTGGCCGGCTCGGCGCTGGCGGGCGCCGCTTCCGCGGCCGGCTTGGACTTTTTGGCCCCGCCCTCCCGCGGCACGAACTTCTTGCGGGGCTTGGGGAACTCGAACGGCTCGCCCTTGAGGTTCTGCGCCGTGCCGCCCGCCTGCGTGATCTTCTCGTACGCCGACCTGCTGAACCAGCCAGCCACCACGGTCAGCCTCTTGCCCAGTTGTCCCTCGCCCAGGACTTTGACCGGCAGGCGATCATCGGGCACCAGGCCCTTGTCGATCAGCGCCGCCTGATCCACCGTCGCGCCCTCCTCGAACCTTTCGGCCAGAGCCGCCACGTTGACAATGTGATACCGGTGCTGGAACGGGTCGTTGGAAAAACCGCGCTTGGGGAATCGGCGGAACAACTCCGTCTGCCCGCCCTCGTAAGTCGGCTTGATGTATTTGCCCACGCGCGCCTTGGAGCCTTTGGTGCCCCGCCCGGCGGTCTTGCCCCGTCCGCTGGACCTGCCGCGTCCCTTGCGCCGCTTGGCCTTGTGTCCCCCGACCTCCGCCGTGATGTCATGGATCATGCTCATGAATCGATCCAAGGATGACAGATCAATCTGCCGGATCCTTCATCCTCGCCTTTCTACGCTGTCACCAGCTCTCCTGCGCCGCGCGGCAACTCGACCCCCCGCATCTGGGCCACCTGCTCCTTGCTCTGAAGCTGCCGCAACGCGTCGATCGTCGCCTTCACAAGGTTCTTGGGGCTGGTCGAGCCGTACGCCTTGGTCAGCACGTCGGTGATTCCCGCCAGCTCGACGACCGGACGCACGCTCTTGCCCGCCGTCACCCCGGTGCCCGGGCGAGCCGGAATCAGCACCACCGTGCTGGCGCCGGCATGACCCTTGACCATGTGCGGGATCGTCGTGCCCTTGAGGTTCACATGGAACATGTTCTTGCGGGCATCCTTGGTCGCCTTCTCCACGGCGTTGGGCACCTCGTTGGCCTTGCCGTAGCCGATGCCGACGTTTCCGTGGCGATCGCCGGCGACCACCAGGGCGCCGAAGCTGAAGGTTCGCCCGCCCTTGACGACCTTGGCACAGCGGTAGATGCGAATGACCGAGGACTCGACTCCGCCCTCTTCGCCGCCGCGGTCGTCGCGGCGCGGGCCGCGACCACCGGCTCGCGGGCCGCCTGAGCGGCCACGGGCGACGCGCCCGGCACGCGGTTCGGGGGGGGCGGCGGCGGCTGCCGCCGACGGCTCGGCAGCAGGCGCCTCGGGCGCGGGCGAAGCTGCGGGCACCACCGGCGCCGGCTCACTCGCCTGGTTCTGCGGCTGCGTTTCAGGACTCGCTTGCGTTGGCTGTTGCTCTTGGGTCATAGATCACACACGCGGCCAGCTCGGCCGACTGTTCAGGACATCGCTGCCGTCCAGTGCCTGCGGCAGCCTGGCAACTCAAAAATCCAGACCTGCCTCGCGGGCGGCGTCGGCCAGCGCCTTGACTCGCCCGTGGTACTTGCGTCCGCCGCGATCGAACGCCACCTTCTTCACCCCCGCCGCCAGGGCCCGCTCGGCAATCGCCTTGCCAACCGCCCGGGCGGCGGCGATGTTCCCGCCGTTGGGCAGGCCGCCGCGAACCTCCGGACTCAGGCTCGACGCCGACACCAACGTCCGGCCCGCGTAATCGTCGATCACCTGCGCGTAAATGTGCTTGTCGGATCGATACACGCTCAGCCGCGGTCGTTGCGGCGTACCAAAAACCCGCTTGCGGACGCTCCACTTGCGCCGCAGCAGTCGGGCACGTTTCATTTTGTTCTTGTCTGCCATCGCCTTGTCTCTGCGTTGACAAATGGGCCAGCGGCGATCGATCCGGCCGCCGGTCGCCCAACCGCAACCCCGGTTCCTGTTTACTTGGCCGCGCCGGCGCCGGCAAACGCCTTGCCGGGCTTGAGCTTCACCTGCTCGCCTTCGTAACGAATCCCCTTGCCCTTATACGGTTCGGGCTTGCGGACCTTTCGAACCTGCGCGGCAAACTGTCCAACAGCCTGCTTGTCGGCGCCGCTGATATGGATCTTGGTCGGGCCGTCAAGCTGCACGGTCACGTTCGACGGAATCGGCACGGTGATCTGGTTGGCAAAGCCCACCGACAGCACCAGGTTCCTGCCCTTCATTTCCGCCTTGTACCCGACCCCCTGGATTTCCAGCGATTTGCGGTATCCGTTGGTCACACCCTCGACCATGTTCGCCAGCAGCGCGCGGGTCAGGCCATGCAGCGCCTTGCTCTGCTTTTCGTCGTCCGGTCGGGTGATGATCAGCTCCTTCTTCTCGCTGTCAAACCGCACGCTGATCCGCGGATGCACGTCCAGCTCCAGCTTGCCCTTGGGACCCTCGACCACCACGTGATGGTCGGCGACGGTCACCTTCGCCTTGCCCACTGGAACAGGTTTTTTGCCGATGCGACTCATGTGAACACCTGGTTGCGGCCGGTTGCACGTTGTCTGTTGTGGCTGCTGTCAGCGCACCACAGACAACCAGCAACGTTCAACTGACAATGCACAACAGCTCCCCGCCGACGTTCTGCTCCCGCGCCTTTCGGTCGCTCATCACGCCCTTGCTGGTGCTGACCACCGCGATGCCCATGCCATTGAGCACATTGGGCAGGTCTCTGACCTTGCGGTACACCCGGCACCCGGGCTTGGACTGCCGATCCAGCGCGTGGATCACCCGCTCTCCGGTCATCGTGTACTTCAGCCGGATGCGGATCTGCCCCTGCCTGCCGTCGTCGATCGTGTCGAAGTCCTCGATGTATCCCTCGTCCTTGAGCACCTGCGCGATGCCGGCGCAGATCTTGCTCTTGGGAACGAGCACCAGACGTCGTCCGACGCGGTTGGCGTTGCGGATTCTCGTCAGCATGTCCGCGATGGGATCTTGAATGTTCATCGCTTCTGTCGTCTCCAGACCGGATTTCGGATTGCCCGGCTCGGATCAAGCCACCGACTCGATCCGCAATCCGCCGTCTGCAATCCACCATCCTTCAGCTACCAGCTCGCCTTCCTCAGTCCAGGGATCTTGCCCGTCAACGCAAGCTCACGCAGCATGATCCGCGAGATCTTGAATTTCCGCAGCACGCCCCGGCTGCGGCCGGTCAGCTCGCAGCGGTTACGCAGCCGCGTCGGACTCGAATCCCGCGGCAGCTTGGCCAGTGCGGCGTAGTTCTTCTCCTTCTTGAGCTGGCGACGCAGCTCCGCGTACCGCTTGACGATCTGCTCCCGACGCTTCTGTTTGTTTACCCAGGCTTTGGTTGCCATAGCACTTCCAGTTGCCAGTTGATGCTTGTCCGTTGCCAGCGACGTCGCCGGCTGCCGCGGGGCAACTGGCCGCCCGCGACCGGCAACAACCGTTCTATTTGCCTTCCTTCTTGCCTTGCGCCTCCCGTTCGCGGAACGGGAAACCGAAGCCTCGAAGCAGTTCCCGCCCTTCCTCCGGGGTCTTGGCGGTCGTGACCACCGTGATGTTCATGCCCTGCTGGAAGGTCACCGCCGCCGCGTCCACCTCGGGGAAGACCGTCTGCTCCGTGAACCCGAAATTGTAGTTGCCCTTGTTGTCAAAGGCGTTGGGCTCCAGCCCGCGGAAGTCCTTGACCCGCGGTATCGCCAGCGTGATCATCCGGTCCAGAAACTCATACATCCGCGCCCCGCGCAGCGTCACCTTCAGCCCCGTTTCCATCCCCGCGCGAACCTTGAAGTTCGCCACGCTCTTCTTGGCCTTGCAGCGGACCGGCTTCTGGCCGGCGATCACCGCCAGCTCTTTTTCCGCCTGCTCCAGCTTGCCCTTCTCCCCGCTGGTTACCGCCTTGCCCAGGCCCATGGAGATCACGATCTTCTCCAGCCTCGGCACCGCCAGCAGGTTCTTGTATCCGAACTTCTGCTGAAGCTGCGGGACGATCTTCTCACGGTAGTGAGCAATCAACCGGGGCGGCGGAGCGGGTGCCGCAGGCGCCTCCTCGGCGCCGGCGTCCTCCTGCTGCGACTTAGGCCTGGCCTTGGCCGCCTTCCGCGCCGCAATCTCCTCCGGCGACGGCTTGCCGCCTTTGGACTTCTGTTGCTGCTTGTTTTCCTGTTCAGCCATTGCTGTCGCTCCAAGGCATTGGGCATCTGCCGGATCTGCCGGCGATGCGCCTCGCGTGCCCTGCGCCTCACTTTGTTCCCGTCGGACCCAGATCCGTGCCGCTCTTGACCGCGATCCGGTGCTTGCGACCCTCACGCGTCTCAAAACGCACGCGCGTCGGCTTGCCCGTCGTCGGATCCACAGGCAACACGTTGCTGATGTGGATCGGCGCGTCCTTCTGGATACGTCCGCCCTGCGGATAACGCCGCGACGGCCGAACGTGCTTCCACACCCGGTTGATCCCTTCCACCACCACCCGGTCCTTCTCGGCGATCACGCGCAGCACACGACCGACCTTGCCTTTGTCGGCCCCTGCGATCACCATCACCTGGTCGCCGCTTTTAATGTGTCTTGCCATGTCTCGTTCAGCCTTCAGCGGGCAGCGGGCAGTGTCGCACTCTGCCTGCTGCCGGCTGCCAGCTCTCCTGTTACACCACTTCGCTTGCCAGCGACACGATCTTCATGAAGTTCTTGTCGCGCAGCTCGCGGGCCACGGCGCCGAAGATGCGCGTGCCACGGGGGTTGTTCTCATTGTCGATCACCACTGCTGCATTGCGGTCGAAACGCACGTAGCTGCCGTCCTTGCGAAGCGTCGGATGCTTGGTCCTGACCACCACGCAGCGGATGATGTCTCCCTGCTTCACGTCGCCGCCGGGCTGCGCCAGCTTCACCGCGCACAGGATCACATCCCCAACCCCTGCCACACGGCGCTTGAACTTGCCACGGCTGGATGATCCCCGCAGCACCTTGATACACATCGCCTGTCTGGCGCCTGTGTTGTCGGCGATGTCCAGATACGTCTGTTGCTGAATCATGGCTCGCTCACAGTGGTCAGTTGGCGGTGGTCAGTGACCCGAATGGGCGTTGCTGAGCACCAACCACTGACCATCGATCACTGTTTTTCTTCCGGCGCTTTTCCGGTCATCACTTCTTCGGCCGACACCTGCACCGCCTTCTCCGGCGCCCGCTCGACGATCCGCAGCAGCCGGTGATGCTTGGTCTTGCTCAGCGGTCGGCACTCGGCGATCTCGACGACGTCGCCTTCATGCGCGTCGTTGTTTTCGTCGTGGGCGTGCAGCACCGTACGGCGCTTGATGTACTTGCCGTACTTCGGATGCCGCGCCAGGTACTCCACCACCACCTTGATGGTCTTGTTGGCCCGATCCGACGCCACCACTCCCCGGATCGTTCGCAGCGGCGGCCGCTGGGCTTTTGCACTCGGTGCTTCGGTACTCATGGCTCGTCTTTCACTGGTTCTGTGCCGGCGCCGGCGACGCCGACGCCTGCTGCTGTTTCTGCCTGCTCGCTTCCAGTTCCCGCTCACGCAGGATCGTCTTGATTCGCGCAATCTCCCGGCGGGTCTTGCGGAGCTGACTGGGGTCGGCAAGCTTCTCCGTCACCGCCTGGCTGCGCAACTCGAACAGGCGCTTCTGGCAGTCGGCCAGCTCGTGCTTCAGCGCCTCGGTCTGTTTCTCGCGAATCTCTTTGGCGCTCATCATGGTGGCTGTGGCTCCTGTCAATTCCGCGCGATCCCAATCCCGTTCAGGCTACCGCCTTCTTCCGCGCCACGAACCGGCACGGAATCGGCATCTTGTGCGCCACCCGCGCCAGGCAACGCTTGGCCGTCGGCTCGTCCACCCCGGCCACCTCGAACATCACCGTTCCGGGCTTGACCACGGCGCACCAGAACTCCGGCTCGCCCTTGCCCTTGCCCATTCGCGTCTCCAGCGGCTTGCTGGATACCGGCTTGTGCGGAAAGATCCGGATGAACACTCGCCCCTCGCGGTGCAGGTAGTGGCTGCATGCGATGCGCCCGGCATCGATCTGCTTGGCCGTGATCCACGCCGGCGCCAGCGCCATCAGTCCGTAGTCTCCGAACGCCACCGTGTTGCCGCGCGTCGCGTTGCCGCGGATCTTGCCGCGCTGACTTTTGCGGAACTTCACCCGCTTGGGCATCATCGCCATAGCACACCTGCTCGACTTCTGATTCCTGACTTTTGATTCTCAATCCGCGTTCCGGGTCTTCTCCGAACCGCAGGCGAGAGATCAAAGATCCAAAATCGGATTCACCTGCGTCCTCGCCTCGGTCCGCCGCCGGGGCGCACATCCGTTTCCAGCACTTCCTCGCCGTACATGCCGCGGTAGATCCAGACCTTGACTCCGATGGTTCCGTAGGTCGTGCACGCCACCGCGTATCCGTAGTCCACGTTCGCCTGAAGCGTGGTCAGCGGCACCGAGCCCACGCCCGTCTTTTCCTGCCGGGCGATTTCCGCCCCCCCCAGCCGCCCGCTCACCGAGATCTTGATTCCCTTGGCGCCGGCCTGCATCGTCGCGTCCATCCGCTGCTTGAGCACCCGGCGGAAGCTGGCACGCTTCTTGAGCTGCTCGGCGATCGCCTCGGCCACAAGCTGCGCGTTCAGGTCCGGGTTCTTGATCTCGATGACCTTGATCGGCGCCACCTTCCGCTTGATCAGGTCCTCCAGCTCCTCGCGGAGCTTGTCCACCTCGGCGCCTTTCGGGCCGATCACCAGCCCCGGCCGGGCCGTCTTCAGCGTCACC
Source organism: Fontivita pretiosa (assembly GCF_050410795.1). GTDB lineage: Bacteria > Planctomycetota > Phycisphaerae > Tepidisphaerales > Tepidisphaeraceae > Fontivita > Fontivita pretiosa. The sequence continues at coordinate 3,313,870 of NZ_CP191258.1, read as the reverse complement.
GTCACTTCCTCGCGGGTCCGCTCGATCAGGATGTCGCTGACGGCGGCAAATGGCGGGCGACGGTTCAGCTTCTCGTCGATGTACTTTCGCACCTTGTAGTCCTCGACCAGGAAGGTGCCGAACGCCGCCTTGGGCGCGTACCACTTGCTCTTCCAGTCCTCGGTGATGCCCGTTCGGAAGCCGATTGGATTTACTTTCTGACCCATGCGATTTCCTTGCGGATTGCGGATCGCGGATTCAGCCAAATCCGAAATCCGAAATCTCCTAGTCTTCTCGCTCGTCCACCGTCACCACCAGATGGCTCGTCCGCTTCATGATCGGGTAGGCCTTGCCACGATCCTTGGGCTGAAACCGCTTGATGATCGGGCCGGGATCGACCCAGGCCTTGGCGATATAAAGCGTTTTGCGGCTGGGGGTGGCGGCCTGCTCCGTGGCGTTGGCGACGGCGCTGCGGATGACCTTCTCGATCATGCCGCTGGCGCGTCGCTTGGAAAAGCGCAGCATCGCGATCGCGTCGTCCACGTTCCGACCGCGGATCAGGTCCATCAGCAGCCGCGCCTTCCGCGGCGCGATCCGCGCAAATCGATGTTTGGCTTGAAACGGCATACGCATCACCTGCTCTGGCCCGGTCGCCTGCGCGATCCGGCCCGGCTCAACTGTGTCCAACTATCCCTTGGCCGGCGACGCGGCGCCCGCCGCCGCCTCCGCTGCCTTGCGTCCGCTGTGTCCGCGGAAGATTCGTGTCGGGGCAAACTCTCCCAGCTTGTGTCCGACCATGTCCTCCTGGATGAACACGCGGATGAACTTGTTGCCGTTGTGCACCTCGAACGTGTGCCCCACGAACTCGGGGATGATCGTGCACGCCCGCGCCCAGGTGCGAATCGGCTGCTTCGAGCGGTTCTCGTTCAGCTTCGCCACCTTCCGGTACAACTTTTCGTTGACGAAGGGGCCTTTTTTTGCACTTCTGCTCATTTCGCTTGCCCGTTCTTGGTTGCCGGTTGCCAGCCGGGCCGGCCGATGCCTTCAGCGGCAAGTGGCGACCGGGCACTGGCAGCTCTTACACGTTCACGGTCACACGTTCACGGTCTGCGGCCTCTGCTGGAATCGCCCGAACTTTCGCCGCCGAAGAATCAGCTTCTCGCTGTTCTTGCGCGGGTTGCGGGTGATGCCTCCCTTGGCCAGCACGCCGGTCCTGGAGCAGGGATGCCGCCCGCCGTTGGCGCGGCCCTCGCCGCCGCCCATCGGGTGATCGATCGGGTTCATCGCCTTGGCCCGGGTATGCGGGCGAATGCCGCGATGCCGCGAGCGTCCAGCCTTGCCCAGGCTCACGTTGATCCAGTCCAGGTTGCCGAGCTGTCCGATCGTCGCCCGGCACTTGCTCTTGACCCGCCTCATCTCACCGGAGGGCAGGATGATCACCGACCACTCGCCCTCCTTGGCGCCCAGACGCGCAACCCCGCCCGCCGAGCGCACCAGCTTGCCCCCCTGGCCGGGATTCAGCTCGATGTTGTGAATCTCCAGCCCGGAGGGGATGTTCGCCAGCGGCATGGCGTTGCCGATCTCCGGCGGAGCGTCCGGGCCGCTGAGCACCGTCTGTCCCACCCGCAGCCCGTTGGGCGCCAGGATGTAGCTCTTTTCGCCGTCCTCGTACTGAATCAGCGCAATGTTCACCGAGCGGTTGGGGTCGTATTCGATCGCCAGCACCCTGGCCGGGATCCCGTCCTTGGTCCGCTTGAAGTCGATGATGCGGTACAGCCGCTTGTTTCCCCCGCCGCGATGCTTGGCGGTAATCACGCCGTGGTGATTTCGCCCGTTGGCGCGGCGCTGCCCGACGGTCAGTGACGGCTCCGGCTCGGTCTTGGTAATCACCGCCCGGTAGTCCAGTACAGACCCTGCCCGTCGTCCGGGGGAAGTCGGGTTGTAATACTTGATAGGCATAGCGTCCTGATCGCGAACTTCGGATTGAGGATCTGGCCGCGACTCGCTTGAATCCCGGATCCTCAATCCGCAGTCCGCAATCCCTCAAAACAGTTCAATCCTCGAATTCTCGTCCAACTCCACGATCGCTCGCTTCCAGTCGCTTGTATGGGTCATGCGGAAACGGCTGCGCCGGGGCTTGCCCTTGCGCACCAGTGTCCGCACGTCGGTCACCTTCACGTTGTACAGCTTCTCGATCGCCTGCTTGATCAGCGGCTTGTTCGCGTGCCGGTTGACCATAAAGGTATAGACGTTGCGCGTCGCCTGTTGGTGCGTGCTTTTCTCCGTCACCAGCGGCTTGATGATCACGTTTGTGTAATCCATGGCTCTTGCTCACCCGCGGTGCCGCGCACCGCCGTTAACTCCGCGCTACGCCAGCAACGACTCGAATCCATCCCTGGTCATCAGCAGCGTCCGGTTACGCAGGATGTCCCAGGCATTGAGCTGCTGAACCGTCGTCAGCGTCGTGCGATCGATGTTTCGTGCCGAGCGCTCCAGCGCCTCGTCGCGACCATTGATCGCCAGCAGGCAACTGCGATCGATCCCCAGGGCCTTGAAGATCTGGGCCACGTACCGGGTCTTGGGCTGCTCGAGCCTGATGGCATCGACGATGCGAAGGTCCTTGCTCATGATCTTCGCGAGCACGGCGCACTTGGTCGCCAGGCGACGCTGCTGCCTGGGCAGCCCGATCCGCCAGTCCTTGGGGCGTTTCTGCTTGGCATGGCCGCCGCCGACGCGTACCGGCTGGCGGATCGTGCCCATGCGGGCCCGCCCGGTGCCTTTCTGGCGGTAGATCTTGCGGGTGGAGCCTTCCACCTCACCTCGCGCCAGCGTCCGCACGGTCCCCTGCCGCTTGGCCGCGTGGTAGTACACCAGCGCCTGCTTGAGCAGTTCCTTGCGCACCTGCCCGCCAAGCTTGGCTTCGTCCACCTGAAGCGTCTCGATCTGCTGGCCGGCCTGGTTGTATACGGGAACCTCGATCATGGCTCGTCTCGTTGTTCGTCTTTCATGCTTCATGCTCACGCCGCCGCTCGACGCTGGCGCGTGAAACATGAAACACGAGCAAGTCATTTGGCCTCTTCGCTGGCCTTCACTTTCGCCGCAACTGCCTGGCGTACGAAAAGGAGCCCGCCGTTCGGTCCTGGCAGGGCTCCCTTGATCAGCAGCAGATTGTTTTCCCGGTCGATCTTGACCAGCGGATGGTTACGCGTGGTGACACGGTCCATGCCCATGTGCCCGGCCATGCGTACACCCTTCTTGGGCTTGCCCGACTGTCCGCGCCAGGTGGCGCGGCTGGCCAGCGAACCCGGAGAACGGTGCTTGCGCTCGGTGCCGTGCGAAGCCGGCTGACCGCCGAAGTGGTGCCTCTTCATCACCCCGGCCGTCCCCTTGCCCTTGCTGGTCCCGATCACATCCACAAACTGCACGCCCTGGAACACATCCACCGTCACGCTCTCGCCGGGCTTGCGATCTGTCGGCTCCTTCAGCCGGATCTCCCGGAAATAGCGCAACGGCCCGACCCCCGCCTTGGCCGCGTGGCCGATCAGCGGGAACGTGCTGTGCCTGGCCTTGATCGGTTCAAAGCCAAGCTGCACGGCGTTGTAGCCATCGGTCTGGACGGTCTTGACCTGCGTGATGGCGCACGGCCCGGCCTGGACGACGGTCACCGGCACCACCGTGCCGTTCTCGTCGTAAATCCGCGTCATGCCGATCTTCTTGCCCAGTAGTGCTGGAGTCATGATTCCAGATTGCAGATTTCGGATTTCGGATTCCGGATTCACTCATTCCGCAACCCGAGCTCCGCCAACCGCAATTCCAAAAGCCCACCACGTTGACACGTGACTCTTTCGAGCAGCGGGTTCTTGGATGAACCCCACGGTCAATGGGTCAGCCAACCAAAATGCCCCTTGAAAGCAGGGGCATGTTTGTCATGAAAAAAGGACTACGCCTTGATCTTCACGAAGACGCCGGCCGGAACGACCAGTCGATTCAGCGCCTCGACCGTGCGGGCGGTGGGCTCGAAGATGTCGATCACGCGCTTATGCGTGCGCATCTCGAACTGCTCGCGCGACTTCTTGTCGATGTGCGGACTGCGCAGCACGGTGTACCGCTCGATCCGCGTGGGCATGGGGATCGGGCCACAGACGCGCGCGTTGGTCCGCTTGGCGTGGTCCACAATCTCCTTCGCCGACGCGTCCAGCGCCCGGTGGTCGTAGGCTTCCATCCGAATTCGAATCCGATCACCCGTCATACCATCCTCATCCGCTCGGTCAGTATCGCCACTTTCCGCTTCGTAAATTCAGGCATCCCAATCGGTTCCGTTGCACATCCGCCCCGCCGCTTCGACGGGACGATACGCAACCCTTGCCACTTTCACCAAGTGGAGTGCCAGAAGATAACGTCTGAAAAGTGTATGTCAACTGTCCGGAAAAGTCGAAGCCCTCAAAGTTGCCCGGCCTTCGCCCGGGCGATGGGCGTCAATCCCCCCGGCGGCCGGCCTGCTCAGTGCCAAGCGCCGCATCGCAACGCAGCAATGTCATCACGGCAAACGCGGTTCCATACGGCTTGTGGTAATCCCACATCGCGTAATCCCACCACGATCCATCGTCCGGCTCCTGGTACGGCGCGACGTGGGCGGCGAGCCTGGCGGCGTACCCGCGTTGCACCCCCTGCGAGAGCCGCTCCACCAGCAAGGCCGCGTAGTAGTGGTCGAAGTAGTAGTAGTAAGCCGAGTTCTGATACCACGCTTCATGAGGCCAGGGACGCTTGCGCGCCATGTCCAAAAAGGCGTGATGCTCGAAGAACAGGTCCAGACCCTGCAGCACTTGTGCTTCGCCGATGCCTGGGTATCCCCACAGCCATAGGGCATAGTTGCACGGCTGGGTTCGTCCGACGGCGCCCTTGATCTGATTGGCCGGCAAACGCGGAATGTAGCGGTGATCCAGGCTGTACAGGTAAACACCGACGGGCAGCCGCATCTCCATCACCCGCCGAAGCGAAGCATCGATCAGCGACTGTGGCACGTCCAGCCCGGCCCGCCGCGCCTCCCACAGCGCCACCAGCCCCGCCGCCGTGCCGAAACTGGTTGGCCCCAGCGATGGCCGCTGCGTCTGCGCCTTGAAGTCGTAGTAGTTCCAGCCACCCACGTACGTCGCGTAGCGGATCATGCGATCCAGGTGCCATCTGGCCATTGCTTCGATGCGTGGATCGTGGCGGTGGCGCAACTCGACGGACAGCGCCTGAAGCGCGTAGGTATGCGCCCAGACGTTGTACAGCAGCCTGCCGTCGTCCCGCCGCGCTTCGCCATTGCGAACCAGATATTCCACGCCGCGGGCATGCGCCTCGCGCAGCCCGGGCACCGGCAGGTCATACGCCTCGCGCAGCGCCATCACGCACAACGCCGTGGTCGCCACTCGAAACGCATCGTGCGACCCCGGCACCATGGAATAGATCTCCAGCCCGCGCGTCTCCAGGCCTGTGCCCCAACATCCTTCGGGCTGTTGAGAGCTGACCAGAAATCTTGCGCCACGCTCGATGGCATCGGCATGTGGCCCGCGCGCAGGCACCAACGGTTGCGTGGCGCTGCTATGATGCGTGCTGGCGGCCTGGCGGGCACAGCCTGCACCAATCAACACCAGCACCAGCAGCGCAGCCGAGATCCGCACTGTCACTTGCCCACCTTCGTCAGCACCTGGTCGCCCTGCTTCAGGCCGGATCGGATCTCGACATGCTCGCCATCGGAACGCCCGGTGATCACATCGCGCCACTCGTCCCTGCCATCGATGCGCAGCTTCACCCGGCCTTTGGACACTGCCGACACCGGAACGATCAGCACGTTTTCCGCCCGCCCGGCATCGACGCGCACGCTCGCTTTCATGCCGGCCAGCAGTCTGGGATCAACTGATTCCGGCTCAATCAGCATCTGGTAGGCAAGTCCGCCATCTTTGGGTTGGCCGACGGGAAGCGGAGTCTGGCACTTGCCCGAGGTTGCCGCATCGGGATAGGCCAACGGCACGATCCGCGCCTCCATGCCCGGCCTGATCCATCCGACCCGCGTCTCGGGCACATCGACCACCAGCCGCATCGCGCCGGGTCTGGCAAGAGTAAGGACCACCTGCCCGGCGGTCAGCCTCTCGCCAACACGAAGCGATTTCGGATTGGCGTTCTGCCAGGCCCCCTGCACAAGCTGCCCGTAGTAAATCATGCCTTCGTGCGGCGCGCGGACGGTCAACTGCTCCAGGTCCGCCTTCAGCTCCGCGACTTTCGCCTCGGCCTTCTCGACATTCAGCCGCGCCGAAACCACCGCCGCCTTGCGCAACGTCTTCTGCGACTCCTGCGCGGCCTTGAGCTGATCCACCGCCTGTTTCTTCTGCTCGATGGCGAACACCAGCTTTTGCCTGGAGGTGTTGTAGTCGAACTCCTTGACTTTCTGCTCGCGCGCCTCGGCCATTTCCTGGTTGATTTTGGCCAGTTCCAAGGCGCGGACGGCGCGCTTGATGACGATATCGGCCGTGGCGTTGGTCAGTTCCTCGGTCTTGTACATCTTCTTGAGCTGATCCAGCTCGTCGGATTGATCCTCGACATTGTTTTTGGCGTTGCGGACCGCCAGCTCGGCGCTGCGTTTGAGCTGTTTGCCGTCCACCTCCTCCCACCACTTAAGGGCGGCCTGGGCGTTGGCAAGCTCCTCCTGGGCCATCTGCATCGCCAGTGCGTCGCTCTGCTCGCCCAAATATTCGTCCGCCTCGGCCTTGTGCAGGTTCGCCCTGGCCGAAAGCAGGCCATTCTCGGCCTCGGCCAGTTGCCGGTTCAGTTCCACCGGATCGATCTGGAGCATCAGCTCTCCCGGTTTGACGTTTGCGCCCAGCGGAGCGATCGACTTGATCTCCAGTGTCCCCTGATAGGCCTTTGGGCGCAGGCGTACTTCCACCGGGTCGATCGGCTCGAAATATCCATCCAGCTCGATCGTTGCCTGGATCGTGCCAGTGGTGACGGTGGTCAACTCATCGCCGGCGGGTTGGATCAAGGTCGTCGGCGCTGAGGCCGGCTGGCCTTGAACGATCATCCCCGTGCCGCAGATCCAGATCAATCCCGCCGCCACATGCACCCATTTCATGTACGAACCTCGCGTTGTGCGTCGTCCTTTTTGAGCTGGCCGCAAGCCCGATGGGCAAACAGGCTACCGGTCGCCTGGGCCGGCCGCAACCTGAGCCGCCGACGGGGATGATATCGTTGCGCGGGCGATTGCCCGCAACAGGTCAGGGATGCAGGCATTGGATTGTCGCGCGCACCGATGTATATAAAGCGGCCCGCGCGGTTGTTTTTCATCGCCAACTGGCTATCAAGTCGGTAGGATTCGCGGATCGATATCGGGATGTTGTGGGCGTAACAAACTGGCGGCCAAAAGCCGAACCCCGCGTGCCACAGACGGGTATGACTATGACCAGCACGGGGTTCACCCAGGCAGACCACCGGGGCGCCAGCCGCGCGACAACACCCAACCCGATCAAGGATCGGCCAGAAAACCCTAGAGGAATCGACGATGTCATCAAGCGTGCGTCAGGCTGTTACTGTTCTCGCGGTCGCATGGGCAGGGTGGATATGCGGCGTTGGCCCGCGACCGCTGGCGGCCGCGGCGGCCCAGCCAACAGATTCGGTCATCATCGACACCTGCTTCACCGCCCCCTCCGCCGAGCACAAAATCAGCTTCAACTATCCCGGCATCGTCAAGCAAGTGCCGATCAAGGAAGGGGAGATGGTCAAGGCCGGGCAGGTCCTGCTCAGGCAGGATGACGAGGTCGAACGGCATGAATATGAAAAGTCCAGACTCGAGGCCGAGTCCACCGCGCGACTGGATGCCGCCAAGGCCGACTACGAAGTCAAGAAAAAGGTCTACGAGCGCAAGAAAAATGCCGGTGGCGGATTTACCGTCGCTGAAATCGAAGAGGCGGAACTGGACGTGATCTTCCGCGAGAACCAGATCAAGGTGGCGGAAGTGGACCGCCAGTCGGCGGGCATCGAGGCCAGGAAGCAGGCCGCCCGACTCGAACGCATGGAGCTCCGCAGCCCCATCGACGGCATCGTTCGCAAGATCGGAGTCAAGGAAGGCGAATTTGCCGAACCTGACCGCGAAAAGCCCGCCGTCATCATCGTCCGCAACGACCCGGCCTGGATTGACTTGAAGGAACTGAAGACCTGGCAGGTGGCCAGGCTCAAGGTCGGCGACACCATGGACGTTCGTTATCCGGGCGAGCAGACTTGGCGGCAGGCGAAAATCGTGCTGATCGATCCGGTGGCACTGTCCGGCACGGAAAACCAACTCGTGCGACTGGAGTTGCCCAACCCGGAGAACCGCGCCACCGGCCTGCGAATCCAGGTCAAGGTCCCGCCGCATCTGCTCGCTGGGGCCGGCGAGCCGACGGCGGCATCGAGATAAGTCGAGATAAGTGGTAAGTGTCGAACACCGAATGCCCAGTGCCAGTTAAGTCACGGCAACAATCCCGGTATTCGCCATTCGACATTCGGCATTGTTCATTCGGCCTTTGCCTTTAGGACGCAACCATGGCCTCAGGAATTGTGGAATCCTCGCAATCCGGTTCGCAGCAGCAGCCGCAGCAGAACCAGCCGATCTCGCGCACGCGACTGGTGCAGCGACTGCTCGCCGCCAGCGCCAACCTGCCCAACTTCATCCATGACCTGATCCTCACGCAGGCGCAGCTCGTGGCCGGGACGGAGGCGGCGGCGTTTCTGATCGAGCCGGCCGCCGCAGCCCAGCCGGCGCCCGAGTCGGCCCAGGACGGCGCCGACCCCGCCGCCCAGCAGGCCCCAGCCCGCGACGGATTCACCCTCAAGCCCATCGCCCACATCCGCCCGGACAACAGCGACGCCGAAACCCGCGCCGCGGCGATCCAGGCGTTCCAGGAGATCATCCGCCCCTGCGTGGCACAGAACAAGGACGGCGCCATCGCCATCGACGGAACCCACGACGGCAGCGAACAGCAGTACTGCCTGGTCACGCTGCTTCGCGCTGAAGGCAATCCCGTGGCCGTCAGCGCCGTCATCACCCGCTCGCGCGATCTGGATCGCGCCCGCCAGCGACTGGAGCTGATGAACCTGGTCGGCGGGTACTTTGAGCTTTTTACGCTTCGACGCACCAGCGAGCAGTCACGCGCCATCGCCCAGAGCCACCAGCACGTGCTTCAGCTCGCCACCGCCGTGGCCACCGCCGATGGCTTTGATGCCGCCGCCATGAGCCTGTGCAACGAGCTGGCCAGCCGCACCGGCGCCACCCGCGTGTCGCTGGGATGGGTCAGGGGCAATGGGATCAAGCTCAAGGCGCTGTCGCACACCGAACAGTTCGACAAGAAACAGGAGCTGAGTGTGCAGCTCGTGAAGGTGATGGAGGAGTGCCTGGACAATGACGAGATCGTGCAGTACGAGCCACAGGGCGCCACCAGCAACACCGTCACCCGCGAAGCCCAGGCGCTGAGCCGCGCCCAGGGCGGGGAAACCGTCCTCTCGCTGCCGCTGCGACGCAAGGGAGAGGTCGTCGGCGTGATCACCCTGGAATTCGCCCCCAACACCCGCATCACCGCCCAGGCGGCGCAGGGGCTGGCCGTCGCCGTCGAACTGCTGGCCCCCCAACTCTACGACCGCTACCAGAATGATCGCTACCTGATCACCAAGACCGGCCTGGCCATTCAGGAGCTGGGACGAAAGACCATCGGCCCCAAGTACATGCTGGCCAAGACCATTGTGGTGCTGGTGCTGGCGGCGGCGGCGTTCGTGACGTTCTACAAGCCGATGTATCGCGTCAGCGCGCCGTTCAAATTCGTGGCCGAACAAAAATATGCCCTTTCGGCGCCGTTCGAGGGAACGCTCAAGGAGGTATACGTCAAGCCGGACGATGACGTACAGGCCGGGCAGCTCCTGGCCGAATTCGACGCCACCGAGTACAAGCTTCAGTACTCCACGTACCTTCAGGAAGCCAACGCCAAGGAGACCGAGGCATTGCGTTACGACGTGGAGCCGGACAAGGCCTCCGAAGCCCAGCAGGCGCGTGCCGAGGCCGCCGCCGCCCGCGCCAAGGCCGACTACTACGCCTCGCTGATCGAACGCGCCAAGATCGTTTCCCCGATCGCCGGCAAGGTGCTGGTCGGCGACCTGAAGGATCGCCGACACTCCGTCTTCCGCCAGGGAGAGCCTCTGTTCGAGATCGGACAGCTCGACAAGCTTCGCGTGGAACTGGCGGTGGCGGATCGCGATATCCAGGACGTGCATGAAAATCGCGCCGGCAGGCTGGCCACCACCGCCCTGCCCAACGACAAATATCCCTTTGTCGTCGAGCGTATCGTGCCGCTGGGCGTGCAGAAAGACGCCAGCAACGTCTTCACCGTCTACGCCAGGCTGGACATGGAGTCCCCCGACTGGCCCACCGACCCCAGGACCGGCCAGAAGATCATCCCCGCCTGGCGGCCCGGCATGCACGGCGAGGCACGCGTGGACGTCGAGCACCGCCGCCTGGTCTGGATCTGGACCCACAAGTTCATCGAGTGGGTCAGGCTCAAGCTTTGGATCTGACGAACCAGTGCCCAGTGGTCAGTGATCAGCACGGATCTCACTGCCCACTGACCACTGACCACCGACCACTATGCTGCAACTTCGCCCGACATTTTCCGAGTCGTGGTATCGCGTCGTGAATCTCAAGCCCAAGCTGCGCGCCACGGCTCAGATCTCACGGCAGTATTACCGCGGCGAGCGGTGGTACGTCGTCCGCGACGCCGCGTCCAACCAGTTCCATCGTCTTTCCGACGCCGCCTATCGCTTCGTGGGACTGCTCGACGGAACACGCACGGTCGGCCAGGCGTGGGATCTGGTCGGCGGACAGCTCGCCGACGACGCCCCGACACAGCCCGAGGTCATCCAGATCCTCAGCCAGCTCTACGCCGCCAACCTCATCGAAACTGACATCCCGCCGGATGCCACCATCCTGCTCCGCCGCCACAAAAAGCAGATGCAGCGGAAGCTCCAGGGCCGGCTGATGAACGTGCTGTTTCCGCGAATTCCCCTGTGGGACCCGGACCGCTTCCTGGTCCGCTGGATGCCCCTGGCACGCGTGTTCCTCAGTCGATTCGGCGCTATTCTGTGGCTGGCGATGGTCATCACCGCCCTGGCCATGGTCGCGCCGGAATGGGATCGGCTCAAAGCCCAGGCGTACGAAGCGATCAACATCTCCCAGCATCCCAAAAACTTCTTCTGGGGATTCCTGGTCTTCTGGGTGATCAAGTTCATCCACGAATGCGGGCACGCCTTCGCCTGCCGGCGTTTCGGCGGAGAAGTCCACGAGATGGGCATCATGTTCCTCGTGTTCATCCCCACCCCCTACGTCGATGCCTCTACCGCCTGGGCCTTTCCCAACAAGTGGGCGCGGATGTTCGTCGGGGCCGCCGGGATGATCGTGGAGATGTTCGTGGCAGCGCTGTGCGCCATCGCGTGGGTCTATGTAGCCCCCGGCACGCTCACCAGCGACCTGCTCTGCTACGCGATGATCATCGCCAGCTTCACCACCGTCGTCTTCAACGCCAACCCTCTGCTGCGTTACGACGGATACTACATGCTCTCGGACTACCTGGAGATCCCCAATCTCCAGATGAAAAGCCGCGAGTACGTGCTGGGGCTGATCAAGCGCCACGTGTTCCGCATCAAGCCGCTTCAGCCTCTGCCCCCGCCCATGCAGCGGGTGCAGCTTTTCGTCTATGGCGTGCTCTCGACGATCTACCGTGTCTTCGTCGGCATCATGATCATCCTGATGGTTACCTGGCAGGTGCCGATCCTGGGCGTGCTGATGGCCATCGGCGGGCTGATCACCTGGCTGGTTGTCCCGCTGGTCAAGCTGTTCAAATACCTGACGATCGAACCGGAACTGCATCGCAAGCGCGGGCGGGCGTGGGCGTTCAGCGCCGCCGTCGCCACCGCAGCCGTCATCCTGATCGGGCTGCTTCCCTTCCCCAACAGCATCTATGGCACGGGCATCGTCGAGCCGGCCAACAAGTACGTGATCAACGCCGAATCCCCCGGATGGGTCAAGCAGATCCTGGCCAGGGACGGGCAGGTGCTGCAAAAGGGCCAGGTGATTCTGGTTTGCGAGGATCCGGAACTGGAATCGCGCATCAAGGAGCTTCAGGCCCGCATCCGCAGCGTGCAACTGCTCAAGACCCGGGCCGGGCTGAGCGACATGGCCCAGCGCTACATCGCCGAATATCGCGAGAAGGCCTACCAGGAACAGCTCGACGAGGCGCTGGCCCGCAAGCGCGAGCTGACGATCGTCGCCCCGATCGACGGGCAGCTCATCGCGCCCGAACTGCATAACATGGTCGGACGATACATCGAAAAGGGCGCGGAAATCGCCACCGTCGCGGGCATGTCGGACCTGCTGGTCCGCGCCACGCTCACGCAGAGCGAGGCGGAACTGGCCTGGGACCAAGGCCGCGACCCCGGCGCCGAAATTCGCCTGGCCAGCCGACCGACCCGTGACGCGCAGCTTTACACCTCGGCCGTGACGGTCATTCACGCGGCCCAGCCGCAGGTTCCTCACCCTGTGGTCGGCCTGGAGGCGCAGGTGCCCATGGATCCGCGCGACGAAAAGGGCACACGAGCGCTGGTTCAGCAGTTCGAGCTGCGCGCCTGGCTGCCCAATCCGAACAATGAGTATCATCCCGGACAGACGGCTCATGTACGACTGAAGCTCTCGAAGCGACCGCTCATCTGGCAATGGGGTCGCCGATTCTGGCAGCTCGTCCAGAGCCAGAGCAACAGCAAATGGCTGTAGAAGAGCGGGAATGAACGCAGAGGCATGAAGGATGCATAAAGGCGACTCTGTTCTTTGCGATTCATCCTGCTGCCTTCATCCTCGATCCTTTGATTTATGACAGACCTGGCAACCCACGAACTCTGGTCGGTCTTCGACGCCCGGCGGGTCAAGGCGCCGGAGCTCACGCCGTACGATACGTTCTTCAACAGCTTTGTCGGCTGGTTCAAGAACCGTCGCCCGCTGCTGCGGCGGCTGCGCGAGCAGGCCGAACGCGTCGAAAAGCTCGAGCCGGAGATTCACGCCCTGGGGGCCAGCCGCTTCCGCGAGGAGGTCGATCGCATCCGCGAGCTGGCGCGGCTGAACAAGCTGACCGGCCAGGCGATGGACCGCGGCGTGGCCCTGGCGCGCGAGGCGTGCTGGCGGGCACTGGGCAAACGCCCCTTCCTCGTCCAGGTCATGGGCGCACTGGCCATGTATCAGGGCTGCATCGCCGAGATGGCCACCGGCGAGGGCAAAACCCTCACCGCGGCGCTGACCGCGTCGCTGTGGGCCTGGTCCGGCCGACCGGTGCACGTGATCACCGTCAATGACTACCTCGTTCAGCGCGACGCGCAGTGGAACGAACCGATCTACGAATTGCTGGGACTGCGCGTCGGATATGTCGTGCACGAGACCCCGCCTCACGAACGCGCCGACCACTATCGACGCAATGTCGTGTACGTGACCAGCAAGGAGCTGGTGGCCGACTTCCTGCGCGACCAGATCGCCATTGACAGCCTGCAAAATTACCGCCCGCTGACACGCCCGTATGAACACGGCGTATGGGGCGGGCATGACGGGCTGGGCAATCTCCGCACCGCCGCCCAGACCGCCGTCGGCCTGCTGGCAGGCCCCCACCATCGACAGCCCCTGATGGTCCCGGGACTGTTCCGCGTGATCGTCGACGAAGCCGACAGCCTGCTGATCGACGAGGCCGTCACCCCACTGATCATCTCCAATTCCCCCGACGACGAAGCCAACGCCGGACACTACATGGCGGCGCATGAGCTGGCGTCGCATCTGGTCGAGGGACGCGATTTCAAGATCGACTGGACCATCCGCAACGTCGAGCTGACGCCCCGTGGACAGGAGCGGCTGGACGAGCTGGTTGAAAGCATCGGCCAGAGCGGCTTCTGGCGCGGCCGACGACGCCGCGAAGAGCTGGTCACCCAGGCGCTGGTTGCCCGCTACTGCTACATTCGCGATGAACAGTATCTGGTCACCGAAGATCAGAAGGTTCAGATCATCGACGAGTTCACCGGGCGGATCATGGCCGACCGGTCGTGGCGGCACGGGCTGCATCAGGCGATCGAAGTCAAGGAAGGCGTGCCCGTCACCGCCGACAAGGAAAACCTGGCGCGGCTCAGCTTCCAGCGGTTCTTCCGCCAGTACCCCCTGATGGCGGGGATGACCGGCACGGCGTGGGAGGCGGCGGCGGAACTGTGGCAGATCTACCGCCTGCCGGTTGTCCGCATCCCCACCAACAAGCCGTGCATCCGCATCCACCTGCCGGTGCGATTCTTCGACACGATGGAGGAAAAGTGGCAGGCGGTGGTGCAGCGCGTCTGCGAACTGAACGACAAGGGCGTGCCGATTCTGGTGGGCACGCGCTCGGTGCTGGCCTCGCAGGAACTCAGCCGCCGGCTCGCCGCCGCCGCTAGACCCCACCGCGTGCTCAACGCCACCCAGACCGCCCAGGAGGCCGCGATCGTCGCCGAGGCCGGACAACGCGGCAAAATCACCGTCGCGACCAACATGGCCGGTCGCGGCACGGACATCATCCTGGGCAAGGGCGTGGCGGAACTGGGCGGGCTGCACGTGATCGCCACCGAGCCGCACGGCTCCGGCCGCGTCGATCGCCAGCTCTTCGGCCGCGCCGCACGTCAGGGCGACCCCGGCTGCGCCCAGATGTTCGCCTGTGCCGAAGACGACCTGTTCCTCCGCCACGCCAAGCACCTGCGAAAGAGCTGGCGATTGATCGGCCCGGCCAGGCTCATCCACTACGCCCAGTGGAAAGCCGAAAAACTCGCGCGGTTCAACCGCAAGCAAGTCCTGAAAAACGACGACTGGATGGACCAGGCCGTGCCGTTCTAGGCTTCATTGCCGATTGCCGAATGCCGAGTTGAATCCCTTCATCTCTCTGCCTTCATCCATTCCGCTCGCTCTCCCCACGTCTGCCGGATCGACATGGCTCGCGTGGCGCATCCATCGACACACGCCACGGACCGGATCATCCACAGACCACACGAATAGACGCAGATTCCAGTTGCCCCAATTGTAGTCACAGGCTATGTTATCCGCCTTCGGATTGGTGGTATCCGCGACAGGTCGCTGCAGGCGCGCAGATGGCGGCACAAAACTGCGGCCTGCCGTATGGAGTCGCACTTCAAAACGGGCCATCACATGCTAATTCAGCGGGTGGAAATCGAGAACTTCCGTTCGCTCAAGAGAGTTAACCTGGACTGCGGCGACGTCGCATCTCCAGATAGTCTGGCACTGGTTGCGTTGTTAGGGCGCAACGGCGGAGGCAAGTCGTCTGTCCTCTATGCCCTGGATGCGTTCTACGACGTCGCGGCGCGAATTTCCACCGATGATTGCTATGGGCGAGACCCGAGCAATGAGATCACTATTCGTGTGACATATGGGAGTCTCCGCGCTCAGGAGAAGCAGGAGTTCCAGTCGTACATCGAAAAGGATCAGCTCATCATCACCAAGCGCATCCAACTTGCTGGTGGCACCTGTATTCAGAAATATTTCGCCGCCGCGCGCCGGGTGCCGCAGTTTGCTGAACTCAGGAAATTGGGCAGGCGCGACCGGATCAAGACATTCAAGGAGCTCGTAGCGGCTGGAACACTTCCGGGGCTCGCCGGGAATCCAAGGAGTGCCGATGACGTCGATGCCTTGATGATTCAGTACGAATCAGAGCCGGCAAATGCAAAACTCCTTCAAACAGTCGAGAGGGAAGAGCAGTTCTTTGGTCCGAAGGAGATCGGGGGCGGGAAGCTCGACAAGTTCACCAAATTCGTTCTCGTGCCAGCGGTGCGCGATGCGTCAGCCGAGGCTGTTAAGAAGGGCGTCATTTATGAATTGATCAACTTGATTGTCCTTCGTCGGGTGAATCTACGGCCGGATGTGCGGGCGCTTCGTGACGAAATGAAGCAGAAGATCGCAAGCGTTTTCTGCGAAGAGAATCTAAAGGAGCTGGGCGAACTCGGTGCATCCATCTCGCGACTGCTTGAGCAATATGCTCCCGGCGCGGCACTGAAGCTGCACTGGGGCAATCCAGTGTCGCCCGAAATACCGCTGCCTCCCGCACTGGCTGAACTCATCGAAGATGAGTTCCCATGCCCAATCACTCATGCCGGCCATGGGTTGCAGCGAGCCTTGATCCTGACGTTGCTTCAGCATCTCGCCATGACCGAACGTCCCGCCAAAGAGGCTGATGAAACCTCTGAATCGCAAACGGACGCCACATCGGAGAAGCCAGGTAAACCGGACGACGAAGTGCTGAATCCCGACCTCATCCTTGCGATTGAGGAGCCGGAGCTATATCTGCATCCATCCCGTTGCAGGTATCTCTCGGAACTGCTCCTCAAGCTCGGGGCGCCTTCGAAGGAAAAGAACGCACCTAGAAACCAGATCATCTACGCGACGCACTCGCCATATTTCGTCGATTTAGATCGGTTTGATCAAGTCCGGATCGCTCGCAAGCGTAAGGAGGAAGGGCAACCCGCGCCATGTTGTGTCATTAGTCAGTACTCTCTCCACGACGCGGCAAAAGAACTCGCAAGGATTGCTGCTGGAAAGCAAGAGGATTTCAGCCGCGAGTCCTTCCGTGCGCGATCACGTCCCGTGATGACGATAGCGGTCAACGAAGGTTTTTTTGCCAACGTGGTGGTTGTTGTCGAAGGACTCGGGGACGTTGGCATCCTGTGGAAAGTGCAGGAGATATTGAATCAGGGCTGGAGCGCCAAAGGAATCGCCGTGGTTCCAGCCATGGGCAAGGAGAACCTCGACCGCCCGGTCGTTGTCTTCAAGGGTCTTGGCATTCCGACGTATTTCGTATTTGACGCGGACAATCGGCACAAGGGCGGGCCGGCAGAGAAATCAACCGTCGACCGAAATGCACGATATCAGCGAATGGCAGGTGTACCGCCGGTCGAATTTCCAGAGACTCAGGTGCATGACACATGGGCCGTATTTGCCGACGAGATGGGAACCATACTCAAAGATGCCGCAGGTGCCGGCTTCGACCGCATCGCTAATGCGGCGGCGGCGGAACTAAAGTACGACGGTCCGACTCAGCTAATGAAGAACATCGAAGGCAGCGCGCGGCTCGTGGAGTCGATTTATAAGGCCGGTTACCGCGTATGTCATGTCGAAGAAATCGTCCGTCGGGTCACGGCGCTTCACGAGGGGAACAGGTAAGCGGCCGGGAGCTTTTCCGACACCGGAAAAGACTCCCGACCGCTTTTTCGCGCCTGTAGCGTCAGCAGCAGCCAGCGCCGTTGATCATGGGTGATACACGACATTGATCGAGCTGCCGGGCGAATTGGTGATCACAGGGGGTTTGCCGCGCCAGACGTCGCCGGACTGCACTTTGTTGTTGCTGCCATTCTGGATCCAGATGCTGTCCACCGGACAATCGCTGATGGTCACTCTGGCGACGGTGATGTTCGTGCTGTTGAGGATGAACAGACCGCGGGAAGAGTTCCAGACATTCGCGTATTGGACGGTGGCGCCGTTGCAGTTGTTGGCAAAGCGCAGGCCGGCATAGGTGGTGCCTTTGCCGCAGTTGTCGGCGGTCACCGTGCCGATCCTTCCGTTGTTGCCATTGTTGATCAGCACGCCGCATCCGCCGAGGCTGGAAGCGCGGACCCCGTCAATGTCATAGTTGTCGATGCTGTAGGTTTCCAGGCCCTGTTTGTCACCGCTGGCCATGTTGTAAATGGAGACGTTGCGCACGTACAAGCC
Source organism: Fontivita pretiosa (assembly GCF_050410795.1). GTDB lineage: Bacteria > Planctomycetota > Phycisphaerae > Tepidisphaerales > Tepidisphaeraceae > Fontivita > Fontivita pretiosa. The sequence goes on along the minus strand of NZ_CP191258.1, from coordinate 3,296,073 downwards.
TGATGTGCGTGTGCTGCCCTCGGAGTCGACGCGGATCGCGACCACGGGCTGAGTGGCGTTGTTGAAGTTCATCGTGACGTTGGTGATGCTCGGGCTTGGGCAACTGCTCAGACGAATTCCATAGGTGGGATAGCCGTTCATCTTCAGCCCGTCGATGCGAATGCCGCTGACCTTGTAGGCGTAGATGGCCGGGACATTGGTCGTTGCGTAGCAGTACGTTGAGGTGAGGTAGTTGAAGCTGGTGTTCGCGCGGAGGCGGACCTGCTTATCGATGGTACCGGCGACGCGGATGTTCATCACGCGGTCGCCCACGCCCGCCGCGTTTTGCAGAGCATCGGAGTAGCTGGTGCCCGAGTAGGTTTGCACGCCATCCACCTTGACGATGAAATTGCTGCCGCTCTTGGTGACTTCGGCCGTGGCGGCGATGGCTTGGCCAGCGGACATGAACAGGACCGAGAGGGCGAACAACGGCAGCGAGACAACACCGCAACGACGAATCGAAGCACGGTACATTGTGATCCTCCTGCCAGAAGGGTCCACGGCGCCGAGTCAGACCGCCTGACGTTGCCCGTGGAAGATTTGCATTGAAAGAGCGGGGGTGAAGCCCTGTTCCGGCGCCGCACCCAGGCTGCCACGAGTCCGAATCACGACTTGCGTGCGCAGGATCATAATTTCGCAGCGCAAAATTGCAAGAAAGTTTCATACAAAATCGCGAGAATTATTGCCGTATTTTGTGGAAGATCATGAAAATTGGCAGCGGGGAAAGTCGGCAGAACAAGGGGGACAAGGCTCTCAGGAGCCGTTCAGAAACTCGATGACCATCCGGTTCACCTTCGCCGACTGTTCGTCGTGCGGCCAGTGCGCGGCCTGCGGGATGATCTCGATGCGTTTGCCTCTGGACCAGGTGGCCGGACGCAACAGCTTGTCGGTGGGCGGCGTGCCGGCGTCGCGACCCCACAGGATCAGCACCTCGTTTGGCACGTAGCGCAACCAGCGAATGACATCCGTCGCCAGGTGTCCGGTCATGTGGCTGATGCAGGGGTACATCGCGTGCCGCACGGTGGCACGCTGATGCAGCTCGGCCACGCGCTGCTCCGTTACGTGTTTCGGGTTGGAGTAGCGCGTGCGCAGGAATCGCTTCAGCTCGTATCTGCTGCTCATCGTCTCGTACAGTCCCACGCCCATCGATAGCTTTCCGAGCAGGAACTGTTGAAGCCTGGCGGCGACGGTCGGCGGGTGCTGGCTGGGGACCTTCTCGTTGGCCGGGTCGATCAGCACGAGCTTGCCCACCAGCGTGTCGTTGTACACCGCCAGCGAAGTCGCCGGGCCGCAGCTCGTGCCGCTGGCCATCACGTGCGTGGGCTGGCCGATCACCTGGATGATGAAATCCCGCAACAGGTGCTCGTAAAGCTGCGCCGTGTAGGTGATGTTCGGCTTGTCGCTGTCGCCGAAGCCCAGCAGGTCGATCGCCCAGACCGTGAAGTGTTCGCCCAGGGCTCGGACGTTGCGATGGAATTCCTCATGCGAGGCGCCCGGGTAGATTCCATGCACCAGCAGCAGCGGATCGCCCAGGCCGCGCTTGTCGTAGGCGATCTCACCGCGGGAGGTTGGGTGGAATCCGATCGCCACGGTTGACGATCATTTCAGAACCGGTCATTGGGGTCTGGCGACTGTGCGCATCATCACACTCGCTCCAGCGCGAGCAGATCCTCGTAGGTTTCCCGGCGGCGGATGATGCGGAAGCTGTCGCCATCCACCAGCACCTCGGCGGCTCGCGGACGGTTGTTGTAGTTGCTGCTCATGGCAAAGCCGTAGGCGCCGGCGGTGAAGACGGCCAGCAGATCGCCGCGCTTCGTCCGCGGCAGCAGGCGGTCCCTGGCCAGAAAGTCCCCGCTTTCGCAGACCGGACCGACCACGTCCACGACTTCTCCATCGACCGGCTTCATGTCCCGGTCGCGCTTGGCCGGCACATCGGCGGCCTGCGGCCTGGCAGGCCAGATGAAATGAAACGACTCGTAGAGCACCGGGCGAATCAGATCGTTCATCCCCGCATCGACGATGACGAAGCGTTTTTCCCCGCCGGTCTTGCGGTACTGCACGCGCGTCAGCAGGATTCCGGCGTTTCCGGAGATATATCGCCCCGGCTCCAGCGCGATCCGATACGGCTTGCCCTGGATCATCGGCAGCAGTGCCCTGGCGTGCTCGCTGGGTGGATGGGCCTGGTCCGGCTTGCTGTAGTTGACCCCGAACCCCCCGCCCATGTCGAACCATTCGATGCGGTGCCCCTTGGCCATCAGCCGCTCGATCAGCTCGGTCATCTTCCTGGTCGCGTCGATGTACGGCTGAATCTCATAGACCGGCGAGCCGATGTGCATGTGCACGCCCGCGATCCGCAGGTGTTTGAGGCTCCTGTACTGGTCGAAGACGCGCTCGGCCCGCTCGATATCCACGCCGAACTTCGTTTCCTTCTTGCCGGTGGTCGTGTGCTTGTGGGTCCTGGGATCCACATCGGGATTGACCCGCAGCGCCCCGACCGCAACGGCGCCCATCGAGGCGGCGATGCGATCGACGTTCTCGATCTCTTCCTCGCTCTCGAGGTTGAACGCCGCGATCTGCGCTTCGATCGCCATGCGGATCTCCGCATCGGTCTTGCCCACGCCAGCGAAGATGATCTTTTTGGGGTCTCCGCCGGCCTGAAGCGCCCGATACAGCTCGCCGCCGCTGGTCACGTCAAAGCCGCAGCCCTGCTCGGCCAGCAGTTTCAGGATGTTCAGGTTTCCACAACTCTTGATCGAGTAACAGATGGTGGCGTTCACGGGCGCGAACGCCTCGACGAGCTGACGGTAATGATGCAGCAGTGTGGCTTTGGAATAGACGTAGACCGGCGTGCCGACCTCGGCGGCGATCCGCTCGGCAGGAACGTCCTCGCAGTACAATTCGCTGTTCCTGTAATTGAAAAAGTCCATGGCGCGATTGATCGTAGCGGTGGCGCCAAGGCTTGCCAATGGCCTCGGCCCGCACCGGGCGCAGCGTGGGGCGCCCGGTTCTGAAGTAAAACACCGCGCCAGGCGCCGGACTACTGCGAATCCGGATAATTTCCTTCCTTGCGCCAGACGTCCAGGATCAGCTCATACCTTCTGAGCGGCATGCCCGTGTAGATGCAGTTGCTGGTGGAGAAGATGTACCCTCCGCCGGGCATGCCGTGCTTGAGGGCGTAGCGGGCCGATTCGATCACCTGCTCGTCGGTGCCGGTGTCCATCAGCCCGCAGTTCACGTTTCCGCACAACGCCACCTTCTTGCCCACGCGGCGTTTGATGTCGGCGATGTCGATGCCGCCCTGCGGATCCAGGCTGTGCAGCGCGTGCGGCCTGGCGGCCAGCAAGGAATCCAGGATCGGCAGAATATTGCCGTCGGTATGCTTGATGACGTAGTAGCCCATCTCGCGATAGCCGGCGACGAGCTGGATCAGGTAGGGAGTGATGAACTCATCGAACATGGCCGGGGAAAGAAACGGCCCGCTGTTGAAGCAGTAGTCGCTGCACAGGGCAAGCCCGTCGAGCACGCCGTGCCTGCGGAAGCGGGCGCCGCGCTCCAGGGCCTGATCCACCATGCGCTGTGCTTCGTCCTTGACGCCCTGCGGGTCGTCGGCGATTCGCTCGACGAACTCCATCATGTGCGAGCCGTTGGGGATGGCGTAGGTGGCGTCGCCGTGCTGGAGCAGGAAGTATTCATCCCCGGAGATCTCGCGGATGTAATCCAGCGTCTTCATCGAGTCGTCGTCGCCCGGCCAGCCGTCCGGGGGATGGAAGAAAATGGCCGAGTGTTCGTACTTGCGGGCGATGGCGACATACAGATCGGCGATGTCGCGGCGGTGCAGCTCGCGTTCGCGCTCGCTCATCTGTTGCCACTGCTTGTAGTTTCGCTGTCGGGGATGCACTCGCCCCAAAGCCTCCATGGTCAGGAAGAAGACCAGTTCAAAGTGCGGGACGCGTCCGGGCGGTTGCTTGCCCTCCAGTGCCATGATGAACTTTTCGCGCGGTGTCATGTGTGTGCAGCCCTGTTGTTCCCAATTGCGTGCCCCAATTGCAGACCACTTACTCCTCTTATAGCGCCGATTCTACCACGGATCCATCCGCCGCAAACGTCCGGCCACCTCAGCACGATGCGCCCGCGGCATCCGGATCGGCGCCGACGGCGGGACAAGCCCGCGTGCTGCGCTTCGATCAAGCATGGGAATTTGGCTCCGGTGAGCTGGTGAATTACCATAATCGCCATGCCATCCATCGACATGCCGCTGGAACAGATGCGGCAATACAAACCTGCGTTGTATCGGGAAGCGGATTTCGACCAGTACTGGGCGACGACGGTAAACGAAGCGATCTCGCAGCCGCTGAACGCGGAGCTAATCCCGTACGTGCTGCCGGTGCGCGGCTTGCAGTGTTATGCGGTGCGGTTCGACGGCTACAAGGGCGGCCGCATCGCTGGCTGGTATGTACGCCCGACCACCCGCGGCAAGTTTCCGGGCGTGTGCATCTATCATGGCTACAGCGGTCGCGGATCGCGCCCGCTGGACATGATCGCCTACGCCGCACAGGGCATGTGCGTGCTGAGCATGGATTGCCGCGGCCAAAACGGGCAGTCGCAGGACGCCTCGGTTGTGGACGAAGGGCATCAGCTTGGCTGGATGACCCGCGGGATCCGCCACCCTCAGCAGTACTACTTCCGTTATGTCTACGCCGACGCCATCCGCGCCCTGGAGCTGCTGGCGCGACGCGAGGAGGTGGATGGGAACCGCCTGGCGGTGACCGGCGGAAGCCAGGGCGGGGCCTTGACACTGGCGGTGGCGGCGCTGTCGGAACGCCCGATCCTGGCGCTGGCGGACGTGCCGTTTCTGTGTGACTTCCGCCGTGCCATCCAGATCGCACCCAGTGGCCCGTACCCGGAGATCACCAACTTCCTCAAGGCTTTTCCTCACCTGTACGAGACCGCGATCCGGACGCTCAGCTACGTTGACAATCTGAACCTGGCCCCGCGCATCCGCTGCCGCACGGTGATCTGCAACAGCCTCTGGGACGACATCTGCCCCCCCAGCACCATCTTCGCGGCGTATAATCATATCACCGCGGAAAAACAGATGGAGATCTATCCGTTCCACAAGCACGAGGTGCCGTACGAGCATAACGAGCTGAAGTTCCGGATTCTGATGGAAGTCCTTCGGCCTTAAGTGCAGGGCAATCACAGATGGACACGGATGAACGCTGATGCAAAAAGAGTCCAGGTCCGCTTGAGCGGCTGTGGGTCTGGGATCAGGCTCAAGCGGATTCGCACACTGCGACATCTGCGTTGATCCGCGGTCATCCGTTGTTTCAACGGACTTTCATCCGTGGATTGACACGATCGTGAAAGAGAACTTCTTCGACTTTCGCGAGAAGCTGGCGACGACGAAGAAGCTCGCCGCCGGTGATGTCTCGCGCCCGCTGGCGACGGCGTTGAAGGCGGATCAGGCGCTGACCGTCTCGCAGCTCACGGCGCAGATCGAGCGGGCGCTGAAGACCGGGTTGCCGGCCACTGTGTATGTCAGAGGCGAGGTCTCTAACTTCAATCGGCATCGCGCTTCCGGACACCTGTACTTCACGCTCAAGGACTCGACGGCGTGCATCGATTGCGTGATGTTCCGCTCGGATGCGGCAAAGTTGAAGTTCGAGCCGCAGGACGGGATGGAACTGCTGGCGGGCGGACGGGTGGCGGTGTACGCGCCGCGGGGGCGCTATCAGCTCTGTGTCACGACGCTGGCGCCTCTGGGACGAGGATCGCTGGAGCTGGCCTTCCAGCAACTGTGCCAGAAGCTGCGCCGCCAGGGACTGTTCGACCCGGGCCGCAAGAAGCCCCTGCCGCCGTACCCGACACGCATCGCTCTGGTCACCAGCCGCTCGACCGCGGCGCTTCAGGACATGCTCAAGGTGCTGCGACGATTCCCCTGGATTCGCCTGTACCTGTATCACGTGCCGGTGCAGGGGGACGGATCGGCGGAGCTGATTGCCGACGGGATACGAACGCTCAGCCGGCAGGCGGCGAGCATCGGGGGGATCGACGTGATTATCCTGGCGCGCGGCGGAGGGTCTCTGGAAGACCTTTGGGCATTCAATGAGGAGATCGTCGCCCGCGCGATCGCCGACTGTTCGATCCCCATCGTCACCGGCATCGGGCACGAGATCGACACGTCCATTGCCGATCTGGTCGCCGATTACCATGCGCATACCCCTACCGAAGCGGCGCAGGTCGTCACAGCCAACTGGAAAACCGTGACCGATCTGATCGAATCAGCGATGATGCGTCTGCGGCGAGGGCTGCGGAACCTGGTGCACCAGGCGGCGCAGCGGCTGGCTTCGATCCAGCGGCACGAGTTTTTCCGCAGACCCACCGATCGACTCAACCAGCTTCGCCAACTGCTGGACGATCGGCAGCGATCGCTTCACTTCGCCGCCGCACAGCGGCTGCGTGCCGCCAGCGCCCGGCTGGCGCGGCTGGAATCGCTGCTGGTCGAGTGCCATCCCAAACACCTGGTGGACCTGAAGCGGCAGCGCCTGACCGAGCTGAGCGGCCGGCTGGCCGTGGCAGTGCGGCACGACATCGATCGTCGAACGCAGCGGATCGAGTCGCTGGGACGACACCTGGAGGCGGTCAGTCCGCAATCGGTACTGCGGCGAGGATACACGATCACGATGCGCAAGAAGGACGGGACGATCATCCGCTCAGCTCAAGGCGCCAAAGTCGGAGAGCGGCTGCTCACGCGATTCGCCGACGGCACCATCGAGTCAGTGGTCGAAGATCACCAGCAGTTGCCGCTATTTGAGTCGCAGGACTTGGAGTCGTAGCGATCGCCCCCGCGATCTGGTGTGCATCGCGCGCGACAAGGCGGGCAATCAGACTATGCCGCGCCGAAGTTGCGCGCGCTGGCCGTGCCGCGCTCAATGCCGTGCTGGATGATCTCCAGTCTGCGGAGCACCTCGCCCATGTCGGCGGGGCGCTTCTTGGGGTTGATCCGCACGCACTCCATCACGAAATTGGACAACGACTCGGGCACCAGGGGATTGATCACGTGCGGCGGACTCAGCAGGTCGTCGGACAACAGGCTGTTGTCGCCGCCCTTCTGCACTGTAAACAGCGTCGGCATTTTGCGTCCGCTCAGCGCCCAGTACATCGTCGCCCCGAGATTGTAGATATCGGTGCGGATGCTCACCGGAAGGCACTTGACCTGCTCGGGGGCGATGTAGTCCGGTGTGCCCTGGATTCGCGCTTTTTTCGTGCCGATGGGACAGGCCTGACCCAGGTCGATCACTTTCACCTGCCCCTCGCGGCTGAGCAGGATGTTGTTGGGCTTCAGGTCGCAGTGGACGTATCCGGCGGCGTGCATGGCCTCAAGCGCCCGGCCGGTCTCGATGAACACCTGCACCAGCGTCGTCATGGCGCGGGGAAGGTTCACATCAAGCGGCTGGCCATCGAACAGTTCCATCACCAGCGCCGCCTCGGTTACCTTGCCCAGCAGCGTCTTTTTCGCCTGGTAATCGATGACGCGGCGGAGGTTGGGATGCGAGCACTTTCGTCCGACCTCGAATTCGTTCTCGAGCTGTTCAATAAACCGGGCGTGCTTCTCGGTTTTGCGGACCACGTGCTTCAGCGCGTAAAGTTGCCGCGTCTGGGGGTGCGAGACGACGTAGATCACGCTGCCGGCGCCCTCACCCACCGTGTCGATCACTTCATATCCAAACAACGACTGCGGCATCGTCCCTTCCTGAGGGCTTTTCCACGTGGCCAAACCCGGTTGTTGCGGCGATGACGAAAACAAACTCATGGCCAACAGATCATCCTAGAGTACGCGGTGTCCACCGGTGGCAGCCAGCGCCGGGGCGCGTTCTCTGACGCCGGAAGATGCCCGAGCGGCAAAGCTCGCGCCTTCCCTTGTCAGTATATACGTCGAACACGCCGGGTTTCCTGAGCCTCGCCGGCAAAATCCTGACGGCCGGCAAGCCGCTGCCCTCAACTGGGCGACGCACTCGGCCGGTAGCATCTATACAGGCTACAACGGCTCGATCCCCTGGCCTATTGCCCGGAAACGGGCAGAATCTGGCGGAGAATCAGGCGCGGCCCGACCCGCCCAGGACACGCGCCGCTGCACCCACGGCGGCTGTGCTCACAGCCGGCTGATCAAAAGCTCCCGCTGGAAGATCATCTCCTTGGGCAGATCCCCGGCCAGCTTCAGGAACAACTCCTCCTGGCTGAGAATCTCGACCTTGAACTCCTCCGGATCGATCGACTCCAGGAGATTGAAGTCCTCCTCGGTGATCGTCAGCCCTTCCAGGTCGATGTCCTGAGCGCGAGGCATCCAGCCGAGGATGGTTTCCTTGGCGTAAGCCCGGCCGTGGGCGCGATCGATGATCCACTTCAGCACGCGCATGTTTTCGCCGAAGCCCGGCCAGATGAACTTGCCCTGGTCGTTCTTGCGGAACCAGTTGACCATGAAAATGCGCGGGCAGTCGGACATTTTCTTGCGCATCTGGAACCAGTGGACCAGGTAATCGCGGATGTTGTAGCCGATGAACGGGAGCATGGCCATCGGGTCGCGTCGGACCACGCCGATCTGGCCGGTGGCGGCGGCGGTGGTCTCCGAGCCGATGGTGGCGCCGACGTACACGCCGTGCATCCAGTTGAACGCCTGGAAGACCAGCGGAATCGTGCGTGAGCGACGCCCGCCGAAGATGATCGCCCCCACCGGCACACCGTTGGGGTCGTCGTATGCCGGGTCCAGCACGGGGTTATTGGTCGCCGGCGCGGTGAAGCGGCTGTTGGGATGCGCGGCCTTGGTGCCCATCGCCGGAGTCCACTCCTTGCCCTGCCAGTCGATCGCCTTGGCGGGCGGTGGCCAGTCGCTGTCTTCCCACCAGATGTCGTAGGTTCCATCCGGCAGCGGCACCAGCGCCACATTGGTGAAGATGGTGTCGCGCGAAATGGTTTTCATCGCGTTGGGATTGCTGCGGCTGTTGGTTCCGGGCACCACCCCGAAGTATCCGGTTTCTGGATTGATCGCGCGCAGCCGACCCTGCTCGTCCACCCACATCCACACGATGTCGTCGCCCAGCGTCGTGACCTTCCAGCCTTCGCGGCGATATTTCTCGGGGGGAACCAGCATCGCGAAGTTGGTCTTGCCGCAGGCGCTGGGAAACGCCGCCGCAACGTACGTGCTCTCGCCCTTCGGATCGGTCACGTTCATCAGCAGCATGTGCTCGGCCATCCAGTCCTGCTGGCGACCGAGGTAGCTGGCGATCCGCAGCGCCAGGCACTTCTTGCCCAGCAGTGCATTGCCGCCGTAGCCTGAACCGAACGACCAGATCGTGTTGTCCAGCGGGAAGTGGCAGATGTAGCGGCGCTCCGGATTGACATCGCCGATGCTGTGCAGGCAACGCGTGAACTCGTCGCTGTCGCCAAGCTGTTCCCAGGCGATCGTGCCCATGCGGGTCATGATCCCCATGTTCTGCACGACGTAGATCGAGTCGGTGAGCTGCACGCCTACTTTGGCCAAGGGAGACCCGATCGGCCCCATCACGAACGGCACGACGTACATGGTTCGGCCGGTCATGCAGCCGTCGAAAAGTCCCCGCAGCTTCGCGTACGCCTGCTTGTCGTTCATCCAGTTGTTGGTTGGCCCGGCCAGGTCCTTGCTTGGCGTGCAGATGAACGTCAGGTGTTCGGTGCGGGCCACATCATTGGAGTTGGAGCGATGGTAGTAGCACCCCGGCCACTTCTGCTGGTTCAGTTTGATGAACACGCCTTCCCTGATGCCCTGCTCAAAAAGACGTTCGCGCTCTTCCCTGGATCCATCGCACCAGACGATGCGGTCCGGGCGGGTCAGCGCGGCGCACTGTTCGACCCAGGCGCGAACTGTCGCATTGGCTTCAGGCTTGGACTTTGAACTGCCGGAGCTGCTGGGAATCGGGCGCGCAGCCGAACCCCCTGAAGCGACGCTTATGGACTGCTGGCTCATGACGACTCATTCCTTTGCTTCAGCGGAAGTCAGTACGTGTCCTTCCTTCTCGTGAAGGTCTCGCCACGACTGTTTGGCTTTCAAACTCGAGGCCATGTCGGCAACCGTCGTGGTGTTGAGATAGTCCTTGAGCCGCTGACGGATAGGCTTGTACAGGTCATGCTGCGGGCAGGGCATCTGATCGTTGCAGCGTTCCAGGCCAACCACGCAGCGATCGAGCAACTGTGGTCCTTCCATCGCTTCCACGACCTGCATCAGCGAGATCTGATGCGCCGGTCGCGCCAACGCGAATCCCCCGCCACGCCCTTTGGCACTGACCAGAATCCCGCCACGCACCAGCTTCTGGAAGATCTTGGCCATGAAGTCACGTGGCAGGTCGGTACCGCTGACCAGTTGGTCCAACAGCATATTTCCGCCGGTCGAGCGGCTGGCCAGTTCCGCAAGCCCGCGAATGGCGTATTCGGTCGCGTTGGTGAAGATCATAGACAAGGCTCCGAAGCTGCGCGAAGGCAGATTGCCGGCGAATGCCCCGCATCCGCATTCAAAGGATGATGGTATCCCGTGTCCGCAGAACGGTCAATACTGCCGCAAATCCACACTGTTGCGCCGCCTCGCGGTGACCATTCCTGGCAAGCGGACACGGGATATATCAGTCCCCTTTCTATCTCAACCCAACGGTTACCCGATCCTCAGACTCCGCAGCCGCCCTGCGTCGAGCGGCGGGAGACCTTCGCATTCATCGGCCCATTCTCGCCGCAACTTTCCGTGCAATTCGACTAGAAGAGCGACTGAGCGGGCCGCACACAGCGCACTCAGCGGAATCAGCGGCCCAAAGAGCGGGCGGGCAAAGCGGATCGCCATCGCTACCAAATTACAGGACGATACACTCTTATAGTCCTCAGCCGCCGGTCACACGCGGCAGTTTCAACAGCTCCACCACCCGCGCGGCGGTCTCCTCCACCGCGTTGTGCGTCACATCGATGACCGGCCAGCCCTGACGCGCAAACAGGCGCCGGCTCCAGGCCAGCTCCTCACGCACCGCCTGCTCGTCGGCGTAACTGCTGGCCGCCATGCCCCATTCCGCCTGCCGCCGCTGGCGAATCGCCGCCAGTCGCTGCGGATCGATCACCAGTCCAACCACCTTGCCGGGGGGCAATTGCAGCAGTTGCCGCGGCGGCTCGACCCCCATCGCCAGCGGCACGTTCGCCGCACGGTAGCCCATCTGCGACAGATAGATGCTGGTCGGCGTCTTGCTCGTTCGCGACACGCCCACCAGCACCGCGTCGGCCTCGCCCAGCGTCTCCAGCCCCAGCCCATCATCATGCGCCAGCGTGAACTCGATGGCGCGGATGCGGCGATGATACGCCTCGTCAACGCGATGCAGCCGCTGCGGATCGGCCGTTGGCGTCAGTCCCGACGCCTCGGACAAAAACTGCACGAAGCCCCCGGTCAGGTCCAGCGCAGGTATCCTGGCGCGCTGGCAGGTCTCGGTGATCTGCTGCTTGGCCTGGGGCGAAACGACCGCGTGCAGCACGATTCCCGGCTGTTTGAGAATGTGATCCAGCGTCCTGCCCAGCTCTTCCTCGGTCCGAACGAACGTCCAGAACTTCACCTCGAAGGCGTCCGGCGGAAACTGGGTCAGCAGCGCCGCCAGAATGTGATGCGCCAGATTCCCCGTCGAATCCGAAATCACATGAATGATCGGCTTGCCCTGCGGGCGCTGCGTCGCCAACTGTTCCGGCGTTACAGCCTGCTGCTGCGGCGGCGAGCTCGTTTCGTCGCTGCGTCGGGTTGTGCGTCTGCCGTGGGCGATGATCAATCTCCTTCGCTATTACACCGGGTCTGGTATTCTTCATTTCGCCCGATCCATTACAATCCCTGCCCAATGTTCAAGCCGACGGGGACTGAAAGGCCGACCCGATTCACCCGGCGATTGCCGGTGTTGCTGCTGTCGGTGTTGATCGTCTGGATCGCCGGCTGCACGCACGTCAATGTTCGGCTGAATCCCCCCGACGTGCTGCCGGAGAATCGCATCCGCAACGCCACCCGTGCCGACACCGCACCGCCGCGCGTCACCTCCACGCGTCCGGCCGACGCCGACGGGTATTTCGTCGGTCTGGCCATCAGCGGCGGCGGGTCGCGCTCCGCCAACTTCGCCGCCGCCTGCATGTTCGAGCTTCAGCGGCTCGGCCTGCTTGATCGCGTCGATTACATCTCCTGCGTCAGCGGCGGATCACTGCCCGGCGCCTACTACTGCCTGTTCGATCAGCAGTGGAACCCCGGCGACGTGCAGCGCGCCATGACCCATCCCTTCGCCACCGACATGATCCTGACCACGATCCAGCCGTGGAACGCGCTGGCGATGATGCTCACAAGCTGGGATCGCTCCGACGTGCTGGCCAGTGCCTTCCAGAAACACCTGTTCAGCGACCGCCGTGGCCGGGCTTTGACCTTCGCCGACCTGCGCGACGACCGACCCCGACTGCTGATCAACGCCACCGACCTTCAGTCCGGCCGCCGATTCGTCTTCACCAACGACGCATTCGACGAGCTGAATTCCGATCTGTCCAAATACCCGATTTCCCGTGCCGTCACCGCAAGTGCCGCAGTGCCGGTCCTGTTGCATCAGGTCACGCTGCGCGATTATTCGACGCTGTTCAGGCAATACCGGCATCTGATCGACGGCGGAGTAACGGATAACCTGGGCGTGGTGACGCTGGTGGACACGTACATCTCGCACATCCGCCACGCCCGCGACGCCGGATCCCGCGACCCCTATCCTCACGGCGCGGTGCTGCTGGTCATCGATGCCCACACCAATTTCGACGCCGAATTGTCCGATAAGGGGGATATCGGCGTACTTGAGGGACTGGCCGCCGGCGCGGGGCTTACCAGCACCGCGCTGCTCAACCGCGTCAGTTCCGCGACGCTGGCCGAAATCATCGTGAAATACGCTCCGGACAACAGCACGGCGGCAGACATCCGCCAGCAGATCGCCCGCCTCGAGCGCGACGGCTATCTGCTGCTGCACGACGCCAGCAACCACGACGTTCGCGTGGTGCATCTGGCCCTGTCGCGCGTCAACGAGTTGACCGATTTGCCCTTCTTGAGTTTCGGGCAACGCGTCAACAACATCGCCACTTACTTCAATATTGATCCGACGGAGGCTTACCACCTTTACAAGGCTGCGGAGCTGCTGGTGAAGCACAAGTTCGAGCCGACGTTGGCGCAGATCGCCGCCGAGCTGCGCCGCGCCCAGAGCGCGCCGGTGGCGGCGGATGCCCCCAGAAGCCAATGACCGCTGCGACCGAATCCAACCTCGCCGTGGAATCCATGGCGGCGACCCAGCCCGCCCAGGAGCAGTTCGTGCTCGCCAGCGCCTCCCCACGCCGTCAGGAGCTGCTCCGCCAGGCAGGCTATCAGTTCATCGTTGATCCGGCCAACATCGATGAGGAAGACTTCCCCCGCGATATTCTTCCATCGGAGTTGGCGTTGAAGCTGGCGCGGGAGAAGGCCGACGCCGTTGCGGCGCGGCACCCGGCGGATGTGGTCCTGGCCGCCGACACCGTCGTCGCCTTCGGCGACATGATTCTCAACAAACCCCGCGACGCCAATCAGGCCCGCAAGATGCTCCGCCTGCTCAGCGGCACGACGCATATCGTGATCACCGGCGTCGCGGTGGTGCGGCTGGTGCCCGGCTTTGCCCAGCAGGCGCGCGTCATGTCCGCCGTTCGCATGCGACTGCTCAGCTCACGCCAGATCGACGAGTACGTCGAAAGCGGCCTGTGGCAGGGCAAGGCCGGCGGGTATGGCATCCAGGATCCCGACCCCTTCGTCGAGCGTCTGCGCGGCTGCCACACCAACATCGTCGGCCTGCCGATGACCACCACCAAAGCCCTGCTGGCGGCGGCGGGAATCCACCCCGCCGCGAAGGGTTGACCGAATGCTCGACGCCGCTCTTCACCACGTGAGCGATCCGGCCGCACAGTGACGGGTCCTAGAACGCTTCAACTTTCAGCAACGACGTCTCTTCAGAGGCAGTCGGAAAGTCTTGGCGCACCTAGCTCGCTTTGCATTAGGCGCCGACGACGTCGTAGAATTGATGAATTATGCTCTTGGAACGCCTGTGCACCGCTGCCATGAATGCCCACATCGCGTGGCTGAGACAATTCGGAGACCTGCGGGTCAAGCGGTTCGAGGCCATACGACGCTCAAACCCGCAGGGAGCGATCTGCGACGCGCTGATCGCCCGCCACCTGCGTCAGTATTGCGAGTTGATTGAGCCGTATGAGGATTTCTCAACTGGGGGACCAGACTATCGCTGCCGCCAGAAGGGCCATTACTTCTACGTCGAAGTAACATCATTGGACACCAAAGCCATTGAGCGTGAACTGTGGATACCAGACGACCCGACGTGGAAGGGGGGTAGCGTCGGTTCGATAGCCAAGCTGCTCCGTACATGCATCTCCGGCAAGGTGACACAATGCAGGCACACGGACGCTCCTACGTTGATCGCAGTTGGCATGCTGCACTTATGGGCAAGCATCGATGTCGAGCATCTGGCCGAGGACATGCTGATCTCCCACGTAGAGTATGTCGTGCCGATTCGCCCAGCCCAGGCATGCCCCACGGAGCGGGGGCAACTCGTCACGGGGCTGCGAAATGCGTTGTTCTTGGAAGCGGCCGCCGACGGGTTGAAGGACAGGCGTCAACCTGTCGCCGGTGTTCTCGTCTTTGGTCTAGGCGCGATGCCACCACGGATCGTCGGCGTTATCAACGGGCGCGCGTTCCGGTCGTTTGATCCGACCCTCATGCCGCAGATCAAATTCGCGACTTGCGAGATCATCGACAATCGGATCAGCATTCAGTGGTACAACGATGGTCACAAGGAATGCCCGGCAAAACGCGGATGGCGAGGGAGGTGAAGAGCAAACATGCACGCAGCCGTCCCATCCTCAATGTAGGCCGAGCAACGCGATCAGTCGCCGCAGGAGCTTTGGGGACGGCTGGGATTCGCGAGCGAGGTTCACTTCGGCCGATGTAGCATGGTTCGCTGCCTCCAAGATCTCGGAGATTCTGGCTTCGGCCCATGCGTATTGTGGATGGCCTGGAACCTTAGGCTCCGTTACCGCTTCTTGGTTCACGATCCAAACTAAGAGATTATCGAGTTCACTAAAGTTCGACACAATCTCTCTTGCTTGGTCCAACGGGTCGCCAAAGTCTAGTTTGATCCCGAAAGTCGACCCACCGGAGACAATGGATTTGATGGCGCGGTCCAACAAGATCATTGCAAATCGTTCGCGTTCCGAAAGGTGGGGGTGCACGCGCCCCAGCAGTTCGAATTCATGCCGCAATGCCCGCTTCGTTGTCTCTGGATGGCCACCCACGTGGACACAGAATTCGTCGGCCGACACTCCGATTTGGACACGTAGTCGCTCAAGGGCATCGATTGCGTGCACTGGTGGTCTCAGGTGCGCCGGAAGACACATCGCCCATTCCGGTAGTGTGCGATTGGCTGACATTAACGTTCTCTCCTAGAATTTGGCAGAGACAGTTTCACCCGCGGAGGACCCGGCCCGTAAACGGCAGGCCTGAGGCACCACACCAGTTCGACTACAAACCGCCACACACCCACCACAGACTTCACGCCGAGTGTCCGGCAAAAACACACGTCTGGTTGGCGCCGTGTGTATTGTAACGCGTGGTCCTAGCGTTGTCAGTGCCCTTGCGTTTCAATGGTAGGCGATGGAGCGAATTCTCTCTGGCATCTTCGCGCTGCTCGTCGCCGCGGCGGGTTGGTTTTATATCTTTTACTCGCGCGCTGCGGCGAACCTGGCGGGCATCGAGAATCCCCGGACCAACCGCCTGCGCATCGCCCTGCGGCGCACCGGTGGCGCGGCCATGTTCCTGCTCGCCGTCGCGTTCTATGCGTTCTACGTGGCCATCGAGCGTCGGCGTGTCACGT
This sequence comes from Fontivita pretiosa, assembly GCF_050410795.1. Classification (GTDB taxonomy): domain Bacteria; phylum Planctomycetota; class Phycisphaerae; order Tepidisphaerales; family Tepidisphaeraceae; genus Fontivita; species Fontivita pretiosa. The sequence continues at coordinate 3,280,069 of NZ_CP191258.1, read as the reverse complement.
GGGCGGCTGTGCTGCTTCTGTCCGTCCTCGCGCTGCTGGGCGCGATCGTCGTGCTGGGGCTGGTGGACCTGCGGCTGACATATCAGCTCCGGCGGCGCAGACGACACCACGATGATCACTCGGATTCAAGCGAATGAAGTACCTGGATACCACAATGATCCTGACCGTTCTGCTGTTGCCCGCGGGGATGATGATGTGCGTCGCGGGGTGTCCGCGCCGCGCGGCACCCCAGCCGCAGTCCCTGCCCACGATCAGCATCACCCTGGGCAAGCGCACCTTCACACTTGAGGTCGCCAACACCAACAGGACCCGCGAGATCGGCCTGATGCATCGCGACTCGATGCCGCGAGACCATGGGATGCTGTTTGTGTTCCCCGATGAGCAGCGGCGGGCGTTTTGGATGAAGAATACGCGGATTCCGCTGGACATCATCTACCTCGACGCCGCCGGGCGGATCGTCGCCATCAAGCCAATGCAGCCGTACGACCTGAGCAGCGTCAGCAGCGACCGCCCGGCCAAGTATGCCATTGAGCTGAACCAGGGCATGGCGGCGGAAGCGGGGGTGCGAGTCGGGGATGTGGTGGCGATTCCCCAGGCCGTCGCGGAAAGCGCCGATTGATGAGAGACGAGAAGTGAGGGATGAGTGAGCAGGGACCAGCGGCGCTCGTCCACATTTGCACGTCCGACAACCGCGGGGAAGCTGGCGGGAGACAACTGACAATCAGGGTAAAGCGATGCCCCGGGCTCGCCGAAATCTGCAATGGCGTCGCGTGCGGTGGCGCAGCCCGCGCGGGGCGCGACCGCACCTGGGCATGAGTCTGGCATGACACCGCTGCAAATCGGCAACCGTGACATCGGCGATGGCGCGGGCGGGACCGACCTGCCCGATCCAACCTCCATCGGCGCGGGAACCGCCGCCGCACAACTGCTTCAACAGCAGATCCAGCTCCTTCAGTCGCGGATCACCGCCCTGAGCAGCGAGATCGAAATCCTTCGCCGGCGAGATCAGACCGTCAACTATTACATCCACCGGATCGATGAGGAGATGCGGCTGGCGGCGCGGTTGCAGCAGGACTTTCTGCCCAAGCAACTGCCGCAGGTCGGACGCGTGCGATTCCACACCCTGTTTCGCCCCGCCGGATATGTCAGCGGCGATCTGTACGACGTGATGCGGCTGGACGAGACGCACGTGGGTTTTTACATGGCCGACGCGGTCGGTCACGGCATGCCCGCGGCGCTGCTGACCATGTTCATCAAGAACGCGCTGGTCACCAAGCAGATCGATTCCGCGGGCTACCGCCTGCTGGCGCCGGGCGAAACCATGGCCCGGCTCAACGACGCGCTGGTCGGACAGCACCTGTCCTACGCCACCTTCGCCACCGCCATTTACGGAACCATCGACTGCCAGACGCTTCAGTGCAGCTTTGCCCGCGGCGGGCATCCCAATCCGGTTATATTGCGCGCCGATGGCTCCACGCAGTGTGTCGAAGTTGACGGCAGCCTGCTGGGCATCTTCGCCAACGAGTCGTTTGCCACCGCCACCGTGCAGCTTCAGCCGGGCGATCGGCTGGTCGTTTTCAGCGACGGAGTGGAAGTGTCCTTCAGCGGCGACGGCAGCATCGACACGGACCAGTGGCGAAGGGAACTGGAACGCCGCGCCCAGCTCAAAGGCGAGCAGCTCATCGCCAGCCTCGCGGATCACATCGACTCGCAGGCCGGCAGCCTCAGCCCAAAGGACGATCTGACGATCATCCTTGCCGAGGTCAACTGAAGCATCGCCGAGATCCTTCCGCTGCCCGGGCGGCGCACGATCGTCTCACTTGTGCGCCTCCAGCCACGCCTCTCGCAGCACGCGTTCGATGCGCTTGATGGCCCAGGCACTCTGGATCGCCTTCATTTCCAGCACCGACATCTGCCGACCCAGGTATGGCCCCGTGAAACGGAAAAAGGCCCGGGTGTCGAACGTGCCGGAGATCTGGCCGGTGGGATGATCGGGTGTGCCGGCCTGTCCGGCGGCGTGCATCGCGGCCAGGCCGATCAGCGGCAGGGCATCGTAGCTGCGCAGCGAGACTTCCACCGTCGCCTGCCACGGATCGTCGGTCCTGATCGGATCCTCAAACTCGCCAAGCTGCCGCAGCAGCAGTTGCCAGTACTCCTGCCGCAGGTCTGAAAATGGCTCGTGCTCGTCATCGCACATCCGGTATTCCATCTCCGCGTGGATGTTGGGCGCCTTGGCGCGGTTCGCGAAGTACGACTGGCTCTTGTAATCCACCGTCGCATGATGCGGCTGCGTATTGTCGGCCAGGTAGTGCGACAGATACCCGGCCCAGTAGGTGGCGGTCTGGTACTTCTGCTGGAGGTCGGCAGCGGGCGCGTGCAGCCTGCCGGCGCGGATCGCCGCGACAAGCTCCCGATAACATTGCTCGACACGGTGCGGCAGCATGCCCGCCTGCGCCAGACGCGGATCGTCGATGTTCCGCGGGATATCCTGCGGGCGGGGCTTGTTGGACAGGTCGTGTTTGTACTCGTGCCGGCTCTGCTCAGGCAGCAGCAGCTCCAGGTCGATGAAGTGAAGCATTCGCTCCTTGACCTTGAACGGCTCGACCGCCTCGGCCGCGCGGTTCTCGGCCTCCATGTCCGGCACGCACGCCCAGTAGATCATGTCGGTGTAACCGACGGGAATCCGCCCGACGCGCCGCGTCATGAAAAAACGCTCGTTCTGCTCGAGGTTGGGCAAATCGCCCGCGGCCTGCCCAAGCCAGGCTTTCATCTCCGCGGGCGTGGCCGGATCCTCCAGCAGCCGCAGCACCGCCAGGCGGGTAAACAGGATGTGTTCCTTGTAGCTCCAGGCCAGTAAGTTGCCTGCAACGCAGAACAGCGCGAGTACGAATGCCAGAACAGCACCGGGAATCGTGGCGCGACGCGGCTTGGGTGGAACCATCGCCCGATCATAGCCGCGCGCGGCGCGCTGATGCAAAACGATCGTCAATCAAGTGGATCAGCCCAGGCTCTGCGGCCTGCGGCGCCCAAGACCAGCCCGGCGGCCAGCAGCAGCATCCCGGCGCCCATCAGCAGCAGCCGCGAGCGCGGCTGCCGGCACATCTGCGAAAACCTGCCGCCGATCGGTTTGTAAGGCGGAAGCTCCGCCGGGGGGGGAAGCGTCACCAGCAGAAAAGGCGACAGGTCGTGCCGCCGGTCGGCTTGTCCCTTGAGCTCCAGCACGCTGGTGCCCTCGCGCACGAGCTTCATCTGCCGCTGCGCAAGCCGTTCCAGCAGTGTCGGATCGTCCGCCACGCGGTGCAGAAACTCATCGTTCACTGCGATCTGTCGGTGAATCTGCTCCAGATCCAGCCGCAGCTTCTCGCGCTCGTAGACCAGTCGTCGGTTTTCGTCGGCGGCGGGAATGAGCAGGCAGCAGGCGATGATCGCCACGCCCGCGCACAGCAGCGGGATCGTCCAGGCGCCGGCGCGATCCTGCGGCAGGCTATGCGGCGACGCCACGGGCGGGCGCTGTCCGGCGGCATCCGCAGCCGCCGGCTGGGGCGCATGCACCGGGGGCGCGGCGTGAGTCGCCGCCGCCAGATCCGCCACTGTCGCCGCTTGCCTGGAGGATTCCACCTTGGACTTATCGGACGGCCGGTCGCGGTTTCTCCAGTTTCGCCGCCGTGAAGGCACTTCACCCCGCGGGCACCCGACGGCGCAGGCACTTGACCGCGCGGGCACTGCCCGGTGCGGCCATTTCACTGTACCCAGCCGAACGAGCGCTGCACCGCCCTCTGCCAGCAGCGGCACAGGTGTTCGCACTGCGGCTGGGGCATCGTCGGCCGCCAGCGACGATCCTCGCGCCAGCCACTGCGCAGCTCATCCAGGTCCTTCCAGAATCCGACGGCCAAGCCCGCGGCATACGCCGCCCCCAGCGCCGTCGTTTCGGTGATCTTCGGGCGAACCACCTCCACCCCAAGCACGTCGGCCTGAAACTGCATCAGCAACTCGTTGACGCACATCCCGCCATCCACTCGTAAACTGCTCAGCGGCACGCCGCTGTCGGCGATCATCGCCTGCACCACGTCGCGGGTCTGGAAAGCCGTGGCCTCCAGCGCCGCCCGCGCCAGGTGCGCCCGATTGGTCTGCCGGGTCAGGCCGACGATCACCCCGCGCGCGTCGCTTCGCCAATACGGTGCAAACAGCCCCGAAAACGCCGGCACGATGAACACCCCGCCGCTGTCATCCACGCTTCGCGCCAACGCTTCGATTTCGGCGGAGCTGTGAATCAACCCCAGATTGTCGCGCAACCACTGCACCAGCGCCCCGGCGACGGCGACGGAGCCTTCCAGCGCGTAGGCGGCCGGGGCGTCGCCGAACCGGTAGGCCACGGTGCTGAGCAGGCCGCGCTCGGAGCGCACCGGTCGCTCGCCCGAGTTCAGGAGCATGAAGCAGCCGGTGCCGTAGGTGTTCTTCGACTCGCCCGGCGCGAAGCATGCCTGCCCGACCAGCGCCGCCTGCTGGTCGCCCAAATCGCCGCAGACCGGGATCTGATCCCCGAAGACGCCGTGGCGTGATGTTGTGCCCCAGCCGCGTGGGTCGGCGGCGCTGGAAGGCACGATCCGCGGCAGCATCGCCCGGGGCACGTCCAGCGCCTCCAGCATCGCCTGATCCCAGTCCAGCGTGGCAAGATTCATCAGCATGGTTCGGCTGGCGTTGGTGACGTCGGTGACGTGCGCCGCCTGCGGGTCGGGGCCGGCGCGTTCGGCGCCGCCAGTCAGATTCCAGATCAGCCACGTGTCGATGTTGCCGAAGAGGACGCGTCCCTGCCGGGCGGCTTCGCGCACGCCGGGAACGTTGTCCAGGATCCAGCGGATCTTCGGCCCGGAGAAATAGGTGGCCAGCGGCAGCCCGACGCGATCGCGGAAGCGATCCTGTCCGGCCGAGTCGGCGCGGGCCAGCTCGTCGCAAAGCGCTTTGGTGCGGGTGTCCTGCCAGACGATGGCGTTGCAGACGGGTCGGCCGGTCGTGCGGTCCCACAGCACGGTGGTCTCGCGCTGGTTGGCGATGCCAACGGCGGCAATCTGGCCCGGGCGTGCGCCGGCGGCGCGGATCGCCTGCTCGATCACTTCCTGCGTGCGATGCCAGATCTCCATCGCATCGTGCTCGACCCAGCCCGGGCGCGGCAGGATCTGCTCGTGCTCCTTCTGCGCCGCCGCGACGATGGTGCAGTCGCGGTCGAACAGAATGCACCGCGTGCTGGTCGTACCCTGATCGATGGCGACAACGTAACGCATGGACGATGCGCGCTACCACCGCGCGCAATTCTCCGGCGGCGGCAGGTATCGATTCAATCGCGTCGGCGGCGCGGCAGACGGCTCATCATTATCCCCGCCAGCAGAATCACCCCGCCCGCCGCCGGCTCGGGAACATAGTGCAGTCGAAGCTGCGTGCTTGACGCCGACAGCCACCATGCACCTTCGTCATCATCTCCTGCAAAGTCCGTCTTGTCGATCATGAGGGTCATCAGGTCGAAGGGGTTAATACCTCCGCTGGCGGTCAGGATCACCCACTGGCCGGGCTGGGACGAATCAAAGTTGGCCGGCGGACTCAGCGCCGAGAGCTTGATCGTGAACCTGTTGCCGGTGGTGGCAATAACGCTGAGCGCCGAGACCTGAAGATGATCCCACCCGGTGCCCGCGCCGCCGGTCGCGTCAGACATCTCAAAGAGATACGTTCCGCCGGCGTCCCAGGTCTGGGCGCCGCTGGTCAGTTGCCCCACGCTTGTGCCCGGCGAAATGGTGCCCTGCACCAGCACGCTGCCGTTGGCGGTGCCGGTGCCGCCGAGACGTCCTGCGGCGGCAACCACCACACTGGCCGTGTCCAGCGTGCCATTGAGCACCAGCGTCGGCCCGTCGATGGTGATGGTCTGCGTGATCGGATTGGAGCCGGCCGCCAGGATCAGCTCTCCTGCGCCCAGAACGCTCAGGCCGGTGGAAGTGCCGCTGCCGGTGGCCAGGCCCAGCGGACCCGTGAACGTCACCTGCGATCCGGGGGTGAGGGTGATCTTGTGCTGAAGGGTGGTGCCCGCGGGTCGGAACAGCGAGATACCTCCGGTGATTTCGATCGAGCCGTCGAAGACCGCCCCGCCGCCAAGCTGCCCGCCGCCGATTGAGACATCGTTGGCGAGCACAACCGGCGCCGAGGCGTGCAGGGCGCCGTTGTTGAACAGGAACGAGCCGCTGCCCAGTGCGCCGTTGGTGGAAATGGAGATGGTCCCGCCGTCGGCGGGGGATGTTCCGGCCAGTCCCAGGCGAAGCGATCGCAGGTTCGGGTTGTCGCCGCTGAGCAGCAGCGTTCCGCCGCCGGTCTTGGTGTTAAAACTGTTGCCGGACTTGAGATGGTCGATCTGAAGCGTCCCGCCGGTCTGGACGGAGATGGCCCCGCCGTTGCCGAGGTTCACCGCGCCGCTGCCGGTGATGCGGGCGGTTGCGGCGGTGATGGTGCTGACCAGCGCGACGGTGCCGCCGCTGTTGCCCAAATCGCCCGCCGACAGCACCAGCGTGCCGTCGTTGCTGAACAGCAGCGTGGCGACGCTGATGGAGGCGCTGGTCATCGCGACGGTGCCGTCGCCGCTGAGGTTGAGCGATCCGCCAGCCAGCGGACCGGCGATGCTCATCGTGGTGTTGGCCACCGCATCGAGAAACCCCGAGCCGGAGATGGTCCGCCCGGCCCCCAGCGTCACGTCGGCGGTGCTGCGCAGCGCCCCGCCGTTCAACTGCACGTCGTTTGCCGCATCGCCCAGGTTGCCGTCAGCGCTGATCGTCAGTGTCCCGGCGGTGATGGTGGTGTTGCCGCTGTAGTCGTTGCCGGAATGCCCCAGGACCAGTTCGCCCGGGCCGGTTTTGGTGATTCCCGCGCTCGCTCCGCTGATCTTCCCGCTGAGGGTGATCACGGTCGATGCGGCCGGCGTGACCGTCAGCGTGTTGCTGTTGAGATCGACTGCTGACGCGACGATCATTCCGCCGCTGCCCGTGGTGCTCCAGGTTTGTGCCACGTCCACTTCGATTGTGCCGCCCGTGATCGTCTGAACGTTGTCGCTCTGGTTGGTGATGCCGCCCGTGCCGGTGAGAGTCAATGTGTTGGCACCAAGTCCAACACTGAACGTCGAAGCTCCAGATGCAAACCTGACTGAGTTGAGGCTGTAGTTGGCCTCCATGTTCGGAGTTGTCCGGATCGCGCCGGCAAAGACGATGGCGTCACCTGTCGCCGGCGGGCCGCTATCCCAGTTTGCTGCATCGCCAAAGTCGTCGCTCGCCCCGCCGCCATCCCAGGTTCGAGTTTGAGGCGGGATCAGGACGGTTGCCGTGAGTGAAAAGTTATCAACACCCAGTCCCTGCCCATTGGTACTTCCCCCAACACCTGTATATGTCCAGCGAAGGTAGTAGCTGCCACCGGGTGCGATGGACAGTCCTGAAACGACAATGCCGCTTTTGGACACGACGGAGGGACCGTTGACGACGACGGTATTGACCGAATCGGCGGGATAGCTGTGGTTGCCGGCGGCTATGGGCGTCCAGTTCAACCCGTCGGTTCCCGAGAAGAAGGTGATATCGACGGCGCGCGTGCCCTGGCGATACTTTTCCAGGTCGAATGCGATGCTCAGCGAAGTGATGGTCGATCCGGTGTTGTTCGACAATTGAGCGAACAGATGCCGGGGACTTGTGAAACTGCTGGAGGTCAGAAACCCGACGGCCCGGTCGGTAGCGGTGGCGTTGGTTCCAGTGCCCCAGTTGTAGTACCCGCCGGCGGACGTGCTTGTGATCGATCCTGTCCCGGTTGTACCGGCCGATTGCGTCGTCTGAAGCGAGAACCCAGTTGAGAAATCGGTCGATGATCCAAATCGCCAGCCGGAAGGGAGCGTAGCCGTCTGCGCCGACCCAAGCGAATCGAAGTTTTCCGTCACGAGAAGTCCGGGACCTATTGACACCTGTGTGTAGGCGAACGGTCCACCGCTGCTGAGGATCGTGCCAACCATCACCATCCACCTGGATCGCCTTTTCATTTGATTTTCCTTCTAAGGCGTGCGACGGGGTGGGTTCCCTGAGGCAGCCTGTTCCCTGGCCACGAGTGTTGCTTTTTCAACCGGCGGCCCTGGGGTGTGCCGGCCGCTGGGGGGCTGAAAAACGTCCGTGAGAAGCGGCGATTTATAGCCGCTGCGCCCGGTGGGGTAAAGCGAAAAAGCCGTGGATGCTCACGTTGGCAAATTCGCGTATCCGCTTCGCTCCCAACAGCCCGGACCGATGGTCAGTCCAAAACGCGGATTCTGGCCCGCCGGTGCCTGGTTTCCTATGATGTACTGATGCACATCCGTCCCGCCACAGCCGCAGATCTGGAGCGACTGGCCGACATCGATGGCACCGTCGAGTCGTCGGAGTACCTGCATCTGGATCGCAGCGGAGAGGGGCTTTCGGTGAGCTGGCGGCTGGAGTTGCGCCCGCTGCGCCAGAAACTGATCGAGCGCAACCCCATCAACGATGAGTGCAGGTTCGCGCTCAAACAGATCATCAGCGGCGCCGAGGAAGGACTCGCCCTGGTCGCCGAGCATGAGCAGGCTCCGGTGGCCCTGGCGGTGGCACAAGTGCGTCCGGAGCTGCGAACGGTGCACCTGACCGATCTGCGCGTGGATTACGATTATCGACGTCAGGGCATCGCCACCGTGCTGATCTATCAGATCATCCAATACGCCCGCGAGCACGAGCTGCGCGCCGTTTCCGCCGAGACGCGAACCAACAACCTGCCAGCCAACCGTTTGCTCCAGAAGCTGGCTTTCGAAATCGCCGGAATCGACACCCACCGGCACAGCAACCACGACATGGTCAAGGAATCGGCCACGCTGTTCTGGTACGCGGCGCTGGATTGAGTAGCGGGCGACGAAGCTGACACACGAAGGTCTTCCCATCTGGACTTGCCGGCGTGATTCCCTACGCTTGATCACAAGCAGGCGGCGCGCCTTGGATCAGGGCGCAGATTGAGCATCGTAACACTGATGGACAACCCATGGCCGACCGAGTGAGCCAAACCCAGACCCTGGACAGCGCCGAAGAACGCGAGCAGGCGCAGCGCCCGCAGTCCGCGCCGGCGGATCAGTCCGAACAACTGGCCAGCAAAATCGAGGAGATCCCCCCCGCCGATGCGGCGGCGGTGATGGCGGAGCTTCCCCCGCCACAGGCGGCGGATGTGGCCGAGTATCTCGACCCGGAAACCGCCGCCCACATCCTGGCCAAGATGGACACCGACCGCGCCGCCACGGTCATCCGCGACATGGAAGCGCCCGAGGCGTCGCTGGTGCTCCAGCACATGGATCCCGACGACCGCGTGGACGTGCTGGAGCGCGTGGAGCGACCCCTGCACGACCAGCTCGTCAGCGAGATGGACGCCGAGCACGCTGACGAAACCCGCCGGCTCGAACAGTACCTCCCCGATACCGCCGGCGGGATCATGACCACCCAGGTCACCGCCCTTTACGAATACATCACCGTGGACGACGCGATCACGCTGCTCCGCAAACTCAACCAGGAACTGGAGCAGATGTATTACGTCTACGTGATCGACAGCCGCCGGCACCTGGTGGGCGTGCTGTCGATGCGCGACCTGATCCTCTCGGATCCCAACAAACGCCTGCGCGACATCATGATCACCAACGTCCGCTCGGTCCCGGCCACCATGGACCAGGAGCAGGTCGCGCAGCTCATGCGAAAATACGGCTACCTGGCGCTGCCCGTCGTGGATGAGCAGAACAAGCTGATCGGGCTGATCACGCTGGACGACGTGGTGGATGTGCTCCAGGAAGAGGCCACCGAAGACGTGCAGCGGATGTTCGGCGCCGGCGCCGAGGAACGACTGACCAGCTCCTGGCAATTCAGCTTCAAGAAGCGGGTCTGGTGGCTGATCGTGAACCTGGCGACGGCGTTCCTTGCCGCAGCGGTGGTCGCGATGTTCGAGGACACCATCGCCAAGCTCGCCATCCTCGCCGCCTACATGCCCATCGTCGCCGGCATGGGCGGCAACGCCTCGGCACAGGCGATGGCGGTGACGGTGCGCGGACTGGCGGTCGGTCGCGTCGATCGCGCCCTGATGCGACATGTGTTGATCTCACAAACCCTGGTCGGCATTACCACCGGCGTGGTCATCGGGCTGATCACCATGGCCATCGCCGTCATCTTCCACATCAGCGAAGGGGTCGGCAAAACCCTGGCCTTGGGCGGCGTGGTCTGCGCGGCGCTGATCATCAACCACACGCTGGCGTGCGTGAGCGGAGCGGCGATCCCGTTCATCCTCAAGCACCTGGGCTTCGACCCGGCCCAAAGCGCCACCATCTTCGCCACCACCATCACCGACGTCGTCGGCTTTCTGGCCCTGCTCGGGCTGGCCAAGCTCTTCCTTCTGTGAGCGTCCGGCCGCCAGCGCGGCCTGGCTGATCAAAGAAAACCATTGACAGGCGGGAGCGGCGGAAGTAAGTTTGTTAGTACTAACAAATGGAGGTCCGCCATGACCCGTATCTCTTCTTTTGCTCCCCGCATGTTTCGCGCCACATCGACGATGCTGGCGGCGGGGCTGATCCTGGCCGGGTGTGAATCCAGCGGGCTGTCGATCCGCGAAGGCGGGGCACACAACGTCTCGAACTACATCCTGGCGCTGAGTGTCCCGGAACCGGCGACGGCGCCGGTCGCCGGCGAGCCTGCCGCGACGACGGCGGCGCGACCGGCGCCCCTGCGTCCGCCGATCCGCCTGGCCGTGGCGCAGGTCGGGGAAGTCGCCGCGCCGCAGGCGTTTGTCAAGCGGCTGCGGGAAAGGCCCGAACTGTTTGATCGTCTGGACATCCTGCCCGCCGCCGCGGCCGGTGGGCCGGGCTATTACGCCCCGCGCGAACCGGGCAAAGACCCGCAGGCCGAGGCGCGGGCTCAGATCGAGATGCTCTGCCGCACCGCCGAAAAGCTGGGAGATGACTATCTGTTCATCTTCGGCGGGAACATCGACCAGGCGACGCTGCGCAACGGCTTGAGCGTGCTGAACCTGACGATCGTCGGCGGGTTTTTCGTACCCTCGCGGGAGGTGCGTGCCGAGGCCAAGGCCACCGGCGCGCTGGTGGATCTGAAGACCCGTCAGGTGATCGAGCTGGTGACGGCGCAGTCGCAGGACACGCGGCTCGCCGCCGCCTTCACCGACGATGCCGCCCGGCTCAAGACCGCCCAGCGACTGCGCGACCGACTGGCCGAAGATCTGGCCACGGAGCTGATCAACAAGCTGAACCTCGCCAGGGATCGAACAGCTTCCGCGGAATGAGGCGGCGTGGACCGCGTGGGCCTGTATACGTCGGATTACTTGACTTCCTGCCAGTTCCTGGCCCAGCCGATGTCCACCTTCAGCGGCACGCGCAGCTTCATGGCGTCGCACATCTCCTGGCGAATCGCCTGGGCATCGGACTCGACCTGATCGGCAGGAGTCTCGAAGACCAGCTCGTCATGCACCTGAAGCAGCATCCGGCTGGGGCGGTTTTCCCGCTTGAGCCGACGATACACGCGGTTCATGGCGATCTTGATCAGGTCGGCGGCCGAACCCTGCACCACGCTGTTGATGGCCATGCGCTCGGCGGCGCTGCGAAGCGAGCCGATGTTGGCGTTGATGTCGGGGATGTTCCTTCGGCGGCCGAGGATCGTCTGCACGTACCCACTGGTCCGCGCCTCGGTCACGCACTGTTCCAGGAACTGGCGGATCCGGGGGAAACGCTTGTGATAGGCTGCGATCAGCTCGGCGGCGGCCTGCGTGCTCATGCCTTCGATCCGCCTGGCCAGCCCGTAGGCGCTGACGCCATAGATGATCCCGAAGTTGATGATCTTCGCCTGAGCACGCTGCTCGCGTGTGACCTGATCCGGCGGCACGCCGAACACCTCGGCGGCGACAGCGCGGTGAATGTCCTGGTCCTTTTCAAAGGCCTCGATCAACGCCGGCTCTTCGGTGAAGTGCGCCAGAAAGCGAAGCTCGATCTGGCTGTAGTCGGCGGTCAGCAGCACGTTGTGCTCGCGGTCGCCGGGCACAAACGCGCTGCGAATTCGCCGGCCCTCGTCGGTACGGATCGGGATGTTCTGGAGGTTCGGCTCGCTACAGCTCAGTCGGCCGGTCGCGGCGCCGATCTGGCTGAAGCTGGCGTGGATGCGGCCGGTCTTCGGGTTCACGTATTGCGGGAGATTGTCCAGATACGTGTTCTTCAACTTCATCAGCGAGCGATACTCGAGGATGAGCTTGGGGACCGGATGCACCCCGGCGAGCTTGTCGAGCACTTCGATGTCGGTGCTGGGGCCGGTCTTGGTTCGCTTCACCACCTTCAAGCCGAGCTTGTTGAACAGCACGTCGGCCAGTTGTTTGGGCGAATCCGGGTTGAACTCGATATTGCCCGCGGCGGCGAAAATCTGCCTCCGCAGTTGCTCGATTTTTTCGGCCATCGCCTCCGACTGCTGCTTGAGGATCTGCGGGTCGATCGCGATGCCGTTGGTCTCCATCTCGACCAGCACTTCGATCAGCGGGACTTCGACCTCGTCATTGAGCTTTCGCAGGGCCGGGTTGGCGTCAAGCTGCTTGCCGAGCTTCTCGGCCAGTCGCATGGCGATGTCGGCGTCCTCGGCGGCATAGATGGCCACACGCTCCAGGTCCACCTGGCCCATGCTGATCTGGTTCTTGCCTTTGCCGATGAGTTCTTCGGTGGCGATCTTGCGGAAGTGCAGCAGATCCATCGCCAGCCGGTCGATCCCGTACTGCACGCTCGAGGAATCAAGAAGGAAGGCGGCGATCATGGTGTCCAGCTCCACGCCGCGCACGTGCACTCCGGCCTGACGCATTACCGTCAGGTCGTATTTGAGGTTGTGCCCGACCTTCTTGATGTTTTCGTCTTCCAGGATTGGCTTGAGGTCTCGCAGGACGCGTTCACGGCACAAGTGTTGGCAGCCGGCCGGGCCCCTGACCGGGACGTAGTAGCCGCAGCCTTTCTCCCAGGCGAAGCTCATGCCGATGAGGTTCGACTGCATGGCGCCAAGGGCATCGGTCTCGGTGTCGAAGGCGAATCGCTTCTGCTGCCTGAGCCTGTTGACGAAATCGGCGAATTTCTGCTCGGTGTCGATCAGCAGGTAGGTGCAGTCGCGGTAGGTTTCAGCTTCGGGCAGATCGGGCCTGGCCGACGCCAGCGGCCGGTTGGGCGCGTTGGCGTCGGGGAAGAGCATTTCCGCGAACGGCCGCTGGCCGGGCGGGGCGGCCTGTGCCGTATCGGAAAAGACTCCCGACCCCTTAGAAAAGGGGTCGGGAGTCTTTTCCGGCTCGGCCCCTCCCGAAAGCCGCTTCAGCAGGTTGCGGAAACCCAGCTCCTCCAGGTGCGGGCGAATCGCCTGAAGATTCAGCCCCCGAAACACGCACTGCTCCGGATCAAAATCAAAATCCACATCCTTGCGCAACGTCACCAGTTGCCGCGAAAGCTTCAGATTCTCTGCATGCTTCTTGAAGCTTTCCCGCAGCTTCGGCGTCAGCTCGTCCACATGCGCCAGGATGTTCTCCACGCTGCCGTAGCGCTGGATGAGCCTGGCGGCGGTCTTCTCCCCCACCCCGGGGATCCCCGGCACGTTGTCGGTCGGATCGCCAGTCAGCGTCTGCACCTCCACCGCCTGCTCCGGGCCGTATCCCAGCTTCTGCCTGAGCTTGGCGGCGTCGATCACCTCATCCGCCTGCGGATCGTACATGTAGATGTGCTCGCCCAGGATCTGCCGCAGATCCTTGTCCCTGGAAACCAGATAAATATCGAACCCCCGATCGCACAGCTTCTGGGCAATCGTGGCGATCAGGTCGTCGGCCTCGCAGCCGGGCTTGCAGAAGATCGGCACTCCCGCATCCCGGACAATCCGGATGATTCTCTGCTCCTGCGGGAAGAAATCCGAAGGAGTCTCCTTGCGGTTGGCTTTGTAGTCGGGATAAAGCTGCTTGCGGAAGGCGCCAGCGTCCGGGGCGTCGATCACCATCGCCAGATAATCCGGCTTTCGCTGCTGGACCAGATTCAGCAGCATCTGCGTGAACACGAACGTGGCCTTGGTGGGCTCGCCGTCCGGGCTGGTCAGATTGCGGAACGGGGCGAAGTAGGCGCGATAGATCTGGGCGTGCCCGTCGATGATATAGAAGCTCTTGCGGCTCTGCTCGCCGCCGGCCGCTGTCGCGGAACTGCTCGGCTGCGGCAATGTCGCGGTTGCGGTGGTTGTGGTGTCACGGTCTGCCATCAGGGTTGAATTGTACGCCGTTGATGCCGCAAAGTGTTGGCTGCCACTGGTCAGGCAAGGTATCCGTGGCGATTCGGTTACAATCCGCCTTCTTTTGGAGGAACCATACGGGCGATGTCAGTGGAATCCGGCGACACAAACCTGGGCAAGGTCGTTTCCTGTCTGGTCAATCTGCTGGCATGGGGTCTTTGCGCGTATCTGGGCGCGGCTTCGGGTGGATGTCGCGCCCCCGCCCCGGCGTTGACCTTCCCCCGCCAGCCGCTTTCCACTTCGCCGCTACAGCGCTGGTACGACACCAATCACGACGGCAAGGCCGACTTTGCCCTCACCCGCCGCGATGATTCGCTTCCTTTTGACACCATCGAGTACGACGATGATCAGGACGGCCGTTGCGACCGGATTTATCGGCTGGGGGATTACGATCCGGATCGCGTTCCGCACCTGTTGATCATGCTGGATTCGATCCCGTACCAGGCGGTGGCGGACCGGTACCAGCGTGGCGGGTTCTGCTGGTTTCCCCCGCCGCAGAAGGTCATCGCTCCGTTTCCGTCGATGACCGAGCTGTGCTTCACGCAGATTCTGCACGCCCCGCCGCTGCTGGGAATGATCGACGACGGCTACGATCGTCGAACCCATCAGTACAACAGTGGTATCCGCGACCGGATCATCGGCTATCAGCAGCCGTGGGAGTATCGATGCCACTATGCCGCCCCGTACTGGGAAAACGGCATCGCGTATCTGCGTCCGCGGGTGCTCTTTCACGCGGAACTGAAGCGCGTCCGCGAAGTCTTCGAGCGAAGCCCCGACCGTAGCACCCGTGTCTATTTCGTCAGCACGTCCGGCATGCTGGGCCGCTACGGCCAGCAGGGGCTTGATGAGGTCCTGGATGAAATCGAACGCCTCTGCCTTCAACTGGTGTTCGAACGCGAGGGAGCCATCAAGATCTCCATCTGCTCGGATCATGGGCACAATCTCGTGCCCTCGACGAACATCCAGTTTGACGAGGTGCTGAAGCAGGCGGGATTCCGTGTAACCGAGCGGCTGCGCAAAGCCAACGATGTGGTGATCGATCGCGACGGGCTGGTCACATACCTGGGGATTCACACCTACCGCCCGGCCGAGGTGGCCGACGCGATCCTCACCCGCCCGGAGGTCGAGCTGGTGGCGTATCTTCAGCAGGATCGGGCGATCGTGCGTGACCACCGCGGCGAGGCGGCGATCGAGTACCGCGACGGACGGTATCGATACACGCCGATCACCGCCGACGTGCTCGGTTACGAAGGCGTTTTCCAGGCGCTTCGCAGCCAGGGAAAGGTAGATGCCGACGGCTTCATCGCCGACGCCGACTGGTTCGCCGCCACCGTCGATGCGCCCTTCCCGGATGCGCCACATCGGCTTTGGCAGGCGTTTCACGGGATGTCGATCAGCCCGCCGGCCGTGATGATCACGCTGCGTGACGGGTACTGCTCGGGGTACGTGATGTTTTCCAGAATTGTGGACATGCGCTCGACGCACGGGGGATTGAACCAGATCAACAGCGCCGCGTTTGTGTTGAGCATGACCGGGCGGGCGAACAGACCTCTGCGCAGTCGCGAGATTATCCCCACGATCGAGCCACCCCCCGACCGCCCGGCGCGACTTCCGCGATAACGGCGGCGGGTTCAGGGGTTCGCCGGCCGCCGAACTTGACGGCGTGCCCCCTGCCAGGCTCTTGAGGTTTCAGCCTGTCGCGAGTTTCCCATTTTTACTGGAATACAGCGGTGAGCGGCGTTACGATTCACCTGGTAAAGGGGCATCGCATGACTGACGAATCTGCTGCCATTCTCGATCCGCCGGACGTAATGCGAAAGACCGTGCTGGAGTACATCCGGCGGATCAATGATCACGATGTCGATGGGATCATCGCCCTGATGGCCGACGACTTCCGCTACATCAACTCCGCCGGCGACACCTTCCGCGGGCGGGCTTTCATGCGTCAGGAGTGGCGGCGGTACTTCAACCTCTACCCCGATTATCAGATCCACGTCGAGACGGTGATCTCCGGCCCCGAGGGCGTGGCCGTCTTCGGCTCCGCCGAGGGAACCTACAGCGCCGATACCGCCGAGGGCGAAGACCCCGAGGAGAATCACTGGATCGTCCCGGCGGCCTACTTCGGCACGACCACCGGCGGAAAGATCCTGCGCTGGCAGACCTACTCCGACAGCTCGATCGTATTTGACATCATCAAGGAGCACGAAGCGCCGACCCTGCCGTCCGAACAGTAACCGCCCGACGCGCGTCGATGAGTAATCGCGCGTCGATGAACTATTCCTGACACATCGACAGAATCTGCCCGAACAGCGCATCGGCTTGGGCTTCCGTGTTCACCTTGGGCATGAGGCACAGTCCCTGTGCAGGAAGAGCCTTCACAAGCAACTCAATATCACTCAGTGAGATCTCACCGCAGATGAGCAGGGCCTTTTGATCAAGTATTCGGCGGAACGTGGGAATCAATTCGGGAATGCTCGGCCCGGTCGGATCGATCAGAACTTCAATGGCGTGCAGAGAATCCAGCGACAGCAGCCCGTCGATCAGAATGGGCAGGGTGGCTGAGTGAGTGTGGATCATCGTGCGGTCGTAGTGCCGCAGGACCTCATGCTCCAGGGGAAGGATGTATTGGCGGTACAGTTCCGGGGAAAGGACGGCCACCGCGTCGTCCTGATAAAGCATGCACGTGCCGGGCGTCCAGACGCGTCTGCGTCCGGGACACTGCCCGCCGTGAAACAGCCCGAACGTGCGAACCAGCGCCTCCCCCACACCCTGCCAGATCTGCGTGCAGCGAACAAGCAGTTGTTGAAGCTGCTGTGGATGATCGAAGAACTCGAAGACCATCCGCTGTGAGCCCAACAGGGCGGCGACGATGTCGGTGATTCCCCGCAGAATGGGATTGCCCACGGGGTAGCGTCCGCGGGCATGCTCGACCAGCACGCGGCTGCATTCCACCAGCTTCAGGAACCACGGGTTGTCCGGATCAAAGCCGACGCGATCAAGGCTATCCCAGTCCGGACTGGGATGCTCGGCCCAGATGCTCCCACTCTTGGGGCTGGAAAACACCTGGCAGCCGGCGATCACTTCCATCCACGGAATACCTGCAAACGGGGAAGCCACCATGAACAGGTCTTCGCCGCGAGATTCGGTGTGCTCGTAGCTCCTGTCCCAGTCCTGAAGGAACCAGTCGGGATCGATCATGTCAGGGGTGACGCGGCCCTGCTCCAGAGCATGTCCGGCGAAGCGCACGGCGGGAAAGGTGATGTTCACGGCCATGCCGATCAGCGGCCGACTGGCCGGGCCGCGCCTCCAGAACGCCTCGTTCATCGCCAGCCGTTGTGACAAGGTGGGTTTCTCGTGCGTCAGCATCGCCTGGTTACTCCTCCAACATGGTGATCATCCCCCGGGATGCATCCGGCCTGAGACCGGCCCCGCGGCCCCGGATCGTACCGCGCTGTAGGCGATTTGGCGTCCTGAAGAGCCGATCAATTGAGCTTTACCCCCGAATCCACTAACTTTGCCGCTTCGGGAAAAGTCAGCAAAGTCATTGATCAGACTCCTGCGAGATTCGGAGCAGAAACAAGATGTCCAGCACCACCACCGGCGAAGCGATCACCATTTCCAACGGCCAGCTCATCGTTCCCGATCATCCGATCATCCCCTTTATCGAGGGCGATGGCACCGGGCCGGATATCTGGCGCGCCAGTGTGCGGGTCTTCGATGCCGCCGTCGAAAAGGCCTACGGCGGCAAACGCAGGATCGTCTGGAAGGAGGTGCTTGCAGGCGAGAAGAGCTTTAAGCAGCTCGGCACGTGGCTGCCGGATGAGACCGTCGAGGCATTCTCCAAGTACCTGGTCGGGATCAAGGGGCCGCTGACCACGCCCGTGGGCGGGGGCATTCGCTCGCTGAACGTGGCGCTGCGGCAGATGCTGGACCTGTACGTGTGCCTGCGCCCGGTGCAGTACTTCCCCGGAGTGCCCTCGCCGGTCAAGCACCCGGAGAAGGTGGACATGGTCATCTTCCGTGAGAACACCGAGGACATCTACGCGGGCATCGAGTATGCCGCCGGAACCCCCGAAGCTCAGAAAATCCTGGACTTTTTCGCCCGGGAATTCCCAAAGGACTTCAAGAAAATCCGCTTTGGCACCCTCCAGGCCGCACAGGACTGGCAGAAGCAGCTCGAGGGGATCGGCGCGCCACGTCGCGACGTGGATGTGCGCGTGGGGGTTGGACTCAAGCCGGTCAGTTACCTGGGCACCGAGCGATTGGTGCATTCGGCCATCAGCTACGCCATCCAGCACAAGCGAAAAAGCGTGACACTGGTGCACAAGGGGAACATCATGAAGTTCACCGAAGGCGCCTTCCGCGACTGGGGATACAAGGTCGCCAAGGAGTTCTTCGGCGCCGTCGAGATCGACGGCGGGCCGTGGTGTCGCATTCCCGACGGCAAGCCCGGGGCCGGCATCGTCATCAAGGACGCGATCGCCGACATCACGCTCCAGCAGGTTCTCACGCGCCCGGAGGACTTCGACGTGATCGCGACATTGAACCTCAACGGTGATTACCTGAGCGATGCGCTGGCGGCGCAGGTGGGCGGGATCGGCATCGCGCCGGGCGGGAACATCAACTACGTCACTGGCCACGCCGTCTTCGAGGCCACGCACGGCACCGCGCCCAAGTACGCCAACCAGGACGTGGTCAACCCCGGCAGCGTGATCCTCAGCGGCGTGATGATGCTCCAGTACATGAAGTGGCAGGAGGCCGCCGACCTGATCATCAAGGGCCTGAAGGGCGCGATCGCCGCCAAGACGGTGACCTATGACTTCGAGCGGCTGATGACCGGGGCCAGGAAGGTCAAGTGCAGCGAGTTCGCCACCGAGGTCATCAGGCATATGGGGTGAGGCGATTCAGACGGCGAAACTGGAGCATCCTCGGAGTAGAGATTTCGCGCTGCGATGATGGGGGATAGCGAACGTTATGTGGAACTGGGCAACCTGTGCAATCCAGCAAGGCAAGCTCGCTGTGGGAGGATAGATTTTTTTGGAAAAACTCGTCCGATAACGAATTTTTCCGTTGACTCCCCAACCCTAGCTGTAGATACTACCGAGCGTCCGAATCAAGTACTGGGTGCCTTTCAGGGCTATTCGATCAAGCAGACAGGAGCGACCTTTCAAAACGGCGGAGCCGTAAACAGAATTGATTACGTTGTGAATTTGAACCGCTTCCGGTGTGCGTTCGCCGGTTGCGCGTGACGCCGAAAAACGGGAGATCTCCCCTCAATCGTTGAGGGCGAGAAAGTGCATCGGGCGAGTCCTTTGGGCTCGCCCGAGTTTTTGCGCCACTCGCCTGCTTTCCCGCACTTGCGGGCCAGTTGCGCGGGTCAAACGCACGCTTGGGGACTGTCGCTCTGTCGCACCCGAGCATTTCTGCGCAGTCGTCATTGACCATTCTGGAAACTCTGACGCGGCATTCCACCCGCGCGACGTGACACCGCCGCCCCAATCTCAATTGCCTGTCGTCATCTGCAAGTGTGGCAATGCGTAGATCGCCGCCTCATCATCGGTATAGAGAACTCGCAGTTCCGGCTGCGGGTCATCGGCATGACAAACCAGGTAGCTGAATCCCAGCTTAGCCAAGGCGGCGTATCGTTTCTGAAGCACCATGCCAATGATGGCGCGCGACTTCATCTCCGTGCTGGTCGTTGTGCGGGCAACAAGACCCAAGGCCATCTTCTTCCCGTGGCCGGTCTGGTAATACAGCAACATCCCGGTGGGAACATTGAGCTTGCAGATGACCGGGGCGGCAGGCATCTGCCGCAAGGCCAGGACCCATCGCGGAAAACGATCGGGAACACAGTCGAAATGTCGTGGCCACAGCTCCGCGGTCATCAGCAGACCCAGCATCGCCACTCCCAGTCGCCTGTACGGGGTGGATCGATTGGACAACATCGCCGCAATCCCCACTCCTGCCAGCAGCGACACTGCCAGGGCCGTCATCACGATCATCCGCACCGGCACGCCGCCCAATCGCAGCGGCGGCAACAGCACCTCCAGCCAGTGATAGGGCATGATCCGCCCGGTCAGTGCGGTTCCCCCGACATGCAGGATCGGCCCCAGTGACAGGATATAGAACACGGCGGCGATGGTGAGCCATAGCCGTGGGGATGCGTGACCGACCGCATGCCGCCAGCTCCTTACCGCGGCATATGCGGCCAGACCCAGCACCGTCACGCCGATGTAGACGCTGCTTTCGTAGCTGTTGACGCCAAGCCGTCGCCAGAAGCCCTCGGTCAGACCTCGCCAGGCTGAGCCTCCGCCGGGGATGAACGGCCCCAGCACGTCGCCGCAGAACTCGCTGCTGGGATGAGCGCCGACCAGCGGGTCGTTGGCGTTGATCCACAGAATGGGCAGGACCACCGGCGCGATCACCGCCCCTGCCAGCAAGCCGAAGCTGAGCATCGCCCTGACATGCTGGCGGGACAAGCGCGGGGCATTCCACAGCAACATGACTGCCGCCGCCAGCATGCTGTAGAGCAGATAGTACAGATCACACAGCGTCAGCGCCGCCGCGGCGGCGGCCGCCGCCGTCGCCCGCCACAGGCATGGCCGATCGATCAACCTCAACCACGCCAGCAGGAACAGGGGGATGAACTCCACGGCCACAAGCTGCATATGCAGGGGCATGTGCGCGAAGTGATAGCCGGTGAAGGTAAAGGCAAACCCGCCAACCAGACTGGCGACATATTTGACACGCGGCCCCGCCGCGATCCCGCCGGCGCGTTCAAGCACGTAGATGCACAGCCAGAATGTCGTCACCCCACCCAGCGCGAACGAGCCGACGATGAACAGGTTGTAGACCTGCACCGCCGGCAGCAGGCGACGAAGCAGCATCGCCGGAAAACCGTGAATGGGTTGCAGCGTGTGGGCTGCGAGCGTTGTCCCGTGTGGATAATGCAGGTAGTCGGTCCACCATGGCCAGCAGTGCAACTCGCTTACTGCCTTGTCGATCCACCAGAAGTTCCAGTGGTTTTGCATTCCGTCGCCGCCTTCGTTGTAGAAGTGCGTCGGCCAGTTCAGCAGCATTGGCCAGGTGAGCATGAAAAAGCAGGCGGTGTAAATCGCCAACGGCAGCAGCAGGAGCCAGAAGCTGAGCGAGGTCAGGCGTTTCATGGCTGGATTACGCTGGCGCGGGTGGCCGGCTCAGGGGTGGCTGGCTGAAGCCGCTGAAGCTCAGCGGGCACAAAGCCATGAAATGAATGTGGTGCCAGTCGGGCTGGTGGCGGCAGGGATAGCTTAAGATCGACCAGTGATGGATCGCTCGGATCGAGCCGATAGATGCGCGCCTGACGATCCTCGTACAGCAGGGGCAAAGGCAGCCTGGCGGCGGCAGCCCCGCTGACCACGTAGCCGAAGCCGGCCCGGGCCAGCGCGGCGGCGTCGACCGAGCCACCGGCGCCCAGCAGACGCCGCGTGGCCAGTTCCACATCAGCCACGGTCCGCGAAGTCTCACCCCAAGCCATCGGGCGTTGGTGGATCGTCTGATAGTACATGCCGATGGCATCGCCCCACCGCACGGCGTCCAGCACGGCGCCGCCGCCGGGCGCGTCCCGCAAGGCCAGCACCCAGCGGGGGACCTCTGCCGGAAAGGTCGCAAGCACTCGGGGTTGAGCTTCCAGCAGCATGGCCAGGGCCAGGGCGATTGCAGCCAGCGCACGGCGGGTCCTTGCGGCGGGGCTGGCGGACAACGCGTCAAAAAGGCTCTTGAACCCCACGGCCGCCAGCAGCGAAAACGCCAGTTGCGCCATGATCATCAGCCGCGCCGGACAGCCCCCCAGCCGCAGCGGTGGCAGCAGCAACTCGGCCAGTCGATAAGGGGTCAAGTCGAACAGCGGCACCGCGGCCACGTGCAGCGTCGGCCCCAGCGCCAACGCCACGCACACCAGCCCAATCGCCAGCCACATCCCTAAATCAGCAGCAGGCACCCGGCGGCGTGTGAGCAGGGCATACACCGCAGCGAATAGCACCGCCACCCCGATCGAGACGCTGGTCTCGTTGTAATACCCCACGTCTCGCCAGACCGGTTCGGTCAGGGCGTGATAGTGCCAGATCCATCCGGGAACCAGCAGACCCAGCAGGTCGGCCGAGTACCAGGCTGGCACGTGCTGGCCCCAGACCTCTCGGCTTCGGGCCACAGCCAGCATCGCCCACACGATCGGCACGATGGTCAGGGCACTGATCAGCATTCCGGCGAGCAACGCCTGGATCCCCCCTGCCGATTTCCACGGCCCAAGGCCCCGCCACCGCCACACTCGAACGCCCAACACGATCAGCCCGGCGGCAATGCACATGACAAACTGGTAGTGATCGCACAAGAGCACCAGCAGCAGGGCCAGCGCCGCGGCGGCGGCCTTCGGCGCCGTGGGTCGATCCAGCGTCGCCAGCCACGCCATCACAAACACCGGCATCCACTCCGTGGAAATCGCCTGAAGCTGCCCCGAGGCATGGGCAAACCGGTAGGCACAGAACGCAAAGGCATAGCCCGCGGCGATGCTGGGCCAGTTGCTGCCCGTCACCCGATGCGCCAGCCAGAACGCCGTCAACCCGCTCAGCGCGAAGCTGGACACCACCAGCGTGTTGTACACCTGCACGTCGGACAGCAGCCACGACAGGCCCATCGCCATCAGCCCCTTCAGCGGCACCAGCGTGTGCAGCAGAAGCGTCGTGCCATGGGGATGATGAAGGTAGTTGGTGTGCCAGGGGTTCTGAAGATGCGTGATCGAATGCTGAATCCACCAGACATTCCAGAGCATCACCGGCCCGTCGGTCTGGTCGCAGTAATAGGCCCTGGAGAATTGCCGGCACAGCGGAAAGCTCAGCAGCAGGAACAGTACGACGTACAGCGCCAGGGGCAGGAACAGGAAGCGGCCAAGTCGCAGTGCAAGACCAATCATTCCCCACTTCCGGCTTGTGCGTCGTTACAGGCTCCGGCGGCGCGCTGGAGACTGCTTCGTCGTTCAGCGGCGGCGGCAAGCAGGGCCTGGATCACCTGCGAATCAGCCCGCGCCAGGGCCTGATCCAGCTCGTCCAACCGCTGGCGAAGTTTGGTGATCGATACCCGCAGGTGGTCGCGGTTGTCCAAAAAGATATCTCTCCAAAGCCCCGGATCCCCCGCCGCGATCCGTGTCGTGTCCAGGAACCCTTTGCCCGCCAACGGCAACGCCTCCTGCGCCGCCGCCAGCACCAGCAGCGACGCCAGCGCGTGGGGCAGGTGGCTGATGTCGGCCAGCAGGCGATCATGGTCATCGGGGCTGAGCCGGGTGACACGCATGCCCAGTTCCTGCCAGAAGGACTCGACTTTTCGCAGGGCTGTGGAGTCGGTGCGGGAGGTAGGAGTGGTGATGCACAGGGCATCGCGGTACAGGTCGGCCCGGGCCGCCTGCACGCCCCGCCGCTCGCTGCCAGCCATCGGATGGCTGCCCACGAAATGCACCCCCTGCGGCAGCAGTCTCTCGGCCAGTTGCACGACCGAGCGTTTGGTGCTTCCCACATCCGTCACGATGGTTCCGGGCCGCAGCGCCGGGGCGATATTTTCTAAAATTTGCGGGAACACCCCCACCGGGGTGCAGAGTATCACCAGCTCGCAACCTCGAACCGCCTGCGCCGCGTCGGTTGTATACTCGTCGATGGCCCCAAGACGCTGGGCGACCTGGAGGGACTCGTTTCGATGACCATAACCCGTTATTTTACAGGACTTTGACTTGCTCTTGAGTGCCAGCCCGATCGAGCCGCCCAGCAAGCCGACTCCCAGAACACTCAAGCGCTCGAAGGTCATGGTCCGATATTCTTCCGGTTGGCAGTGGTGATGCGATTGTAGCGCGCGGGGCACAGGATGCCCCGTCCGCGGCGGGCTGTCAAGCAGACGGCGGCGCCCTTGATGTTATGGTGGGGGTCGTCTACCCTATTGGTCTTCGATGAAGGATCGGTAAAGGTTCCATCTCGGCGCCGCGTGAGCCGGCTGAGCCTCAGTGGCTCACACAGGCTTTGATTGCGGAGGGACCGCGGCGAACGTTTGCCGATGAAAGGCGGCCGGGATGACAACCCGGTCGGATTCGTGAATCATGTCGCAACTCGCATCCCCGGTAGCCCCGGTCGCGGCGGCCTCGCAAGGCTCGCCTGCCGCCTCGCCCGCCAACTCCCCGGCCTCCCCAGCCTCGCGACAACTCCGACACGTCCTGGAGTTTGAAAAGCCCCTGGCCAAGCTCGAACAGCAGATCCTCGAGCTGGAGGCGCTTCAGGCCACCAAGGGCGTGGATTATTCCAAAGAGCTTCGCCAGCTTCGCAGCAACTACACCTCCCTGCTGCGAAAGACCTACGACAACCTCAGCGCCTGGGAGACGGTGCAGGTGGCCCGGCACCCGCAGCGACCGCTGTTCAAGGATTACGTCGAGATGATCTGCCGGGAATTCCGCGAGCTGCACGGCGACCGGCATTTCGGCGACGACCCGGCCATCAGGTGCGGCCTGGCCCGGCTCGGCGGGCATAAGGTGATGCTTATCGGCCACCACAAGGGCCGTGACACCAAAGAACGAGTTCAGTGTTACTTTGGGCTGGCTCATCCCGAGGGGTACCGCAAGGCGCTGCGGTGCATGAAGCTGGCCGAGAAGTTCGGCCTGCCCGTGGTCACCCTGATTGACACGCCCGGCGCCTATCCGGGCATCGGTGCCGAGGAGCGTGGTCAGGCCGAGTCCATCGCCCGCAACCTCATGGAGATGAGTCGCCTGAAGACCCCGATCATCAGCATCGTCACCGGGGAGGGCGGCTCCGGCGGGGCCTTGGGCATTGGCGTGGCCGACCGCGTCGCCATGATGCAATACGCCTGGTACTCGGTCATCAGCCCTGAGGCGTGCAGCGCCATTCTGTTCAAGGGCAACGAGGGTGCCGCCCAACTTGCCGAGAGCCTCAAACTTACCAGCAAGGACCTTCTCAAGCTGGGCGTGATTGACGCGATCGTGCCTGAGCCTCTGGGCGGGGCACACCGCGATCCCCATACCGCCGCTCACAACCTCGAACAGTTCATCGTCAAGGCTCTGCGCGAGCTCAAACGCTGCAAGATCAGCACCCTGCTGGAACGCCGCTACGAAAAGTTCCGCCATCAGGGAGTCTTCATCGAATCCTCCCGCCGGCAAGGCTCGCGCGCCGTAGGGTAGCCGGCCGGCCCGAAGCCTGCCTATCGCCGCCCGAACCCCGGCTTGCATTTTCCCCGGGCAAGCCTAAGTTAGTCTGGCCAATGGAACTGCTGCTCTCGATCACGCTGTTCGCCGCGTTCGGCGCGGCGTTTGTCCTGGTCAACATGCTCATTGGCGCGCTGGCGCGGCCGCAGGTTCCCAACCCGGAAAAACTCACCGTCTACGAGTGCGGCGAACCGAGCATCGGCACCAGTTGGGTACAGTTTGACCTCCGCTTCTACATCGTCGCTCTGGTCTACCTCATCTTCGACGTCGAGGTAGCACTGTTTTATCCCTGGGCCGTGGCCTGGGGAGACGCCGCCGCCCTGGCCTCGGAACTGGGCATGAGCGCCTTCCATCTGCGGCTGGTGGCGCTGGTGGACATGCTGTTTTTCTTCGGGGTGCTGCTGGTGGGTTTTGCGTACCTGTGGCGATTCGGATACCTGGACTGGGTGCGCTCCGCCGCCACCACCAGCGTCAAAGCCCACTACACTCCCGGGATCGACCTTCGTCGGGAGGCACGCATCGATCGTCCGATCTGACAGCCATGTTGGTCAGGTGAAAGGATGATCATCGCCACATCATCCGCTGGCCTGCTGTTGCACCGTCGCCTGGCGTGGCTGACGCCGCTTGTCCCCGTCCTTCTGGCGCTGCTGGTTTTCTGGCCGGTTGTCGGCTTCGAGCTGCTGCTGTGGGATGACAACGTCCACATCGCGGAAAATCCCCTGTTCAATCCGCCTCGTCTCCAGAACATCGGCCACTACTGGACCCACCGCTTCTACGGACTTTACATCCCAGTCACGTACACGATCTGGACGGTGCTGGGGGTGTTGGCGCATCACCCGGCCACCTACCACGCCGCGAGTCTTGCGGTCCATCTGGCGTGCGTTGCGATGGTCTATCGGATCCTGCGGCGGCTGATGGACTCCGGCTCGGCCTGGCCGGCGGCTCTGGGCGCCTGCGTGTTCGCAGTCCATCCGCTTCAAGTCGAATCAGTCGCCTGGGTCTCGGCTTTTCGCGATCTGCTGGCGACGTTCTTCTGCCTGCTGGCGGCCTGGGTGTTCCTCGACGACGCTGCCCAGCACAGTGAACAGCATCTTCATCGATTGAAGCGTTCCGCCTTGCTCTTGATGCTGATGTTGCTGGCAGTGCTGTCCAAACCAACCGCACTGGTGCTGCCCTTGGCGCTGATGGTGCTCGGATGGCTGCGAGGCAGCGCGCTCAGACCAGCAGCCCGGGAGCTGGTGCCGCTGTTCGCCTTGGCGGTCGCCTGCGCCGCCTGGACGCGTCTCATCCAGACCTCAAGCTATCTGCATCCCGCACCGCTGTGGGCGCGACCCCTCGTCGCCGCCGACGCCATCGCGTTCTACCTGCTCAAGCTCCTCTGGCCGGCGCGGCTGGGTTTCGATTACGGCCGCACGCCGCAGGCGATCCTGGCCAGTGGCGAGGCCATGTTCACCTGGATCATCCCCGTGGCGGCGGCGGCGACGCTGGCGCTGCTCGCGCGGCGCAGCCGCGCCCTGTGCGCCGCTGCGCTGATATTCCTGATCGGTCTGCTGCCGGTGCTGGGATTGCTCAGCTTCGATTTTCAGGACAAGTCCACCGTCGCCGATCACTACGTGTACTTGTCGATGCTCGGCGTTGCGATCGCGGTGGCGGCGGCGGTCCGGCGCTATCCGACACTTCCAATGCACGCGCTGGCCAGTGCCATTGTGCTTCTGCTGTGCCTGCGAAGCTGGTCACAAATCTGGCACTGGCGCGACACCCGCTCGCTGGCTGAACATGGCCTGGCCGTCAACCCCAGCAGTTGGGCCGCCTGGGACCTGCTCACCGCCGTCGCCTTCGATGAACACAACCCGCGTCTGGCCGAGCGCTTCGCCCGACAGGCGCTGGCGGCGCGACACGACGACTACGATGCGCTGATCAATCTCGGACGGGCCTTGGTGCTTCAGGATCAAACCGCCCAGGCCCTGGCCCCCTTGCAAAAGGCCGTGGAGCTGCGCCCCGACGGAGCCGACGGCCATGCGAGCCTGGCGGCGGCGTACGGCACGCTCGGCCAAATCGAGCAGGCCCTTCGCCACTGCCAGCGGGCACTGGAGCTGAACCCCAACCATCCCCAGGCTAAACTCATGCTCCCGCTGCTTCAGCGGGCGCAGCGGCCGGCAACGACAACGACGACAATCCCCTCGCCGCCCGGCTGATCTGCCCCAGCAGCTCCGCTTCATCATCATTCAAGAAGCCGATCGTCAGCCCGATCCGCCAGATCACCCTTGCCGCGAATCGTTGCTCCGGCTGCGGGGCATGCTCCAGCAGCCCACGCAGCTTGATCCAGTCTTTCTCGGTGGTGACGATCATGTCGGCATGCAGATCGGCGGCCCGGTCCGTAAGCTCCACCAGGTCGTGCAGCTCATACTGATGATGATCCGCAAATCGCAGCGACGCGACCCGGACCGCTCCGGCCCGGTCGAGCTGCTGCTCGAACGCATCGGGGTTTCCGATCCCGCAGAAGCTCACGATTCGCCTGCCGCTCAGCGACTCGACCGGCGCGACGTTGCCCGCGGCGTCTCGCAGATCGGCATGCACGTGCCGGCAGCGGTAGATCGGCGCATGCGCGTTGTACCGCCGAAGCGTCTGCTGGATGTGCTGGAGCATCTCGCCCGAGGAGAGTTCCACGTGGGTAATCAGGAACGCATCGGCCCGATTCAGACCCCGCAGCGGCTCGCGCAGCAGCCCACGTGGCAACACGTGTCCGTAGCCAAAAGGATTGGATGCGTCGATGAGCACCAGATCGAAATCGCGGCGGATGCGACGATGCTGGAACCCGTCGTCCAGGACAAACACGTCGATGTCCGGCGACCGCGCCTGCACATGCCGGGCGGCCTCCACGCGGCTGGGGTTGGCTTCGATGAGTGCCGCGGGCAATTGCTCCTGAAGCAGCCGCGCCTCATCCCCGCCTTTGTAGCCGCGCAACAGCACCGCCGGGTGCAGCCCGGCCTCCAGCAATCGCTGAACCAGCCATCGCACCACGGGCGTTTTGCCGGTGCCCCCGGTGGTGATGTTGCCGACGCTGATCACCGGCTGCGCCAGGTGGTAACAAGCCAGCACGCCGCGGGCATACAGCACGTTGCGCAGGGTGGTGACGGTGGCGTAAAGCGGCTCTGCCGCCGCCAGCGCCGCGCGCGCCAGCGCCGCCGCCGCACCGCTGGTTCGGCCGCTGATCAGCTCGAGATATCGTTGTTCGCTCGCCACTGGCATGTTCAGCATACAGCGTGAACACTCATCGGGCTCACTCTCGCAGCCATGCCTCGTCCTGCGGCGTCATGACGATCGGATGACGTGGCAGGCGATCCAGCGAGAACCGCTCCAACAGTTGCCCGACAGTTGCTTCATGTCGATCCGGCTCGATTCCGCACCAACGACCCAGCAGCGCCAACACGCGATGGGGACTGACACCAAGCTCCCGATAGTGCGACAGCCGCGTGTCTCCGTGACGCTTGGCCAGCCGCCGGCCATCCGGACCCACCACCAGCGGCAGGTGCGTGTATCGTGGAATCGCCGCCTCCATCTGCAACGCGCGATACAGCAGGATTTGCCGTGGTGTGGAATCAATCAGATCATCGCCACGAACCACCTGGTTGACTGCGGCCTGGGCGTCGTCGATCACCACCGCAAGCTGATACGCCGCCGTCCCGTCGGCTTTGGCGATCACGAAATCGCCAAGCTGCAAGGCCACGTCGTCGAAGCGAACCGGCCCACGGAAGGCGTCGTTGAACTCGATAGGCTCATGGGGTACGCGGAAGCGAATGGCCGGGTCGCGCCCGCTGGCGGCGCGAGCGGCGTGCACCGAATCAAACCGATCGCGACAGGTTCCCGGATAAACCGATGAACCATCCTCGGCATGCGGCGCGCTGGCCGCCAGGGCCGCCTCACGCCGGCTGCACACGCACGGATACGCCAGCCCGCGATCCAGAAGCTGCTGTACTGCTGCCTGGTAGATCGCCTGCCGCTGCGACTGGTAGATCGGTCCGTCGTCCCAGTCGATCCCCAGCCAGTGAAGGTCCTGTATGGCCTGAAGGTCGGCGCCGCGTTTGACGCGCGGCCCGTCCAGATCCTCGATCCGCAGCACAATCCGCCATCCGTTGCGCCGTGCCAGCATCCAGTTGACCAGAAACGTCCGCGCGTTGCCCAGATGAAGCGCGCCGGTGGGTGATGGAGCCAGGCGGGTAATGCCGTTGTGCATCGTGAATCAGGGGAACTGCCCCGGCGACGTTGTCGCCTGCATCGGCGCCTCGCCGCCGGTCTGTGCCTCGTAGCTCAAGCTCGAGGCGATCTTCTCCAGAAACTTTCCGTCCACGGCATACTGCTCGGCGGTCAGGTCCAGAAAGTTCAGCTCATATCGTGTGTAGGCACTGTCGGCGGCGGGAACAAAGACCGTAAGGGTCCAGCGAATGGGGGTAGTGGTGAGCATGACGGGATTGCCCGTGGCCGGGTCGCTCACCGGCACGCCGTGCGCATCAACTTTGGGGTTGGTCTGGGGCTTGCCGACGGAGAAGCGTTCCAATACGCGGGCCGGGCCGATGTCGCGCAGCATCGCACGATTGCGAGGATCCGGATGGCGCGCCTGTTCATCCTGAATCGTCTTCAGCAGCACCTGCGGATCCAGCGAGCGCGGTCCGACACCGTGGTCCGAAAGCTGAATCATGGCCATGTCATACGGGGTCGGACCCTGCACGAAGGTAATCGGGCCGGCATAGTCGATCTTCCAGCTTTCAGGGACGCGCAACGACAGGGGCATGCCCGGCAACAGCAGCTTTTTGTACGGGCCAGACAGAAGCATTTGCGTGGTCGGGCGCGCCTCGGCGGGCTGCGTGGCGGCTGTGTCGTCAGCGGTGATTGGCGTGCCCGACCGCGAGTCCGAACGCTCGCAACCCAGCATCAGCATGATCCCCAGACCCACCAGCCCCAACATGCTCACCGGGTAGTTCCGCTCTGGCGATTGCTGCTTCTCTGGTCCTGGCGAATGGCTCATGCCCGCTGACTCCTTTCCGGCCTCGCGGCGCCTGTCCCGGCTGCCTTTCGGCTCATTTTTCGGCGGGACATTGTTCCGACCGGCCCGCCGATTTCAAGTTCAAACCTCTGCCCGGCTGCCTCCTGCCGCTTTTCACCCACGCCACATCGGCCTTGGCTGGACTCTGGTGAAATCCCATGATCACGACTGTCACTGGACTGGACGACCGATGGTCAGTTACCTTATTTTAGCAAACGCATTGGGGGCAACGACTGAGGATTCTGAAGGAGCAACTATGGCACGCCCACGCAATGACGGAACCATGACTATAGCGGCACTGGAGCAAATGCTGTTGAGCAAGCGACGCAGGCTGGAAAGACTCGAAAAGGAGCGCGATCGCCTGCAACGCAGGCTCGAGAAGGTCGAAGGCAAGATCGCAGCCATCGCCGGGGCAAGCGCAAGTCTGGGTGGGCGAGTTCGTCTGACGGCTGGCGGAAGAGTCCGCAACCCCAAGAGCCTGGTCGCCACGCTCGAGCAGGTGCTTCGCGAGGCAGGAAAGCCGCTGTCGGTCAGCGAGATCCTGGAGCGCGTTCGGGCCAGCGGCTATCGCAGCAGCAGCGCCAATTTCCGTGCCCTGGTGAACCAGACGCTGATCAAGGAAAAACGCTTCGCCAAGGTCGAACGTGGTGTGTATCAGTTGAAAAAGTGATGAAGTCTGGTGGGTGCGTGATGATCGCATGCAACTGAGCTGCGGTCATGTTGCAGGGTCATCACGCATTCACGCCCGTGACAACTGTCCGCTGGCGTCGGCGCCAAGAACGGCGTGTCCGTTGCGTTCGTCGGAGGCGACCCTGCCATCATGCAGACGGATGACCCGCTGGCACCGCCGCGCTACCGTCGGGTCGTGCGTTACTAGGATGATCGTCTTGCCCGCCTGCACCAGCTCATCGAACAGAGCCAGAATCGCCTGACCGGTCTTGCTGTCCAGCGCTCCGGTGGGTTCGTCGGCCAGCAGCAGCAGCGGCTCGTTGGCCAGCGCGCGGGCAATGCACACGCGCTGCTGCTGCCCGCCGCTGAGCTGCATCGGGCGGTGGTCCAGCCGTTCTTCCAGGCCCACTTTCTCGGCCAGCTCGATGGCGCGCTTGCGTCTGACCGCCGGCGGTACCCCCAGATAGAACATCGGCACTTCCAAATTCTCCAGAACCGTCAGTTGTGGAATCAGGTTGAAGTTCTGGAAAATGAAGCCGATCTTGCGACTGCGGATCTCGCTCAGTTCATCATCATCCAGCCGGCTGACGTCCCGCTCGCCCAGGATGTAGCTTCCGCTGGTCGGGCGATCCAGACAGCCAATGATGTTCATCAGCGTGCTCTTGCCTGAGCCGGAGGCGCCCATCACCGCGGTATACTCGCCCTCGATGAACTCCAGATTGATCCCGCGCAACGCCGGCACTTCCACGTTCGTCCCCGGCTTGTGGTAGATCTTGGTCAGCTCCCTGAGTGTAGCGACTGAAGATGACATCTTGCTGATCCATTCTAGCGGAATGACTGCGCCGGGTCTTGTACCTGCCGCACACTGGTCAATACCCGAATCTGCAACTTCCGTTGACCGCCGACGTCAGAGCAGACAAGACGCGTAAAAGGAGCCTTACATATGAACATTGCCGGTCTCAATGTGCCTTCCGCGGTTCTGGCGGCGGCGATTTGCGCGGGCGGATCGTTTGTGGCGACGATGACACTTCTGAGCCCCGAAAGACTTGATGCCACTCAGCCGCTGGTCTTGCCAGCCAATACGAACCTGATGCCATCCACCATCAGGGTGGACGGTTTGGAGTTGAGCCTGCGAGTCAACGGGAACCCGACCGGCAGCGATCCTCTGCGGTTGGAACCGGGCCGGCCGCTGGAGCTGGAGCTGCTGGCCAGCAATCCGACCGACCGCACGATACAGTCCCGCCTGGCCGTGACAATCCACGCCACCGAGCCAGCTTCACCTCTATCGCGGGTGCTTCCGGCTCCGCGGCAGGTCTATTCCATCGAGCAATACATAAGCGTGCCGCCGCAACAGACCAGCGCGTTGCGGATTTCCCCCGAGCAGAACCTCACGCAGCCGCCCGGACGACGATTGACGATCGGCGTTTCGGCGGGCCAGGCGTCGATGTCTCCGATCTTCGTTGTGCTGGCGGCCGAGCCTCAAACGCAGCCGTGAACCGTACGCCAATCATCATCGGGCTGATATTCGGGGCTGGCCTCGCCCTGATCATCTCGGATGCGCAGAACCGCCATCTCGCTGCCCCCGCAACGTCCCGGGCGATGCTGCCGGAATGCGGCGGCAGCATCCGGGAACTGGTGATTCACTATGTGGCCGGCGACACTGTTGCCACGCCCGTGTATCAACAGTTTCTCCCAACTCTGCGCGACGAAGTCACAGTCTATGTCGTCTGCCAGGATCGCAACGCATTCAGGGAATTGTCCCGACGCATCGGGCGAATCGGATGTCAACTGATTCCTGTGTTCACACATCATCCGATCACCACCTGGTCGCGCGATCGCTGGGTGGCATCGATGCCTGACGCAAGCGGCCGCATCACGTTGCTGACACCCGCAACTGAATTGGGCGCTGAATCCTGGCCGGCTCGGGCGGGCGATGCAAAGGTCGCCTTCGACCTGGCCGACACGCTGGCCGGACGGGTGCAGGCGCGGCGACTGGGGATCGGGTTCGACGGCGGCGATCTGCTGGCCGACGACTGCAACGTCTTTGTCACACCTGCCCTGATCCACCGCAATCGCCACCGCAGCGCCGAGTCCGGCGAGCAATTGACGGCCCTGCTGCAACGCGAGCTTGGCGGACAGAGGATCGTGCCGCTCGATAACAACGCCCCGCCCCACCACGCTGGCATGTTCATGGCCGCCGCCCGCGATCGGACGATGCTCGTCGGCGACCCGAGCCTGGCGGCGCCGTTGCTGGATCAGGCGGCGCGAAACGCCCTGCTGCCGGACGCAGACTTCAGCGCCGCAACCCAGGCACAGTTCGACGCCGTCGCCAACCAGCTCGCCTCGATCGGCTACCGCGTCGTCCGCATCCCCACCGTCGCCGCATCCGATGCCCGAACCTACCTCACGTACGTCAACGTGATCACCGACCGCCGCCCCGATGGCACGCGTATCGTCTACATGCCTGTTTATCGCGGCGCCGACGCGCTCAACGCCGCCGCCGCTGATGTCTGGCGATCCCTGGGCTATCAGGTCTGCTTCATTGACTGCACAAGCTGCTACCGGCACTACGGAACGCTGCATTGCCTGGTGAATGTGCTCAGCCGACAGCCTGATTGAGCCGGCGCGGGAATACCCGCGATCGGTTCTGACCATGAAGGGCACCTATCACTTTCGGCAGCGCGCACCAACGGCCCGGTTCAGCGTTGCGCGATAGTACGGACATTCCTGCCCGAGCCTTTCACGGGATGCCGGCAGCAAAATGTTTGTTTGTATCACGGGCGTCATCGCCCGTGTGGGACGTCATCGCGCGGCTGAGGTCGCTCGCATGAGCGGGACGCCTGACGTTTATACACATTTCTGGACGCCCTCTTTGAGGCAGCAGAGCGGACAGGCGTCTCGCCCGTGCCGAGCCGCATGAGGTGATGAACAGCCCGGAGATCGGACTTTTGAACTCGAATGCACCCTGCATGGCGGGGATGGCCATGCCACGGTTGGCTCGTCTCCGCTATTATCGCACGCACCTGCGCGCCTGAGCGCAAAACGCGGGTGGTCCGAGTGGTGTATAAACGACAGGCGGGACGCTCGTGACACGAACGGGCGCGCTCCGCTCGCGACATCCGTCCCATTTGGGTATCGTGTCTGGCGTGCTGCTTCCGCTGCTGCTGATCGCACTGGCCACCGGTGCCGCGACGATCATCGCGTATGGAACTCACCCCGGCTGGGCATCATCTCCGACCCAGGGGCTCGAATACATCATGCTCGCGCGGCGACTGGACTGGCCGCTCATCGTCCTGTGTTTGGGTCTGTGCATGGCCCTGCTGGGGCTGGTGATTTCCGGGCGACGCCGGGTGTGGTGGCTGATCGGGCTGGCGCCAGTCCTGGCGCTGTTTGTCCATCGCTTCGCCCCATCGCGCGGGCTGGATCGACTTTACATCCTCGAGAACCCCGTCTTCGTGGACGCGAGCCAGGGCCGGTTGCCTGACGATGCCTGGATCGTCGGCGTCGTCTTTGAGGATCAGGCATATGCGCTTCCCTACGCGATGCTTTACAGCTCGCCAGTCGTGTTCATCACCGACTATGACAAGCGCATGATGCTGCTGTGGTCTGCGTCGGCGAACCGGGCGCTGGCGTACACCATCACGCGCGATTTGAAGCCCCGTGATCTGGAGATCGTCTCCGCTCCTCTGGATACGCTGCTGCTGCTGAATCGCCGGCTGGGACAGTTCATCATCGCCCTTACCGGGATGACGGTCGATGGCCAAAAGCCGGTTGGGCTGGGCCAGCCGCTGCCGACCGTAAAGACAACCTGGTCGATCTGGCGTCGGGCGCAGCCTGCGACGAAGCTGCTGTATGCCTACCAGCATCGCGACGCGCCCGCGGCGCCGCTGAAACCGCGCGCCGTCACGGGCATCATCGATGGATTGCCGGCCCACACCCCTGTGGCCGTGGTCACCACTTCGCCGCCGCTGGCGATCGCGCCCGATTCGGTAACCGCGAACAGGCCGCTGAACACGCTTGCCGGCCAGACCAGGCTGCTGCTCGTGCGTGATCCGGCCACCGACCGGCTTCGCGGCTTCGACCGGCACGTGAACGAAGACCTGTTTCCCACTTTTGCGGCAAGAACCGATCCCCGCCGCAACGTTGCCCTGGTCGATTCTGACAGCCAATCCCAGTGGACGCTGGACGGCCGGTGCATCAACGGCCCCCTTGCGGGCCAGCGCCTGCGCGAGATCTCCGTCGAGCAGGACGTGTACTGGGGAGTGCTCAAGACGTGGTATCCGCAGCTCCAACTGGCCCGATAGGAAGCAGCATTCGATTTGGTCCGGTATAGCAACTGTGCTCACTGATTGCTGGAATGCGGCGATTGAACAGGCTTGCTTTCGGGCGAGCCTCGTTGTCGCAGGAAGATCGCCAGAACCACCATCATCACGATCGACAGAAACTCGCTTTGCCAGTTCTGGAATGACTCGAACCAGAATTGCGAGCTGCCCAGGTAGCCCAGTATGGAGAGCGGCGGCTGGCCGTGGTCGATCCGCTGATGATTGAACGCGCGTGCGCCGCTGGCGGCGTGGAGGAAGAAGCTGATCAAAAAGAGCATGAAGAAGGTGATGGACAGAGAGTTCTGGTAGAGCTTGAGCACCCATCCGCCGCGGCGTGCCGGCCAGGGGGATTGTGGTGTCAGGGGCGCGGTTTCCTCCGGCTCGTACGGATCCTTGGATTCAGGTGAGCCTCTTTGGAACAGGAAGGAGGTGAGCCAGACGAACGCGGCCATCTGAAGAAACTCGCTCTCCCAGTTTTCGCTGGTGGCTTCAAGAAAATGCCCACTGGAGAGGTAGGCGAGGTAGCCGACGGCCGGCTGGCCGTGGTCCTGCTGTTCATGGTTGTATGCCTGCCAGCCGGTGAGACTCTGTGCCATCCATGAGACCACGAACAGACTAAGCAGGACGAAGGACAGGCCGTTTTCCAGCAGCAGTCGCCGGGCGGTATATCGGCCGGCGATGCGGTCGGCGCGGGCCCGCTCGATTCGATGCGACAGCGCCAGCGGAATCATTCAGCACCTCCGGCCTGCACTTGCAGGCCACCGACAGTCTGCGCGACAAAACAACACCGACCGCGCTCCTGAGCAGAAGGTCTGCCGAAGCGCGGTCGGCGGGTGCGGGAATCAGCAACGTCCGAACAGCGCCGCTCAGGTTCGTATGCCAGTCATCCGTGACGGCGCGGGTTCGGGCTCGATTGGGTACAGGCTGACGACGGTTCGGGCCAATCCGTCCTTCACGCGGTGCTTATGCGTCTGTCTCGGCCTGCTTGGCTTCGATGTTGATGCCGGATTCCGCCAGCCTCGTCAGCTTCTTGTCGGTTTCACCTTCTTCGTCGAGGGTCTGCTGAAGCAGCCGCGCCGCCTCCTCGTCGCCCAGCAGTTGGGCATAGGTGCGCAGCGTGCCATAGACGGCGATCTCGTAGTGTTCGACGCGCTGGGCCGTGGCGATCAGCCCCGCATCCAGCACCTGCTCGCTGTCGGCCTCGTCCATGAAGTCCTTGCCCTCTTCAATGATCCCCTCCATGCCCTTGCATTTCCTGGAGCGAGGCGTCTGGCCCAGGTTCTGGAAGATGCGGTTGAGGCGCTGCACGTGTTGCCGGGTCTGCTCCAGATGTTCCTCGAAGGCCTGGGATAGCTCGGGCGAGCTGGCTTTCCTGGCCATCTTGGGCAGGGCCTTGAGGATCTGGTTCTCCGCGTTCAGCACGTCGCGCAGTTCATTGAGATAAAGGTCCTGTAAGGAGGTCATGTCCATACGGGCCACTCCTTGATTGGGGGATTCGGCTTTTGTTCGCACCATCTTGGCGCACCATAGCGGGCAATCACGCCCGGCAGCTCAGGCGCCGCAACTCGCGTGCCGCACCTGCTGCGCACGGTTTTCCCCACAGGCCCGCACCTGCACGGGCGATCGCATCACGACATTCCTCCGCACCACGACATTCGCGGAACTTTCCCCCGCCTTCTGCTTCCAATTGAACGTCGCGAGCCACAACGCAAGCGGAGGTCTGCCATGCACCGGATTATCCACCTTCTTCTGGCCATTCTGCTCATGCTTCCAGCAGTCGCGGTTGCCGACGGATTGATCGTCGTGCATAACCCCCCGCCGATGCCCGGGCACTTCGCCTTTGCGCCGCTGGAGGTCGCCTACCACCACGTGAATGTGAAGATCGAAGATCGCCTGGCCACGACCAGCGTGGACCAGGAGTTTTTCAATCCCAACTCGCAGCGATTGGAGGGGACGTACCTGTTCCCGCTGCCGGAGGGCGCGATCATTGACAGGTTCTCGATGGACATCGACGGCACGATGGTCGAAGCCGAACTGCTCGACGCGGGCAAGGCGCGCCAGACCTACGAGGAGATTGTCCGCCGCTACCAGGACCCCGCGTTGCTGGAGTACGTCGGCCGCGGCGCCATGAAGGTACGCATCTTCCCCATCGAGCCGAATTCCAGAAAGCGAATCAAGCTCAGCTATACGCAGGTGCTGAACATCGATTCGGACGTGATGGAATATACCTACCCGCTGAACACGGAAAAGTTCAGCGCCCGACCGCTGCGAAGCGTGTCGGTGAACGTGGACCTGACGAGCAACACCCCCATCAAGTCGATCTACTCGCCGACGCACGATGTTGAAGTCCGGCCTGAAAACGAGAAGCGCGCGGTGATCGGTTTTGAAGCGAAGGACACTCGGCCGGACATTGACTTCAAGCTCATCGTCACGCGCCAGCCCGACCCGGTGGGGCTGAGCCTGCTGGCGCATCGCGAGCCTGGGCAGCGTGAAGGGTACTTTATGCTGCTGGCCTCGCCCGGCTTCCTCGAATCGCGCGACGAGATTCAGCCCAAAAACATCTGCTTCGTTTTGGACACCAGCGGCTCGATGGCCGGGCCAAAGCTTGAACAGGCCAAAAAGGCCCTGCTGTTTTGCCTGGCCAATCTCAATACCGGCGATCGGTTTGAGATCATCCGTTTCAGCACGGAAGCCGAGAACCTGTTCGGCAGCTTCGTCGACGCCAAGCCACAGAATCTCGAGAAGGCACGCGAGTTCGTTGGCAGGCTCAAGCCGATCGGCGGCACCGCGATCGACAGCGCCTTGGCGCTTGCCCTGGCCCTGCCGCGCGACGGCTCGCGACCGACGAGCATCATCTTCCTCACCGACGGGCAACCCACCATTGGAGAACGCAACGAAGACCGCATCGTCTCGCGCATCGCCAGACCCGACATGAAACTGCGCGTTTTCCCCTTCGGCCTGGGAACGGACGTGAACACGAATCTGCTGGATCGCATCGCCAATCAGACCCACGCTTTCCCTCAGTACGTCCTGCCTGCCGAGGACATCGAGGTGAAGGTCAGCAACTTCTACACCAGGATCCAGTCGCCGGTGATGACGGACATCAGGCTTGAGCTGAGCGGCTCATCCGACGTTCGCATCAGTCACTTGTACCCCGGCGAGCTGCCGGACCTGTTCCGCGGACAGACGCTGGTGGCGTTCGGGCGCTACAGCGGCGGCGGGCAGTCGCTCGTGCAGATCGCCGGGATGCGCAATGGCCAGCGCGCCGTCTTCCAGACCAGCTTCAATTTCCCCGAAGAGCAGACGGGCAACAGCTTCATCCCTCGGCTGTGGGCGACGCGGCGTGTTGGCTGGCTGCTTGACGAGATCCGCCTGCATGGGGAGTCGAAGGAGCTGGTGGATGAGGTCACGCAGCTTGCGCGACAGCATGGGATTGTCACGCCGTATACCGCGTATCTGATCCTGGAGGATGAGCGACGGCGCGACGGGGTGTGGCCATCTTTTGTGGATCACGCGGCCCGGCGGGATTCACGGTCCCAATAGGCATCCCATTGCCCGCTCTCGCGTAGGGCCAGCAGGTTCATCATCGCCGCCGCATTGTCACGATCCCACTTCATCCCCGGCCGCTTCAGTCGCAGCGTCAGCGTCTTGCACGTGGCCTCGGTCGGACCCGAGCCGATGTCCCAACCTTCGGCCAACGCCTGGGCGTAGTCCAGCATGTCCCGCCGTTGCTCGAGGTAATTCCGCAGCCCGCGCAGGCTCTGCTTCTTGGTCGGCGAACGCGACCGCTTCTCCAGCTCCGCGATCGCCGACAGCATCCCCGTCACGTCCGAACGTTTCGCTTCTGCCAGCCGATCGTGAGCCCAGGACCGGGCCGCCTGACCTTCGCCCAGGCAACAGCGCGCCGTCGCGTGCACATGCTCGGCCAGATGGTAAAAGTCCAGCAGGATCACCTGCAGGAACAATAGCGCCAGGCAGACCTGCCGATAGATCCAGACGGCCCCGTCGAACAGGCAGATCGTCTGATCGGCACGCTCAAAGCCAATCTGTCGGGCGTAGCTGGCCAGCAGCGGGGCGAACTCCTTGCTCAGCTTTTCCGTCGCCAGCACGTGGCGGTGGGTCTTGTCCTGATCGTAGAAGACCGCGATCTTCATCTCCTTGAACCGCTCGTCGCTGCCCGGCTTGGGCGGCGGCAGATCTTTGGCGTTGCCCACGCCCGCCTTGCCACGCTGCTGGCGGCGGGTCACGTGCTGCTGGCGACGCTTGAGCTTCTCGGCCTGCGTGACCGTCGGGGCCATCACCCCGTCCACCCCGCCATAGGCTCGCGTGCGTCCGCTGCCATCGGGCAGCTTGGCCTGATCCGCCGACCAGGCCGCCGGCAACTGCCCCGAGTCCCGCACCTGCCGCACGTGCTGGCCTTCACCTTCGGTA
This sequence comes from Fontivita pretiosa, assembly GCF_050410795.1. Classification (GTDB taxonomy): domain Bacteria; phylum Planctomycetota; class Phycisphaerae; order Tepidisphaerales; family Tepidisphaeraceae; genus Fontivita; species Fontivita pretiosa. The sequence continues at coordinate 3,240,055 of NZ_CP191258.1, read as the reverse complement.
ATCTGACGCAGCCGTTCCTTGCTCAGCGACAGCCCGCCCACACGCTTCAGATCTCGGCGGGACTGATCGAAGTCCTGGCCGATTCCCATCAGGCAGCACAGTTGCCTTGCCCCGGGCGTCACGTTCGACTGCTGCACGCCCGCCAACGCGTCGCCGGGACAGCACCCGCCGGCTTGCTTGCCCCAGAAGTATTTGCGCTGCAGACGCACCTCACCGGCGGCGCTGAGCACGTCCAGCCCGCGCTTTCCCTTGTCCTGCGCCAGGGGCGGAGGGGGAAAAAGCGCCGCTGGTTTCGGCGGCGTCCAACTTCGCTTGCAGGATCCGCTCGAAGGCTTGTGCCGTCAGCTTCTGAAACAACTCGCGAACCTGCCATTCGCTGGCCGCGATCCACGACCCGTCCGGCGCTTGTTCCACGGCGTTGATTGCCTGATCCAGAGATTGGTGAAATTGTTCCGTTAGTTCGCGCTTCAGCGATTCGCGATCCATGCGGCCTCCTTGCCGTTAAAGGCGGAGCCGCCTATCTCTTACCTCACCCCACAGAAAATGGCCACACCCGCGCGACGTGCCGGTGACCCTGCGAACCATGCGCGAGCTCGACGCTGACCGCGAAGCCCGCGGCAAGATCGCCAGCGTCTACGACGCCGCCAGCGCAAGCTCGGGGCGACAGCTCAAGGCTGGCGAGCTGGCCGTCGCCAACGCCGCCAACATCAATGACCTCAAGCTCGGCAGCAACGTCCAGCAGGCGCAGCAGCCGCTGGCCATGACCAAGCCGGCGCAAATGCAGCCGGACGGACAAGCCGTCAGCGGCTATCGCGTCGCGCAGAGCTACGCTCAGCAGGTGCGTGTGCTCAATGGCCGCGCGTTCTATCAGAACGGCACGACCTGGACCGACGCCACCGTGCAGAGCAGGCAGAACCTCAAGCGTCAGCAGATCAAGTTCAACAGTGATGAGTACTTCGCGTTGCTGGCCAGATACCCCACCGCCGCCCCGTGGCTGTCGCTGGGCAATGAGGTGGATGTGGTGATCGAGGATACGCTGTATGTGGTGAGGTGAAGCTTATCTCGGCGATTTTGCTCGACGCTCACCCCGCAATGAGCTTCTTCATCGCCTCGGCTTCCCATTGCTCGAGTTGCTGCATACGATGCTCATATCCGACTACTCGTTCCCGGATGCCGAGTAGATCGCAGGTCTCCCTCGTCGCTGCTCTTGCGTGGACAAATGCGTAGAAATAGCCAAACGCAACCTGCTTCTCTAGCCATGCGAAATCGCCATGTTCAGCCGTGGGTCCGGCGTGAACCAACGCGCAAAGCGTCGGATAGATCTGAACGTAGGCGTCTTCGCATTCGAGGGAGATCTGCTTGGCGCGCCTGCGGACGTCGCCTTCGCCCGTCCAGTGACGCGGCCAACGCGGATTGCCTTTCGCGTCTGCTCCCCATATTCGCGAGACCTTATCACGCATTGGCTCGGTCGCATCCGCGCGGCTCATGAACTCCTGAAAAAGAGTGATGTCGATCTGTGACGCAGGATTGTGCTGCTTGTGGTCAACGACCTTCTGCGCTGCCATATACCGATCGACATCTGGAAAGGCCCGGAAGCGCTCGAACCACGTCTCCTCAGGGAACTTTTGCAGCCACCTCAAATCAAGATAGTGCTCGAAGATGCATCGCGCGCCAGCGCCGATCGCCTGCATGTCGTGCGTAGTATTCAATCGTTCAAAGGTGATCAGCCATCGGAGCACGCGAATGAATGGGTACAGAATGACCCGATAGCGCTTCGGTGCTGCGGCTGGATTGTCCTTACATTGGGCATCAATTGCTGGCATCACCGCGTGTTCAATGAACTTCCGCACGTCCTGCGTTAGCTGGTAAACGTGATTGCAGCACGTCGTGTACGTTGTCTTCGGCATCTCGGATCCCTCCAGCTCTGTATGTGGTGGGATTACAGGTCCGACGCCGTCTCGGGCCGTTGCCGGCGCGGAACAGACAGGGGGCGTCTGTCCTCCGCATCGCATGAGCTGGACAATGTCCTCCATGCAGAACGGATCGCCCCCTGTGCGGGAATGACAAGAGAACAGCGACCCATCGCCAGTGCCAGACTCAGCCAATCCCAAACGTGTCACGCGCCATCACTAGCAGTCGGTTCTGACCGATGTGGCGCGCCGCCCGCGCGATGGCCGCAACCGTAGGGCAGGCAGTTCTCGGCGCCGTCTTTGTCGTTTGTTGCATCATCACACTCGTCGGATAAGCTGTGGTTCGACATCGCGCGAGCCGTGCATGATCGCAAGTACATCGATCCCGTCTGGAAGCGGCAGATAGTAGATCAGGTGATTGGGGAAGCCCTCAACCCACCATGATCGCACCTCGGACAATGCCGAATTGCTGAACTCCTTGCGACTGCCCATGCCAGGCATCCGCGACAGGTCCTTAAGTGTCTTCTGCACGGCTTCCACGAACCGGCGGGCCGCATCTTCGTTCTCCAACAGAAGGTAGGATGCGAGTGCGACGATGTCTTCATCCACCCCATCGCGGCGGCAGATTCTGCTCACTTGGGCTGCCTCCGCGCGATCTCGTCTTCCACTCGCTGCCGGATTTGGTCAAAGTCGCGATCCGTCATTTCCCGCGGCGGGCCGCTCTGGAGCCGGTCCAGCAGGTGTTGCTCCGTCCGCTCGCGCTCAATGCGCTGCTGATCGCGGCGGATAAGGTCGGCGAGGTATTCGCTGAGGCTGGCGTAACCGCCGCCAGCGACCCGCTGCTCGGCAAGAGCCCTGACGTCTTCAGGCAACGAGATGTCGAGTTTGGTCATCCGCGAGTCTCCAAGGGTCATTATAGCTTACTCAAACTCAAACGCATCCCGCGCCATGACCAGCGGGCGGTTCTGGCCGATGTTCAGCAGCAATCCGGCGGCCATGTAGCTGGCGAGCAGGCTGCTGCCGCCATAGCTGATGAAAGGCAGGGTCACGCCGGTGACCGGCATCAATTTGGTTGCGACCATGAGGTTGAGAAACGTCTGTCCGGCAAGCAGCGAGACGACTCCGATCGCCAGGAGCTTGCCGAACGGCTCGCGTGTCGCCGCTGCAATCTCGATCCCCGCCGCGAAGAGCACGATGTACGCCAGCAGCACCGCCGCCGACCCGAAGAAGCCGAACTGCTCGCCGATCAGCGCGAAGATCATGTCGTTGTGTCCTTCGGGCACGCGTTGTCCGACGGGGATGTTGCCGACGCCCTTGCCGCTGAATCCGCCGGAGCCGAACGCCGTCAGCGCGTGATGCTGCTGGAAGCCCTTGCGCTGGAGAGTCGCCGGGTCGGAGTGGAACATCGCGTAGACGCGCTCGCGCTGATAGGTGCGGACCAGTTCGGGCATGTGCCGGAAGACCGGCAGGTCGGTGCCGCTGAACCAGATCAGCGGCGCCACCGCCAATCCCATCCCCACAACCGCCAGCAAATGCCTGATCTTCGCCCCCGCCACGAACAGCATCGCAAACAGCGCGGGGATGAAAATCAGTGCCGTGCCCATGTCCGGCTGCTTGAGGATCATGGCGATGGGAATCAGCGCCAGCGCGAAAGGCGGCAGCAGGCCAACAAGCGTGCGATAGTTCGATCGGAATCGGAGATATCGCGCCAGCACCATCACGAACGCGATCTTGGTCAGCTCCGCCGGCTGAAGCGACGCCGGGCCGAAATTGATCCAGGCATAGGCGCCATTCACCTTCCACACGCCCGGCACGCGCACGACCGACCCCAGCAGCGTGTAGCCGATCAGCAGCAGGCTGAAGATATAGAACGCCCAGGAATAACGCCCGATCTTCTGGTAATTGACTGCCTGGAACACCGCCATGCAGACGATGGCGACGACCAGGAACGCGACCTGCTTTCGCCACTCCGGGTTCGGGTCCAGGCGCGTGTCGGCCCAGATCGAGATGATCCCGATCGTGGACAGGACCGCGACAGCGACCAGCACCGGCCAGTTGGTTGCGATCGCCAGTTGTTTCCACAGCGCGTTCATGACTGAAACCGCAGATGAACACGGATGAACACAGATGTAGTTGGTGCCAGAAGCGATCTCAACCCTGTTTTCTGTGCTCAGACAGAGCCTGACGCGCCCTCAACTGCTTCGACCCATCCGCTGATCCGTCTGCATCCGTGGTTCATTCCTGATACAACCTGGCGAGCACGGCGCGATGGGGGTTGCCCGGGGGACACAGCAGCCAAAGCGTCTGTCCCTTTTCGGGGATTGCGGCCGAGGTGGGAACGAGCATCGACCAGACGCGCCGGTCCGGCCCGTCGCGAAGCGTGAAGCGCACGATGCGCGACCGCGGCGCCATCGCCGACTGCCGGGTTTCGACAACAATCCCCGCCGCCAGCGGCGCCATGCGCCATGATCGCAGCACGCCGTGGCGCTTCCAGATCGTCACGCCCGCCAGCACCACCAGCACCGGCACCAGCACCCCAAGCCCGGTCAGCTCCTGCGCCCATGACTTGGGCTCGGTCGCCTCCGTCCATCGCGTCGGGTCATTTGGATCCACCCGGATGGGAAAGGGCATTCCCTCCATGGCAAAGGCGCCTTCCTTTGGCGGCAGCGACTCGACCAGCTCATAGCGCTTGCCATTGAGCGTAAAGATGATGGTCGTCGGCAATGGCTCGGTACGGAGCTGACGCTTGGGCTTGAGATGTCCGCCAGTCTGGCCCAGCGTCGCCACCACCGCAGTACCATGCTGAATGAGCCAGCGATCTCGCCTGGCCTGGCTGATCCGCGTGGCCGTGAAATAGACCGTCACCAGCGCCACCAGCACCGTCAGAATCAGCCAGGTGCGCACCGGCAGCTCGGCCCAGCTTCGCCTGCGGGCGCGGCGCGTGAGCGGGCGTGGCGGAGGCGGAAGCTGCGGCGGCTCAACCTCCGGCATCATGGTCTGATGCCGGCTGTCCGTGCCGGCCGCTCTGGAGAACGGTGGTTCGATCGACATCGTTTCGCCGAAGGTATCCGTGCTGCACGCAGGCATCAAGCAGTTGCCTCGCCACCTGTCCGGCCGTCGCCCCGCCTCCGCCGCCATACTCTACCATGACCGCAAACGCGATCTTCGGATCGTCCGCCGGGGCAAAGCCGATGAACCACGCATGCGAGCGGCGATCCTCGCGCTCGCCGGTCCCTCGATACCACGGCGCACGCGGGTTGGGTTGCGCGTGCGTGCCAAGCGCCAGCACCTCACGCTCGGGAACTTCGCGCTCAACAATCTTCACCGTGCCGTTCTCATCCTTGACCGGAACCGGCACCTTCCGCATGACCGGGCGGTTCAGCGCGTCGCGCCGTGGAACCGTCAGCGGCGAAGCCTGCGCCGAACCGGTCTTGCCTGCCACAAGCAGGTCGTCACGACGGGCACTGCTGCCCGTGCCCGCCGCACTGTTCACCGCTTTGGTCATGCCCTCCCGCACGGCGGCGATGGCGGCCGCGGGAAGCTTCAAATCCACCCGATCCGGCCCGGGCGTCGCGCTCGCGACCACTTCCGTCCCCGGGGGCACCAGCCGCGGACGCATCCACACGCCACCGCGGGCGATCGTCGCCGCCACGTTGGCCATCTGGATCGGCGTGGCCAGCACCTGCGACTGCCCGATCCCGCTGAACCACACCGCCGCCCGACGCTGCGCCGCAGGCACCAGATTCGACCGCGGAATCTGACCCGACGCCTCGGCGATGCCGATCCCCGTCGGACGACCCAGACCGAACCGGTCGAACCAATACGCCAGCCCCTCCATGCCCAGCCGATCGGCCAGCGTCTCGAAATACACGTTGCAGCTTCGCTCCAGCGCATCCGTGAGGTTCAGAAATCCGGTCGGATGCGGGGCGTTGGTCGGAATCGGATGATGCGCCGGCGTCATCCCCATGCCTTGCAGAATCTGCCCGAAGTTGGATGCCACCCAGCAACGGCCCAGATTCCTGTACGTGCGCCCGTTGAGCTGAAGATATCCGGTGCACTCGATCGTGTCGTTGACTGCGATCAGGCCCTGGGCCACGGCGCCCAGCCCCACGATCGGCTTGGCCGTCGAACCCGGCTCCAGCGCGAACTGCGTGGCGCGGTTCATCAGCGGACGGTTGATGTCGTCCTGTGCCAATTGCTCGTACAGCTCGTCGAAACGGTTCAGGTCGTAGCTGGGATGCGACACCATCGCCAGCACCTGTCCGCCCGGCACGTCGATCACCACCGCCGCCCCGGGCATGTCCAGGCGATCCTTCCAGTTGCGCGACGGATCCAGCACATCGCGATGCTCCAGCACCACCTCCCTGAACGCCAGCTCCAGGTCATGCTGAAGCTCGATGTCGATCGTGGTGGTCACGTCGATTCCCGGCACGGGCTGCTGGCGGGCGATCTCACGCTGTCCGTCCTCGCCCAGGTAACGCTCGATGCGACCGCGCGACCCGCGAAGCAGCGGCTCGCACAGCGCCTCCAGCCCCGTGCGACCGATCAGATCGTTCGGCCAGTAGCGGCGAAGATCGTTGCCGATGTTGGGATCGGCATCGACATCCTCGCGCGTGACGCGAGTCAGGTGCCCGATCAGATGCGCGCCCACATCGCGATACGGATAATAGCGGTGGACGCTTGGCTGAAGCACCAGTCCGGGAAAGCGGTCCAGGTTCTTGCCCAGGTAGATGTGCACGTCGTTGCTGATCGCCCGCAGCACCACGTGCGGCTGCGTCTGCTCCGCCACCGTCGTGGCGAACTGGTCGATCTCCGGCGCTTCCTGCGTGTCGTCGATCAGCCACCGCTGGTACCACGGCGAGGGCTGGCGCTTCTCCAGCTCCCTTAAGGCGCTGCGATAGCGGTAGTACCACACGTACCGGCGACGCATTTCCACCCTGCGTACGATCGACTGGCGAATCTCGAACATCTGCTCGGCGGACATTCCCCCCAGTTGCGCCAGCGTCTCCCACATGATCCTGATGTCCGTGAGCACGCGTGAGCACTCGTCAGCGAGCATCTGTTGGCGGGCCTGGCGGTCCAGTTGCCGCAGGCTGCCCCCCAGACGCTCCGCCAGCCGCTGGGCGGCCAGCCGGTTGACCCACTCGGGGTCCGGATGCCGGGGAATGGCGCGGAAATCGACGCAGGCGTCGATGCAGGCCACGTCCTCTGCGATCACCCGCCCCTTGCGATCCAGCAGCCGACCGCGCGTGGTTTCAATCAGCTCCGGGCGTGTCATCACCCGCACCGCCTGCTCACGCCAATGATCGCGCTCCAGCACCTGCACCTGCACCGCCCGCGCCAGCAGCACCAGCGTCAACAGGCACAGAATCGCCAGGAAGATTTTCGCCCGACGCTCGAACATCGCTTGCCGCACGGGCTTTTGGCCCGCGAATCAGACCCGCGCATAGGCGGCAGGCCCGCGCTACAGTCGCATCTTTCGCCTGGGCGGCTGGAACGAAAACGCCCGCCTCATCCGCCCCAGCAACCCCAGCACCAGCGGCGCCAGCAACGCCGTATACAACGCCGAATAGAACAGCATCATCGGCGAAAGCCACGGCCCGCGAATCCAGCCGTGAATCAGCACGATCCCCCCGTACAGCAGCCCGCCCACCAGCGCCAGCGACACATGCGTCAGCGGATGCGCCCGGTACACGACCTGCTGCGTGCTGACGGTAAACATCGCCAGCAGGCCGTAGGTCATGGCGAACAGCCCCAGCGGCTGCTGCGTGACCAGGTCGTGCAGCAGCCCCAGCCCGAAGCACCCCAGCAGCGCCGCATCACGCGGAGCGTTGATCCCGATGAAGATCGCCGCCAGCATCACCAGGTTCGGCCAGGCGCCGCCGATCGTGACATGCCCCCTCAGCCCGATCTGCAATCCGAGCACCAGGTAGGCGAGGATGAAGTACGGCAACCAGCGCATTTGGCCAGTGAGGATTGAAGGCCGAAGGATGAAGTGAGGTTGCTGCTGCTTCAACCTTCACTCTTCTGCCTTCATCCTCTTTCTCTGTTCATCACCATCACTTCCCGCAGGGTCAGCAGCGACTGATCCGGGACCACTCGGATTTCCATGAACCCGGGACTCTTGCTTGGCGTGATCTTCTCGACCCGGCCCAGACGGTAGCCGTCGAGCAGGATCGGCCAGTCGCGATCGCTGAGCACCACCCAGTCGTCGGTTCGGATCCCCACCTCTTCGACCTTTTTCTGCGGGATGTTGCGGATGAGCATGGTGCCGTCGCCGGCGCCCTCGACCAGCACCAGTTCCGCCGCCAGCCGGTCGAACTGCGGCGAGCCGTCGGGCCGCGTGGTAAAGCGTGCGAAGGCGGCGGTGATCGGCTTGAACTGCCGGTCGGTGATCAGCAGCACCCGTGCCCCCCCCACGCCCGCGCTGGCGATCCGACCAACAATCCCTCCGGTGTACACCACCGGCATGTCGATACGCAGCCCGTCCAGACTCGAACCGGCGATCAGCAGTGACTGCCGCGGCCCGGCATCCGGTCCGATCACGCTGAACGGCGTGCAGAACGCGCGAACCTCACCGAGCTTGGCACGCTCCGCCTCCAGAACCGCGATCCGCTGCAACTGCCCGCTGAGACTGGCCACCTGGATCCGCAGCCGCTGGTTTTCGATCAGCAGTTCTGCGCTGCTCCGCGGCTGCCGGGGAGATCCGTCGTCACGCAGCGGCTGACCCGCAATGCGTGAATGCACCCACCCTGCCAGCCGATTCACCGGCCAGGACACCGGCGCAAACAGGTTCTGCACCTGCGCCCGCACGCGATCCCCGGCCCGCACCGGCAACACGAACGCGCTGACAAACGCCAGCCCCATCAGCGCGAAAAAGACGTGGTTGAAGCGGAGGTAAGACATCCTTGTCTTCTTGCACTGCTGCGCCGGTCGGCAAATCCCGCGGCTGCGCCGCGGCGCCGCGAAGCGGAGCCGCAGGATCATCCCCTGCTACAGCTCGTCCTCGTCGGACTCCATCGTGTCCTTCCACAGCTCCAGGTTTTCCAGGTACACGCTCGTGCCGCGCGCCACGCACGTGAGCGGATCCTCCGCAAGACGGACCTCCAGCCCCGTCGCATTGCTGATCACCGTCGTCAAACCCCGCAACAGCGACGATCCGCCCGCCATCGTGATGCCGTTGTCCACCAGATCCGCCGCCAGCTCCGGCGGGGCGAGCTCCAGCGTGCGCGTGACGGCCTCGATGATCTTGGTCACCGGCTCCTGAAGCGCCTCGCGGATTTCTTCGGCGGTGACGGTGGTCTTTCGCGGCAGGCCGCTGATCATGTCCCGCCCCCGCACCTCCATCGTCGGCTCCTGCCCGTCGGGGAACGGCGCCGCCGAGCCAATATCGATCTTGATCCGCTCGGCCGTCTGCTCGCCGATGTCCATGTTGTACGTTTTTTTCATGTGGTGGATGATGGCCTCGTCAAAGTCATCGCCCGCCACGCGCACCGATTCGCAGACGCTGATGTCCGCCAGCGAGATGATCGCCACCTCGGTGGTTCCCCCGCCGATATCGACGATCATGCTGGCGGTGGGCTCCGTGACGGGCAACCCCGCCCCGATCGCCGCCGCCATCGGTTCTTCAACCAAAAACACCCGTCGCGCTCCGGCGCGCTCCGCCGAATCCAGCACTGCGCGCTTTTCCACCGCCGTGATCCCCGACGGAATCGCGATGACCACCCGCGGGCCGATGAAGTGCTTACGACCGTGCACCCGCCGGATGAAGTAGCTCAGCATCGCCTCGGTGATCTCAAAGTCGGAGATGACCCCGTCTTTGAGCGGGCGGATCGCCTGGATCGTGCCGGGGGTCTTGCCGATCATTTCCTTGGCGACCAGTCCGACGGCGTTGCCGTTCTGAAGCACGCGGTTGGTGCCCTTCTTGACCGCGACGACAGAAGGCTCGTTCAGGACGATGCCCTCCCCCTTGACGCAGACCAGGGTGTTGCACGTCCCCAGGTCGATGCCCATGTCGATGCTGAACATGCCCAGGAGCGAATCGAAGATCAACACGCCAATACACTCCTTTGTGCGACCAGCCAGCCCCGGCACGTCCGCCGCCCCGGGGCGCGCCGCCAGCGCCATCGCTCATCCCCGCACGGCGATACGTCCGTGCCCATCCTTGCCCATCGCTGCCCCGGTTTCGTCACCAGCCGAACGTCCGGTAAAAAGATTTGGGCGAGGCGTAAATTACAGCTTTTTCGATCTTGAAGCAAACCAGCAACACCCACATTCGCCGCCCGGACCGCAGCCCCCAACCCGCCCAACCACATCCGGAAAAACCCGGGCATGGGCGACGGGCGGCCGGCCGAGGTACAATCCCCGGTTGGACTTTTTCCATGGAGTCATCATGGCAAGGATCGCGATCCTCATCGAAAACAAGTACGAAGACCTGGAGCTTCAGTACCCCAGACTGCGGCTGATCGAGGCCGGACATGTCGTGCAGATCGTCGGCCCAAAACCTGGCGAAACCTACGTCGGCAAGTGGGGCTACCCGCAAAAAAGCGACGCCGCAGCCAGGGACGTCAAGGCAAGCGACTTTGCCCTGATCGTCATCCCCGGCGGAATGTCGCCAGACTTCATGCGCCGCGACGGCGGGATGATCCGGCTGGTCCGGGACGCCGCTTTGGCCGCCATTCCCATGGCCGCCATCTGTCACGGGCCCTGGATGCTCTGCTCCACCAGCGCGCTCAAAGGCCGGCGCTGCACCAGCTTTTTCGCCATCGCCCATGATGTGGTCAACGCTGGCGGAAAGTGGGTGGACGAGGAATGCGTCGTCGATGGACCGATCATCACCTCGCGCTGCCCCGATGATCTGCCCGCCTTCACCCGCGCGATTCTCCAATACCTCGCCGAAGGCCGCGCACACGGCAGCAAGGGCAAACCCCTGGCCCCGCCCTGGCTGGCCGAAACCCTCTGACGCGGCGGCCAGCGCCCGCTGCGGATCTGCATCGGTTCGATCCGCGATCCGAAAGCAAGCCAAGTTCGCCAGCCATGCTCTCCTGGGTTCGTAACATCCTGAGCAGCTCCCGCGCCGCCGAAGAGCGTCAGCGATGGTGGGATGCGCGTCTTGCGGCGCTGGAGGCGGTGCTGGGCAAATGCGACGGCACGATTTACCAGCCAGCGCCGCCAAGACACCGCCTCGGCTACGCCGACGTGCTGCGGTTCCGCAATTACGTCAACGGCATCGCCTACGTCACCTGCGATCTGATCGGCAACCCCAATCAGGTTCCCAACAAATGGGGACACTATGAGCTGATGCTCTGCACGCGACAGGAAAACGACTGGGCGCCGGAGCTGCTCAGCAGGCTGGCGCAGTACACGCACGAGGCGACGCTGCATCCGGGCGACACGATGGATTTGGGCGACTCGCGTCCACCACGCAGCACCATCGCCGCCCTCATCTTCGCCCGACCCGACCCACCCGCCGACAGCTTCACCGTCCTGGGCACGCCGGCCAACCTCATCCTCGGCATCGGCATAACCCTGGCCGAGTTCGCCGCCTGCAAGAACTTCGGCTCCGGCGTGATGTTTCGCATGCTCAGGGAAAACCACGTCTATCCGTTCACCGATCTGCACAGACCATCGGTGACGTGAGCAAAAGGATCAAGCATCATCTCAGAAGGATCAGAAGACTTGATCCCTCAGGCTTGCGCCCTCATCCCTCCGCTCTCAGGCCGCCACGATGTGATCGCGCCTGCCCTTGACGTTTCTCATCGCGTTTCGCGAATCGACGATCAGCTTTGCGTTGTCGGCGATCAGTTGCCAGTCGTAGGCGGAGTGATTGGTGGCGATCAGAACGCAGTCGTATTCCTTCAACGTAGCCGGCGTCAGCTCGACGCTGGTCATCTGCAAATCGTGCTGGCGCATCTTGTGCGTCCGGGGCACGTGTGGATCGTTGTAATCCACCTGCGCGCCCAGATGCTCCAGCTTTTCGATCAGCTCGAAACTCGGGCTCTCGCGAACGTCATCCACATCCGGCTTGTACGCCAGGCCAAGCACCAGGATCCGGCTGCCCTTGACCGCCTTGCCGCGATCATTCAGCGCCAGCACGACGCGGTTGACCACATAGTCGGGCATGGCGCGGTTGACCTCGCCGGCCAGCTCGATGAAGCGTGTGGGCATGCCCACCTCGCGGGCCTTCCAGGTCAGGTAGAACGGATCGATCGGGATGCAGTGCCCGCCCAGCCCGGGGCCGGGGTAAAACGCCTGGAACCCGAACGGCTTGGTCGATGCGGCGCGGATGACTTCCCACACGTCGATCCCCATCGCCGTCAGGACCATCTTCATCTCGTTGACCAGCGCGATGTTCACGGCGCGGTAGATGTTCTCCAGCAGCTTGGCGGCCTCGGCGACTTCGGCGCTGCTGACGCGGATCACCTGCTTGATCGCCTTTTTGTACAGAGCCTCGGCCATCCGCCCCGAAGCCTCGTCGATCCCGCCGACCAGCTTGGGAATCGTCTGGGTGTTGAAGTCCTTTCGTCCCGGATCCTCGCGTTCGGGCGAGTAGGCCAGGTAAAAGTCCCTGCCGCAGGTCATGCCTCGCGCCTGGAACTTGGGCAGCATGATCTCGCGGGTGGTGCGGGGGTAGGTGGTGGATTCCAGCACGATGAGCTGCCCGGGGCGGAGCGTTTTGGCGATGTCCTGGGCGGTGCGTTCGACGTAGCTGAGGTCCGGCTCCAGATGCGGCCCCAGCGGCGTAGGCACGCAACTGATCACCGCGTCCGGCTCGCCCAGGCGTGAAAAGTCCTGCGTGGCATCGAACTTTGCACCGGTGTGCAGCTCGCTGACCAGCGTGTCGCCCAAGTGTTTAAGATAACTGTGTCCCCGCTTCAACGCCTCGATTTTCGCCGGGTCGATGTCGAAGCCGATGGTGGCAAAGCCGGCGCGATGAAACGCCGCCAGCAGCGGCAGCCCCACGTACCCCAGCCCGATCACTCCGACAAGCGCCGATCCGGACTCGATCTTTTCTTTCAGGCCATTCATGCAGTTTTGAAACTCCCGCACAGCCCCTGTAGCGCCCCCTGCGGCCAAGATTGTAGCCAAGAGAAGGCGCGTCGGCTGCGCCGCCGCGGCGGGGCAGGGCTGCGCGCGGCTGCTACGCCGCGGCGTGCTCGGCCTCGCGAATGCGTCCCTGTGCGTCGATCTGCTCGAATTTGACCGCCACCCGCCTGGAAACGCCCTGTTCCTGCATCGTCACGCCGTACAGCACGTCGGCGATCTGCATCGTCCGCTTGGAGTGGGTGATGATGATGAACTGGCTCATCTCCAGGAACTCCTGGATGATGAGGTTGAACCGCTGGTTGTTGGCCTCGTCCAGCGGCGCGTCCACCTCGTCGAGGATGCAGAAGGGGCTTGGCTTGGACTTGAAGATGCTCAACAGCAGCGCGATGCAGGTCATCGCCTTTTCCCCGCCGGAAAGCTGCGCGATGGTCGCCGGCTGCTTGCCGGGCGGGCGGGCGATGATCTCGATGCCGGCATCCAGGATGTCGATGCGCCGTTTCGGCGTGGGCTGCGCCGTGGTCTGCGTGTCCGACGGCTGCTCCGCCGCCGCGGCCGGCGCCTGCTCCCCGGCGGGCTGCTCCAGTTCCGTCTCCAGGTAGATGTCCGCCTTGCCCCCCCCGAAGAGCTTGCGGAAGATTCCCTGAAAGTGCTCCCGCACCGCGTTGAACGTCTGCTCGAAGCGAATGCTGCTCTCCCGGTTGATCGTGTCGATCAACTCCTCCAACTGCTGCCTGGACGTGGTCAGGTCCTGCACCTGCGTGGCCAGGAACTGCTGACGCTGCTCCAGCTCCTGCATCTCCCCGATCGAGTCCAGGTTCACGTTCCCCAGGCGATGAATCTTTTCGCGAAGCTGGCGGATCTCCTCGGCCACGGCGTCCCAATCCATCTGGGCGGGCTGATAACCCGGCCCGGGCGCGCCGTCTTCGCCAGCGGCGAACAACGCCTGGTACCTGCCCGGAAGGTCAATCTGAAGCTCATCCATCGTGCGCTGCACCAGCGTCTCCAGCCGAACCTTCAATTCCCCGGATCGAAGCTGAATCTGATGAAGCTCCTGTTCGATCTGGGCGTGGCGTTGCTGGATCTGCTCGACGACGTGTGAAAGCCCGGCGACGGCCTGCTGCGCCTCGGCAAGCTGCCGGCTCAGCAATTCCAGCCGCTGCGACAGCTCCTGTTGGCGCTGTCCCAATGCCTCTTCGGCGTGCTGCGCCGAGGCCAGCTCCTGCTCCACCGCCGAACGCCGCGACACAAGCTGCTCGACGGATTTGTCGATCCGCTCGATCTGCTGGGTCAGTTCGGTCTGCTGCATGGCCTGCCGCTGCGCGGCCTGTTCCGCGGCGAGCTGTTTTTCCTGCACCTGCCCCAGCGCCACCCGGCAACTGGTCAGCTCCTCGCCGCAGACTCGCAGCTCCTCGGCAAGCTGCTGCTGTCGCTGGCTCATCTGCTCGATCCGCTGCTGATCCTCTGCCTGTTGCGATTCCAACGACTGCTTCTGCTGTTCCAGCCGTGTCTGCTCGGCCTGGAGCCGGCCGACCTGATCCACCAGCGCTGACAGTTCGCGCTCCAGCAGCGGAAGCTCGCGGTCCAGCGCCGCCAGCCGGTCATCGGCCTGCGCCATCTGGCTGCTCAGTTCGACCTTCTCGGTATTGGCCTGGTAGATGGCGTTTCGCAGTGCGTTGATCTGATCTTCAAGCTGCTGCGCCTGCGCGTTGCCGTCGGTGAGCTGTTGTGTGAGCGCTTCGATGCGGGCATCGACCTCGGCGATCTGGGAGCGGATCGCTTCCAGCTCCGAGCGGCGCGAGAGCAGACCCATGGCAGCGGTGAGCGGGCCGGCGCGGACCGTGCCGTCCGCCTCGATCACTTCCCCCGCGTGCGTGACGTAACGGTATCCGCGTGGCCCGGCCTGATGCAGTTCCCGCGCCGCGGCAAGGTCCTGCACGACCACGGTTCTGCCCAGCAGATGATCCACGATCCTCCGATCGACCGGCTCGAAGCGCACCAGGTCCGCAGCAAAGCGGATACGATGCGGATGGATGTTCCAGTCGTAAGCATCAGCCGGCTGATGGCGATCGCGATCCTGCGTCTGCGGCACGGGCCAGGCGCCTGCGGCGCCGTCGAGTCGATCGACGCAAAGGAAGCTGACTCGCCCGCCAAGCTCAGCCAGGGCTTCGGGGGCGCTGGTGGCGGCCTGCTGGGAGTCGGCGATCAGCGTCTGATCGTGCCCGTTCAGTGCGGCCTCGATCACCTGAGCGTGCTCGACATCGACCCGTAGCACATCCGCGACGATCCCGCGAACGAACGGGAAGCGATCGCCTCGCTGCCGCAGCACCGACTTCACGCCCTCGCTGACCCCTTCGCGCCTGGCCTCCAGGTCGGCCAGCAGCTTCTGGCGGGACAGCAGTCCGGAGCGATGTTCCTTGGCCGCGCCGAGCTGTTCTCCGAGCTGCGCGATGTGCCGGCCCAGTGCGGCCGACTCGCTGCGCTTCCGGCTCATCGCCGCCTGCTGCTGCTGGATGGATTCGATGACCTGCTCGAGTCGCTGCTGCAACTGCTGGCGGTGCGACTGGAGGGACTGCGTTTCGGCGAGCACCTGCTGCCTGCGCTGTTCCAGGCGCGACTGATGGGCGGCGATATTCTTCAGCTCGATCTGGATCGACGACAATCGGCTGCCCGCCGCCGCGGACTGACGCATCAGATCCAGCACCTGCGCCTTGGCCTGTTCAAGCTGCTGGTTCAGCTCGTTGAGCTGAAGCTGCCCGTCGCGGAAGGCCTGCTGCCTGGCGTCGATCTGGCGGCGTCTGGACTCGACCTCGTCGCTCAATTGCGACAGGATCTGGCGTTGGGCTTCCAGGGCGGCGACGGTCTGACTCAGCTTCTGCTCAGCCGCCGCGCGGTCGGCGGAAAAGGCGTCGGCCTGCTCGCAGATCTGCCGCAGTTGCTGTTGAGCATACTGCTGGCGTTGCCGCGCCGACTGAAGCTGCGCCGCGGCCTGCACCAGCTCGTATTCCGCCTGCTGCCGCGCCTGCGCCGTGGCCTGAAGCTGCTCGTTGCGGCCGGCCAGCTCATCGCGGCTTCGCTGAAGATCGGCGTTGACGTCGTCCAGGCGGAACTGCGCGTCGTCGCGGTTGCGTTCCAGCTCGTCGGCCTGCACCCGCAGCGTGTGATACTCATGCAGCGAGTGGCTCAGTCGAAGCTCATTGAGCCTCGCGGTGTATTCCTGATACGTGCGCGCCCGCCCGGCCTGCGCCTTGACGCTGCGCAGCCGCTTTTCCACTTCCTGCACGATGTCGTTCAGCCGCAGCAGGTTCTGCTCCACCCGCTCCAGCTTGCGCTGCGCTTCCTTCTTTTTGACCTTGTATTTGGAGATGCCGGCGGCTTCCTCGAAGATGAGGCGGCGCTGCTCCGGGTCTGCCTCCAGCATCGCCGTCACCTTGCCCTGCTCGATGACGCTGTAGGCATCGACCCCCACGCCGGTGTCCAGGAACAGCTCACGAATATCCTTCAGCCGACAGGTCTGGTTGTTGAGCTGGTATTCGCTGGTGCCATCGCGGAAAAGTCGCCGCCCGACGTACACCTCGTCGCTGTCCACGTTCAGCAGCCGCGAGCCGTCGGGGCGCCTGGGGTTGTCGAAGACCAGCACGACCTCGGCCATGCCCGCGGGCTTGCGGTTGCCCGAGCCGTTGAAGATCACATCCATCATGGCCTCGCCGCGAAGGCTCTTGGCGCTCTGCTCGCCCAGCACCCACTTGAAGCCATCCACGACGTTGCTCTTGCCGCAACCGTTGGGTCCGACGATGCCGGTGATGGGCGCGTCGAACACAAACTCGGTGCGGTCGGCAAAACTCTTGAAGCCGTGAAGGATGAGTTTCTTCAAACGCATCGGTGAAGGTCCTCCATGACCCGCGCCCTGGTTCGTGCGGCAACCTGAAGACGACGGCGGCGCGAACCGTCCGCAATTGTGGTCGCGACAGCTTACTGCGCCTGCCGCGCGGTTTCCACCGCGGGTGAAGCCGCCGGCACCGCCTGCCCGGACGGACCGATCAGCCCTGCGGCGCCGACCGTCGGCGGCGCCTGCGCCGTCGTCGGCGACGACTCGGGAATCGGCGGCGCCTGTTCCAGCAGACGCTCCAGCCCCGGCGATTCCTGAAGCACGAATGTCATCGGCACACGCTGCCCCTGATACACCGCCACCAACTGCTTCTGCTCGGCCATCGCCTGGAGCAACGCGACCACCACGCAGTAATCAAAATCAAGTCGCTGCTCGCCCGGCGCGCCGTTTCCGCCCAGCCGCTCGATCAGCTCCACCAGATCCGGCGAGGAGATCACCGAAATCGGCGAACGCAGCTTCGGACCCCGGTAGAACAGGTTGAGCAACTGCCGATCCGTGGCCGAGGCCATGCTGAACCGATGGTCCATCGCGGTAAAGAAAGCGGGCATGGCCACCGCGGGTCTGTTGCCGATCACCGCGATGCGTGGCATTCCGCTGCGTGAGGCGTACAGGATGGGCGGCCCCTGGGAGGAGACGATGTCGAGCATGAACTTGTTGTTCACCGGGCGCGAGAGGATGGAGGAGTCGCCGTGGCTGGCCAGGGCGCGGTACGCCTCCAGCCGCACCAGCGTCTGTCGCGCATCCAGCAGGGTCCGCAGCATCTGATTGATGACCGGCGAACTGGGCAGCTTGCCTAGGGTCTGCACCGCCTCGATCTGGAAGGGGTGATCGTTTCGTTTGGCGATTTCCATCAGGACGGTTTGCGCCGCCAGATCGCCGACGCACGCCGCCGCCCGCGCCGCCGCATACGCCACCTCCGGCTTTTCGTGCGTCATCAGCGGAGCGATGAACGGAACCGCCATCGGACCCAGCGCCTCCCAGCAGTAGGAGATATCCAGCAGCGGCGCATCCGGCTTGACCGCTTCTTCGGCGAGTTGTTTGGCTTTGGCGACGGCGAAATCCGGCGTGGGATTGAGGAAGGTGTGGGTGACCACCCCGGCGAAATGCGCCCAGTCGGTGCCGTACTTTTCCGGCATGTACAGCAGGATGATCGCCTCATCCTTCGCCGCCGCCACCGACAAATCCTGGAACGCCTGATCCAGGCGATACTCGATCGCGCGGGCCATGCTGAGCTGCGGCTGGCGAAGACGCAGCACCAGGGCCCGATCCATCAGGCACACGCCGCCGTCGGGGATCGTGCCCTTCCGCAGGCTCAGCCGAACTTCCGGATCGGAGGTCGGACCGCTCAGGACGTAGGCCGGATTGACGAAGATCGATCCTTCGGCCGTGGCCCACACATCGATGGCATACCCGGGCGCCTGCATGTTGGCGCCGTTGACTTTCAGGTCGGTGCGATACAGATCCCCGTGCGCCAGGCTGGTGGTGTTGTTGCCCTCCAGTGCCGAGACCAGCACATCCAGCCGCTGATACTTGCGCGCCCCCGGAGGAATCAGCGCATCCACCCGTACGATCGCGAACGAAGGATCACGCAGGATGTCCTCCGGCTGGATATTGTCCAGACCTCGCACCTTGCTCCCAAAGCCGTGCTTGACCGCCAGCGTGCGGATGTACTCGCGCACCGCGGTTCCCGCGAAGCAGTCGCCGGTGTCGTGCAAATTGGCCACCAGCCCGAAGCCGCTGACAGGGAATGGCTCGATGTTCGACAGATCGCAGCGCTCGATGATCGAATCCTTCAAAAAGGCCGGCACCTGCTTGGGCGGCAGGGACTGATACCGCGACGTGAGCTTTCCTGCCGGATCGACCTTCTTTTTCTTGCCACCGCAGCCCAACCCGATCGGCACGATCAGGCACGCGCACAGGATGATCAGCACGCGCCGCCATCGCGGGCGACAATCCATCCAATCGACACGCTGGTTGCGGATCATCGGCACGGAACCTCCGGGAATTATCGGACGCTACCGACGCTGCGCTTGAGTTATCTGACCGCCGCCTGCGGCAGGTCGCATCGCTGGCGGCACGGGTCTGCAACCCGTGAGCTGGCCTCGATCAACACGACAAAAAAACCTGCAACACCTGAATCGTCCTGCAAATGGGCTGGAAAACCTTGGCCAATCGCTTGCCCCCGGAGCCGTTGAAGCTATACAGCGTTGGAGGGCACCTGCACCTGCGGCTGTACCTGCTTGATCTCACGAGCCTTACGTCGCGCGCGGGGTCCAAGTTTGCCCTGAGGCGCCGGCGCGGGCGATTCGTTGTCACGGGCCGGGCCGTTCACCGCCGCCTCAGGCTCAATGAACAGCCGCCCCTGCGAAGGATCCTCAAACCGCTTGGCGTCCAGAACCGCCCGCGCTTCCTCCACCAGCTCCTCCAGCGTCTTGAACTGCCGATACACGCTGGCAAAACGCACGTAGGCCACCTGATCAACGCGGCGGAGCTTGTCGGCCACCAGGCTCCCGATCACCGTCGTGGAGACCTCTCGGTCGTGGCTCCTGAACACCTCGTCCTCGACCTCGTCGGCGATGCGCGCCAGCTCGCTCTCGGGCACGGGTCGTTTGAAGCACGCCCGCGCCAGCCCCGTGATGATCTTGTTGCGATCCCAGGGAACCCGCCGGCCATCGCGCTTCACGACCGTCAGCCTCACGTGTTCTTCGATCCGCTCGTAGGTGGTGAAGCGTTTGGAGCAGTTGAGGCATTGTCGCCGCCGGCGGATCGACCGCCCGCCGTCGCAGGTGCGCGAGTCGATCACCTTCAGGTGCTCCTTGTCCGCATGACAATACGGGCAGCGCATCGCGGAAAAAGATACCGATTTTCCACGGGGAAGGCAAAACAACCCCCGCAGGCGCGTCCCCCGGATTTGTCGATTGATTTGCGTGCGCGCGGACCGGCGGCGCCCGATTGCCTGATTGATCGATCAAATGCGCCTGAGGCGCCGCCGCGCTCACCTGCCGTAGTAGAACCGGGTCTCCGAGTAGTAGTAGCTGCTCGGCGGGCAGTAGTCGTAGTAGTAATACCGCGGAGCCGGATACACGATCACCGGCGGGGGAGTATAGACCGGGCGGTAATAGATGACCGGAGGCGGGCAATAGTCGTAGTCGCGATAGACATAGCGGAATCGGTAGTAAGAAGGCCCGTCGTAATGGCGATAGCTGAAGCCCGATCGCCAGTGGTCCGATCCGACCCCGATGGAGAATCCGAAGAAGCTGCGGGAATGCCCCCAGTCGCGATAGCGGTCGCCGCGGTCGTAGTGTCTGCCGCCCGCCCACGCCGCGCCGGCGGGCAACAACGCGATCAGCACGACAGCGGCGAGCAAAGCGTGTTTACGCATAAGACTCACTCCTTTCACCGCACGCTGCGGCAGCACATCGGCTTGGCCCACCGTATCAGACAGATCCTGTTGCTCACGGTTAGCTCCGGAGTAAAACGGCGGTGGATCTGAGTTGCCGCAATCACCTAAGCTCCGCCGTGAAAAGAAGATATCCGATTGCAGGTTTACACCATTCGCCGCTGCTCTACACGATTCGCAGCTCAAACGTGCCGGGCCTGAGCCCGCCGCGACGCTCCAGCGCCAGATCATGCGCCTCGTGATAGTGGCTGACGAGCACCGACCAGTCGAACAGCTCGCCCAGCCGCTCGGTGCGGTTGCGCAGCTCGATGCGCTGCCGGCGATTGAGCTGGATGAACTCCAGCAGGTATTGAACCAGATCGCCGACGGCGTCGTCGAAGCTGCGATTGCGGCGGTTGAGCACCATGATGCCCTGGCTGCGGGCATCTTCGATGTGCCGCTGCACATACGCCCCGAAACCACTCAGATCCGTCGTCACCGCCGGCACGCCGCGCGCGATCGACTCCATCGGTGTGTATCCCCACGGCTCGTAGTAGCTGGGAAATATCCCCAGGTGGCAGCCGCGAACGAAATCGTTGTAGTCCAGGCTGATCAGCGGGCTGGTGGCGGTGAGAAACTCGGGATGGAACACGACTTTGACCGGATCGTCGGCCGCGTTGAACAACTGCCGCCAGCGCAGATGTTTCAGCACCGCGTCATTGGCGTCATCGACCAGGTCGTGAGTGACGATGCTGGGCTGGCGTCCGGATCGCCATACGTGCATCGCTCGCTTCAATCGCACCACCGCGTCGTCGGCAAGCAGCTCATTCATGCCCGGCAGGCGTCCGGTGGTCGCCGCCAGAAACAGTCGCCGGCCCATCTCATGCTCGATGTCGGCACAGGTGGCGCGGAGCTCGTCGAACATCGCCTGGCTCTGAAGCACCCCGACGTTGATGTTTCGCGTGGGGGCGCGGGTGATGATGAACGAGACGATGGTCGGACGATCCGGCACGCCGCGCAACACCTGGTTCAGCCGGTACATCGCCTCAATGAACATGTCCAGCCCCTTGTTGCGGTACTCGTACCGCCCGGAGGTGAACACGTACAGGGTGTGTTCCAGGTCAAACGCGTACGCCGGGAAAAAGTGCCCCATCACAAACTCATGAATCTTCTCCTTGTATTGCCGGTGCAGATTCTGGAACTCGTGCAGCGCCGCGAATCGCTGGATGTTCAGCCCGTTGGGCAGGATCGCATCGGGCTTTCGACCCAGCAATTTCTCGGCCTCGAAGGCGGTCACTTCACTGACGGTGGTGAAGACGGTACAGGCGTGGGCGGCGGTCTTTTCGATCTGGTGCTTGGAGAGGATGTTGTACTTGACCGCTTCCTGATCGGCGTTGATGAAGGGCAGGTGCTGGTAGAAGTACGGGTTGTCGCTGGCCAGGTAGCGGCCCAGCAGGGTGGCATGGGTGGTGAAGACGGTGGCGACGGGCAGTTGCATGTGGGCGATTCGCGGCACGGCCACCCCGCCCATCCACTCGTGGAAGTGCGCCAGAACCGCCCGTCGTCCCCGCAGCAGATCGCACAACTCGCGGAAGAACTCGGCCACCACGTATCCGAAGGCCACCACCTCGTTGACCTCCGCATCGCAGCCCAGGGTGTCGATGCCGTGATCCTTCCACAGCAGGTACTTGTCCACGTCCAGGGAGCCGAAGCGCGCCCGGTAATCCAGCAGGATCACGCGTGGGCGGCCGCTGATCAGCCATCGCCCGTGGTGACAAGGCACGCCCGCGCTCCGCAGCCGATCCAGCGTGTCACGAATCAGGCCTTCGGTGGGCAGCTCCTCGAACTCCACCGCCGCCGTCTGGGGGTTGTACGGACCGATCAGGCAGTAGCGATCGCCCCAGCGATCCAGCATCGCCGCCGCCTTGGTGCGCAGAACGGTGTAGATTCCACCCAGTTGCCAGCAGACTTCCCAGGCGACCTCGAACAGCAACACAGGCTCGGGCTGGGAAGACGACTCATCGGGCGATGGCGACAGTGGTTGCGGGTAGAGGTTGATCGCCGCAGGGCCGCTTGCCGACGATTCGGACTGAGCTGATGCGTTCGTCGTGGCGGAGCCTGAAGCCGACGCGCCTGTTGATGACTGCGATACAGCCTGATCGTGCGCCGCGGGTCGTTCGGGAGATTGCCACTGTGAGCTGGCCATGCGGGCATTATCCACTGCCTGTTGCGGGCGAGGCAAAATCTGATGCACTCCGCGCCGCCGAATGCCGCGACTCCCTTCGCAAATCTGCCAAGCCTGCGATCGTTCGCGCGCAAAGAAAGGCCCTGCCGTCACAGCAGGGCCTTGGCGAGAGTTCGGTTAATCCACGATTCAGACAGCCGCTGATGCATCGGCTGATTTGCTGGTGCGCAGACGGTTTGAGCACCGTCTGTGCATGAGCCGCCACGTGCACGCAACTGTGGCGCGCCGTGGGCCGACGGCCTAAATCAGCGCCGGCGAATGAAGCCCAGCGCGCCCAGCGCCAGCAGCGACAATGCCCCAGGCTCGGGAACCACGAATTCCCAGCCGGTGTTGGCCACCGGGTTGCCACCCAGGTTGAATGTTGAGCCCGCCGGGTTGCTCACGTTGAAGAACGACCCCGACGCCGACGTGATGAACATCGTGTCGCCGCTGGAGCCGAGTTCCGGCGGGTTGAACAGCAGTTGTCCCAGATTCTCCAAGTCCAGATCGCTGGAGGGCGTGCCGACGTTATCGAACGTCAGACCGACCCAGAACTTGGCATTGGGCAGGTTAAAGGCGATGGCGCTGACGTCCGCCGTGTAGATCCCCAGGCTGCCGGCCCCGAAGGTGATTGGGTTGAACGTGATTCCGATGGGAGTGGCGCCATCCACGTAGTAGTTGCCCGGGACGCCGGCGTTATCGAACCAGAAGCGCACCCGCGGGCGCGCCGCCACGTCGGTGTCACCCAGGTTGCCCACGGTGAAGGAGAACTCCTGGATCAAGCCGCCGCTGACCGGGACTATGTCGTCGGCGATCAGCCGGGTGATCCCGCCGCTGGCGCCGCCGTTGGGCAGCACCGACCCGCTGAAGGTCCCGAAGTTCGAGTAGATCGAACCGGGGGTCACCAAATCCGAGACATCCACGCCCGTGCCGGCGGGAAACAGGTGCTTGATCCTCAGGTCACCACCCAGCAGATCGACGTTTTCCGACGCACGAGAGCTGGAGGGAACCAGAACCGAGACAGCAGCGACAGCGACAACGCCGCAGCCGAAGAGACGTGGCAGCATATATCTCCCCTCGCGTACCAGACGCGATTAATGTGATGGCGCGCGCCGCATTTTCTCACACACAAGACGCGCGGGTCGCCCGTTCCAGAATCGGCTGATGAGGAACCCTCAATGCGCAAACCGCGCAGGCAGGCGCATCGCCCCATCATCCGCGGCGGCGAAACGGCTGCCATGTTACCCGCCGCCGTGCATTCCGCAAGCAGAATCCGGCACAAACGCGAAATTGTTGCCAGACTCAGATGCTCCATTCAGCTTCAACCGGGTCAACTTCAGACGGTCGCCGAAGCGGTGCAACTGCCAAAAGACGACGGGCCGGCGTGGTGCCGGCCCGCTGCATCTGCCCTCCTCCATCACGCCTGTCAATCTGCGAAGATTTTTCCGTCTGCGAAGACTTTTCCGTCTGATCGGAGCCATGATTCCTGCGGGGGACCTGAGCAGACCCGTCGCCTGCCCGGCCGCCGGCCCGCCAATCCAATTCCCGCCACAGCGACCCCAATGGCCGCGCTTGCCTCCGGAATCGCTGTTCCGTGGATCTGCAGGTACATGTTCCCCGCCGGAAATCCGCCTCCCTCCCAGGTGAACAGCTCGGTGCCTGAAACGATCCCGTTGCCGTCCTCATCGCATCCGAACAGCGCGTCGCTGCTTCCGAGCGTCACCGGCACATCGCGGAACAGATGATTGATCCCGGCCAGCGGCGTGCTCGTGCCGGGCAAGACGAAATCGATCATCACGCCCCAGTCGTTGTCGGCGAGCAACACACCTCCGCCCGGCAACAACAGCAATCCCGTTTCATTGGCGCCGGGCTGCGCAACGATGCTGAAGCGATACTCCGGGCCAATCGGCCCGCTGTGAACCGCTGACGTCACAGGAATCACGTCGTAGTTGACGGTATCCCAGAAGCGCACGAGCACATCGGCGGCCAGCGGCCGCTGCGCCGGGTCGGTGTTGTGATAACCGATGTTGATGGCGGTGATTTGATGGGCCGCGGACGTGGGGAAACGACCATCCTCCAGAACCCAGGCGCGGATATCGCTTGAAAAGATGTCCGGTGAGTCGATGCCCAACCCCCGGTTGTCGAACAGCACGTCCGCCGAGGCGATCGAGCCGGCCGCCGCCAGCGTCACCATCGCCAACATGCACTTGCCCGGCTGGTTTTGCATATCGATAGACTCCTCTTGCCGCACCTGTCAGTGTCGGCGGCAGTTGCAAAGGCCCGCACCACGGCGTCTGTTCAGTCTGCACCAAGCTCACCCGCAGGCAACCGCAAATGCCGCCACAACCGAGTTGCCGGACCTGATGGCATGCGGCCTGTAGTGACTTTTCCGACTTGACCCACCCGCCGGTTACCGGACGGACTGCGGCGCATTGATTCGCCCGGCGCGGCTGCTATAAACCGCCTGCAAATCATCGGAATCTACGGAAAGGCAAAGGCACGGATGCAGCAAGCCGCTCGAGCACAGCGTGGCGGACACAAGCCCGCCGGCAAGGACGCCAACGGCAAGACCTCGTCGTGGCACGGTGCGATGTTGGGGCTGCTGGTTGTGCAGATGGTGCTCGTATCGTGTCAACCGCGTAAAGCGGTCGAATCCGATGAGTCCTCTGCTGTGCCTTTTTCCATTTCTTCGGAGCCGACGACGAGCGTGTTCAAGTTCCCCAGCCAATCTGCGACCCAGCGGATTCGACTTGGCCAGTCGGTTCAGCATCGTCCGATTGAATTGATCGTGCTGGAGGGCGATCCGGAGGATGCGGTGCTGGTGATCGGGGGCATTCACGGGGATGAGCCGACCAGCGTGGACGTGGCGCGCGGCCTGGCGGAACTGCTGGAAGCACAGCCGGCGCTGCGTTGCGGGCGACTGGTTGGCCTGATCGTCAACGCCAATCCGGACGGCCTGGCAGCGGGCACCCGCGGCAATGCCCGTGGCATCGACCTGAATCGCAACTTTCCCGCGTCCAACTTCAAGCCTGGGCTTGGCGGACGATATCGCGGCGGGGATTCGCCGCTGAGCGAACCGGAGAGCCGCGTCATCGCTGACGCGGTGGCGCGCATTCGACCCAAACTGCTGATCTCGATCCACTCGATCGGGTCGGGAAGACACTGCAACAACTACGACGGTCCGGCGCGGCACATCGCGCAGGAGATGAGCCGGCACAACGGTTACCCAGCCACCGCGACGATCGGGTATGCCACGCCCGGCAGTCTGGGCAGTTGGGCGGGCAAGGACCTTCAGATTCCGATGATCACGCTGGAGCTGCCGCGTCGCCTGGACGGCGTGCACGTCTGGGCCGAGAACCGCCGCGCCCTGCTGGCGGGCATCGCCATCCGCACCCCGAAAAAGACTCCCGACCCCTTAAAATAAGGGGTCGGGAGTCTTTTTCGATCTGAACAGGGCATCTCCATCGCTTCGGCCATGTCAGGCAAGCACTTGCGCCTCCTGAGCCACCTGTCACGGCCCGCCCCTGGCCCCTGTCACTGTCAGAACATCGCCGCTTCTGTACTACAGCAGGTCAGTCACCAACACTCACAAGGAGATGCCCATGTTCCAGTCGCTTGAGTCACGACGAATGTTCAGCAGCAGCGCAATCGAACCGGTGCTGTTCGAGCCGGTCCCCTCGCCCACACCGGATACGGCCATCGCGATCCGACGAACGTTCCTGTCCAGGTTCGATTACACCAACGACGTGCCGGACATCTGGACAGCGCCCAATGAACCAGCCGCGGATCCTGCCGCCTCGCAGGAACTCTAAGGCTGTGCCCGGGATTCCCGGGCCGCGACCCCGGCCGCAACCGAGTCATCGCTTGCGCGCCGGGCGGAACAGTAGACAACCCCGAAGTTCGAAAGTCCGGCGCGTGGATTGGCGGCCGGGTGCCGTTGCGATACACTTGCCTTCGCCCATCCGTCTGTGCCGTCGCTGCCGCCGCACACAAGGAGCCCGCCATGTCATCAGCACCCGATCCGGCGGATACGCTGTCCACGCGCAGCTCCATGTTTGCGCGGCTGGTGCATGGCGAGCGGCAGGTGCGGGAGCACGCCTGGACAGAGTTCAAAAATCGCTACGCGCCGATCATCGAACGATTCGCGCGGCAACTGGGCGTGCGAAGCAGCGACTGCGACGACATCGTACAGGATGTTCTGGTGGGATTCGTATCGTCCAGCCAAACCTTCAGGTACGACCGCTCCCGCGGACGGTTTCGGGGATTTCTCAAGGCCTGCGCCCGCAGCGCGCTGATCAAGCGCGTCGGGCAGAACGCCAGGTTTCAGGGCGTGCCGCTGGAGAATCTGGATCCGGACGATCCGGCACTGGCCCGGACCTGGGACGATATCTGGGACACCGAACACCTGCGGCTGGCGCTGACGCAGATCAAGCGTCAGTTCCGTGGCGAACCCAAAACCTTCCGCGCCTTCGAGCTGTACGTCCTGCACGAGCGAGACGCCGACGAGGTCGCGCGCGAGCTGGGCATCAGCGTCAACAGCGTGCATCAGGCCAAGACGCGCATCGCACGGCTGCTCAAGCAGCGATTGCGCGAGCTTGAGGAGGCACAGTCGTGATCACTCCGGGGGGCTGGTGCCCCAGGTCGCTTGCGCGCCTTCGCCTCCGGGCGGCCGAGACGGTACATTGGGCCGACCATGGCTCAACTGTTTTGTCCGTTTCCGAAAGACTTTCTATGGGGAGCCGCGACGGCAGCATACCAGGTTGAAGGTGCGGCCAACGAGGATGGCCGCGGCCCTTCGGTGTGGGACACGTTCTGTCGCCGACCGGGCGCCATCGCGATGGACCACACCGGCGACCGCGCCACCGATCACTACCACCGCTACAGGGAAGATGTGCGGATCATGAAGGAGCTGGGGCTGAAGGCGTATCGCTTTTCGGCGTCCTGGCCGCGCATCTTTCCCGACCACACCAAAACGCCGAACCCCAAAGGCGTCGATTTCTACAAGCGGCTGTGCGACGAATTGCTGGCTGCGGGCATCCAGCCGTGGATGACCCTGTTTCACTGGGACCTGCCACAGTGGTGCGAAGACCGCTATCGCGGCTGGGAGTCCAAAGACTGTGCCCGCGACTTCGCGGACTACGCCGCGTTCATGGCCAAAACCCTGGGCGACCGCGTCGTCGGGTTCATGACAATCAACGAGTTCGGCTGCTTCCTGGATAAGGGCTACCAGCGCAGCAGGGAGATCTTTGCCCCGGGCAAGGTCGTGTCTCGAAAGGTCCTGAACCAGGCGAGGCATCACGCGGTGCTGGGGCATGGACTTGCGGTGCAGGCGATTCGGGCGTCAGCGCCAAGGGCAGTGAAGGTGGGCCTGGCGGAGAACATCCCCAACATCGTCCCGCTGCTGGAACATGAGCAGCACATCGCCGCCGCCAAAGAAGCCCTGCGCGAGATGAGCGGCATGTTTCTCACGCCGATCCTTGAAGGCCGCTATCATCCCAACTACCTGGCCGACCAGGGCGCCGACGCGCCCGTGTTCAGCGACCAGGAGATGAAGACCATCGCCTCGCCGCTGAATTTCGTCGGGATCAACCTCTACGCCCCGATTCATGTCCGGCACGATCCCAACGCGCAGCGCGGCTGGTCGATCGTCGCCTGCGACGAGCACTACCCGCGCATGCACATGCCCTGGCTGACGATCGGCCCGGCGATCCTGTACTGGGGTCCGCGGCTGCTCAGCGAAATCTGGAACGTGCGCGAGATCTACATCACCGAAAACGGCTGCGCCTATCCCGATCGACCAAACGAGCACAATGAAATCCTCGACACCGCACGCGTGATGTACCTTCAGCAGCATCTGATCCACGCCCACCGCGCCGTGGCCGAGGGCATTCCGCTCAAGGGGTACTTCCTCTGGAGCCTGCTGGATAACTTTGAGTGGGCCTGCGGCTACACCAGGAGATTCGGGATCTGCTACGTGAACTACGAGACGTTCGCGCGCACGCCCAAGCTCAGCGCGCAGTTCTATGCGGATGTGATCCGGCGAAATGCCGTAGGCGGCTGATGTGCAGCCACGGTTAAGCGCAGTTGAACAAAGATCGTGCCTGGTGCACGTTCATCTGTGTGCATCTGCGTTCATCCGTGGTTCCCTCCATTCGATCGTCGCCACCACGGGATAGTGATCGGACGGATACCGCCCGTTGTCATGCCAGCGGTCGATGCCTGCATCGATCGTTTGAAAGTGTGGCGTGTGGAAAATGAAGTCAATCCGCCGGCCGTCGGTTCGGCCAGTGAAGGCGTGCCAGGTCGCCTCATCGCGCTTTGGCTCGGGGTGGACGGCTCGGTAGGAATCGATCCATCCTTCGGCCAGCACGCGGCAGGCCGCGGAGTCCTCCTCGACATTGAGATCGCCCATGATGATGCCGGGCAACTGCGTGTCGCCGCCGCCGAGCTCGGCGAGTTTCCTGCGGATCAGTTTTGCGGACTCAAGCCGTGCGACCTGGCCGACGTGATCCCAGTGCGTGTTGAGCACGAGCAGTTGGCGATCGGCGTGAAGCCGGTCGCGCAGCTTGACCCACGTGGCCATGCGTGTCAGGGCCGCGTCCCAGCCAACGCTGCCGGGCACATCGGGCGTGTGGCTGAGCCAGAAGTGCCCGTGATCGACCATCTCGAATCGCTGTCGCCGATAGAGGATCGGGCAGAATTCTCCGCCGCGCCTGCCGTCGTCGCGTCCTGCGCCCACGAAGCCGTAGTCCGGCATCCGGGCGCGCAGCTCGTCGGCCTGGCTCGCAACGGCCTCCTGCGCGCCGAGGATGTCCGGGTCCAGCCGCCCAATCGCCCTGAAGAACAACTCGCGACGATGGATCCAGTTGTTCTGAGCGTCGTCGGCGGTGGCGCAGCGGACATTGAAGCTGACAACGCGGAAGCTCGGCATAGATTCAGGCGGTTATACTTTGCTGTCGGCATGCATCATAACGACGACATCGCCTCATTACTCAACTGGCTGGACGCACAGCAGGACGAGATGCTGCGGCTGGTGACGCGCTGGGCGCAGATCAACTCCGGCTCGCACCATCTCGCGGGGCTGACGCAGCTCAGCGCAGATGTGCAGAAGGAATTCGAATCGCTCGGCGGGCAGATCAGCCGGATCGAGCTTCCCCCGGCCCAGTCCATCGACTCCGCCGGCAACGTCGTGCGTGAGCCGCTGGGTCAGGTGATCCGGATCGTCAAGCGTCCGGACGCGCCGCGTCGGGTGCTGCTGAACATCCATCTCGACACCGTCTACGGTCCGCAGCATCCGTTCCAGCAGGTTCAGCGCATCGATGATCGCACGCTGCGCGGCCCCGGCGTGGCCGACGCCAAGGGCGGGCTGGTCGTGATGCTCTTTGCCCTGCGCGCGCTCGAGCAGAGCGAGCTTGCGCCGCAACTTGGCTGGGAGATCCTGCTCAATCCCGACGAGGAGATCGGATCGCCCGGATCCGGGCCGCTGCTCACGGACGCAGCCAGCCGCCACCGCATCGCGCTTTGTTTTGAGCCGAGTCTGCCCGATGGCTCGCTGGTCAGCGCCCGCAAAGGCTCGGGAAACTTCACGCTGGTGGTCCGCGGCCGCGCGGCGCACGCCGGACGCGATTTTCATCTCGGGCGCAGCGCGATCGTGGCGCTGGCCGAGTTCATCACCAGACTCGACGCCCTATCTCGCAACCTGCCCGAAGGCGTGACGATCAACTGCGGGCGGATCGAGGGCGGCGGCGCGGTCAATGTGGTGCCGGATCTGGCCATCGGACGCTTCAACGTGCGAGTCACCGAGCCGGCGCAGGTTTCCGTTGTCGAGCGGCTGTTGCGCGAGCTTGTCAATGAGCTGAACCGTCGCGACGGCATCCGTGCCGAGCTTCATGGCGGGATGCACGCCCCGCCGAAAACGCTGGATCCCGGCTCGCTGGCGCTGCTGGAGCTGATCCGCGACTGCGGTCGCGAACTGAACCTTGATCTGAAATGGCAGCCCAGTGGCGGCGCAAGCGACGGCAACCGACTGGCCGCCGCGGGACTCGCCGTCGTCGATACCATGGGTCCGCGTGGCGGCAACCTGCACAGCGATGCCGAGTTCCTCCTTGTCGATACCCTGGCCGAGCGCGCCAAGCTCACGCTGCTGACGCTGGTTCAATTGGGTCGATCCGATGCGTTCGATCTCCTGCCGTGATGCCAGGCGATGGTTCAGGCATATCGCCCGTAGTGAGCCACGCGATCGATGATGAACTGATAGGTCTGCCAGCTTACCTGCGGCGGGACGGAGTGGTCGGAGTGATACGCGTAGCCGCGCGTTTGCTTGCCGGCGGCGAGTTTCGTCGCGATCTCGGCTTCGATCCTGTCCAGATCGTTGGTCATCATCACCATGACATCCACATTGCCGAAGAACACGAGCTGCGAGCCGTAACGGGGACAGAGCTGGCGGATGTCCATCTTCGCCTTGGCCTCCAGCGGCTGAAGCGCGTCGAACCCGGCCTGAAGGTACAGATCGATCACCCCGTTTACGTTTCCGTCGGTATGATAGATGAACTTCATGCTGCGCGCGTGCGCCCAGTCCGCCAGCCGCTTGTGGTCCGGCCAGATCAACTCGCGATACATCGCCGGCGAGCACATCGTCGAGTGGTTGAAGGCCATGTCCCCGTAGATCCACAACCCCTCGGGCTCGATGCCGGTGCCCATGGCCAGCTCGAAACTGGCGATGATCACGTCGGTGAAGGTTCGTGAGACATCGCGAACCCACTCCGGCTCGTCGGCCATGGCCATCAGCGTGATTTCATCGCCCATGAGCGATCGGGTCTCCTCGAAGCTCTCCACACCGCACAGACAGCACCAGCGACCTTTCTGGCGTCCCAGCGTGTGGCTGCGCTTCACGGCGTCCAGATCGATCTGCGGTCCGGCCGACAGCAACGCCGGCTTGAAGCGACGGTACCAGACATCCGGGCTGTTACACTCGAAGCCCAGGTGCTGCGGCGTGCCGCTGCGGTCTCGCCAATAGCGGCACAGCTTTCCATTTCCGTCCAGGATCACCTGCGTCTGCTCATCCATCGACACGATCTTCGACTGCCCGGGGAAGCACACCGGCCACACCCAGCCCAGCGTCTGAAAATCGCTGTCGAGCAGATCAAGCACGGTTTGAGCGTCGCCGTTGAGTCCCTCGCCCTGCCAGCGGCGGATCGTGTCCGGCCAGAAGGACTCGTGGCGAGGCACGCGGTCGTGCTCGCGCCGCTGAAACATCCTGTTGACCCGTTCGCGTCCGGTCATAGCCTCATCTCCGCTTGGTTGACGCTACTGGCGATACGGCTCGATCGCCTGCGCCAGGTCTTCGGCATCGGATTCGTCGATGCCGTTGACGCTGACATACACGCCCTTGCCGCCGATGGCGTCCAGCAGCGGGATCACCTGCTGCTTGGACAGGTTGGCCACCCAGACCGACTTGCCCGCGCCCAGGATCCGCCGATACAGCTCGTACCAGTGCGGGTCTCCGCCGCCGGGTGATTTGGGGTCGGGCGTGAATTCGATCGCATCCAGGTCCTCAATCTCAAGCAACAGGTCCAGGTGAATCAGCGCCTGCGCGCCGTCCACGTGGAACATCGACCAGTCCAGATAGGCGCACTGTTCGCGAAGGTATGGCACGACGAACTCGGCGAACATCTGCGGCGAGAACATCGCCGCCGTGTCGCACTGGCACAGCCCGGTTTTCCCTTCGCCCCACAGCATGAAGTACCCGAAACACATGCTGCCGTCGTCGAGCTTGACGATGTCGTACATGCGATCGAACGCCTGAACATAGGCATCCTGGATTTCGCGCAGGCGTCGATGCACCAGATCAGGGGATTCGAGCATGTCCATCAGCAGCTCGGCGGTGCCGCGCAGCTCTGCCAGAACATCGATCCCACCCAGCAGCGCCGGCATGCCGACGAAGTAGTTGCCCGCAGCCAGCTTCACGGTTTCGCGGACGATGGTCTCGAGCTGCCGCACCTGTGGATGGTCCGGATCAAACCGCAGCGGCGGATGCGACTCCAGATCACTCATGCACGGGCGATACCAGACGTTGTTGGGGGCGTACTCGGGCGTGGCACCCAGGTAGGTGGCCAGCGGCAGCGTCCCGACGTGCGGCCAGGCGGCGGGCAGGATGTCCGCCGGCCAGACCCGCCGCGACATCTTGTATCGTGTGTGTCGGGCGATGTAGTCGGCGTCGGTGTGCCGCTGGGCGATGCTCTGCGGCGCCGGCGGCTCGGGAACATCCGCATGAGCGCGGCTGGTCGGCAGCCCCGGCCCCCACGAACCCAGCACCAGCCCCCGGCGACGCCACCAATCCTGAAAATGCGCCCGTGTCTGAGGCCAGTTGGACTTCCACAATTGCGACATCGAATACAGCTCCTCTTGAAAACAGGAGAAGATAGTCGCCTTTGCCTCAAATTGCGACTGCCGCCGCTGACACGCGAGCAACATCGCTGCGTGCTGAAAAAAAAGAGCATGCCCCCGGACAAGCTGGAGACCAGTCGCACAGCCGCCCTATGCTTCTGGCGGCGATCTGCCAGCGAAGACGCAGACCATGAGGCCGATCACACTGGCAATCATCACCTGCCTGGCCATGTCATGCGCCGCGGGCTGCGAGCTTCGGGAGACTTCGCCCCCGGCCAACAACGCCACCACCATGAGCTCGATTCAAAAGATCCAGCGAGGCGATGACGAGTGGCGAAAGCTGCTCACGCCCCAGCAGTATCACGTGCTTCGCGAGAAAGGCACCGAACCGCCGTTCCGCAACGCCTATTACGACAACCACGAACGCGGGATGTACCTGTGCGCAGGGTGTGAGCTGGAATTGTTCAGCTCGGCGGACAAGTTCGACTCGGGCACGGGCTGGCCGAGCTTCACCAGGCCCGTCGCGGCGCCCAACGTCCAGACCCCGCCGGATGCGGATGGGATGCGCACGGAAGTGGTGTGCGCCCGTTGCGGCGGGCATCTCGGGCACGTGTTTGAAGACGGCCCGCCGCCCACCGGACTGCGATATTGCATCAACTCCGCTGCCTTGAAGTTCCGCCCGGGGCAGTGATTCGGTTCCCCTCGGGCTGATTGGTTGCGGCGCAAATACACAAATAAGAGGGGCAGAAGAGCCTTCGCCAGACTCTTCTGCCCTGTGCCTTTGAGCCATCGGCCCTGATCGGCTACTCGTCGTTTGTCGGGCCAACCGCAATCAGCCACAGCTTCGCGAAGTTCATCGTCTGCTGTTTGGTCAAACCGTTAGCCTGGAGGTTGTACACGGCCTTGGAGGTCGTGGGCAGCGGTCGGCCGTCCGGATCCTTCAGGACCGATCCACCGAAGTTGTCCACGTAGTCGATGGTCCCGGTGATCGCGGGAATGTGCTTGTCCACCGCGAAGATCGCGTCTTCATCGGGGATGTTGGCCACGGCTTCTTCCGGGGCGGCCTTGGTGTGTTTCTCCTCGTTGAAGCGGAGATTGAACTCGTATCGCCCCTTGCCGTTGCTGGCGCGATTGGGGTCTTCCACCCACTTGATCGTTCCGGTGATGGTGTCGTTGTACTCCTTGCCGTCGAACACGTACGACATCCGCAGGTTCTTGGCGAAGTAGTTGCCGGTGGCGCGATCATAATCCAGGCTGCCGTTGACCACGCAGCGGGTGTAGCGGCCCTTGTCCGGTCCTTCAGCCAGGATCAGGCCGTCGAAGCGCATCGGATCGGCCTGGTATTTGTATTCCACGGTCTTGCCCTGGACGGTGCGCTTGAAGGTTTCCCAGTTGAGCTTGGTCTTGTCCTCGGGCTTGCCGTAGAAGCGTCCGCCGAACTGGTCGGTGAATGCCTGTCCGACATCGATGGCGATTCGCATGGCCCGCTGGGGATCTCCGGCGCCGTCGAGGATGAACGCTCCGGTCTGCTCATCCACCGGCATCACGCCGATCCAGTTGCCCACAGTCTTGGGCCCCGAGCGCAACAGCGCCACCCACTTCAGGTCAAAGTCATACTGCGGCTGCTGGACCGTGCGAATGCGGAGCTGCTTGATCCGCGGCTGGCGCGTGATCTGCCCGACGATCTGGCGGTTGCCATTGATCGTCAGGTTCACGCTGTACACGTCCTTCACGCCCTTGCGGGGCGCACCGTCCTCCGTGCCGGCGGCGGTGCGCGTGTTGAAGGTCATGTTCATCTCCCCCTTGATCGCGTCCGCCGGGGCCATGTTCGTGTCCGCGGCGCTACCCGACGGCTGCTCCTGCGCCCTCAGCCAGGGCCTCTGCGGCAGCAGCATCGCCGCCAGACACGCCACCAGCGCGGCCACCAGCCGCACGTTTCTTCCCTTTGCAGTGGTTGCCAACGTCCTCATGACAGATCCTCCGTTAAGGTGATTCATCATCCGATCAAACCCGATGTTTCAAATCCACGTCAATAACTGAAACTCACGCCGGCGCGGCCCACGATCTGAAAGCTGTCGCCGCCGTTTGATTCCTCGGCGCTGTCGGCCAGCATTTGCACATACTCGGCGCCGGCGAACAAGGACCAGTTGTCGTTCAGCGGACAGGTCGCGGCGATGCCCGCCGACGCATAGCCCAGCACTTCGCCGTCACCATTCTCGTCGGTGTAATACTCGTCGGGCGTCAACCCCAGCACCAGCGGAAAATCGATCCGCAAGCCTTCGATCTGCGGAATATCCAGGCCCGGAGTCAGACTCAGCTCAATGTAGGTGTTTTCCTCGCCCGTATCGCGGTTATCGATCTCGAAGTAAATGCCTATCGCGGGATTCAGAAAATCGCCGTGACTGAGGGTCAGGCCGACTTCGTGAATGTCGTCAAAGGCATCGGCCGGACTGTTGTACAGCGTGTAGATGAACCCCAGAGAGAAGTCGTGTGGCAGGGCCAGGTCTATCCCCGCGTACAGATCCACTTCGTTGACCCATTCCGGCTCGCCGTCGGCGGGCGCGTCGGTCAGGTTTGCCCAGATGCCCACGTACGGCGCCACCTCGACTCCACCCAGCTCGCTCGTGTACGTGATCGTCAGCTCCGGCTGAAACAGAAAATGATCCTCCTCGATCACGTACCCGCGGAAAACATAAGAACTGGGAATGGTCAGCACCCCGCTGAAGCTCAGCGGTCCGGCCTGATCAGCTTCTTCGGCCGGGTCCTTCGCGGCCTGTTGTCCCCGTGTGATTCCCGTCAGCACAACCAGCGCAAATACCGCGCACGTCGCGCGAAAGTGGTTCATTCAGGCGATCCTCCCGATGCAAAACATGTCGAGCATGTCGAACATGTCAGTTCCCTGTAAGCGAACGGACTTGACAGCATACGCTCGCGCCGCGATCAATGCACGTTACAACCTCGTGGCTTGCTCATAACCGCCCGCCACATCGCGCTTGCCCCAGCAGGGTCTGCCGCCCAACAATGCAGGCATGAACCCCACACCTCTCTGCCTGCTGATCGCGTCGCTGTTAGCCTCTGCCTCTTTGGCCGCCGCCCAGGAGCAGACGAAGGTCGCGCAGATTCCGGCCTCGGCGGAAACGGCGCAGCAGCGATTGAAGGATTCCCCGAGGCACGGTGAGTGGGTTGATGTGCCGCTTGCCGGTTCGGATATCAAGATTAAGACCTGGGTGGTCTACCCCGAGCGAAAGGACCCGGCGGGCGTGGTGATCGTGATCCACGAGATCTTCGGACTGACGGACTGGGTTCGCGCCGTCGCCGACCAGCTTGCCGCCGATGGCTTCATCGCCGTGGCGCCAGACCTGCTCAGCGGGATGGGGCCCGGCGGCGGCGGGACCGAATCGCTGGGCGAGAAGGTCCGCGAGCAGATCCGCAACCTCACGCCCGATGATCAGCACAAACGACTCGATGCCGTGCGCGACTATGCTCTGGCCCTGCCCAGCACCAACGGAAAAAGCGCCACTATTGGCTTCTGCTGGGGCGGCAGCGCCAGCTTCGCCTATGCCACGCGACAGCCGGCGCTCAACGCCGCCGTCGTCTACTACGGATCGGCCCCGAAGGATCCGGCCGAGCTGGCCAGGATCCAGTGTCCCGTGATCGGCTTCTATGGAGGAAATGACAACCGCGTGAACGCCACACTCGACCAGACCACCGCGGACATGACCAAGGCCGGCAAGACGTTCATCAAGCACATCTACGAGGGCGCCGGGCACGGCTTTCTGCGACAGCAGTCCGGGCAGAACGGCGCCAATCTCAAGGCATCGCAACAGGCGTGGGAACAGACGCTGGCGTTCCTGAACCAGCACCTGAAGTGACGGCGGATGCACGCTACCGTCGTTGCGCCAGTTCGATTCGCGCCCTCGCCCGCGCCAGACGCCGCTGTCGCTCCTCGTAGCTGGCCTGATCGGTGATCCGGCGGGCTTCAGCTTCCGCCAGTTCGGCACGGGCGCTTTCCACGTCGATGTTCGCCGCGGGCGTGGCTTCCTGGGTCAGGATCGTCAGCCGATTGTCCTTCATCTGCGCCACGCCGCCCTCGACGTAATAAAACCGCTTCTGTCCGTTGGGCAGGTCCAGGCGCATCTCGCCCAATCCCAGCTTCAGCAGCAGCGGCGCGCGATCGGTGAGGATGCCGACTTTGCCGTCATGCCCCGGAACAATCGCCTGCGTGATCGGCTCATCCAAGACCTGCTGTTCCGGCGTGACGACGATGCATTGGAATGCCATAGCGCTGTTTCTCCGCGGATTGATCAACCCGATCGCCGCGGCATTTTACGAACCGGGCAATTCCGGTCAAACCACGGTTGATAGCATTCGCCAACTCGTGGCACGGGCGTCCCGCCCGTCGTTTATACCCATCTCGGACCACCCGCGCTTTTCGCTCAGACCCCCAGGTGCGTGCGATGAAGGCCCAGACGAGCCAACTGTGGCATGGCCGTCCCGGCCATGCGCGGTGCACTCGAATTCGAAAGTCTGATCTCGGCTCTTCATCACTTCATGCCGCTCAGCACAGGCCCGATGCCCGTGCAAGCGGGCAGCGCGCACGGAAGGCCCGTGCCACACACAAACACTGCTGGAGGGGTCTGTGGCACCCCATCAATTTGGACGACGCACGCCAGCCCGTTACGCCCCGTCAACGCACAGATCAAAAGCCGCGAATCAAAAGTCGGAATTCGCATTCACTCCGCCACAGTCGGGCGGGTCTCCTCGCGCACGTCGCCCAGCAGCAGCTTTCGCATCGTCTGGCCCAGCTCGCCGAACGTAGCAGGCTTGACGATCGGCCGGCGCAGCGTCCCGCCGATCGTTACCGGCGTGACGTTGGCCTGGAGAACACCCAGAATCTGATCCACGTCAGCCATGAATGGCAGCTTCAGTTCGCTCAGGGGTCTGGCCGATCCCACGGCGCTGCCTTCGATGGGGCTGTCGGGGATGTTCCAGACATCGCGAATCTCACCGGCGGCCCGAATATACACGCCCCGGTTGTAAATCCGCGCCGCGGTGATGCCCAGGGTGCTGCGTTCCAGTCTGGCCTGTATTCGTGCCGTTCCCGTCGGCTTGCCTTCGCCGGCGGATCGCCCGATCCGCATCAGGTCGTACAACACTCCC
This sequence comes from Fontivita pretiosa, assembly GCF_050410795.1. Lineage (GTDB taxonomy): Bacteria > Planctomycetota > Phycisphaerae > Tepidisphaerales > Tepidisphaeraceae > Fontivita > Fontivita pretiosa. The sequence goes on along the minus strand of NZ_CP191258.1, from coordinate 3,202,064 downwards.
ACCGGATCGAAGTTGATCAGTTCCGACTCGCTCAACACGGCCTCGACATCGCCGAACAGACTGTCGCGGTTGCGCGGGTCGCCGGCGATGGTGATGCTCCCAGCCAGCCGACCGGCCATCGGCTCGGCCTCGGGCGCAAAGGCATGCACCACCTGATTCAAATCCAGCCCCTCCAACCGCACAGCAAGCAGCGCCGTCGCCGCATCGTCGCCGCGACGTCGCGTGGCGCGGGCGAACAGGTGAACCGTGCCATCCGCCAGATCAAACTGCGTCCCATCCGTCACCACGCGATCGCGATCAAAAAAGACGGTGGCATGCAGCCCGCGGATCCGCATCGCCCCCAACTGTCCGTCGGCAACGTCGCCGGCCAGCTCCAGCCGCAGCGGACCCAGCGCGTGGCGGCTGTCGGCAGCAGCCAGGCTGGTCGATCCCGACAACCGCCCACGCAGATCCTTCAGCCGCGGAAACCACTCGCCCAGCCCGCTCAGGTCCAGCCCGTCCCAGCGGATCTGTCCCGCCGTGCCGTCGATCGGGTCCTGCCAGTTCCACGCCAGCCACCCCTGCACCATGCCACCCAGCACCTGCGCCTGGATCTGCGTGGCCCTCGCCGTCGAGCCACTCAACTCCGCATCCACACGCAGCGTTCCCAACGGCTGCTGCCGGGCCGTCAGGTCGGCGCTGAGGCGCAGCGGCCCGGTGGCCTGCTTCTGTCGCGCATCCATTAGCAGCTTGGCATGCCCGTCCACCACAGCCCGCGCCGCCTGCCCTTCGGCCTGCACCGGCCACCTTTGCGCCTGGACCTCGATCGCCACCTGCTCCGGTCGCCACAGCGCCAGCGTCAGCCCCGCTCTGACCTGTCCATCGCCCTGCCACAGCTCGACCGGCTCGACGCGCAACACGCCGTCATGCAGCCGCATCTGCGCCGTGGCGCGATCGGCCACGAAGTCGCGGTACCGCAGGTTGGTCGCGTGCAACTGTCCGACGCCCTGCACCGCCCGCAGGCCAAGTGCGGGGATGTCCAGGCTCGCCTGCGCCGTCAGCGACCCGCCGCCCAGCCCTTGCAGCCCCGTCACCTGCGCAACCTCAGCCGCCGGCAGATCCCGGACCTCGATCCGCAGTCGCGGCGGCTGCGCCGCATCGCCCGGCCATTCGCCGCTCAGCCTCCATCGCCCCCCGAGCATCTCCAGCTCCCGGGTCGCCACCTCCGCACCGTCGGGCCGGATCCGCCCGGCAAGCTGCGCACGAATCTGCCCCACCTCGCGGCCACCAAGCCGCAACTCGCTGGCCTGAAGCTGCCCGTCAAGCTCCAGCTCCATGGGACTGATCGTCCCGACCAGCTTCACCTGCCCCGCCAACCAACCCTGGATCAGCGGCGAAAGCTCCATCCCCGGCGGCGAAGCGTGCGACAGGCCGACTTCCACGTGCAGCGGCCTGGGGAGCCTGTTGTCGTAAAAGCCCTGGCCGTTGATCTGAAGATCCCCCGCGCGAAGATACAGCTCGTGAAGCTGCACATACCCGTGGCTGCCCCAGAGATTGCAGTTGAACGCCAGCGTTTGCACCTCGGCACCACGCAGCGGGAATTGCTCGCCGTTGAGCCACAGCCACCACTGTTGCCTGGCCAGATCGAGCTGTCCCCTTCCGGCCAGGCCAGACGCCTGATCGCCCGGCAGACGCAGTTCATCGAGGGTGATCCGCTGCGGGCCGCTGCGCAGTCTGGCGACAAGCTGCTGCAACTCCAGGTGGCGGCGACGACCGCTGAGCGTCAGCTTCTCGAACGTCGCCGTCCAGTCGATGTTGCGGAACGACTGGCCCTGCCCCTGAAGTTGTATCGCCGCCGCCAGCGAGCCGGCATCGTGTCGTGAAGCAAGATCGATGCTGGCGGTGATCTGCGAACGATTGGGCCACGGCGTGCGCAGGCTGGCCTGGAGCGTGCCCGAGTGGCTGAACTCCGCGGGCAGCGCCACATCCCGCCAGCGGGCGCGCAGCGTCGCCGACGCATCGGCGCGGTTCCACACCCCGCTGACCGTCGCCTGGCCGTCGCCAATCGCCACCAGAAGGTCGTCGCCCCGAACGCCCGACCCGTCGAGCCTGAAGAGCCCTGAGACCAGTCGGATCGGCGGTGTCCCGGGCGAGGATGTGGCATGTACCTCCAGCGCATCGGGGCGAACATGCAGTGTCGCATCGGCCCAGCCCACCAGCGCCGAACCCCGAGCCGCCAGGTCCGCCGCCTTCAGCGAGGTCAGCTCCAGCCGACCTTCAATCCCTTCGGAGTTGACCCGGCCACGCCACACGCCGTCGGCCGACAGACCACGCGGCCAATGCTCCGCCAGCGAACCTGCAATGCGCTGCGTGTCGCGCAACGCGAAACGCGCCTGATGCTCCCAGCCGACCGTCGGCGAAAGCTGCCCGACAATCTTCCCCGGCCCGGGAAGGCTCAGGTCAAACTCATATACCAGCGGCCCGCTTTGCCAGCCCTTGAACGTCAGCGGCTCGACGACGGTAATGTGCTCGCGGCTGTCCGCCAGGTACAGCTTCGCGTCAGTGATCACCAGTTCGGGAATGCTCACCGCGGCGCGTCGCGGGCGATCCTCCGTCCCGCCGCTGCGCCGCGACGCGGCCCGCCGGATCGCCTCTTGCACGTTCCAACGACCGCTCTGATCCTGCCGCACGTGCAGCACCGGCGAATCAAATTCCAGCCGGCGAATCTCCAGCGAGCGCCCAAGCAACAGCGGAATCAGGCCGGTGTGCCGCACCCGCAGCTCTGGCACATCCAGCAGCGCCTCCTCGGCCAGCGGAAGCCACACCGTCACATCCCGAAGCACACTTCGCCCCAGCCATCCGGTGCTGAACGATTTTGCCGCCACCCGCAGCTTCAGCTCCCGCTGCACCTGCGCGATCACCAGCCGGCGGGGAAGATTGCTCCAGAGGATTGCCTGAACGCTGGCCAGCAGAAGCAGCGGCAGCACCAGCAGCGCGATCAGGATGCGTCGCCGCCAGCGCAGCAGCCGCGGGCGTGGCCGGCGGCGGGGCAGAGGTTCTGAAGTTGCATCGGAGCCTGACGTCACAGCAGCGTTACCGTTCCGCCGGCGGGATGTTGCCCACCGTTCGCGGACCAAGTCCGAAGAACCAGAAATCCTCCCGCAGCGTCCGACCGACGAAAGGTCCGCTGCTGGAGATCAGCTCCCCGGTGTCGTTCCAGTATGCGATGAACGCCACCGATGCAAAACCACGCTGTTTGGTGCTCTTGATGATTGCAAGTTCCGGCGTGGCCAGCGGAACCCCGGTGTCCGTCGTGGTCGCTCCCAGATACAGCGCGGGAATCCCCAGCAGGTACTCGTAGCGATCGATCCCCATTCCGCCGCTGCGAAGCTCAAGCACGATCTGCGCATCGGTGCGATTGGGCACCAGCCGAACCCCGTTGCTCAGCAGCTTGGCCCGCAATTCCCCCAGCAGGTACGACTGATCGTTGGACGGAACCCCGGAATAAAGGTATGTCGTATCGATGTAGACCTTGCGGTCGCGCAGCGCGTTGGCCGAGAGCTGCTCGATCGCCCGGTTGGCCGCCACCGAAATCAAAAACTGCTCGGTGGCGCTGCGGGGCGGATCGGTCACCCGGATCGTGGCGCAGCCGCAGCCCACACTCAACAGCATCAACATCCCCAGCCGGCCAAGCACCGTCGCCGCCGGCAACCAAATCGTTGATAAGCGCATCGGGTGTAAGAAGATGCTGCCGCAAGGCCGAGCGGTCAACTGTCGCATGCCGCAGCGGGCTACCAGGGCAGCGCGTCGCATCGGCCTGATTCCCAGGCCTGTTTTGCGGAGTCGGCGGCCTCGGTGGCATCAGGCGCGGGGGCCGAAGCCACCGCCGGCCGCCCCTCCCGCCGAGTGGCTTTGCCCCGCCCGTGGGGCAGCATACCTTCGCGGCCAGGCGGATCGGCGGCGAAGTGCGCCTCGCCACGCCCACCGCCCACGCCCGTCAATCCCGGCTCTCCGGATTCGATCGCCTGACGCGGGTCATCGCGCCCCTCGCTTCCCGGCCTCATCCCCGGCATCGCCTCACCTTGCGCTCGGCGCGACCCTGATCCCCGCCCGCTGCTGCCTCGCCGCACTCGACCGGAAGTCCGATTGCTCATGGTCTGCTCCTTCAGCCACCCCACCGATCACTGGCTTGACTTTACGCCCGGTCAGATTCCGCCACAGCGCCCAAAGTCCGTTGAACGGTCTTGCCCCGCCAAGCCATGCATGGGCAATTCGATATTTCTGCGGATATAACTGTCCTCTATTCTCCCGCGGGTCTCGGGAACCAAACGGGTATTCACGAGCATTCTCATGAACGATCGACAACGCCATCTGGCCGTTTTGCAATTCGAAAAAGCCGATCGCGTCCCCTTCGTGCCGGGCAACGGCCGCCGCAGCACGCTGGCGGCGTGGCGCAGGCAGGGTCTGCCGCCAGAAGTCACCGATTACCACGCCTACGTCCGCGAGCTTCTTGGCATCGAACCGACCCAAAGCACCGAATACATCGACGATGGGGTCAACTTCCGCATGATCCCGCAGTTCGAGGAGAGGGTGCTGGAACATCGCCCCGCACCGCCTGGATCCACGGCCCCGGGCACCCTGATCGTTCAGGACTGGAAGGGCAACATCTGCGAGATTTCCGACCAGTATGACGTGAGCTACCTGCGCAACGCCATCGACTTCGTCACGCGAAGCTGGATCAAGTGCCCCGTCGAATCACGCGATGACTGGGAGCAGATGAAGGTTCGCTACGATCCGGACGACCCGCGCCGGCTGCCCGCCGATTTCGTCCAGCGCGCCATCAAACTCAGGGATCGAACCTGGTTCGCAGGCATCGAATTCCCCGGGCCCTTCTGGCAGTTGCGCGAGTGGCTTGGCTTCGAAAATCTGTGCATGCTGCTGATCGACGATCCGCAGTTCGCGCAGGAGATGATCGATTTCTGGCAGCAGTTCGTCTCCAGGTTGCTCGAGCGCGTCTTCGAGCACTATGTGCCGGATTTTGTCATGGTCAGCGAGGACATGGCCTATAAGGCGCACCCGATGATCAGCCCGGAGATGGCCCGGCGGTTTTTGCTGCCCTGCTGGCGCGCCTGGTCCGGGCAGTGCCGCGCCGCGGGCGTGCCGATCATCGAGGTCGATTCCGACGGGCATGTCGGGCAGCTTATCCCCGTCTGGATCGAGGCCGGCTTCAACTGCAACGTGCCCCAGGAAGTCGCCGCGGGCAACGACCTGCCCATGTATCGCCGGATATACGGCACGAAAATGGCCTACCGCGGCGGCGTGGACAAGCGCGCCATCGCCAGGGGCGGCCGCGCCATCCGCGCCGAAATCGAAAGATTGAAGCCCGTGATCCGCGCCGGCGGATTCATCCCCAGTTGCGACCACGGCATCCCCCCCGATGTCTCCTGGCCGAACTTCATCGACTACTGCCGGTTACTCGCCCAGGCGACGGGGTGGTTGTAGCGAGCAAGTCAGGAAGCACTGAGGAAAACGCGGAGAGAATCGGTTGTTGATTGGTTGCTGGTTGTCGGTTGCACGTTGCGCGTCGGTTCGACCTGCAAACCCACAACGAACAACCCGCAATCACCAGTGCCTTCTCCGCGTCTGGGCGTCTCGAGGATGAATACTCCGAGCTCAAGTGAAGCGGTTGCACCGACAGTGCACGTCATCCGACCGCGCATCCGTCCAAAACCTTCCATTGCTCGTCGTCCTGAGCGCCGGAATCGGATGCCCTCGCGATGGTCTCTTCTGACACGACGCTTTCGGGCATCCTCCGAACGCGTTCCTCACCCTTTTCTCTCGCCGGCAACACAGCTTCGATAGGCAGCCACCAAGCACTGTAGCGGTGAGTCAATGCCGCATAGCCGGCGGTTTCGTCGCCGCGCCAGCCGGGCTGGACCGTGAATTCCAGTTCCGCGACTACCGCGCTGCCCGAACGCACCGTGACTTGATGCAATCGATTCGCGAGCTGCCCAAGCTCGATCGTGGTGTGCGACAGCCCGAAGGCGCACAAGAGCCAGAACGACGAGCAGACCGTCGCCTCCACGGAAATATTGTTGCCCTCGCGTAGCGGTTCGGTCGTCACGAGATATTGGTTCATGTGTGAGTTCTCTGTGACCTGGTCGATGTAAACCATCCCGTGGCAGCGTCACGCCAGGTTCGCAACTCGACCCCGCCGACGCCTATCGGGAGAATTGCGTCAGGCAGGTCCACCCAATCCTCCGGCAAACCCGGCTCCAACAGCGCGTCAGGGGGTCGACCAATCCTCCGGCAACTCCGACTCCAACTGCGCGTCAGGCTCGTCAAATATGACCGTCGGTTCGTCTATCGCGACGCTCGATGTGTGCAGAATCGTCGGCTGGTCACAGGCTCCACAAGTTCCAACGTCGTTGTCAACATGCGACCAGTTTCCAGAAGCTCGGTCATCGCCAATGCCCTTCATTCACTGTGCCACAGAGTGGGCGGCGCGCAGTCACGCGTGTGCTGTCCGCCCCCCTCTATCATCCTTCTGCCTTCGTCCTGGCATATCTCCTACGGCAACCGCCGGCGTGGTCGCTTCAGCGACCATGCTCCCATCGCCATCAGCGAGACCGCCACGGGTTCCGGAATCACGCCCGACTGCACCGCCCGCAACGCCGCCAGATACTCCCCACCGAACATCCGCGTGTGCTCGGCAATGATCGCGTCCACCAGTGCGCCACTCTGATTCACGTAAGCGTTGTCGATCAGGGCATAGTCCGTGGCGTCTATGACGCCGCTGTAGTCGAAGTCTCCGTTGATCCAGCCGGACAAAGAATTGACGTAGCCGTTGTCGATCAGCGAGTAGTCGGTGGCGTCGATCGCGCCTGACAGGTCGGCGTCGCCGAAGGTGGTGTACCTCACGAGCACTTCGCCGCCGGCCACCGGCACTCCGCCAAAGCTCGTGTAGATCGGCCCGCTTCCGCCGACTTGGGCCAAGTCGTTCAGGACCACACCCAGCCCGTACAGGAAGCTGCCGGCGGTCTGGCTTTGCTCGGCAGCTCGCGTGCTTCCGATTCCCGGCCCCCTCCAATCAAAGCTCCCGCCGTTGAACAGCGCAGATCGGAGTTGCGAGGTGACGGTCGTCACGCTGCTCGCGGAAAGAATCAGCTCGTTGTCATTAAGGTCAAGTCGGCCCAACCAGGCGCCTCCTGCTGCTTCGATGGTGAAGTTCCTGAGAACGCTGACTCCGCCCCCACTGGACCGATGGTTGATCATGACCACACCCGGATTACCGGAAAGGCCATTGAGTTGGAGTGTCTCCTGTTGGACATGCTTGCTGATGAGCGTGGTGCCCGGCTGGATGACAACCGCGCCCGCCGCGGCCGGTTCGGCCGACGATGCTCCCCCGGAGATGCCGCCCTCCACGATGAGCCGCCCGCCGTTCTCAGCGACTATCGTTCCGCTGTTCGTGAGCGATCCGTGGATGAGCACTTGATCGTTGCGGACTTTTAGGAACCCGCCGGCTTCGTTGTTCACGTTTCCGATGATCGCGCTTGATCCGTAGAAATCCACCGAGGCAAAGTTGTCCAGGTTGCCCGCGAGCTGTCCGAATCCATTGAGACTGCCGTTGTTGGTAAGCGTCGGGGTGCCAAGCGTTCCGCCGCGCAGGGCCAGACTCTTGTTGAACCTGATGCCGATCGGGGCATCAAAGATGATGTAGCCGGGGTTCACGACGACGTTGCCTGTGTTGCCGACGATCGGCGAATCGACATAGACACTGGCGCCGGTGGCGTTCGCCAGTAATCCGCTGTTGGAGAAACTGTTGCCGCTGAACAGCAGCGAACCGCTTTTGGCTTGAATGATCCCGGTGTTATCGACGTTTGCACTGATGTGTCCGCGGCCCGTGAAGATGCCCGCAGTGTTGATTTTCAGCATTCCCGCGCCGCCGATTGTCGCGTCGGCAATCGTGCTCCCGGGCTTGTGCAAGCTCAGGGTCATGCCCGGGGCGATGGTTACGGTGGCGTTCGCGAGGTTCAGCTTCTGGATGGTGACATCCGAGTCCACACTGATTGCGCCGCTGCCGATCGATACGTCGTAGCGATAGCCGTCCCCATTGTCGGGGACGCGTTTGGGGAAGCCCACGAGATCTGGGCCGGGCGTCGTGTCCCAGTTGTTGGCATCAGACCAGGTGCCCAGGTTGCCAATCCAGCTCGACGTTGCGTCCAATGGAGCCGTGATCGAGATATCCATTTCATCGATGCCTGGCGTGTCGGTGACTTGATGCAGATAGGTACCGTCCGGTGTGACCGCCCAGATGTCGTAACTCCCCGAACGATTCGACGAAAACAGGATGTATTCACCATCGGGGGTCCACGACGCCAGCTTCTCGCTTGTGCTGGCAGAATCGGGGGTTAGATCTCGCACGAAACTCCACTCCCCGGCACCAGTCCGCTCGTATAGCCACAAGTCATACGTGTCCGAGTGATGGCGATCAACGCGGCTTACGACCAGCTTTCCCCCGTCCGGAGACCACGCAGCGAATTGGAATGCCTCCTCAGCGGGCTTGGCGAAGGTCACTTGCTCATTCGTCTGGGTAGCAGGATCGTACACGAAGATGTCGCCGTTCGACCCGTCCCAGCTCGAATACGCGATCAGGTTGTCTGGCATCCATTGAGTATGCGTTCCGCCACCATGGGGCGTTGCCGTTCCATCGTGAAGATCGGGCGTTGCCGCGTTGAACTCAAAGATGTATTTCTGGGATGAAGCGCTGCTGTATGCGAGTCTGTTACCATCAGGCGAATACGATGGGCTGTTGTAATCGCCACCCGTCACGATAGACCCAAGATCGCCCCCGTCGGGGCGAACTTGCCAGATCGCCTGACCCGAGACTCCATCGGCCCGAGCAACGAAGGTGATCCACTTACCGTCCGGCGACCATTCCGGCTGAGCCGAGTTCTGGAAAGTCGTGGAGAGTGGCACCGGATGCGCCGAGCCGCCCACCGTATCGAACCAATGGATCCTACTGGGGCTTTGCGCCTGATCGTGATAGACGATTCGGCAGTCCAGCTCGGGCGCTACGGAGAGCTCGACGTTGTCGAGATACCCTTCTGCGGTGCCGCCGCCGAGATTGTCATTCTCGACCAGCAGGCGGTCGATCGCAGCGAAGCTACCCCGCCCCGGACCACTGGAATATGTGAAGGAAGCGCCCCCTGAGATGTCCCGCACGGTCCATCGAAGGGATTGGTCCCAGCCGTTGTACACAATCGTATTCCGGTAGGTACGGTCGAGCTGGTAAATGAAATCGTAGGCTCCGGGGAAGAAGTCTCCCGCGGTGCTGGTGCGATAGCCGACTGTCGCTCCATTGCCCCCGCCACCGCGCCCGTAGTTGACCCACGCCGCATCGGGCGACCCCCAAGGGAGACCGCCCGTGTTCAGTCCGAAGGAGACCGCACCGGCATCATCGGCGCGCGTCATGTTCAAGTCGAATTCCAGTTTGAAGGTTGCACCGGGAACGAATGGAACTGGTACTTGCGCCCACTGTCCCGACCCTGCACGCGATTCGATGTGGTAGCGCCCGCTGCCTGGGTCTCAGTACATCTGCCCCGGGACGCTCGTCGCCCAACCCGGGTTGCTTGAGAAGTCCGTACTGTACAGCGGCACCCAAGCCTCCGCCGGTGCGGCCGCGCCACTGGCGATGAGGAACGTCGCGACCGCCAGACGGACTGCTGCCATCGAACGTCGCCGACCGCACGAGCACTGAGGCGTGTTTGCCAGCCTCTTTTCGAAGCCGATTGAGTTTTCCCGTCCGCGCATGGCCGTCTCCTTTCCTGTTGGCCGCCCAGCAGAGTTGGCCCCGCGACGCAGCACGATTCGGGGGCTTTCATCGATGGGTTACACGGCCCAGGAGCACATCCTGCGCAGACGTGGCGCTTTATTTCGTCGCGTACTCCAGAAGCTCGGCCTTGTTGAACAGGACCAGGATTCGCGGTTGGCGGGAACGGTCGAACACGTCCACGATCAGCCTGGGGTTCGGGTTGTTCTCCCACTGCTCGGAGATGAGGTAGCGTGCCGCGACGTTCAAATCAGCCGTAACCACGAGCACTTCGTTTTTCCACCAATACTGATCGGGCGACTTGTCCGTTGGCTGGCCGACGATGGCTCCCTGGCCGGTCTGCTCAAACAAGCCGCTGGTCATCAATAACTCCAGGGTGCCGTCCCCGTCCAGATCCGCAGCGGCGTGCAGCATGAGTCGAATCACGGCAAATCCCGGCGCGTCGATGATCTTCACTTCGGGTCCGGGCTTCAGATCCTCATCGAAGATGTAGAGCAGGCCACGGCGGTCGGTCGCCAGCAGCTCCTGCTCGCCGTCCCGATCGATATCGGCGGGAAGACAACTGTTCAGCGCCGCATCGTACTGGTGGGCGTGCTTCTGGACGCCCTTGCGATCAAGCACCACGATACGGCCGGCATCATGGTGCCCGTAGCTGCCCTCGCTCCAGACACAGATTTCCGGGCGGCCGTCCCTGTCGAGGTCGGCCAGAACAGGCCGGGCGGCCGTGAATGCGCCATCGATCCTGGCGTGCCACAGCAACGCTCCGTCGTGCCGAATCGCGTAGATGTACGAATGCTCGTCATTGGTCCCGTCGTCGGCCTGGTTCCCGTTCGCGCAAGCATAGCTGCCCACAAGCAAATCGAGCCTGCCGTCGTCGTCCAGGTCGATGAACTGCGCAGGCTCGGCCAGAGCCTTCGGCCCGATCTCACGTCGCCAGATCACACGCGGCACAGCATCGTCACTGAATGCCAGCACCTGCCGGGGCCTTTTTCCCCTTGCCGTGCCCAGCGCCGCGATCAGCTCGCGCCTGCCATCACCATCCAGGTCCCGTACTCCAAGGGCATCCAGATGTGACAGCTCGTCCCGTTGAACATCTTCCTGCCGGATGCTGTACAGCGGCGCATCGACCCCGAAATCCTTGCGACCGCGAGAACTGTTGTATCGCGCGATCTGAGCGCGGCCGGGAACGGCCCAGCGCAGGAAGTATTCCTCGTCTGAGGAGTTGTCCATGTCGGCGATCAGGCTCAATCCCAGGTCCATACACCCCTGCACGCCGACGAACAGCTCCAGCAGCCGCTCATTTTCGCCTGAGACAACAACCAGCAGTCGCGCGTCGTTCGACAGCGCAAACAGGTCCTTACGCTGGTCCGTGTTGAAATGGCCCACAAGAAACCGCGCGCTGTCGGGGACGATTGGTGTGCTAAGTTCCCGCACCAGACGCAAGGCTGGCACTGGCCGTGCCTCGACCACGGGAGCGGGCTGGGCTTTGGGTTTGCGCAGGATCCAGGCGATGCTGGCCACCGTCACGAGAAGCGCAATCGCGACGCTCGCCGCCGTCATCAGAATCAGCCGGGATCTGCGCTCAGCTTCGCCGCCGCTGCGTCGGCTTCCGTGCGGCCCCAGCGGTGCCGAACCATGTTCCACGCGCTGCAGGTCCTGGACCACGTGACCCATGGACGCGTAGCGCTCAGCCAGATCCCTGGCCATGGCGCCGTCGGCGATCTTCGCCAACTCCGTCGGCGCCTGCGGGTTGCGTTCGGAAATCGGCCGGGGCGTGGTTTCAATGATCTGGCGGAGCAGCTCCTGCGGTGCATCGCCTTCATAGGGCGGGCGTCCCGTGAGCATCTCGTACAGCAGCGCGCCCCAGGAGTAGATGTCGCAGCGGGTGTCGCCGGCTTCGCCACGGGCGATCTCCGGGGCCATGTACGCCGCTGTGCCTTCGCGAAGGCTGCTTCGTACGTCCACGATCGAGTCGTTGAAGACGGTGCGCGACAGGCCGAAATCGGTCAGCAGCGGGTCGCCCGCCTCGTCCAGCAAAACGTTGTCGGGCTTGAGGTCGCGGTGGGTGATCCCCTTCTCATGAGCGAACTGAAGCGCCTCGGCCAGCCCCCGCCCGATCCGCTTCGCCAGCATCGGGTCGATCGGCTGGCCCGGCTGGATCAGCCGCGCCAGGCTGCCGCGCTCCAGATATGGCATGACGAAGTAAGGCCCGTCCGGACGCTCGCCCACCTCCAGCATCGGCAGGATGTTCCGATGCGACAGCCGCGACATGTGCCGCACTTCGATGAGAAAGCGGTGCACCGCCTGCGGCTGACGGGCAAGCGGCGGTGACATCGTCTTGATCGCCACCAACCTGCCCCCGCCGCCCGAAGCCGGATCACGCGCCAGATACACCACCCCCATGCCGCCACGACCCAGCAGACGAAGCACCTCGAATCGATCGATCGAGCCAAGCAGCCCCGGTCGAGGCGGCGGACCAAGCCCAACCGCATCGGCCACCAGTGCGGACATGACCGCAACCGCCGGCACGTCCGGCGAGCGGTCGGCGGTCGATGGTCTCCCGGCGGCCACTTCAGGATCGGGCGGCGTCGATGACCTGTCGTCAGGCTTGGTCGGATCGGTGCTGCTCATGCTGGCTGCGCCCACCCCCAAACGTGTTCACGCGAAGGTCGCCGGGAATGAGCCTTCGAACCTCAGGTGAACATCGATGAACAGACGTGAACCAGAATTGAGCCTCTGGTGGTTCACCCTTCGGCGCTTCGCAGCAAGTCCGTTATCTCTGGCCCTGAGCCTTTACCTTCGCCAGTGCCTGCGACAGCAGCGACCGCTCCCGTGGCTCGAGCCAGTGTTGGTTGCTGGCCCAGGTCAATCCCGCGGCCAATTCCGCATCGCTCACGGACGTGATCCGCTGCCCGCACCGCACCAGCGCCGCGGCGATTGTTAAAAGGTAAACTACCTTCGCCACGTCCGAGGGCAGGGCGCTGTCTCGGTGAGCGGCGTTGGCCTTGGCGAAATCCTTGAGCATGACCAGCAGCTCTACGGGCGGCGCGGGGTGCGCAAGCAGGTCCGCCAGGCTCTGCAACAGCAGCCCGCTGGCGGCGCTGAGCGTAGCCAGTTTCTTCGCGGCCCCCGGCGCCAGCCCGGCGAGGTCAAACTGTATCGGCACCGCGAGCTGGTGCCGCAGGATGGCCCCCAGCTCCTCAGGGTGCCAGACCCGGTCCGCCGACGGATCCAAATCCACGATCGAGGCAAGCCGACGCGAATCGGCATTATCGAGATTGCTCTCGGGGCGCTCGGTCACGCTGCCCTATACCCGATGGATCATGCGATCCTGCGCAGACTCCTCGCCACACAGACCACGCAAAAACGAACCACGGATGGACACCGATGAACACAGATCCTGTTCGTTTAGATTCGTCTGTTCATCGGTCGCTCAACCATCCTCCGCAGTCTCCGCATCTGCGTAATGAGCCTCTATCGCGATCGCGCGAGGATCGCCTGGAGGTCGGCGATCTCGCTGTCGATCTGCTTCTCATCGGCCACATATTCGGCGACCACCTGCCGCAGGACACGGGCGAACGTGCGCTTGGCGGTCACCAGCGCGTTGGATGCCTGCGCTGGCGTCTGAAAACCAAAACGCTGCACCAGATGCTGATACGGTGGCGGCGCAGTGCCCTCGATGGCCGGCTTCAGCACGCGCAGGTCAAACAGCTCCCACAACTCGCCGCGCCCGCCCGCAAGGCAGTGTTGCCGCATGCGGTCGATCGCCTGTTCAAGCACCTGCCGGGCCCATTGCGAATCGAGCGCATGATGGGGCAGCGAGCCGGGGGCCGCGGGTTCCATGGCCTGCTCGTGATCGAGCGATCGGACCTGTCCGCCGCCGCGACGGGCCGCGCGCTGCGCGCGAAGCGCGTTGCTCACGAAATGATCCAGCGCCGTCAGCAGGAAGGTGCGGAACTTGCCGCGAGCGCGGTTGGCCTTGCCGATCAAACGCTTCTCCAGCACGTGCTGGAGGATGAACCCCTGAAGAAAGTCCTCGGCTTGCTCCGGTTCGAGCCGCCAGCGGCGAATGAGATGCGCCCGCAGGGCTGGAAGATATCGCAGAAGAAGCCGATCGAGCGCTGCAAGGGCATCGCTGGTTATCCTTGGCGGGACCTGCCCGCCCGCCTCTTCAACCAGCAACCAGCTCGTCCCTGGAAATCGCACAGACTCCTTGCCCTTCATTCCGCCACCCCGTGCGCCCGAGATCTCAAGGTCGCGACCTTGTGAATAAACGCGTGCCGAAGCTGTGGCCAGCACGGCGTAGCAAAATCCTACCGCGCTGCACGCCCCGAGACAAAAAGAAATCCTGCTCATTTGCAGGCTGGCTGCTGTCGGGCAATGGAGGCTGTGGCACTCGGCCAGAGCGATGCCCCAGCCTGCCTGCGTTGGCCCGTTCGTGCACGAAGGAACCATCCCGCCGTTGCGTACAGCAGCAGACAGCTCAGCGGTTCAGGGATCCGACCCGACTGGATCAACTGCATCGCCTGGAGATAGCTACCGCCCAACCACCGCGCATGCTCCTCGACGATAAAGTGCGCCAGTGGACCGGCCTGATTCACGTACGCGTTGTCGATCAGGGCATAGTCCGTGGCGTCTATGACGCCGCTGTAGTCGAAGTCTCCGTTGATCCAGCCGGACAAAGAATTGACGTAGCCGTTGTCGATAAGCGAGTAATCCGTGGCGTCGATGCTGCCCGACAGATCCGCATCCCCGAAGTAGGTGAACTTCACCAGGATCTCATTGCCGGTGAGTGTCTGCCCGGCGAAGCTGGTGTAGATCGGGCCGGAGCCTCCGACTTGACTCAGATCATTGAGGATCACCCCCAGACCATACAGGAAGCTGCCGGCGGTGGTGTTCTGGACATTGGCCTGTGTCGAGCCGATTCCCGGTCCCTGCCAGTCAAATGAACCGGCGTTTTCCAGCCCGGTCTTGAGCAGCGCCGTGACGGCTGAGAGGCTGCCGGCGTCAACGACCAGACTGTTGTTGTTCAGGTCCAGCCGCGCGCCGCCGGCGACAAAGAGCGTGTTCAGCCGACTGGTGCCGGCCGGACTGTTGGCGATCCCCTTGGTGCTGACGACCGCGCTGCCGCCTGTGACGTTCAACGTCGCGGCGACGATCCGCTCGAGTTGCACCGACCCTGCGCCGCCCTTGGTGATGCTTCGTCCGGTGGCCTTGAATGGTCCGGTCAGCGCCAATCCGGCCCCCGGGGCCACGTTGATCGTCGCATCGTCGTTGAGGATCACCGGCGCGGCGATCACGTGCGTGCCCTGCCCCACGTTGATCCCCGCCGTGCCGCTGCTCACATCCAGCGTAATCGTGCCCGGCCCGGCGATGGTATATGAAGGCGCGGAGAAGAAATTGATGTTCCCGACCCACTGCGGAGCATCCACCGTCACGGTCCGCGAGTTGGTGATGATGGTGCCGAAATTCGCGATGTGATCGATGCCGTTGGGTACGGCGCCACTGGTCCAGTTCGTGCCGGATGACCATGATCCGCTGGCATCGACGTTCCATGCCGAGCTGATCGTGCCGATGCTGATCATCTGGAACCGAAAGTCCGGCTCGATCGTGCACTCGCCGAATTGTGGCGCCGAGATCATCAGCCCGCCAATCTCCTGCGCCGCGACCAGGGGCGGGTCGGTTACCGCCGCGTTGTTGATGTCAAAGCCGAACACGTACGCCGCCAACTGCACCCCGGCGGGGAAGCCGGCGGTGCTGGTCGCTCCCGTGTAGATCCCATCGCCCGCCAGCACGTCCCCGCCCTGCCCGTCGTCACGCATCACCACCGAGCGCACGATGTTGTCGTAGCTGGCATCGTCGGCGGGCAGAATGTTGGCGATGAAGATCGCGCGGTCGGCGCTGAGGGTTCCCGGTCCAAAGGCGGTGGCGGTCAGAACCAGCTCCTGTCCGGGCACAAAACTGCCCTGGTTAATCGTCAGCAACCGCGTGTTCGTGAAATGCTGATTCTGCACCTGCTCGTTCACGGAAAACGTGTAGCTGCCGGCATCGGTGATCCGCTGGTAGGTCCAGTTCACCTGCGCCTCCCACGGCGTGCCCACCACCGGCTCAGTCAGGTAGTTGGCCGTCAGGTGCACCGTTTCGCGCAAGGTTCGCTCGCTGGGGCCGGGAAACGTGTTCTGCTGCCCGCGACGGAACGGGTCGGCAAAGTCCAGCGCCACGCCGATCCCTCCGGCGCCTTTCTCGGCCTGACCTACGTTGATCAGCAGGTCTCCATCCTTCTCGTTCCCGCAGCGCTTGACGATCGCCCCGACCACCCAGACTGCCGACCCGCCGATTCCGAATCCCGCGGCGAAGGCCTTCCAGAACGGATCCTCATAGGGCAACGGCGAGAACTGCCCGGTGAAGGGCGCGTTGTATTCCACCGTCCAGTTGAACTCCGTAAAAGCGGTGATGCTGCCCGGACTGTGCCCGCCATATTCGCTGATCACCTGCGTGGTGATCCTTCCCTCCGGCGCGAACATGGTCCAGGAGTTGATGTCGTTCGGATCGTGAACGTCGTTGGTCACGAACAGATTCCGCGAGGTGCTCTGGGAGAAGCTGCCCGAGTTTCCGTTGACATTCAGGTGCAACGCGTGCTTGTCCGGACTGGCGCCGCTGAAGTTGGCCTTGAAAAATCCCAGCGTCGGGATGCCGGGTTGCAGATCTCCAAATTGCGACATCGGCTGGGTCAGCACGATGCCCGATCCCGGCGAAAACGACGCCATCGCCGATGCATTGGTGATCGTCTGCGTCCCCTGATTCAGCAGGTATACGCCGATGATCTGTTCGCCGATGCTGGCGTCGAAGAACCCGTCGGCGTGGGGATGCCAGCTCGCCAGGTCCATGCCGAAGGGCCGGTTGGCGATGACCACGTTTCCCGCCGACCTGCCCGTCGCCGACAAGGATAACACCAGCGTCAACAGCACGCTCATGGCCGCCCCCATTTCCGGCGGAAAGAGTAACCGTTGCATGGACGTGTCTCCTCTTGGGGTGTACAGGCCATGGGCGGCCAGGCGCGACGCGGATATGCAGCGGAGCGTGCCGTGGAGCGTGGGCGTCGGGCGCACCCTCGGGCCTGAAAGCCTGAGGCGCAGCCTCATATCACATGAGCGGCCAGATTCCGCTCATCCCCCAAACGCGACTGTCACAGAATCGGCAACCCGGAAATGCCTGCCAACCCGAAGCAAACCGGCACGAGCGTGCCCGAATCCTTCGGAAGCGACCGCCATGCTATACTTGCCCGATCGCTTTCGTCAAGAGTGATATGGGCACAGACACCCCCGCAGCACCGTTGGAAAGACCACTGGCCGGCAACGTCGCGATCATCAGCGGCGGGATCGGAGACATCGGACGGGCAACGGCGATGGAGTTGGCTCGACGAGGTGCGGACGTGGCGATGGGAGATGTTCGCCCCACCGAGCAGGCCCAGCCTTTGCTCCAGGAACTGCGACAACTGGGCGCGCGGGCGCGATACGATCGCGTTGACGTGGCCGACGCGCCGGCTGTTCGCCAGTGGGTCCGGAGCGTCGAAGCCCAGCTCGGCGTGCCGACGCTGGTCATCGCCAACGCCGCCATCGTCACCGTCGCCTCTGTGCGCGACATCACACCCGAGCAATGGTCGACCGAGCTGCGAATCAACCTCGACGGGGCATTTCACCTGGCGCAGGCGGCGGCCGTGCGCATGCTGGAGCAGCACCGGCAGGGTCGCATCGTATTCGTCGGGAGCTGGGCCGCCCACGCGCCGCATCCGACCATTCCCGCCTACTGCGCCGCCAAGGCCGCCATGCGAATGCTCTGCAAGTGCATGGCCCTGGAACTGGCGCCGCACGGGATCCTGGTCAACGAAGTGGCGCCCGGCTACGTCGATGCCGGACTGAGCGGGCGGATGTTCGAGCAGAACCCGGCCCTGCGGCAAAGCGCCATCGCGCATGTGCCGATCCGCAGATTGATCACGCCCCAGGACGTCGCCCGACAAATCGCTTACCTCTGCGATCCGCTGAACAACCAGATGACCGGCAGTGTTCTGCTGATGGACGGCGGGCTGTCGCTGGTCGGGCCCAAACCCGCCGATGCGTGATGCGGCCACACCGGCGGCCAGGCTCAGTTGCTCGCCTCAGCGCCTTCGGCGGCGCGCTGTGTGGCGGGGGTCGGCGTGGTGCTGGGCGCGGGCGACGCACGCGCCTTCAAAAACGCCGGCTCGATCCAGTTGAATCGATCCTGTACGTCGTGGTTCCGGCCGAAATCCACTTCCAGCGTGAGCCTGCGGGCGCCCGGCGGAATGTCCAGCACGATCGGCGGTGACAGCACGCCAGCCCGGAAGTCTGCACGTTCGTGCGCGATGCTCTGATCGATCCTGATCCGCACGGTGACGTTGGCCCAGGGCAAATCGCCGGACGCAAACGCGTACTGGGTACGAAACGCGCGCCAGGCGGGGTCGATCTGGTAGACCAGGCGAGAGTAAGCGTGTACGCCAATGCCCCGGGCAAAAGTCCGGTCGTTGAAGCGGATCGGCCCGCCGTCCACGGCGCGGTTCATCCTCGGCGGCCAGGTGAGGTCGAACATCGACGTCTGCACCGATTCGACCGGGCGCAGATCTGACAGCCACGTGACAGGCCCGTTGATCTGCTCGATCGAAACGACGGCCGACAGGGGCAGCTCGCGATGAACTCCGGATGCCATGCCGCTGCCGGGCAACACGAGCCTTAGCTGCTGCTGGCTGAGGCTGAGCGTCGCGGCGTTGATGACCGAGCCGTCGGCAAGCCCTACACGAAACCAGGGCGTCATCGAGCCATCCGTTGTCGCGACGCCGATGGACGCGAATCTGACCCGCGCCACCGACTCCAGCGGCGCTTCAATCGTCTCGCCGTCGCTCTGCTGCACACTCACCGACGAAGCGGTGATGGCGGTGACGATTCCGCGCACAATGTCGCCGTTGTTGAGGGTCAGGACGTCCCCATTGCCGGCCGGGCCGTTCATCGCCGCATCCAGTTGATCCTCCCGCCCGTCGCGAACGATGCTGGCGACGGACTTCAGCGGCAACGTCAGCTCGCCAAGCGTGGGGTTGTCCCAGACCAGGTTTTCGCCGGCGATGGCTCTGGGTCGCCCGACGGCGCGACTCTGATCATGCAGGGCCACGATGAATCGGGTCTCGGCCGGCTCGGGCCGCGGACTTGCCCGGCCCTGCGACGGCTCCTTGCCGGGGGGATCGGCGCGCTGGAGCATGAGCAGCCGGTCGAAGCCGACCTTGCGGCTCTGATCGACGATGGCGCCCTGGCCGTTGATGCCGCTGAGCGTCACCCGCTCCGAGCGGAAGTCCGCGGTTGTCAGGATCCACGCCTCGTCGGCGCGACTGATCCTGCTGCTCAACAGCAGCAACGCGCACACCGCAACCACCAGCGCGCGATTCAGTCGCGATGATCCGTTCGACTTTCGGCGTTCAAGGTTCGACATTCAACATGTCCCGATCGTCAGTTTCCCGGCCCCTTGCCGCTGAACACCGGCAGATACCGGTTGGGCATCTGAAGGATGATCAGGGCCGAGGCGGTGCAGTAGTCTTCACTGATCTCGCCGTTCCAGGCGCCGTTGGGGTCCTGGCGTTTGATCAGTTCGTCGCGGATGGCCGGATACCACTGGGCCCAGTAATCGTCGCCGGCCAGGAACATCGCCTGCACCGCGTAATACTGCCCGTAGAAGTAGTGGGAGCTGGGCGAGGTGTTGGTGGCGCGTCCGGGCTTGAAGCGGAGCAGGTAATCCAGGCCCCGCTTGAGGTCATCGCCCTCGAACACGCCCGCGTAATACAGTGCCGCCACGCCCGCGGCGGAGCGCGGAAACGCGCTTCCGCTGCCGCCGGGGCCAAGCTGGTAATTGAATCCTCCGTCGGGATTCTGGCAGGCGCGGACGTACTCGATGGCCTTGTCGATGACTTCCTTTTCGACCTTGATGCCCGCATCGCGCGCGGCGCGAAGCGCCATGACCTGGCAGATCGTCACGGAGATATCTGCGTCGTAGGGCACCGGCTGGTATCGCCAGCCGCCCTGGGGGTTTTGTGTCTTCTGAATCAGCCGGATCGCCTTTTGAAGCCGCTCCTTGACCTGCTCATCCGCGGTCATGCCGTACACTTCGGCCAGGAACAGCGCCGCAAAGCCGTGCGAATACATGACGGCATGCGCCTGCTCGGAGACCAGAAGCCCCGATTCCTGCGCGGCGTTGAGGATGTACTGCACGCATCGTTCCACATGCTGGCCGTACTTTCCGCGCCCGGGCAGGTTGCCGTCCTGCATGAACGCCAGTCCCGCCAGCGCCGTGACGGCGGAGGTGGCGCCGAAGCCGTCATTGGTGGTTCCGAACGAGCCGTCGTTGCGTTGTCGCGACGCCAGCCTCGCCAGACCCTTCTCCACCGCCGCGCGCTGGGCCGCAGTGATTTCGTCGCCGCGCACCTGATTGGGACGAGGCGCAATCGGCATCTGCGGGCGCGCGGGGCTGTCCTGCGCCAGCGCCACGCCGGCCAGCAAGAGCGAAACTACCACACTCCTCATCCACACGTGAACCGACCCCGCTTCTACCACGCTTGATCCTTCATCCTTGTGCCTTGATCCTTCGACTCTATTGCCCGGTTCCGCGGTCCGCGACCGACCGATAGTACTCCTCGATCAGCCTGCGATAGTCCTGGATGATCGTCTCGCTGCTGCCTTCGATCACCGCGTCGCGCAGGCGCGGGGTGATCGCGCCCCACTCGGCGGCGGACTCGCGAATCTGGCGCGCCAGATCGGCCTCGCGTCCACCGGGACCCGGCGGCGTCGATTCCTGCGCCGGCGTCTGACCGGCGCGCTGCTGCCGCTGCCCGAGCTGGTTGGCCTGATCCGCCTGCTGTCCGGGACGCGCCTGCGCCATCCGCTGCGCCTGCCCACGCTGACGCTGCTGGGCGTTTCGCGTCTCGGCCTGCTGCTGCCTTGCCTGGTCGATCAGGTAATCCATGTCCTCGATGATCCGCTGCTGAATTAACTGCGTCACCCGCCCGGGGTCATTGTTCAGCGCCAGCCGCTGCCGTGACCGCGCCATCCGGTCGCCGATCAGTGTCGCCTGCTTCGCATTCTTTTCCTCGTCCGCAACATCGTTCAGCAGGTTCTTCTCCAGCTCCTGGTTCTCGATGTCCTCGGTCCTGGCCTCCTCGGGAAGCTGGTCGCGGTTGTCAGGCTCGGGGCCGAGCTTGATCTGGCCCTGCGAAGCTTTCTGAAGCATCTCATCCAGGACCTGGCGAAGATCCCCCTGTCGATTGCCCAGCGCGATCAGCTTCGGCTTGTCGGCCTGTTTCTGCTCGGGCGGCTGGGCGTCAATGGCTTTGGTGCTACGGTTGATGGCGCGCTGAAGGTCCTGGAGCAGTCGCAGTTCGGCTTCGGCCGGCAGCCGCGGCCCGCCGTTGGACTGCCCCCCGCCGCCGCCACCGCCCTGGTCTTCCTGGGCGAATCGGCTGTCACGCGGCTTGACCGCCAGGTTGCGGATCATCGCGTCAAGCTGCTCCAAGATCCGCGCCTGCTCCGATTGCGTCGCCACGCCCGTGTTCTGCCGGCCCAGCTCGTCCTTCACATCCTTCATCGACTCGACGATGTCCTTGTTCGCCCAGGCGTAGACGGTGGAACTGAGCGCGGACAGGTCTTCGCTGATGGCGTTGGTTTCGTCGGCCAGCTTGCCCTGCTCGCCGGGAAGCTGCCCCAGGCGAACGGCGTCGGCGCGGTTCAGCGCGCCGTCGGGTCCGCGAGCATTCTGGATCCGTGTCGTCTCCTCATTCAGCTTCTGCTGCTGCTCGCGGATCTTCACGTATCGCTGCCGGATCGACTCCTTGTCCTGCTGCTCGATCTGCTCATCGACTTCATTCTTCTGCTGATCGACGTCTCGCTTGGCCTGCTCGAGTTCGGCCAGCGCCTCGACCTGTGGCGGCTCGTAGGCGTCGGGCAGCTTGCGATCGCGCAGGTGCACGATCGCCCGCTCCATCCGCGCCGCCGCGCGCGTCAGGTGCGACGCCGGGCCGGCGCCGTTGGGCATGGCCTCGGTGGTCTTGCCCAGGTCGCGCGTGTTGCGCTCGGTCTGTTCCTGCGCCGCCGAGAGCTGCTCGATCTGCGGAATCGGCCCGGGCTTCTGCGGATCTCGCTCCGCCTTGATCAGCAGCTCCGCCAGCAGCGTCTGTTCCATCTTCGCCAGCCGCTCGGGGCCCTGAATGCTCAGGTTATCGATGTTGTGTCCGGCCTGCCGGCGGATGAGATTGGCGATCTGGTTCTGGAGCTCCTCCAGCTTTTTCTGAAGCTCGGCGAGCTTGTGGCGTTCGGCCTCGCGAAGCTCGTTGAGCATCATTTCCAGCCCGATCTCCGCCTGTCGCTGCGCCGCCTGCGCCTGGGCCTGCTGGTTCTGCCGCGCCTGCTGGGCGGCGCGCTGCTGGTTCTGGGAGACCTGCTGCTGTCGTCCGGTCTGCGCGGCGCGGCTCATCGCCTGCGACGCCGATTCGTCGCTGCGCTGCATCTGCTCGGCCATGTTCTGCATCTGCTCCAGCGCCTTGTTGGTCTGGTCGGCCAGCTTCTGCTGCTGATCGGCGGCTTCGTCCAGCTTCTGGCGATCCTGCGGGCTGATCTGGTCGGGGGTCTTGCCCAGATTGCGCTTGCCAATCTCCCGCGTATCGCGACTGACCTGTTGCTGAGCCTCCAGGATGCGCCGCAGGTTGTCGATCGTCTGCTGGAGCGTGCCGATATTCGCCAGCCGATCCAGCGCCTGCTGAAGCTGCTGATCGGCCTGCTGCTGCGCCTCGCCGGCGCGGTTGATCGCATCGTTGCGCTGTTGGCGAGCGGCGTTGGGCTGGGCGGCCTCCGACAGCCGCCGGGTTGCCTCCTTCATCGGTTCTTCGGCGGCGCGGTTCAGGTCGCTGCTCACATCCCGCGCCAGGTCCGCCAGCTCCTGCGCCGGCGATTTGTTCTCCGCCAGTCGATCGCGAAGCTGATCGATTCTGGAGGCGATCTGCCTGGTCTGCGAGGCGCCGGTCGCCTGCTGATTGGTCAACCGATCCAGCGCCGCGCGATCGGCGGCGTCAAGCTGCTCCTTCTGTCGTGTCTCGTCGGCCAGATCCGATGTCTCCTGCCGCGTGCGATCGACCGCCTGCCGAACGCCGATGATCTGATTCTTCGCCTGACGAAGCTCATCGATCACGCGCGACGTCAGTTCTTCCTGGCTGATGATGACGATGCGCAGCTTGCCGCTGGGGACCGGCGGGTGCGTCTGCCCGTCCAGCACAAAGTTGTCCTTCGCCAGAAGGTGGTATTCCAGCACGTCGCCGGGCTTGAGGTTCGCGTCCTGCAACTGGGCCAGATCCCACGCATAGAGCACGCGAAGCCGCAGGCGGTCAGCGGCGGATTCGGCGCGGGTGGAGCTGGCGCCATTCACCGCGGCGCTGTTGTCCAGGAGATTGATCTCCCATCGCTTCTTCTCGCCCCCCACACGCTCGATCACCAGCTTCAGCCATTCGATGCCATAATCATCTTCCACCACGCCCGTCAGCGGGACGACCGACACCGCCGTTCGCTCCTCGTTTCGCCGCGGGTTTTCGATCTGGACCGAAGGGTGCTGATCCGGCCGCACGATCAGCTCGTATTCCTCCAGCGCATTGTTGGTGAACCCGTCGGTGTCGGTGGCGCGAATGTGGAATCGCAGCGACTGCCGCGCCAGCCACTCGCCGGCGACGGCGGTGCTGGATTGCCGTTGCCAGGCAACCTGCGGCGCGGGCGTGTCGTCGTTGGCGGGGATCAGCTCGACCTGCGCCGGATCAGCCAGCGGCTTGCTGAATTGGACTCGGATCGTCACCCGCGAGCCGTCGGCGACAATCGCGGGCGCAGCGGCGAGGTTGACGGTCTGCGGCGGGCGGGCGGTCACGTAGGCGGGCGGGGTGAGAACCGCCTCCACCGACCGGATCGCCAGCCGCGGCACCACCGTGATCGGCGGCAGCTCGACGCGATCATCGCCCGCCTCCATCCACACCCGCAGGCTCGCCGCCTGCTTGCCCGATTCCACCCGCGCATCCAGCGACGCGGAGTACGATCCGTCGGGGCCGCGGAGCATCAGCTCGCGCTGCACAGCCCCGCCGTCGTACTGATAGAAGATGCTGGCCCGCCGCGATGCGCTGTCGCCACGCTGAAGTCTCATTCGCAGCTCGATGCGCTGCCCGACCGGCACACGCGTCGGCACCTGCCCGAGCATGCTGATCTGCACGCGCTTGGGCCAGGCCGCATCCCCGAACGGGGAAACGATGCGTCGCAGCGCGATGCTGGAGTAATCCGGCGCCAGCAGCGCCAGCATCCCCGCCAGCAGGATCGCGCCGATGCCCGCGGACATCGAGTACCACGCGGGCGTGGCGACGACGGCGCGGGCGAGGTCCAGTTGCCCGGCCAGCGCCGCGGTTTCGCTGATCACGCGCTGTTTCATCGGTTCGGATCCGGGCACATCGCCGCGGAGGAAATCGACGGTGCTGCGGAGCCGGTCGTCAAACTGCGGGAACGCCTGCTCCAGCCGGCCCGCCACATCGCTGATCGAGAGCCTGGCCGCCAGCGGCCTGGCGATCCATCGCCACAGCGCGTACACGATCGCGCCCGCCGCCAGCAGGATCGCGACCAGTCGTGGAGTCGGCGGCAGATTCAGAACGTAATCCAGCGCCGAGATGGCCAGCAGCAGCCCGACGGCGGCGGCGAGGACGATTCCCGTGCCATACACCACGCCCAGTACCTTGACGCGCCGCCGGACACTCTGAAGCGAGTTGATCAGCATCGTGGGAGGCATGGTCGTTATTGCGGATCTTGGATTTCGGGTTGCGGATTTGTCTTATTCAATCCGCAATCCTGAATTCCCAATCCGAAATCTCCTAAAGCATTCCATACACTTTACGCATCAGCCACTCGGCCGTGATCAGGAAAACGAACAAAAGCATCGCCAGCGGGGCATCCCACAGCGGCTGATTCGACTCGATGGGGATGACCCTGGCGGCGCTGGGGATGAGCGTGGGCAGCAGCTCGCGAGCCTGAGAAAGCTCGACGAGCTGCCCGCGCGTCTCGGAGGCGATCCGCGCCAGCGAGACGCGATCCACCTGCGGCTGGGCCAGCTCAAGCCGTGGCACGCTCACCTCGATCGGTACCTCGGCGCTTTCGGCGCCGCCAGCGATCGGCGGCAACTTCACCACGAACCGCCCGATCCGCTCGGCCGCGAAGGACAGCACGTACAGGTCGGGCTGATTCTCCTGGCGAAGGAGCATTTCCTGACGGACAAGCTGCCCGGCCGCATCCTGTATATCGACGCGAATCTGCTCGGGAAGTTGCCCCACAAGCTGCGGATCCAGCACCTGGAGCGCCACCCGCACCTGCTGGCCCAGCTCATAAACGGGTCGGGCACTGGCCAGCGTGAAACGACGCTGTCCCAGCTTCTTGCTGCGGGCAAGATAACGAAGCTGTTGCACCCAGTAGGTGTCGAAGATCGATTCGCCGGTGTAGTAACGCCACCGCCACGAGTCGTCGATCGCGCTGAACAGCGTTCGTCCGGCGCCGAATCGGCCCAGCACCAGGATCGGCGCCTTGCGTCCGTCCGGGCCGGTTTCCACAGGGTGCTCGGCGTAGACCTCGCCGACGCCGGGCTTGACGCTCACCCCTGTCAGATACCAGTAAATCAGGGGCAGGTCTTCCTTGAGATACTTGTCATTGACGGCGCGGTCGGCGAAGAAGCGGAAGATCGAGCTGTCGGCGCCGCTCTTGGTCAGCAGCGGGCGGAAGCCCTGCGTGATCGACCCGCCCGGGTCCGGCTGTACCCGCGCGATGTTCACCGGCAGGATCGCTTCGATCGGCGTGCCGCGATAGGCGATGGGCGACCATCGTGGCCCGGCGATCATGCCGAACCCCCCGCCGCGCTTCGCCACGAAATCCGCCACAAGCTGTAGCTGCGAATCCGAAAACTGCCGCGGATCCACATCCCCGAACACGATCACGTCGTAATCCAGCATCTCCTCGATGCTCTCGGGAAAGCGCGTAATCGGGCGGTCTCCCTCCTGATGAAAGCTCGGGTCGGCGCTGGTCAGCAGGCACGAGATGTCGATCGTGCGGTCGCGGATCATCTCGTTCTTGATGTAGCGGTACTCCCAGCGCGGATAGCCGTCCACGTACAGCACGTTGATCTTCGCATCCAGCACCGCCAGTTGGATCTCGCGCGTGTTGTCCTCGTCGTCGATTTCCCCGGGCTGCTGGACGGCCTCGATGATCAGATCGAGCTGGCCGACATCCTTGGGCAGGAACTGAAGCTCGGCCTCGACCGGGGCATCGCCGGCCTCCAGCCGCACGGTCTGCTCGACGGGCTTGCCGGACGGGTCGAGCATCTGGCTGCCGGTCTTTTTGTCCTTGAGCTGGACGGTCACATCCTGCCCCGCGGAGAACCCGCTGCCGCGGACGGCAACTCGGATGTTCACGATGTCGCCCTTGAAGGCGCTGTCCTGGGCCGCGACGGATTGGATCGCGATGTTGGTCGGCATCTTCTCCGAGCCGACGACGACGGGATAGATTTTGGTGCCGGCGTCGCTGAGCTGCGCCAGAGTTGCCGCCAGCGGTTGCGGGGGCGTGTCGCGACCATCCGTCAGAACCACGATGCCCGCCAGCCGCTGGCCCTGAAGATCGTCCAGCACCGCGCGGATGGACTTGCCAACCTGTGTATTCTGACCGGCGGGTTCAAGGGCTTGCAGGGTTGCGACTTCGGCAGCAAGTTGCGCATCAGCCCGGTCCTGCGGACCGCCACTCACTGCCGGCTGGGTTGCCGGCGCCAAAGCCAGGGGCGTCGCCGTCGAGTCGAACTTGTAGAAGCGCAGCGTGTGCGTCTTTCGCAGATCGCGAAGCAGCTTCTGATCCTCATCGGCCAGCAGCGCCACCGCCGCTTCCAGACGCGACTGGGGTTGGGCGTTTGGCTTCAGCGCCGCGTCGCGCACCCGCATCGAGATGCTGTCGTCAATCAGAATGGCCAGCACCGATGCTTCCGTGCGGCTCTGCCCAAGCGTCAGCACCGGGCGATTCAGCATCGCGATGACGAACAGCAGCAGGGTCATGCGGATGACGCCCAGCGTGATCTTCACGCCACGAGATCGCCCCTCGCGACGGTAGACCCACACCACCAGCGCCACCGCCGCCGCGATCAACACAAAGTTCCACGTCCCGGCGCCGACGTAGCTCTGTCCCGGCCAGGCCGGGTTGAACGCCACGCTGAACTCCCCCTCGCGGGAAAGAAAGCCTTTTTCCAGGCCGAGGATGATTTCCCAAATGCGCTGCATGAGTCTGGGGACCGAGGTTCCGAATTCGGATGCCAAAACTGAACTTTGAACCCTTAACCCGGAACCGTCTCCGTTTAAAAAGCCTGTCTGGGAATCCCCAGAACGGGCTGTCTGTGTGTCACGAGCCTCCCGCCCGCACAATGATCGCCCGCGCGGGCGCGACGCCCGTGACTCGGGCCGACGTCTTCCAGCTCGACTTCCCGCACCACCTCATCTGCGGTAATGCCCGAACCTCATCGCCAAAAAACACTCCAGGCCAACCAGCATCAGGACCAGGATCATCACGCTCCAGCCAAAGTCATTGCCGGCGTGCTCGGACTCGGCGGGCGGGGGAAGCTGCTCGTCGAACAGGGACAAATCGATCCCCCCAAGGGCTTTCTGGATCGCGGCCGCTTCGAGCGGGCGGATGTCGGCCTCATCCTCGGGCACGTTCACCGCGATCGGGATCGACTTGGCGCCGGTCGTCAGCGTGTACACGCCGGGCTTTTCCAGCGGCCGGCTGCGGTAGACCGCACGCCCGTCGGGCGCCTGCGTCTGCTCCAGCACCACCTCCGCCTGCTGCGGGTCCTTCAACGTCGGCACGGTGGTCAGCTTGAGGGTCGGAGGGATCTGAAGCGTCTGCCCGACCAGCAGATTCAACCAGCGGTCCGCCGCGCTGACGCTGCCGCAGATCAGCTCGTGCATGAGCGGCACATAAGCTGGCTTGGCCGGAAGGGTCGTCCACTCGGCGCCGGCGGTGGTGGAGACGAAGACGACGCGGCCTTCGCCAAGGCTGTGCACCGTGATCGCCGGGTCCGCCCCGCCGCCGGAGTTTGCGTTGGCGGTCTGGTGCTGCTGATAGTTCAGCACGCGTTCGACGTGCCCGTCATTGGGAAGCTCAACTCGCCAGTAGGTGAAAACCTGCGCCGTTTGCAGGCCGGTCTGCTCCTGGTTCTCGAAAATCGCCAGCAGCGGATGCAGTCCGCCGCGGGGCACGTCGAAGTGGAACGGCTGCTGATCGCCAGCGACGCTCATGCGGCGACTGAGCGTACCGGGCATCAGTCCGCGCGGCAGCAACACCTGGTTGTAGGCCTCTGCGCTGACCGCCTCGCCCATGAAAACCACGACTGTCCCGCCCTGCTGCACGAAGGCGCGAAGCTGATCCGCCTGCGGCGGCGAGAGCTGCGACACGCCCGCCAGGATCACAGCGCGGTATTCGCCCAGCACTTTGTTGCCGAATTCCAGGTCGCTGATCACTTCCGGAAGAATGTAGCTGCGGGTCCGTGCGTGCGTCGCGGTGAAGCGGGCGCCTTCTTCGCTCGGCGGAGCCAGCGCAAGCTGGAGAAATGCGCCGGAACTTGCCAGCGGGCCGATCCCCCGCTCGCCCTCGACGATCAGCACGCGCATCTCCGCCGCCACGTCGATCACCCGCCAGCGCGTATCATCCACCTTCAGTCGATTGTCGCTGGCCAGGCTCGCGCTGATCACATGCAGCCCGCCCTGCTGGATCTGCGCCTGCGCTTGCGTCTGTGGCGGCGTGTTCAGCTCGGGGCGTATGGGTCCCCCGCCGGGAAGCGGCTGGTCATCCAGCTTCCACTGAAGGTGCGTTTCGGTGCTGGCTCCGTAACCGCGCACCAGGGCCTGGAAGGCATTTTCGAACTGGGCGCGGACGAGATTGGCGGTGGGTTTGACACTGAGCACCGCGTGATTCCACTGTCCCTGGCGCGCCAGATTGAAGTGCGCGATGCGGTAGATCGAAGCAAGCTCGCGACCGAGCGACGCCAGCGCCTCGGCCGGCGGGGCTTCCCAGGCGCTGCGGGTCGAATCGCTGAAAATGTAGAGGCTGCGCGAGGGCTGGGCGGATTCCTCGCGCCCGATCTCCAGCGCCTTCTGCAACGCCCCGAGCAGATCCGTGCCGCTGTAGGATTGCTGCACGCGATCGACGGCGGCTTTGGCGGCTTCCAGATCGTACGTGGGCTTGGCGATCACCGCCGCCGCAGGCTGCGACGCGGTGATCAGCACAACCGACTCCCCGCCCGCCGATAAACGGTCGATCACCCGCTTGGCCAGGAGCCTGGCCTGATCGAGGTGCGTCCGGGCATCGGGGCGATCGGCCTGGTAGGCCATCGAGTAGCTGTTGTCGATGATCAGAACATGAAGCCCCGCGCGGCGCCCCGCGATCGTCGCCAGGGACGACCGCTCGCAGCCCATCGGCCGGGCCAGCGCCAGCCCCAGCAACGCCAGCACGCTGCACCGCACCGCCAGCAGAAGCCACTGCTCGAAGCGCAGTCGTCGGCGGTTCTTCCGCAGCGCCTGAAGCAGAAACGTCATCGCCGCCCACTGCACCGTTCTGAAGCGACGGCGGTTGAGGATGTGGATGATGATCGGGATCGAGGCCAGCAGTATCCCCGCCAGCACGAAGCCCGGCGTGACAAAGCCGATCGCGAGAATGGCAATCCAACCGCTCATCATCATGTCACGGGCGTCATGCCCGTGCGGGTACTGCTGGCACGGGCCCGACGCCCGTGACACAAGCTCACTACTTCATGCTCGCGGCGCGAGTCGCCAAAAACTGGCTCAGCGCCACGTCCAGCGTCTGCCCGGAATCGAACCGTTGAAAGTCGATGTTCATTCCGCGGCAGGTTTTTTTCAGCTCATCGGTGAACATCCGCAGTTGCTCCAGGTAGCCGTCGCGCAACGCCCGCGGCTCGGTGAGCAACTCGCCCATCTCTTCCAGACCCTTGAACAACGTCACATCCTCGAAGGGGAACTGGATCTCCGTCGGGTCCAGAATCTGAAAAACCATGATTTCGTGCTTCTTGTACCGCAGGTGGCGCAGCCCCTGTCGAATCCCCTCCAGCTCGTCGAAAAAATCGCTCAGGATCACCAGCAGACTTCGGTGGTTCAGCTTCTCGGCAAGCTGATCCAGGATTCGGCCCATGCTGGTCTTGTTCCATCGCGGCACCTGCTGAAGCTCGTTGATCACGATCTTCCACTGTCCCGGAGAGTTGCTGGGCTTGAAATACCGGCTGAGCACCTGGTCGAACACCGCCAGCCCCACGGAGTCCTGCTGCTGGATGGCCATGTACGACAGCGACGCCGCGATCGCGGTGGCGTGGTCGTACTTGGTCCATGTTGCGTCGCCGTCGGCGCGGACGGTTCCGTACCCCATCGATTCGCTGGCATCCACGACGCAGATCAGGTGAAGGTTGGTCTCCTCCAGGTACTGCTTGAGGTAGATCTTGTCGGTCTTGGCCATCACCTTCCAGTCGATGTGGCGGATGTCGTCGCCCTGGACATAGGGCCTGTGCTGCGCGAACTCGACGGAGATGCCCTGATACGGGGAGCGGTGCATGCCGGTCATCAGCCCCTCGACGATCAGCCGCGCGCGCAGATCCAGGCTGCTGATCCGCGCCAGCGTGCGCGGGTCGAGGTACTTGCGATAATCGGCGACGGTTTCAGGCATCAGCGTTGTCACCGACGGCACAGCAGCGTTCTGCCGGGCGATTGCTCATGCACAACAACTCGATCATCACTCATTACCTGATGAACCATTGTCCTTTCGTTTGCGGCCGCTCATTCTGGGGCATGCGCTTCCTGACGTTGCGCAGGCGCCGTTCCGCAACGCGAGCAAAGAACTCGCGATTCACCGGGTTCTTCGCATCGTTTGCCCGCATGTTGCGCATCCTTCTGATCCTCACGCCGCCGGCTGATCCCTCAGCAGCTTCGCCATGCTCGCGTCCATCTCGTCGTACTGCTGCCGGGGGATGAAGTCGATCAGCCGCCTCACGATCGTGTCGCTCTTGATCCCTTCGGCCTCGGCGTTGAAGTTGGTCACGATGCGGTGCCGCAGGACCGGCAACGCCACCTGACGGATGTCCTCCGTGCTCACGTGATACCGACCCTTCAGCAGCGCGCGGGCCTTGCCGGCAAGGATCAGATACTGCGACGCCCGCGGCCCGGCGCCCCAGCTCACGTACTCGCTCACGAAATCCGGGATGTTGCCACCCTCCGTCTTTCGCGTCAGTCGTGAAAACTGAAGCGCATAGCGAATCACGTGATCGGCCACCGGAACCTTCCGCACGATCTCCTGAAGCTGCATCACCTCCTCGCCGCTGAGGATGTGCTTCAGCTCGACCTTCAGGCTCTGGGTGGTCAGGCGAACGATCTGGAACTCCTCGTCCTCACTGGGATATCCCACGTTGATGTTGAACATGAACCGGTCGAGCTGCGCCTCGGGCAGCGGGTAGGTCCCCTCCTGCTCGATCGGGTTCTGCGTCGCCAGTACGAAGAACGGCTGCGGCAGGCGGTGCTGTTTGCCGCCGGCCGTCACCTGATGCTCCTGCATCGCCTCCAGCAGCGCCGCCTGCGTCTTGGGCGGCGTGCGGTTGATCTCGTCGGCCAGGATCACGTTGGCAAACACCGGCCCGCGCACGAACCGCAACTGCCGCCCGCCGGTCGTCTTGTCTTCCTCGATCACTTCCGTGCCGGTGATGTCCGAAGGCATCAGGTCGGGCGTGAACTGGATTCGGCTGAAGCTCAGCCCCAGCGTCCGCGCCAGCGTCGAGATCAGCAGCGTCTTGGCCAGCCCCGGCACACCCACCAGCAGCGCGTGCCCGCGGCAGAACAGCGCGATCAGCAATTCCTCGATCACCGCCTCCTGCCCGACGATCACCTTCCCCAGTTCGGCGCGCAGGTCGTGATACGCCTTCTGGAGTTTCTCCACCGCCGCCAGTTCATCAGCGCCCAGGTCGGTCTGTTGCGGCTGGACGATTCCGATTTTCTGCTGCTCCATGAACGATCCTTTGTCAATGGACGACACAGGTATACTATCGCCCCATCAGGTGTGATGCGCCCAAAGGCGCAAAGTTTCTCCCAAATGATTCCGGCTGCCCATGCCCGAGCTGCCTGAAGTGCAAACGGTCGTGAACACGCTGGCCGGCAGGATTCTAGGCCGGCGGATCGCCGCCGTTCAGTTGCTCCGCCACGACATCGTCAATCCGCCCGGCTTCAACCTGGTTCAGCGCCTGCAAAACCGCATCTTCCGCAACGTCACCCGTCGCGGCAAACGCATCGTCTTCAGCCTTGACGATGGCAACCGGTTCTACATCCACCTGGGCATGTCCGGCCGGCTCACGCTCGAGCCAGCCGACAGCCCGGTCCTCAAACACACCCACCTGATTCTTCGGCTCGTCACAGACGCTACAGCCGACAGATCGCACGCCGGCCTGCACCTCCGCTTCCGCGATCCGCGTCGTTTCGGCGGGGTGTGGTGGATCGGATCCGAGACGGACGGCAACGGACGCGATGACAAGATTGGCCCCGAACCGCTCGCCCTTCGTCCGGCGCAGCTCGCCAGGCGGTTGGCGCGCACCCGCCGCGCGATCAAGTCGGCCCTGCTCGATCAGACCCTCATCGCCGGCTTGGGCAACATCTACGCCGACGAGTCCCTCTTCGCCGCGCGCCTGCATCCTCTGACTCCGGCCAACTCACTGGACGCTGAGCAGATCGCGCGGCTGAATCGCGCCATCAAGACCACTCTTCGCCGGGCCATACGACATCGCGGCAGCAGTTTGCGGGACTACGTCGATGCCGACGGCCTCGCCGGCGCATTCCAGAACCGTCATCGCGTCTACGACCGCGCCGGCCAGCCCTGCCCCGCCTGCCGCACCCCCATCGCCCGCATCGTCCTCAGCGGCCGATCGACCTGCTTCTGCCCGAAGTGCCAGCGGATCACCAAACCTTCCCGATGGAAATCTCCGTGAAGGCCTCTCCTGGATGTTTGCATCCGACCGAGCCGAATCCGCCCGTCAACTTCTGGCGGCGAACGACGGAAAGTTTTTTTGCTTTAAGCTGGAGCTGTCGACCACGGATGAGAGCCAGCAACTGGTGATGAGGCAGTCGCTATCGTCACCGGCGTGTTTTACGTCTGCGAAGTTCACTGTTAGAATGCTGCGAACAGGATACGCCAATGAACTATTGGCTGGACTTGTTCATGGGAACCACGTGGGACGAGTTTCGTAAAGCGAGATCGAAGGTCGCCGGCTTCCGAAAGCGGCTACGAGCCACGCGCGCAGCATCGTGCCTCGTGACATCTTCTTGTGTTATCTCACAGGGTTCAGCGCTGGGTCGGTGCACTGGAGATCGTCGGACCGAGTGCGGATTCAACTCGGATCGGAAGAGATGAAGACTTTCCTGTGCGATTCGAGGTCCGCTGCTTGTGCTCGATGCGCAGCACGGAGTAGGCATGGAGGCGCTGGAAGGAAAAGTCTGGTTCTACCGCCGCCCAAAGAATCGCCCTGGTTTTCGCGGGTTTGTCAGAATGAGCCCGCACCGTTTCCGTGAGCCACAAGACGCGCAGTTGATCATGCAGTTGCTCGAGAAGATGAGAGCGCATGCTGTCGCTGGCGCGGGAGCCCTTTTACAAAGCACGAAGAAAGAAGGGCAAGGCGACCGTTGAAACTGCCGTTAGCGCACCAGAGCCGGAGCGGACCGAGCCGACTCCTTGCGATGACCGAGCGGAGCTTGAGGAGTCTACGGCGACGCGGCACACGGAGATTCAGTATTACCTTTTGCTTGCAGTTGTGGGTCGCGCGCAACGATCGGTCGCGGCGCTACAACGGCGACAGGTTCCTGGCATCGTGGACGAACTACCCACGCAGTTTAATGAAGCCACGAACCGCACGATCGAGCTGATTGACGTGCTCTGACTGAAAGGAAACTCCGTGATCGCAGCATTCGAAGTAGAATGCACGACAGCGGTTTACTCAGGCTTCCGGTGTATGAGCGACTTGCTGGCCCTTCAGCGGAACCTCGACATCGAGTTGTACCTCGTCGCACCGGACGAGCGCAGGGACAAGGTCGAATCGGAGATTCTGCGTCCGAGCCGCTTTTGCGGCTTCGTTTGGCGAAGTCAATCAGCCTGGAGTTTCTCTTTCATACGGCTGAATTCTCCAGCACGGCAGAAGTCGACAAGTGACGGACATCGGGAAGGATACTATTGATGCTGACACAGGCCGTCGGAGATGCCTTGATCGCGATGCCGAAGCGACTGGATGAGCGCCGAGCTCTGAACTTCCCTGGGCCGGGCGAGAAAGCCTCTTGGAATGCTTCATCATCCGACGGCAGGGAGCGGTTTCTGATGGACGTTAATCGAAGTCAAATGAAGCTCCTGAAATGCACCTATCAGGAGCGATACCGGATAACGGAGATCTTGGTCCGGCTCGATCTGGATGGGCCGCCGCACTGCAATCCTGATGGGGAGATGATTACCGGGCCACACATCCACACGTACCGTGAAGGCTATGCCGACAAATGGGCGATGCCGTTGCCTGAAGAGCGCTTTGGCGATCCAACGGACCTGGCCCGAACATTTCGGGAATTCCTAGAGTTTTGTAATGTACAAGAGGTGCCTGCAATCCAAGCGGGGCTTCAATGAGCATAGACTTGGACTGCAACAAGTTGGTTAACGATTACCTTAGCTGGCTGCGGTCCAACATCTCCGTCTGCAAGATCGGCCAGGCTTGCGAAATCACCGCGCCGTTTCTTGATCGTCACAATGACTTCGTGCAGTTCTACGTTCGACCGGAGGACGGAAGGTTGCGCCTGAGCGACGACGGATACACTGTCCGCGATCTGGAACAGAGTGGCGTTGACTTCTCCTCGGCCCGCCGATTAAGACTGCTTCAAACAGCGTTGAGGGGGTTTGGTGTCGCCAAGCGCGGAGACGAACTGACCACTGAGGCGCGGCCGGACGAGCTTCCACAGAAGGTGCACGCTCTGCTGCAGGCCATCGTTGCGGTGAACGACATGTTCGTGACAGCCAAGCCCATCGTGGAGACGCTCTTCCACGAGGACGTAGAGCAGTATCTTCGCTCACACCGCATTCGATTCACGCCCAACGTGCAGTTCATTGGCCAGAGTCATCTCGTGCACAATTTCGACTTCGTCGTCCCGGCCTCTGAACAAGCGCCGGAACGCATCATCCGCGCAATCAACCGTCCGAGTCGAGACAGCATCACGTCCTTGCTTTTCGCTTGGAGCGATACAAAACAGGTGCGACCGGCAGAGTCGCAAGCTTACGCGTTTCTTAATGACGAAGAAAAATCACCCTCGGGGACATTGATCAACGCGCTGAAGGAGTATGGTATTGAGCCGGTGATTTGGTCGCGTCGGGAACAAGTTGTCGATCGGCTTGCTGCATGACGGGTGTCAGCGCGACAACGTCGATACGGTTGTTGCGCCCGCCCGACGGCCAGCGCCGTCCCCAAACCCTCGCCCGCCCGGTAAGATATCCCGCCGATGCCCGAGCTTGCGCCGCTGGCCTCGCAGACGACGCCTTCGCCTGTCACCGGTCGCGCCGTGGCGCTGGGGCTGGTGGGCACGATCCTGATCTGCGCCCTGACCCCCTACAACGATTACGCGCTGAACAACACTTTTCTGGTCGGCAACAACCTGCCCCTGGGCGTGGTCATGCTGCTGTTCGGGCTGTCGGTGCTGATCAACGGCCCGCTCAGTCGCTTCGCGCCACGTTACGCGCTGAGCAGCGGCGAGGTCGCCGTCGCGTTCGGCATGACCCTGGTGAGCTGCGCCCTGCCCAGCAGCGGGCTGATGCGCTACTTCCCCGCCTCGCTTACCGGGCCGATTTACTTTGCCCGCACCAATGCCGAGTGGCCGCCGATCCTCGAATCGCTCAAGCTGGCGCGCTGGATCTATCCCAGTTTCGCAGGCGAGAGCCCGCGCGACTGGATCAATGATCCGATCGCCTACGGTTTTCATAACCGCTGGACCGAGCCGGGGCCGATCCCCTTCGCCGCCTGGATTCGCCCGGCATTCACCTGGGGCATCTTCCTGTTCGCGCTTTATGGGGCGATGCTGTGCATGGTCGCGATCCTGCGTAGCCAGTGGTTCGAAAATGAGCGCCTGCCCTTCCCGCTGGCGCAGATCCAGCTCGCGCTGGTTGAGCAGCCGCCGCCCGGGCGGTGGCTCAATTCCATCCTCGCGCGGCGAAGCTTCTGGATCGCCTTTGCGGGGGTTTTCCTGCTGCACGCGTACAACGGGCTGTCGAATTACTTCCCGCGGCACATCGCGCGAATTCCCGTCTACTACAACATTCACGACATCATGAGCTCCCCGCCCTGGAGCTACGTGGACAGCAAGATCAAGGACGCCGCCGTTTTCTTCACCGCTTTCGGCGTGGCGTACTTCCTGCCCGGATCGGTCTCGTTCAGCCTGTGGTTCTTCTACATTCTGGCCAACGTGCATCGCATGCTGTTGGGCACGTTCACGGGCGATCCGACCGACCACGGCCGCGGCGACCAGCACTTCGGCGGGATCATCGCCTACACGCTCATGATCGCCTGGATCGGGCGTCATCACTGGCGGCTGGTGATCGCCCAGGCGTTTCGCGGGGAGCGCGGCGGCGAGCCGCGCGGGCTATATCTGTCCTATCCGTCCGCATTCTGGGGTTTGATCCTCTGCGCTTCGATCATGATCGGCTGGCTTGTCGCCGCCGGCGCCACCGTCGTGGGCGCAGCCGTCGTCGTGGCGCTGATGCTCACCCTTTTCATGATCATCACCCGCATCATCGCCGAGACCGGCCTGATCCACGGCCAGCTTCAGGTTCCGCTGATGAAGCCGTGGACACTGCTGGTGCTGGCGGGCGTGCAGCGTCCGGTTCCGCTGGAGACGTATCACCTGACCAACCTGCTTCAGACCGTGCACTACGACTTCCGCGAAGTCGTGCCGGTTTACGCATCGCACGGCCTGAAGGTGATGGACCAGACCGCCTTTGCGGACCGACCGCGCGACGAGCAGGATGAGCCCGAGTGCGAGTTTTGCCTTCGGCGTGCAATCGGCATGAAGTTCATCGCCCTGCTGATGATTGCGCTGCTGGTCGGCTACGTCGTGAGCTTCGCCAGCATGCTCTGGACCGAATACCGCTTCGACTCGACACAGGATGTCTCACACCGATCGCCGATCAACGAATGGGGCTCGATGATCAACCCGACGTACACGATCAGCTCGACGGTGGCATACGCCCAGGGGCGGTATTATCCGCAGCACAGCGTTCCCGGGCACATCACCGCCGGATTCGTCATCACCAGCGTGCTGGCGTTTCTGCGATTGAGTTTTCCGTGGTGGCCGCTGCATCCGGTGGGATATCTGATGATCATGACCTTCCCGGGGGCACATTTGTGGTTCAGCATCATGCTCGGCTGGCTGGCGCGGACGCTGATCCTGCGTTTCGGCGGCGCCGGCATGTACACCGCCGCCAAGCCGTTCTTCATCGGGCTGATCGTCGGCGAGTCGATGGCCGCCGGCTTCTGGCTGGTCGTCGGCATCGTCCTCAGCGCGCTGAATATCCCCTACAGGCCGGTGAACATCATGCCGGGGTGAACAGCAAGGCGCACAGCCACAGATTCAAGACGACGCCAGGGGATGGGCCGATGAGCAACCGCTCTGATCGCTTGCCCCCTTCACTTCGTGCCTGCGTGTCTACTTGGGCGCAGCCAGATCCAGATAGAACGTCGTGCCCTTGCCCGGCTCCGATTCGGCCCAGAGCCGCGCGCCCAGCAGCTCGGCGGCCTGGCGGGCGATGAACAGCCCCAGCCCGGTGCCCTGCTGCCCGTAGGTTTCGCCTCGCACGTAGGGGCGGAACAACTCCTGCATCCGCTCGGGGGCGATACCCGGCCCGCGATCCGCCACCGCGACCCGGCAGGCAACTTCCGAGGGCAGCGCGCCACCGGCGGCGCCGATCGCCCGCACCGTTACCGGCTGTCGCCGACCGTATTTCAGCCCGTTGGACACCAGATTCTGCACCACGATCGTGACGAGCTGCCGATCCGACTGAAGCCGCAGCTCCGGCGGGTCGACGAACGTCTGAAGCTCGATCTGCTCATCCCGCAACTGATACTCGAAGATCCTGCGCAGCTCCGCCAGCACGTCCTTGACGTTGAACTCGGCGACTCTGACGGGCATGCGCCCCAGCCGCAGGCGTTCGGCGTACAAGAACCGCTCCATCGTCCGCACCGTGTCCAGCACCGAACGTCGAACCACGTCCAGATCTTCCACGGCCTGGGCGAACTGCTGCTGGCGTGACAGCTCGCGTTTGAGCACTTCGATCATCAGCACCGCTCCGTTCAGTCCGCCGCGAAGATCGTGCGACACAAACGAGAGGAACTTGCTCATCGCAGCCGTTTCCCTCTCGATCGCCGCACGCTGGAAATCCGCGAACGCTACCGCCGCCTGACGCAACGCCACGTCGATCCCCTGATGCAGCGCCACCGACTCCTCGGCATGCAGATCACGCCCAAGCGCTCGCGACAGCTCCTGAATCACCACCCGCCGAAGCACGGCGTACTCCATCAGCAACTGGTTGAGGCTGAAGTCCTGGTGGAAGCGCGCTTCCCCATGTGCCGGAGACAAGTCGATCAGGCGGTCGGTCCTGGCCGGATCGTCCGATCCCAGCGCGTCGGCGATGCGATCGAGCAGGGCCGGCAGGCTGTTTTCAAGCTGCCTGCGGGTCATCTCGTCGGCCTGCGGGAGCAGCGCGCGCACCGCGTCGCGCCAGCGACTGAGGATGACCGCCTTGCGCGCTCGCAGCCCCCCGGCCAGCTCCGGCATCGGCCTCAGTCGCAACTCGTCCATGGGGGGATTGATCATGATCGCTTGGCTTCTCCGGCAACTGAATCGTTCAGACCTTTTTACGCAAGCCTGACTTTATCTTCTCCGGCAGCCGGGTGAGAGCGGATCGTGGCTGGCGGCGGTCCGTCGGCTCCGCTACGATTCCTGCGGCGCTCGGTTCGCGTGGCCTTTTCACCGCGGAGGTTTGTGTTGCGCTCCGGGCGTTGAGACTGAATCTTAGCCGATGTCCGATCCGCAACACGCGAAAATTGTCTACGAGCCGCCGGACGACGATCGCCCCGCCAGCGCCACGCCCACCGAGACGCTGCTGGAGCAGCAGACGCCCGCCGGCCACGACGCCGCCGCTCACGACCCCTACGCGGCGCTGCGGAACCGGCACTTCCGCTTTCTGGCCAGCGGATTTTTCATCACCGTTATCGCCGCTCAGATGCAGACCGTCGCGGCGCAGTACCAGATCTACGCCAGGACCGGCTCGGCCCTGAGCCTGGGCGTGCTGGGCGGGGTGCTGGCAGTGCCGATGCTGCTGTTGGCGCTACCGGCCGGCGCGCTGGCCGATGCCTTCAGCCGACGCAAGATCGTGCTGGGCATGCTCTGCTGCAACGGACTGCTGGCGCTGGGGCTGGCAGGCCTGTCGTATGCCTGCGCCGACTGGCCGACACGACGCTGGGTCACCGCCATGTACCTGCTGCTGGGGCTGGGCAACGCCGCGGCCACCATCGGCCGACCGGCACGCACCAGCCTGCTGCCCCAGCTCGTCCCGCCCCGCATTTTCTCCAACGCCGTCACCTGGAACTCCAGCATCTTCGAAACCGCTTCGATGCTGGGCCCGGCGATCGGCGGGTTCGTCGTCGCCCGCAGCATCACCGGCGCGTACCTGCTGGCCTCGCTCTGCTGGTTCGCCTGCTGCTTTTTCATCTACGCCTTGCCCGACATCAAGCCCCCGCCGCGACAACGCTCCAGCTCGCGTCTGGCGGATCTGTTCGTCGGCCTGCGATTCGTCGGCAAGACCCGCCTCATGCTCGGCGCCATGACGCTGGACCTGTTCGCGGTCCTGTTCGGTGGGGCAACGTTTCTGTTCCCCGTCTTTGCCCGGGACATCCTTCACGTCGGCCCCACCGGCTTCGGCTGGCTCCGCGCCGCCCCGGCGATTGGCGCGTTCACCATGGCCCTGACCATCGCCCACCGACCGCCGATCCAACGCGCCGGACGCGCCCTGCTGCTGGCCGTCACCGGCTTTGGCGTGGCCACAATTATTTTCGGGCTGTCCAAAAACTTCTGGCTCAGCTTCGCGATGCTCGTCGCCACCGGCATGTGCGACAACGTCAGCGTGGTCGTTCGCCATACCCTCGTGCAGATGCTCACGCCCGATTCCATGCGGGGGCGCGTCAGCGCCGTCAACCAGATCTTCATCGGCTCCAGCAATGAAATCGGCGGACTGGAGTCGGGCCTGACGGCGCAGTGGTTCGGCCCGGTGATTTCCGTGGTTGGCGGCGGCGTGGGCACGCTACTGGTCGTCGGCACCGTCGGCGCGATCTTCCCCGAAATCCGAAAACTCGGCTCGCTCAGAGACATCCGGCCACACGAGCCGGAGGCGTCCGAACCGCAAGATTTGCCGGCAACCCCGGTCGCCAAGTAGAATAACAGATCGCATGGGAAGGA
Source organism: Fontivita pretiosa (assembly GCF_050410795.1). GTDB lineage: Bacteria > Planctomycetota > Phycisphaerae > Tepidisphaerales > Tepidisphaeraceae > Fontivita > Fontivita pretiosa. The sequence goes on along the minus strand of NZ_CP191258.1, from coordinate 3,161,604 downwards.
GTGATCACCTGCGGGCAGGATCACCCCATCACAGTGACAAACTGCCCGCACGCCGCTGTGCAAGCTCGGGATCGAAGTGGGAACCGATCATGGGCTACAGCCGGGCGGCGCGCAGTGGAAATTCACCAGCACTGCGTGACCCAGGCGCGATAGCACGCGATCGTGTGTTCGCCGCGCCGGCGGGGAAGCGTCGCAGCTCGCCCGCCATCGGATCACGGTGTACCGCAAGCAACCCAACGGCCGATGGCTTCTGCCCGCGATGCCCACACGTTGTCGCCGGTGGCGGAAGCGCCGTCGGAGGAACAGCGCCGAACCAGGCGCTGCGGCACGCCGGCGACACATGCAGGCTCTTCGAGTGTCGTAGTTCACACAACGGCTGCGGCTGCTGAGCGGGGTCGTTATGCAGCACGAGCAAACCACTCTACCTGAGTATGAACCGCGACAGACGCCGGCGGCTTGGTGGCCCTTCGTTCGCGTGGCGCTCATCGGATGGGCCGCGATTGGCGTATTTCAGTTTCTCGCAGGTCTGGCCGTCTTCGGCTATCGGGGGCGCGGGCTTCTTGTTATCCCAGGCGTCCTGGAATTTGTCGGCAGTGCATTTCTGCTGTTGGGCACGACGGTCGCATTCGCATCCAATTCGCGCGGCTTGGCATTGACCATTGGAGCCGCAGCACTCGCCCTATACGTTGTGCTCTCCACGTGGTTTGGTGGATCGGCGAGAAGCGGATCATACGTTCTGGTATTCCTCAGCAGCGTTCAGCATGTCTGGTTTCCCATCGCATTGGTGATTCTGAAGGTGAGGTCGCCCGGCGACACCCCGGCCGCGGCCAGTGATCGGCACCACTTTATGCAGCAGCCGCTCCAGTACCAAACGCCGCGGTCGTCGGCGCCGCGGCGTGCTTCGGTGTCCGCAGCGCCGTCTTATGCCCTGGTGGCCGGTGGATTCGTGCTCTGCGCATTGTCGGCGGTGCTGAATTGGACGCTACACGAGTATGGGTTGGCTTGGCTGGCCTTGGGGCCCTTGGGTATCGCCTGCCTTGCTCTGGGACTCCATCGCGTCTCATCCCGCGTCGTCAGCACCGTTGTGGGAGCGGTTGTGCTCGCGGCCGCCGGCTATGGCGTCGGTGTTCTGACTTGCTACTTTGTGGAGAGCCTTTTCGCATGGACAGCCCGGTAGCTCGCGGGCTAGGTCCCGCACGTCATGAATTTCGCCATCCGCGGCGCGACCCTCTGGAACGAGGCCTTGTCACACGGTGGAGTTCGCGTCGACTCGCCCAGTTGCTGCAGCACACGCCAATGCAGCGGACCGCCACGGCGGGAGCGGGCGCAGTAGAATGAGCGGCCGCGGTCGTCGCCACGACCGCTCAACGGCCCTACGTTATGCGGCAGAAGACCGTTACACGTCTCGTTGTCTGGATATCGCTCTGCTGCTGACATCTGGCCTCGTAGCTTTATCGCCGGGAAGGCTTCACTGAGCTGGCTGCTGCCACGTGCCTCGGCTGGGATGGCATGTGGTGGGATATCTACTACGATGACTTCCATCGAACACACGGCATCCAGTCCAGATTCGGCGGTCAAGTCATCGTCGATAACGCCACGGCATTGCGGGTTGTCGGCAAGGATCACATCTTGGCAACGGGCCATTCGGGCAACATGTATCTGATCAACGTCAACGAATGGGACTCCGATGACGTCCAATCGTTCGCCATCGAATTGGAGTGGCTGGACACGTTGAAGGCCGCGGGTGTCTGCGCCCCGACACTTCGCGACCGTGCCGCGTTGTATGAGTTGTCGATCCAGGCGGTCACACGCCGTAGTACTCGCTGGCCTTGCGCGCAAGATGCCGCATCAGGGCGTCGGCGCTGAGGTCAGAGCCGGTGACGCGCTTGACGAGCTGGCGCGCCGAATAGCGCTTGCCGTGGCGGTGGATCTTTTCGCGCAGCCAGTTCAGCAGCGGCGCGAATTCGCCGCGCGCGAACATCCCATCCAGATCGCCCAGGTCCTTGTGCGCCTGTTCGAAGAACTGGGCGGCGTAGAGGTTGCCCAGGCTGTAGGTGGGGAAATAGCCGATGGCCCCGCCGGCCCAGTGGATGTCCTGCAAGCAGCCCCTGGCATCGTCGGGCGGCGTCAGGCCCAGATACTGGCGCATGCGCTGATTCCACGCCGCCGGCAGATCGCGGGGCTTCAGTTCATCTCGCAGCATTGCCTGCTCCAGCTCGAACCGCAGCATGATGTGCAGGTTGTAGGTGGCCTCGTCGGCTTCGGTGCGGATAAGGCTGGGCTGGATGTCGTTGATCGCCCAGAGCCACTGGTCTTCGCTCACGTCATTGAGCGTATCGCCGAAGGTATCGCGAGCCTTCGGGAAGAAGTATCGCCAGAACGCACGGCTGCGACCGACGAAGTTCTCCCACAGGCGGGACTGGCTCTCGTGGATGCCCAGCGAGACGGAATCGGCGACGGGCAGGCCGAAGTGCTCGGCCTTGGGCAGACCCTGCTCGTACAGCCCGTGTCCGGCTTCGTGCAGGACGCTGAAGAACCCGTCGCCAAAGTAGTTTTCGTCGTAGCGGGTGGTCAGGCGCGTATCGCCGGGGCCGATGCCGGTGCAGAAGGGGTGGACGGTCACGTCCAGTCGCCCGGCGTCGAAATCGAAACCGATGGCAACGGCGGCGTCGCGTGCGAATTGCTGCTGAAGCGCTGTGGGATATTTCCGATGCAGGATCTGCACCGGGGCCTTGCGACCGCAGGACGTAACCCGCCCGACCAGCTCGACCAGCCGATCGCGGAACGAATCGAAGACGCGCTGCACGCCGTCGGCGGTCTCGCGCGGTTCATAGGCATCCAGCAAGGCATCGTAGGGATTGGACCGATACCCGACGCACTCGGCCTCGCGACGCTTCAACTCCAGCGTCTTGGCCAGCCACGGCTCGAAGGATGCGAAGTCCGACTTCCTGCGTGCCTCCACCCATGCCGCTTCGGCCAGGACCGCGGTGCGGGTCATCTCTTCGACCAGCTCGGTCGGGAGTTTTCGCGCGCGATCGTACAGGCGGCGGGTCTCGCGGACGTTGACCACAAGGTCCGCATCCTCAGGCCCGCTCTGGAAGAGCGTGCTGTGCTCGACTTCCCGAAGTAGTTCATCGATCCGTGGTGAGGTGAATTGTTCGTGGGTGAGCCTGGCGATCAGACCAAGCTGGTCGGCGCGGTGGGCGGTGCCCCTGGGCGGCAGGTGCGTGCGCTCGTCCCAGCCGAGCAGCGACCCGATCGAGTCAAGCAGAGCCACGTGGCGCAGCGTCTGCACCAACCGCCGATAGTATTCGTTATCTTCCATACGATTCTGCCGCAAGACACAGACAAAAAAATCCGGCAATTTTACTTATTTTCACATTCCGGCTCTGGATTGCCGATCTATGCGTGATATACTGCCCGCCGGAGACCGGAAACATGGCGTTCAGGGTCCAGGATGTGCAACCAACACCCAACCCAAACGCCGCGAAGTTTATCCTGGATCGCCCGATCGTCGAGCAGCCGATCAGTTTTTTCAATGCTGACTCGGCCAAGGGACATGCGCTGGCCGAGCAGTTGTTTGCGATCCCGGGAGTCAGCAGCCTGCTGCTGCTGAGAGACTTCATCACGGTCAACAAGGCGCCTCAGGCCCGGTGGGAACAGATCACCCCGAGGGTCAAGGCAGTACTGGCCAAGGCGTGATGTGGAATCTGGCGGAGAAAAGAGAAAATGCGAAACCTGCGGGCGATTTGCTCGTAGGAATCTATGCGAGAGCATCTTCCCTCCTTACCCCGTAGGTCTCACCCACGCCTACGGGGTTTTTTTTGGCGTTTTGGGCGGCGGGCGCGATTCACTCTTCGGCTTCCTGTAAGTCTTGCGCAGTCATTTTCTTAGCAATCTCCGGCGGGATCCGCCCGCCGGGGAACAGCATCGCCAGCTTAAAGCCGTCATGGGCGATGATGATCCGCCCGGCCGGATCCAGCCAAATCCGCTGTGGCTGGTCGGTGTTGGGAATCTTGCGGGTGAAGGTGGCTTCGAGCTTGAATGGCTCGGCGGCGTCGGGGGTCGGCTTGATCCGCAACACCCGCCCCGGCTGGTTGAACAGAAACAGCCGATTCTCCCCGGCGCGCAGCAACACCACCCGCTGGGCCGCGCCCACGGCCTCGGGCGGTAGTGGCCAGACCGTCTCCCGGCCAACGGAATCGATCCTGCGAAGCGTCCGCCGACCGTCGTAATAGCGCGTCCCGTCGGCTTCGACGAGGATCGCAGGCTCCGCCGGCGCCGTCGCCGCGGTGGTGGCTGGCAGGTTTGCAACCCCGGCGCCGGTCGCCGACTCGGTCTCGGTGAGCAGTTGCTCGCCTTTGCTCGGGTCCAGCGGTCGCCAATCCGTATCTACCAGCGCCCAGGCTCCGCCGCGCTCGATCGCCGGCCAGTTGTCCTTCGTCCATCCGACTCGCCCGCCCTCGGCGACATATTCCCAGACCGGAAGCCGCGGCGTGGGATCGGGCAGGGTCGGATCGATGATCAGCGTCGGCCCGTTGGGTGCCTCGGGTTTGCGGAACAGCCACCGCCCGCGGCAATCCTGCCCGATCAACTGGCTGAACGCCCGCTCGCCGGGACGCAGCAGCGGTCCGGAAAGGTGATTGCCCAGCCACCATCGCGGCCCTTCGACCTGGTCGATCACGATCCATTCCCCGCGCACGATGCTGAGCCTGCGACCCCTGGGTTGCAGTTCCTGAACCAGCCCCGGCGGCGCCAGCTCGATCGCCCGGCCGGGCTGAATGCAGATCCACGCCGGCGCGACGATCTGTTCGTCCTCTGCGTCACGTGCGATCGTCACGCCCGCCTCCGCGTAGAACACCGCCGCCCCATAGTCTGCACGCGCTATGACTTTCAACCCACCGGCACGCAGAACCATTCCCCCCAGCGAAGGCTGGATTTTGTTGCTCAAGAGCTGCTCGATGCGAATCTGTGCTTCCGGCGGCTGATCGGGTTGAAGCCTCTGAAGCACAGGCCAGATCCCCGGTCCATAACGCGTGAGCTGGTTGAATGCTGCAATCCGCTTCTCCGATTCAGGATCGGAAAGCTGCTGGACCAGGGCGATGATCTGCTGGTCTTCGATCGGGGCGGGGTCCAGCGGCGAGATCGCCACCTCCACCGTCTGGTCCTCTTTGACAACAAGCTGAAGCAGGCTGCCGTCAAGCATCGGCACCAGATGCAGCAGCTTTCTCGGCCAGCCGCTGGCCGGGTCGAGCCTGACCCACTGCCCATCGACGAACCGCACCGCCCCGTCGCTGCCTCGCCTGCCCTGCTCCCACGGCATCCAGGCCACCATCCCCCGCCAATCCAGCAGCGTCTGTGGCTGCGCGTAACTGCCCGGATCGAACTGATCGGCGGGGACAAACTCGTGATACAGCTCCATCGGCCGACGGTCGGGACGAAGGATCGAAACCCCTCGATCCGATGGCACCACGATCGCATCGTTCCAACTGAACGCCCGATGCCAGTGGTAGGCGTAGGTGTTGCCGATCTCCTGCCGACCGGCGCGGCTGACCAGCTCAAAGCCCTCGCCCGATGGTTTTCGCACCACGAGCTGCGGCTGCCAGGTGCCCTGTTCGTCGGGCCAGCGGTGCACGTACACGACCCGCTCGCGCGTCACGTGATCAAGCTTCTCGGCCGCGGAGTTCAGGACTGTATGTGTCGGCTCGGCGTCGGGGCGGGTGATCCACAGTTGCAGAAGGTTGTCCAGATAGATCGGCTCGGGGATGACGAATCTCGCCGCCTCCTTCATGCTCAGTCGCACCATCAGCGGCTGGGTTGTCGGATAATCAGGATAGTGAAGGCGGACCACGTCCAGATACTGCGTGGGCTTTGGCGGCGGTGCGGGGGCGCTGGCCGGGTGAGTCGCCGGTGCGGTGCCAGGGCTGGTGGGGGACAAAGCCGTCGGCACGGCGCTGGAACTGTGCGCGCGGCGGCGATACGCCTGAGCCACCAGCAGCACGCCCGCCACCACCACGCCCACCAAACACAGCACCATCGCCAGGCTGCGAGCGGCCCCGCCGAAGTGCTCGCGCCGGCTCAGTGGCTTTGTCAGTGGTTTTGCCCGTCGGTTCGACATCGGCCGGTCCATGCCGCAATGCCCCCGGTTCGATCAGGCGCCCATCCTACCAGAATTACGCCGGCCGGGCTGTCAAGCCGGACCCCAGCGTGGCAAACCTCCCGACCCGTGCCTCCCGTCGGTTTTCATGGTATTGTGTATCATCCGACCTTCTGCGGTTGGCCAGATCGATGTCTTCACCGTCAAGAGATTCTCCGCCCGGCCCGGCGAGCACCTACCTGTTGCCCGCCTGCTTCTTCGTGACCCTGGCGTCGGTCACGCTGATTGGCTGGTATCACCAGAGGCAGCAGGAGCGCCGCGAGATTCGACGGACCACCGAGCTGGTTCGAAGTCAACTGGCCAGCCGGATCGATCGAACATTTCGTGACACGTTGCGGCCGATCATGCGGATGCGCAACGACTATTACGAGGGACGATGGAGCAGCAAGGCCCAGTTCATCGACACCACCGTGCCGATCATGAAGGTCGTGCCGTCGTTCCGTTACCTGGCGTGGGTAGGAGCCGATGGTGTGTGTCGCGCCACCTGGGCGCGATCCCCACGGATCGAACAGAACCTGTCGATAGAAGGCCAGACAGTGACGCAGGACAGCCGCTGGTCCGAGCCGATCGCGCGTGCCCGAGCGGCGCGAGCTGCCACGATCGGCGGCGCCTGTCAGGCCGAGCCCAGCATCCTGCGGTTTGTGCTGCCGCTGTTCGATCCGCGGCGGCCCGATGGCGACTATGACGGCGCGCTGATCGGCGGGTTTTCGGTGCTGGACGTGCTGACCGATCTGCTGGATTCCCGCATTGATCGCGAGTTCAGCATCTGCCTGCACGACCGCGCGGGAAATCTGGTCCTGCGACAGGGAGGCCAACCGAGCGAATCGTGCGCCCGGCTCGTGGGGCCGGTCGATGCCGAATGGATGTTGGACGGTCAGCTCGTGCTGCACATCCAGCCCACCGCCGCTCTGTGGGACGCGGCGCTGGGTGCGCAGCCGGCGTGGATTCTGATCGTCGGCGGGCTGCTGTCGCTGCTGGCGCCGGGAGCGCTGCTCCAGGCGATGGTGTATCGTCGTCGAGACCGCCTGCGAAATCGTCAGCACCTGGAGGCGATCGAGTCGCTGAATCAGGTGTCGGCGTCGCTGACCGCCAGCCCCGGCGACGGCATGCTCGTGCTCGAACAGCTTGCCGCCGAAGCCCGCAACCTGCTTCATATGCCGGTGGTCAGCATTCTGCTGTTGGAGCCGGACCAGCGATCGATGCGGGTGGTCTACACTCGGGGCACGGCCTCGGCGCCGCTGGATCAGGTCTACAGCCTGGATGAACTGAGCGCCTCGCGCCAGGCCATGCGCACCGGACAGATCGTCACTTGCTCCGACATGGCCAAAGACCCCGGCGTGGCCAATCCGCACCTGGGCCGTCGTTACGGCGTGGTGGCGCTGCTGGTGATCCCGCTGCTGGTCAACGGCCGGGCGCTGGGCACGATGGTGCTCAGCGATCGCCTCCCGCGCCAGTTCACTGAACATGAGCTGCACATGGCCCGGCTCTGGGGCGCGCAGGCGGCGGTCATCCTGGCTCACAGCCAGATGTACAGCGAGCTTCGCAATCAGGCCGAAACCAACCGGACCCTGTTGCGCGAGCTGAATCACCGCGTGAAGAACAATCTGGCTGGAATCGCGGCGCTGCTGTCGATCGACACGCCCCCGGATCTGTCCGACACCGCGCGCGCCTGGCTGGATCGGGTTACCGCACGGATCGAGACCATGGCCAGGGCGCATGATCTGTTCAGCGGTGGCGTGCAGCGCGTGGAGCTGGGCGAGTTGCTCCGCCGCACCATGGACGGCGTGCAGGCGCTGCGGCCGCCGGGCACACGTTTCCACATCGAACTGCCCGACACGGTCGCCAATGCCCCGCTGCCGACCCATCGCGCCGTGACGCTGGCGATGATCCTGCACGAGCTGTGCTGTAATGCGATGGAGCACGGACTGGCCGGAGCACGCGGAACCGTACACGTGCGCGGTAGGTGCGTCGGCCCATCACGACTGGCCATCGACGTGATCGATGCGCTGGATACGCCGCACTCCCGCAACTATCATCAGCACGGCAATGGCAACGACAACGGCTGGCCCCAGGGGCTGATGCCGACCGATCCGTCTGCGACCTCCGATGCCGCCGCCGAGGTGCATGCCGATCGCCCTGCGACAGATTATTCGGCGGGTGTCGGGCTGAAGCTGGTGGCAGGGCTGGTCGGGCGCGAGTTGCGTGGGCGGCTGACGATCCGCCCAACGCCACAGGGCGGCACGATCGCCACCGTCGAATTTCCGCTCCCCGACGGTTCGCTGCCCCAGACGCTGCCGACATTGCCGCTGCCGCACAAACACGCGATCGATGCCCGTGCCTCGATCGCTGTCACCAACACCAACTCCAACTGAGCCTCACCCCGACTTCTAAGGCCCGATGATGAGTCTTCCGCTGAATCCAACAGAATCCTCCGGTCCGGCCAGTTTCGCCGGCCAGAACCCGGCTGCTTCGGATCCGCGTGCGCCGCGACGCGCCCTGATCGTCGAGGACGACACGCTGGTGGGAATGGGCATCAAATCCATGCTCGAACGCCTGGGGCATGTGGTCGTTGGACAGGCCGCCACTCGACAGGAGGCCATCTCGCTGTTCAGTTCCCAGCAACCGGATCTGGTGCTGATGGACATCCGTCTGGACGACGTTGACGGTATCGAGCTGACGCGCGAGCTGCTGGTGCAACGCCGCTGCCCGGTCATCATCCTCAGCGCCTACAGCGATCCCGAGCTGATCCAGCGCGCCGCCGATGCAGGCGTGTTCGGTTATCTGGTCAAACCCGTCACCCGCGAGGCACTGGCGGCGCAGATCCAGGTCGCCATCGAGCGCTTCGAGGAACGCGAGCAACTCCGCGATCAGCGCGACCAGGCCGCACAGGCCCTGGAGGCCAGAAAGCTCATCGAACGCGCCAAGGGGATCCTGATGAAACGGCTGAAGCTTTCCGAACCCGACGCCCACCGCAGATTGCAGATCGAAAGCCAGAAACGCCGCATCAGCATGGCCGAGATCGCCAGAAAAGTGATCGAATCCGAGTCGCTGTTGGGGCAATGAGCAGCGACAGGATCGTTTGCCGCCCGAACCCGAAGCGCACGCCACGCAGCTCGGCTGACAAGGCCGCCCGCCTCCGCTACAATCCCGCGCCTTCTTGAATTCCCGTACGCATTCCCGGAAACCGAAGGGAGCCAACGTGTCCATGTGCCTGGAAGAAACCGATCCAACCGTCGCCGAGATCCTCCGCAATGAACAGCGGCGGCAGGAATCGACCCTGGAGCTGATCGCCTCGGAAAACCACGTCTCGCGCGCCGTGATGCAGGCCACGGGAAGCGTGATGACCAATAAGTACGCCGAAGGCTATCCGGGCGCGCGCTACTACGGCGGATGCCAGTACTACGACCAGATCGAAACCCTGGCCATCGAACGCGCCAGGCAGCTCTTCGGCTGCAAGTACGCCAACGTCCAGCCCCACAGCGGCGCCAACGCCAATCTCGCCGCTTTCATGGCCATGATGAAGCCGGGCGATACCTTCCTGTCGCTTCAGCTTTCCAGCGGCGGACACCTCAGCCACGGAATGAAGCTGAACGCCTCGGCCATCTTCTGGAAGCCCGAGTTTTACGACCTTGACCCCCGCACCGAAACGATCGATTTCGACAGCGTCCGCGCCAAAGCCAGAGAGCATCGCCCGCGGATGATTCTCTGCGGCTACAGCGCCTATCCGCGGACGATCGATTTCGCCAGGTTCAGGCAGATCTGTGACGAGGTCGGGGCGCTGCTGTTCGCCGACATCGCGCACATCGCCGGGCTGGTCGCCGCGGGCGTACATCCCTCGCCGTTCCCCCATGCACATGTGGTCTCGACCACGACCCACAAGACGCTTCGCGGCCCGCGCGGAGGGCTGCTGATGACCAACGACGACGAGCTGGCCAAGGCGATCAACCGAAGCGTGTTCCCCGGATCCCAGGGCGGACCGCTGATGCACATCATCGCCGCCAAGGCTGTCGCCTTCGGCGAGGCGCTGCGACCGGAATTCAAGACGTACGCTCAGCAGATCGTGAAAAACGCCAAAGCGCTGGCCGATGCGCTGATGAAAAAGGGGTATCGGCTTCAGTCCGGTGGGACGGACAATCACCTGATGCTGGTGGATCTGCGCGCCAGAAACGAAGCCTACACCGGCGCGGATGCGGAAAAAGCGCTGGAGCAGGCCGGGATCATCGCCAACAAGAACGCGATCTACAACGACCCGCGTCCGCCCAAGATTACCAGCGGCATCCGCCTGGGCACGCCGGCACTGACCACCCGCGGCCTGAAGGAAGCGGAGATGGCGACGGTAGCGGACTTCATCGACCGCGCCCTGGCCGCCAAGGACGACGCTGCGACGATCGCCAAAATCCGCGCCGAAGTCGCCGACTTCGCCGCCAGGTTCCCGATGCCGCATTAGGCGTGATGTGCCTGTCTTGTCCGGCAGCGCACAATCAACACGGCGATTGAGGCTTGGGTCGGTGCGAGGAACAGTGTTGTCTTGGGCTCTCAGGGAACCCCGATAGCGGTGGTCTTTCGTGCCTGGAGCGGCCCGCCCCGTGCTTGACAGCGGGGGCGGGGTGGATAGACTGCTGCGTCCTTCGAATCCGGCGGACGGCGTCCGGCGGAAACGGGGGTGTTTTGGTTTTTTGCCGGGCGACTGTCGCTCACGCCGCGGTCCACAGCGGCTACCGGCGCGAACGCAGGTCCGGACGATGCGGCGGGCAACACGCCGCCCCAAGGAAACGTCATGAGCACGTATATGCCCAAACCGGGCGAAATCAAGCCGCAGTGGCACGTCGTGGACGCCAGCGGGCAGATCCTGGGTCGGCTGGCGGCTCGTATCGCCACCATCCTCCAGGGCAAACACAAGCCCACTTACGCCCCTCACGTGGACTGCGGCGATTTTGTCATCGTCCTCAATGCTGAAAAGGTGCGGGTCACCGGTCGCAAGGCCGACGCGATCCAGTACGAGACCTACAGCCGCTACCCCGGCGGGAGACACCTGTACCCGTTCCGCGTGATGCAGCAGCATCACCCCGAGCGGATTGTCCAACTGGCGGTCAAGCGCATGCTGCCCAAAAACCGCATGGGACGGCATATGCTCACCAAATTGAAAATCTATCGCGGCGACCAGCACCCGCATGCGGCGCAGCAGCCGAAGGAACTGAAGTTAGCCTGAAAGGAATCGCCCATGCCCAAGGCCCAGTGATTCGTCATCATTCGGTACTTGGAATTCGACATGTGGCGTTTGAATTGATATGTCCGAGACCGTAACTCCCACGATCGAGCAGTCCAGCGAAGCCGCGGCTCCGAAGGTCAGGCCCAGTTACGTCTGGGGGGTGGGCCGACGCAAGACTTCCGTCGCCCGCGTGCGCATCGCCCCGGGCACTGGCAAGATCGAGGTCAACGGGCGAAGCATCAACGACTACTTCACCGCCGAACAGGATCGCAAGGCGATCTTCGGGCCTTTGGAGGTCACCAACACCGGCGGGAAGATGGACGTGTTTGTCAACACCACCGGCGGCGGGCTGTCGGGGCAGGCCGGCGCCATCGTCATGGGCCTGGCGCGTGCCCTGGCCAAGTACGACAGCTCGCTGGAGGGCACGTTGCGCAACGCCGGCTTCCTCACCCGCGACAGCCGCATGAAAGAACGCAAGAAATACGGCCAGCGCGGCGCACGCAGGCGATTCCAGTTCTCCAAGCGGTAAAGCGAAGAAGCAGAATCAGACAAGCCCAGCCCGCGGCCAGTGGTCGCGGGTTGTCTTTTTTTTCAACAATCGGTGCGACCGGTCTACGCCACGACAGGACGGCGGATGTTGGGCGCGTGGATCCAGACGCTGGGTCGTGATGGACGGCGGGTACGCGCCGCCTCAAGCAGATCCAGCACATGGCGCGGATCGCGCGAAAGCTGCATGCTGAACACGGCACAGCGTTGCGCCAGCCGCGCGGGCATCAACCCCGGGCGGCGCTGCGGGTGCAGCTCGACGATCGGCCAGGCGCGACGCACCGCCGACAACGCGTTGGGCGGGCTGATCGGCTCCAGGTGCGGCAGCGGCCGGCGCCCGGGACAGATCAGGATCACTGCATCGCACAAGGCTTGCGGACAGCCGCAGCCGCAAAATTCGGCGGTCAGATCGACGCGATGGCCCGCCGCCGGCTGCCAGACCCACGGCGCCGTCGGCCCCCGCCTCAGCAGGCGATGAACGTATCCGGGCATGGCCAGCATCTGGGTTCGACCCTCCTGCTCGCGCAGCGCCGTCCAGTTCTGCCCGACGATGCGGTAGCCGGCGCGGACCAGCGCCGTCACCTCCGGCTCGATGCTGAACGTGCTGATCAGCAACGCGCCCCACCCGTCGCGCACCACGGCTGCCGACGGAACCAGCCACAGCCCGCGCGGACGCAAGAGCTGCGCAATCGGCCACATCACCGCCCGTTCGACCGCCGTCGCGGCATCGATCGCCGGCTCGCAAACGATCCAACCGCGGAACTGACCCTTGAGAATATTGATCTGACACAATCCCCAGTGATCGTCGATAAGCCAGAAGCGTTCGGCCTCCTCGTACAGCTCGCTGGTGGCCTCCGCGTCGCAGGCGACTCGCGTGGCGGTGGGCGAAAGGTGACGCAGGACCTGATCCTGGCGATAGGGACCGACAACGCCGGCGACGGGCCTGGCGGTGGCTGGGCGCTGCGCGCGGTCTTCGAACTGCCCCAAGGCCTGTTGCAGCGGATCCAGCAGCGCCGGCAGGGAACAGACCAGCTCGACGCCGTGGCCATGAATCAGGTAGCGCAGGCGGGTTGCGGGCAGATCGTGCACGCCTTTCTCCTGCCGCGGCGCAAGTACGAACCAGGCCGCCAATCGGCAGAAGTACTATCGGGAAAGCACGCGATGATGCTGCAATGCGTCTGCTGCGCAGCAGCCAGCTCAGACCTTCAGGTCGCTCTCCCCAATCAGAATGAAACCCTTGCGGATCAGAATCTGCGCCGCCAGCGTGGGGTCGTCCACATAAAGCGCCAAAGCCGGCCCGCGCGGACGCGCCAGAAGCGGATAGGCGTAATGGATGTTGATCTCGGCCGATAAAAGCGCCGTGCAGATGCTGGCCAGCGGTTTGTTGCTGCCCTTGGGCAGTTCGACGGCCAGCACGTCGGTCTCGCTGAAGCTGAAGCCCGCGCGCTTCAGGGCCTCGCGCCCGTCGTCAGGGTTGGAACAAACGACGCGGACCAGTGCGGCGTCAGCGGACTCCTCGATCGCCAGGGCGTTGATCACGCCGACGTGTTCTTCCAGCAGGCGCACCAGAGCATTGAGCCGCCCGACGCGGTTTTCCAGAAAGATCGTGAACTGCGGGACGCGAGTGCGCTCAAAGCCTGCGCCCTCTTCGGTTTGGGGCGGAAGAACTTCTTCCATTTCACTGACTTTAGCGAAATGATGCAGTTATTCCCATTAAAAAACACCACGCCCGACAAACCGGACGCTGCTTCAATCCCGTCACGTCGCGTATTATAGGACGGAGCGGCCTATGACCGGCAAGGATCTGATCAAGCTGGGCTTGAAGCCGGGTCCGGCAATCGGTGTGGCGCTGCGACTGATCCCGCGCGCCAAGCAGGAACTGGGCAGCGAAAAGGCGGTCAAGCGCGAGCTGAAGAAAGTGCTGGATGATCCGCAAGGCAATGCCTCGCATCCATACTTTGGGGAGCTGGCGCGGGTGCTTGCCGAGCAGCAGAACCAGCCAACCTTCACCGAGCGGCAGCAGCCGGCGCCTTATCAGGTCTGGGGCCAGAATCCCGACCCCGATGCCCTGGCTCAGATGGACGCCGCCATGCGACTGCCCGTCTCCGTCCGCGGGGCGCTGATGCCCGATGCGCACGTCGGCTATGGATTGCCCATCGGAGGCGTGCTGGCAACTGAAAATGCCATCATCCCCTACGCAGTCGGCGTGGATATCGCCTGTCGGATGAAGCTGTCGGTCTTCGATATTCCCGCGGATCAGATTCAGCGGCTCAACGACACGCTGGTGCGCGCCCTTCAGCGCGAAACCCGCTTCGGCGTCGGCGCCGAGTTTTCCAAACCCCTGGAACACGAAGTCCTGGACGAAGACTGGTCCGTCAGCCCGGTCACCAAACAGGTCTTCCCCAAGGCCCGGGCACAGCTCGGAACCAGCGGATCGGGCAATCACTTCGTCGAGTTCGGAATCCTCACGCTGGACAAGCCCGAACTGGGACTTGAGCCCGGACAATACCTGGCGCTTCTGTCCCACAGCGGCAGCCGCGGCGCAGGCGCCGAGGTCGCCAGGTATTACTCCCAACTGGCGATGCAACTGCATCCTGAGCTGCCGCAGAAACTGCGTCACCTGGCGTGGCTGGATCTGGACAGCGAGCCTGGCCAGGAATACTTCGCCGCAATGAACCTGATGGGCAAGTACGCCTCGGCGAATCACGCGCTGATCCACCAGCGGATCGCGCGGGCGATCGGCGCGCAGGTGATCGCGGGAGTGGAGAACCATCACAACTTCGCCTGGAAGGAAGTGCACGATGGACGGGAGCTGATCGTGCATCGCAAGGGGGCCACGCCCGCGGCGCCGGGTGTGCTCGGCGTGATCCCCGGCTCGATGGCCTCGCCGGCATTCATCGTACGCGGCAAGGGCAATCCCCAATCGCTGAACAGCGCCGCGCACGGCGCCGGACGGCAAATGAGCCGCGCCGCCGCCAGGGAAACCTTCCGCTGGAGCGATGTCAGGCCGGTGCTTGAGCGGGCGGGCGTGCAGCTTCTGTCGGCCGGACTCGACGAAGTGCCCTTCGTCTATAAGGACATCCATGAGGTGATGGCGGCGCAGTCGGATCTGGTGGAAGTTGTAGGGCGATTCGACCCCCGGATCGTGAAAATGGCCCCGCCGGGCGAAAAACCGGAGGACTGAAACCGCCCTGCGAAAGCAGCCGCGGGTGTTGTCGGCAACACTGCGACGCCGCATGGTCCGCACACTGGCATCACTTCAAACCGCCGGCGCGATCATTTGAGCATCTCGAGCACGCTGCGCCGTCGCCGCGCGTATTGCTCATCCGTGAGGATCGCTTCGGCCTCGCCTACGTCGATCGCCTGCTCCAGCGGAACCCAGCTCTTGCAACCGGCGTAGGCGGGTGTGTTTTGCACCGTCGTCGGCGCCGGCAGGCGATAGACGCGCACCAGCAGCAGGTACAGCGGATTCTTCGGACGGTAGTTGAAGCGCATGTCGATCAGCGGCGGCGTCCAGATGTGCTCGGCATCCAGCGCGTCCATCTGTGCGCGGGTCTTCAACTGCACAATGTCGCTCACCTCCCCCGCCAGCGCCAGCGTGATCGTCGATGGTTCCTCGTTGCGCGACTCGAACCATGCATGAGCCTCGGGCTTGAGCATCCCCAGACTCTGGTGCAGGTAGGTGGGAAACAGCAGGAACTGCGAATGTTCGAGCTGAAATCCGCCGATCGATTCGGAGATTCCGCCCTTACGCAGCAGGATGATCTGCCGTCCGGTTTCCAGCGCGCGGCAGACGGCGTGCCACTCTTTCAGCGCCACGTTGATCGATTCGGGCAACATCCACACACCTTGATCTCAGATTTCAATTGACTGGCCAGCGACCGATGGTACGTCGCCGGAACCAGGCCAAGCAAGGCGCCACCGCGCCGCGGGCGGTTAAAATGCCCGCCCTGTGGATGATTCGCTGCGAACGAAGGTCTGTGAGGAGCCGACGGCGACGCGCTGCGGCCGGACGGGCGCGGGCAGCCGGTGCCGCACGCCGTTGCGCTTCGCCCTGATCGCGCCGGTCTACTTCCTGGCGGTGACGGCGCTGCGCTTCGGGGACCTGCTGACCAGCGCGCGCTCGGTGATCTCGTCGGCGGGGATGGACCTGGACGTGATGTTCTACCCCTTGCGGCGCTTTGTCGCCCAGCAATTGCGCGACGGGCACCTGCCAGTGTGGAATCCGTTCAGCTTTGGCGGGGTGCCGGCACTGGGCAACCTCCAGTATGCAGTGCTCTATCCTCCCAACTGGCTGCTGGCCGCGCCGCTTTCGCCGAATCGGGCGATGAACCTGATCATCGCCATGCACGTGATGATGTCGGGTCTGGTGGCGGCGATGTGGTGCCGTCGCCGCGGTGCAGGCAGTATCGCGGCGCTGATGGGCGGCACGCTGTTCATGTTCTGCGGGCCGATGTCCATGCACATCTATGCCGGCCACCTGCCGCATCTTTGCTGTGCCGCGTGGATGCCGCTTGTCCTGCTGTGCATCGACGGAGTGCTGGATCGTCTGGGCGGCGGCTGGCGCGGGATACTGCCCTGGTGTCTGCTGGGGGCGGTCGCGGTGGCGATGCAGATCCTGGCCGGGCATCCGCAAATCGCGTACATCACCGCCATCGGCGTGCTGGTCTACAGCGCGATACCCGCCGGACGATACCTCGCGTCGCGGCGCAGGTCCGAAGCCGCGAAGCTGGCCGCAGCGCTCGCGGCGATGTACGCCCTGGGCGCAGCGATCTCCGCCGCGCAGCTCCTGCCCGCCATCGACGTCGCACGCGAGCTCACCCGCGCCGGCGGAACCGACTTCGACTTCGCTTCCTCCTACTCGCTGCCTCCGGAAAACCTGCTGAGCCTCTTCCTGCCACACCTGTTCGGCAATGACTTCGATTCGCCCTATCTGGGCCGGTGGCTGATGTGGGAAACCTCGCTGTTCGTGGGCGCGACGGCCACGATCCTGACCGTCATCGGCCTCGCGCGCACGCTGGGTTCGGCGCGGCAACCAGTCCGCGGCGAACGATTCTGGCGTGATCTGTCACTGGTGGCGCTGCTGCTGGCGGGGCTGATCCTGGCGCTGGGCAAGTACACCCCGCTGTATCGCCTGCTGCTGGCGGTGGTGCCGGGGCTGGACTACTTCCGTGTACCGGCGAGATTCGGACTGCTCACGACACTGGCGACGACGACCCTGGCCGCCAGCGCTTTCGATCAGCTCCTTCAACACCACGCGCATCTGCGCCCGTGGAGACTGGGGCGATGGGCATGCCTGGCGGCGGCGCTGGCGGCAACGATGCTGGCGGCGGCGCTGATCACCGGCCACTCGGCAAACACCGGCTCGCAGGGCGCCTGGGCAGGCGTGATCCGCCGGCTGGCCGACACGGGTGAAACCTGGCCCTTCACGCGCCAGCCGCCCGATCCCCAAACCATCCAACGCAGCGCCGACTTCGCCGTCTCCCAACTGCGATCCGCGTCACTGGCCCTGGCACAAATCGCCCTGGTGATGGCTGTGGCGATCCGTCATCGCGGCTGGCTGCTGCTGCTGCCGGCCCTGGCCGTGGCGCAGGTCTGGTCAGGCACTGACCGAGCATGGCAGGAACGGTTCGTCCCGCGCGACAAGCCCCCGCCGCACTGGCAGGCTGCGCTGTCCCGACTCGCCCCGGACCAACGCGCCCTCATCGGCGAATATGTGTGGCTGAACTTCCCGGCACAGGCCGGAATCCTCAGTGCTGGCGGATACGATACCTCCGTCCCGCGGCGCTGGGGAAACCTGCTGGGCTGGCTGATCGGCGGTGAAAAAGATCGACTGGAAGGCGTGTTCGTGACCCGGCACATTCGCCGCTCGCGGCTGTGGGCAATGCTTCGCGTGCGACAGACCCTACCCCACAGCCAGCAGCCGCTTTCCGATGCTAACCCGATGCCCCAGTTCAATCTGATCCGCAACGTGCGCGTGGTCGGCGGCCCGACCGAGTCGCTCCAGGCCGTGCTCGATCCGGACTTTGATCCGCTCACGACGGTGATCCTCGAACAGCCGCCCGACCCGCACCCGCCGGGTGATGTACCCGCGGGCGAATCCATCGCGGCCCGGGCTTCGCCGGACAGGCTGCATGTGGTCGGACAAGACCCGTCTCGGATCGAGCTGACGGTTGAGTTGTCTGGTGCGGCGATCCTGCTGATCACCGACGCCTACAGCTCCGGCTGGCGGGTCCGCGCGACTCGCGAAGGTGTTCCGCCGCCGCAGCCGGCTTATCACCTGCTGCCGGCCAACCACGCGCTGCGCGCCGTGCCGCTGTCGGCGGGGAAACATCATCTGCTAATCGAGTATCGTCCGATCTCAATTGCGCTGGGGCTGACGCTCAGTGGCGGCGCGATCCTGCTGCTCGGCGCCGCCGCTCTCATCGCCGCCGCGCCCCGCCTGATCCGCCGATGATGTCTGCGATGATTCCGGCGGTTCGTGCAGCATCCGCCACAACTCTTCCAGCAGATTGTCCACGCCCTGTCGGGTGGCCGCTGAAATCGTCATGATCTCCACATCCGGCAGATCGTTCTGAAGCTTGGTGATCGCGGTATCATCCGTGGCCAGATCGATCTTGTTAGCCACGACCAGCTCACGCTTGCGGGCAAGTTCCGGACTGAAGGCTTCCAGCTCGCGGCGGATCTTGCGGTAGTTTTCCGCCGGATCCGAGCCATCCATCGGATACAGATCGATCAGATGCACGATGATCTTGGTGCGTTCGATGTGACGGAGGAACGCATGTCCCAGGCCGGCACCGTGGCGCGCGCCTTCGATCAATCCGGGAATGTCGGCGATCACGATCCGCCGGTCGCCGCTGAGCTCGGCGATGCCAAGCTGCGGCTGGAGGGTGGTGAACGGATAGTCGGCGATTTTGGGTCTGGCGGCGGAGACGACGCTCAGCAGGGTGCTTTTGCCGGCGTTGGGCATGCCCACCAGACCCACGTCGGCGATGAGCTTGAGCACCAGTCGCAGGTTTCGCTCCTGCCCCGGCTCGCCCGGCTCGGCATACCGGGGCGCCTGGTTGGTGGGGGACTTGAAATGCCAGTTGCCACGCCCCCCCCTGCCGCCCCGCGCCACCACCGCGCGCTTGCCCGGCGCGTCCAGGTCCGCCAGCAGGATCCCCTGATCCAGGTCATAGATCAGCGTCCCCGGGGGCACGGGGATGATCAGGTCTTCCCCGGCCTTGCCCGCCATCTTCTTGCCCATGCCCGCCTGCCCGCGCTGCGCCTTCCAGTGATGTCGTCCGGCAAAGTCCATCAGGGTGTTTTTGTTGGGATCGGCCACGAAGATGACCGACCCGCCGTCGCCCCCGTCTCCGCCATCGGGTCCGCCCTTGGGCACGTACTTTTCCCGCCGGAACGAGACGCACCCGTCCCCGCCGTCCCCGGCCTTGACGTGGATCACTGCTTCATCGACGAACATCGCGTGCAATGATAAGCGACAGCGTACACGGCGTCACTCGGCAGGGAACGTCATGGGCGCGCAGAACAAAGCCCCGGGAATGCTTTCCTAGGGGGAATGCTTTCCCAGGGCTTATTGAAGAAGTATCGAGTTCCGGTTGCGCCGGATCAATACATCCCGCCGCCGGGCGCGCCGGCAGGCTCGGGCTTTTCTTCCTTGATCTCGCTGACCACCGCTTCGGTGGTGAGCAGCAGAGACGCGATCGACGCGGCGTTCTGAAGCGCGATCCGCTCGACCTTGGTCGGAACAATCACGCCCATCTTCACCAGATCGCCGTACTCGTGCGTCAAGGCGTTGTACCCGAAATTGAGCTCCTTGGATTCCTTGACCTTCTGCGCGACGATCGAGCCGTCCACGCCAGCGTTCTCGGCAATCTGCTTGATCGGCGCCTCGATGGCCCGACGGACGATGTCGATGCCGATCTGCTGATCGTCGTTGACGGCCTTCTTGCGCACGCCGTCGAGCACCTTCTGCGCCGCGCGGATGACCGCCACGCCCCCGCCGGGCAGAATGCCTTCCTCGATGGCGGCGCGGCAGGCGTGAAGCGCGTCCTCGACTCTGGCCTTCTTCTCCTTCATCGCCACTTCGGTCGCCGCGCCCACCTTGATCACCGCCACGCCGCCTGAAAGCTTGGCCAGCCGCTCCTGGAGCTTTTCACGGTCGTAGTCGCTGGTGGTGATGTCGATCTCGCGCTTGATGGCTTCGATGCGACCCTTGATCGCCTTCTCGTCGCCGGCGCCTTCGATGATCGTGGTGTTGTCCTTGTCGATCTTGATCTTCTTGGCGCGGCCAAGCTGGTTCAGCTCGACGTTTTCGAGCTTGATGCCCAGTTCCTCGAACAGCGCCGTGCCGCCGGTAAGGATCGCAATGTCCTCGAGCATGGCCTTGCGGCGATCGCCAAAGCCGGGCGCCTTGACGGCGGCGACCTTGAGCGTGCCGCGCAGCTTGTTGACCACCAGCGTGGCCAACGCCTCGCCTTCGACGTCCTCGGCGATAATCAGCAGCGGCTTGCCGGCTTCGGCAACCCTGGTCAGGATCGGCACCAGGTCGCGGGCGGAACTGATCTTCTTTTCATGGATGAGGATGTACGCGTCCTCCAGCACCGCTTCCATCGTCTGCAAATCGGTGACGAAGTGCGGGCTGAGGTACCCCTTGTCGAACTGCATCCCTTCGACCAGCTCGATCGTGGTCTCCAGGCTCTTGCCCTCCTCGACGGTGATCACCCCGTCCTTGCCGACTTTCTCCATCGCGTCGGCGATCATCTTGCCGATCTGCTCATCCTGATTGGCCGAGCTGGCGCCGACCTGGGCGATCTCCCTGGAGCTTTCGACCTTTTTGCTCATGCGGTTCAGCTCCTCGACGATCGCCTCAACGGCCATTTGAATGCCGCGCTGGATCTGATTGGCGTTGGCGCCGCTGCCGACGTTCTTCAGCCCTTCGGAGTAAATCGCCTCGGCGTAGATCGTGGCGGTGGTCGTGCCGTCGCCGGCGACTTTGGACGTCTTCTCGGCGACCTCCTTGACCATTTGCGCCCCCATGTTTTCGTAGGAATCTTCCAGTTCGATCTCTTTGGCGACGGTCACGCCGTCCTTGGTCACCGTCGGCGAGCCGAACGACTTTTCCAGCACCACGTTCCGCCCGCTCGGACCAAGTGTCACCTTCACAGCCTTGGCCAGCTTGCGGACCCCGCGAAGGATGGCCTCGCGAGCTTCCTGGTCAAAGGCGATTCGTTTAGCAGCCATTGGGATTCTCCTGATTCACGTTTGGAACTGCACCACCAGGTCAACTCACCACGCGGTTGATTCAACTGTCCGAGGCTTGTTCGGGCCCTGGTGGATCGTTTGCCGTTACTCCACCACCGCCAGCACGTCGTCTTCGCTCATGATCATCAGCTCTTCGCCGTCGAGTTTGATTTCCGTGCCGGCGTAGCTGGCGAAGATCACCTCATCACCCTTTTTCACTGACAGGGGGGCGCGTTCGCCGTTTTCCAGCCGCTTGCCCTCGCCCACCGCCAGCACCTTGCCGCGTTTGGGCTTCTCCTTGGCGGTGTCGGGCAACACGATGCCGCTTTTGGTCTTGGATTCAGCTTCCACTCGCTTGACCAGAATCTTGTCGCCGAGAGGACGAAGCTTGGCCATGATACTGTTACTCCTTTCAGGGGCTTTGATTCGAGTTCTGAACGACTCGTTACCTGTGTTTTCGTCGGTCAAGAGTACGAGGGCCAGCGGCCTTCGTAATGTCGGCGCAGTACGCGCGCCAGGGTGTCCAGCAGCACGTTGAAGTCCACGGGCTTGGACAGCACGCTGAACACGTGCATGCCCAGCGCCTCGTGCAGCAGGTGCGTGGTGAGCTGCGGCGCCAGCAGGATGGCCGGCGGCGCGTGCCGCATCTCGCGCATCAGCCGCACCACCTGCATCCCGCCCAGGCCGTGCAGGTTGTAGTCCAGCACCGCCACGTGGATCGGGCGGGTCTGGATCAGGTTCAGCGCCTCGCGCCCGCTGCGCGCCGAGACCGTCTGCACTCCCTGGGGTTCCAGGAGCTGACGGACCGTCTGATGCCAGTCTTCCTGTTCGTTGGCCAGCAGAACGGTCAGCCGATTGGCCGGGTTGGTTGTCGTCGTCGTGGCAGACATACACCACCGCCGCCAGACCAAGCGGCACCACCGCCAGCACCATAACAATCATCGTGCCCGTGACGCGGCGACGGATCCAGCAAGCGGCTGCGTCAGCAAATAGTTATTCATCAGTAAGTTACAACCACTTCCCCCCATGGACCCTCCCCCTGCCGCCGCGGGCGACACTGCCAAACCTTGATCCGCGGCATCCGCCCGCTGCCAGTCTGGCAGGACGCCGCTGAGGCCGGGCAGCCGAACACATCCCGCCACCAGCCGCAAGCGGCTTGCGCAGGTTATCACCCTCGAGCGGCTCGCCTGCCACGACTAGCGGGCGGCCCACAGAAAACCACGCCGCATGATCGTCAGATTCGGCTCGGATTCCACGATGTCCGCATGGTGACCCAGCGAGTCATAGAAGACTCGACCCTTGCCGTACAGCTTCGTCCAGACCACGGGCATGTCCACAGGGCCGTTGGCGGCGTGCGGACCGTCGGCCACCGGGAAACGCGTCGTAGCCAGCACCTTCACCGCCGGATCCACGTGCATGTAATACTGCTCGCTGCACACCTCGAAATCTCTGATGCCCTGGGTGATGGGGCTGGGGGTCGGACCGATCTTCACCGTGTAGCGCGTGCCGTCGTTGCCCGGATGCGCCACCCACTGCCCGCCGGTCATGAACTGCCACTCCGTGTTCTCGCGAAAGGCATCGCACATCCCGCCGTGACAGCCGGCAATCCCCACGCCGCTCTTGACCGCCTCGAACACCGGCCGCGCCTGTTCGTTGCTGATCTTGCCCATCGTCCACACCGGCACGATGAGGCTCAGACCCATGAGCTTTTCGGCATCCAGAAACGCATCCAGTGTATCGCGGACTTCGACCTGGAAGTTTTCTTCCGTCAACACGCGCCGAAAAATCTGGGCCACCTGCTCGGGTTGATGCCCATCCCATCCGCCCCAGACGATCAACGCTTTGCGCAACACAACAGTCTCCTTGAAATCCTGACAAGGCGACAAGGCGCATGGGCGACACAAGCAGGCACCCACCCGATGTGCACACTCATCGCCTTTTCACTTTGTCGGCGCGTGATCCGCTAATGCTCCGGCAGCACTTCGCCGGCGGCGTCGATTTCCACCTCGCCGCGGGTGCCATCCTTCGCGGCAAACTCGATCTCATAGTGGATGGTGCCGTCGGCGTAGGTCTCCTTCTCTGCCTTCTTGATCGTCGCGCCGGGGTATGCCTTGTCAAACGCCGCCCGGACATTGGCCGGCAACGCCGAGACTTCGATCCGTTCTTCTTTGGTTCCCTCGTCGTTCTTGTCGTGTCGGTCCTTGTCGAACATCTCGCAGCCGCCCAGCGTCAGCGCTGCGGCCAGCAACACCGCCCCAAACCGCTTGATTTGGTTCATCGCTCGTCTCCTTCCCCCCAAAGCCGTTGAATCTTCGTCGAGCAGGCTCCCATCATCCTCACCCGCGGCCTCTCGTGCAACCGCCGAATCGTCGCAGCGAGTTTGTTCACCGCTGAACAATCAAATTTGCGCAGATTCCGAATGACCCCGGACCGCACGCGGACTACAGTCCTTCACGTCGCGCGACCATTGGGTTCTCAAACAGCTTCCTACACCCCCGACCACAGGAAGGATGGTCCACCATGAGCAGCGCCTCAGACACTTTCGAGATCGGCAGACAACTGGTCGAGCTGTGCAACCAGGGCAGAAACCTGGAGGCGATCGAGCAGCTTTATGCGCCCACGATCGTCAGCATCGAAACCCACGGCTCGCCTGAGATGCCCGCACGCATGCAGGGCATCGACGCCATTCGCCAAAAGAACCAGTGGTGGTTCCAGAACCACACGATCCACAGCGGACAGGTGCAGGGCCCCTGGCCCCACGGCGAGCGGTTCATCGTCACGATGAAATACGAGATCACCCCCAAGGCCGGACCCATGGCCGGACAGCGCATGACCGTCGAGGAGGCCGGGCTTTATACCGTCCGCGACGGGAAGATCGTGCAGGAGGAGTTTTTCTATCACATGTGACGGTGCGCAGGTATACTCGGTTTCTCGAACGAGGGACTGAGAAGTGGGCAGCGTACCGTTGCGGCGTGGGCGGTGTGCGCCGCTGTCTGCCGGCGCGATGTGGGCGATCATCGCGATGCTTGCGGCCAGCGCGCTCACCGGCCCCGCCGACGCACAGCCCGCCAGCCCAACCACCACCGGCATGGCTCCCGGCACCAGCGCGCCAAACGTGCAGGTCTTTTACGTCTCTACACGAGGCCGAGACAACTGGAGCGGGCGACTGCCCGAACCCAACGCCGACGGCAGCGACGGCCCGCTGGCCAGCCTCGATCGCGCACGCAGGCTCATCCGCGAGCTGAAACACTCCGCGCAGCTCGCCGGACCCGTCAGCGTCTATCTTCGTGGCGGCAGCTACCCGATCGCCTCCCCGGTCGTGTTCACCCCGGAAGATTCCTGCCCGGTGACGTACGCCGCCTTCCCGGGCGAGCAGCCCATCCTCACTGGTGGGCAACGCGCCGTGGGGCCCTGGAAAATCACCCGGGTAAATGATCGCGAGGTCTGGACCAGCACCGTCCCGCGCGTGGCCAGCGGCAGTTTCTACTTTCGCAGCCTCTATGTCGATGGCCAGCGCCGCCCGCGCGCCCGCTGGCCCAAGCCCGGTCCCAACGAGGCTCCCAACTGGCTGTGGATCGAGGATGTTCCCGGCGCCACCCTTCAGGATGATCACTTTCGCGGCAGCTTCGGCTTCGTCGCCGCGCCCGGCGATGTCCGGGCGTTCAGGAACCTGGCCGACGTCGAAGCCGTCATCATGCACTACTGGATCGAAGAGCGGATGCCCCTGGCCAGCTTCGATCCGCAGACCCGGCTGGTCCGCTCGCCGCTCCAGAGCGTGTTCGTGCTGCGCGACGAGTCGGGCGTGAAATGGGCCCGCTACTACCTGGACAACGTCCTGGAGCATCTGGCTGAGCCGGGCGAGTGGTACCTGGATCGCTCCGATGGCACGCTGTACTACATTCCCCTGCCCGGCGAATCGCCGGACAATACCCAGGTTGTCATCCCGCAGCTTACGCAGTTGATCCAGTTCGAAGGCGCGCCCGATGAGGGGCGATTCGTGGAGTTCATCCGCCTTGTCGGCATCACGTTTCAGCACACTGACTGGGACCGCCGAACCGATGCCGCCGTTCCCGGCGCGCCGCCCGAGCAGCAAAAGCCCAAGGCCGCCGCCGGACAGGCCGCCTACAACATCCCCGCAGTCATCCAGCTTCGCGGCGCGCGAAACTGCGGCATCGAAGACTGCACCATCCGCAACATCGGCTGGTACGGAATCGAGCTGCTGGAGGGCTGCTCGGCCAATCGCATCATCGGCAACGAGATCGCCGACGCCGGCGCCGGCGGAATCAAACTTTCCGGCGCAGACGCCGACGCTCCTGCTCATCGCCGGACGTTCAACAACCTGATCACCGACAACCACATTCACCATTACGGTCGGGTCTTTCACAGCGCCTGCGGAATCCTGGCGCGGCACACGTTCGGCAACACGCTGGCCCACAACCACATTCACGACGGCTACTACACCGGCATCAGCGTCGGATGGGTCTGGGGCTTCGCCGCCAGCATCTCGCGAGACAACCTCATCGAAAACAATCACATCCACGACCTGGGCAAGGGCTGGCTGAGCGACATGGGCGGAATCTACACCCTGGGCGTGCAGCCGGGCACACGCATCGTCGGCAATCTGGTTCACGATGTGCGGGCATACCACTATGGCGGCTGGGGCATCTACACCGACGAGGGAAGCTCTCACATCGTCATTGAAGACAACATCGCCCACAGCGTCTCCCACAGCCCCTTTCATCAGCACTACGGGCGGGAGAACATTGTGCGCAACAACATCTTCGCGTTCGGCCAGCAGGCTGTGGTGGCGATCACACGACCGGTCGATCGCCCAGGCCTGACCCTTCAGCGGAACCTGCTGATCACACGCCAGCAGCCGATCTATCACCTGGGGTACGGGATCGATCCGGCCGGGGGACATCTGCTGGCGGATTTGAACCTCTGCTTCAGCGTCGGCGGCTCGCCGCTGTTGTTCCAGCTTGCCGCCGATCCGCAGCCCAAAGCCCTGGAGCTGTGGCAGGCATGCGGGCAGGATCGTCATTCGCTGCTGGGGGTGAATCCGCGATTGCGCGATGCGGAGCGGTTTGACTTTGCCGTCAGCGACGACTCGCCCGCCGGGCAGATCGGTTTTCGCGGCATCGACCCCGGGCAGGTGGGTCCCCGCCCGCGTCCCGGGCGGGCCGCGCCTCGACCCTGACGCGCCGCAGATACTGCCCCGCGGGCCGGCGTCGGGGCTTTTGCCCTACCGCAGGAGGCGATTCTGTGTTAAACGGAATATCATCATGCGCGTGCAGGCGCAAGGGTTTGTGCATGGCGTCTGGCGTGCGTTTAAGTTGTCTTTCGCCGGGAGGTCCTCCCATGCCCGTGAGTACAGCCACAGATCCGCAGTCGTTTGGCATTCTGATGCGGCAAATGACGGTCATGATCGAACAGATGCACAAGGGGTATTTCAAGTTCGCTCCGGGGGATACATGGGTCCCCAGTGTCAATCTGTACGAGACCGAAACTGCATACGTGCTGTGCGTGGATCTGGCGGGCGTGGATAAGGACAAGATCGACGTCACCATCGACCACAACGTGCTGCGCCTGCGCGGACATCGTCCAATGCCCGGTGAATACAACGACCCGGCAGCCGCCAGCGCACAGCCTGAAGCCGAGCTCGATCCGCAACGAAGGTGGGTGCGGCTGCATCTGATGGAAATCGATCACGGGCAATTCTCGCGGGAGGTTCAACTGCCCGTGGATATCTCTCAGGACAAGATCACCGCCACCTATCGCAACGGATTGCTGTGGATTCATCTGCCTAAAAAGTGAAGGAGAAGCCGGCGGCAGGCGGCCGGCAGCAGGCAGCGAGGATCATGCGCTGCTCGCGGTCGCCCGCCCGCTGCCTGCTGAATAAACCATGGCTGATTCTGTGATCCTTGAGCGCTCCAGCGATGCGACCGTCATCCGCATCGGTTCCAACGGGCAACAGTTGACCATTCCCAATCTGCTGCCCATCCTGCCGATCCGCAACATCGTCGTGTTCCCCGGCACGGTCATGCCGCTGAACGTCGGGCGACAGAAGAGTAAAAACCTGCTCGACGAAGTGATGCCCGGCGACAAGAAGATCGGCATCGTCACGCAGCGAAATCCCGAGGTGGAAGATCCCAAATTCGAGGACCTGTACCACGTCGGCGTGGCCGCCACCATCCTCAAGCTCTTCAAGCTCCCGGACGGAAACCAGTCGATCATCGTGCACGGGCTGGTCCGCTTCCGGCTCAAGGGGCTGGTGCAGACCGAGCCGTTCGCCGTCGGCCAGATCGAGGTCCTGGAGGAGATCATTCGCCCCGGACCGGAACTGGAGGCGCTGGTGGCATCCGTGCGGCAGCAGGCCAATCGCGTCATCGAGTTGTCGCCCAATACTCCCGATGAGGCCGCCCAGGTACTCAACAGCATCACCTCGCCGTCAGCGCTGGCGGATTTCCTGGCTGCCAATGTCCAGGGCGACGTGGCGGACAAGCAGGCCATGCTCGAAGAACTCGACGTGGAAAAACGCCTGCGAATGGTCGCCTCGAAGCTGGCCACCCAGCTCGACGTTCTGGAGCTTCAGAACAAGATTCAGACCCAGGTCAAGGAGAACATCGACAAGAGCCAGCGGCGTTACTACCTCCAGGAGCAGATGAAGGCGATCCGCAAGGAGCTGGGCGAGACCGAGGCCGGCACCGCCGGCGAGATCGAGCAGCTCCGCGAGAAACTCATCGCCGCCAAGCTGCCCGAGAACGTCATGAAGGAGGCCGAACGCGAGCTGGCCCGCCTGGAGGCCATTCCCAGCGCCTCTCCCGAGTATGGCGTGATCCGCACCTACCTGACGATCCTTTCGGAGCTTCCCTGGTCGGTCACCACCCCCGACAAGCTCGATCTGGAAGAAGCCCGGCGTATTCTCGATCGCGACCATCACGACCTGGAAAAGGTCAAGCGACGCATCCTGGAGTATCTGGCGGTGCTGAAGCTCAAGCAGCGCGCCCGGCAGGCCAAAAGCGAGAAACAGGCCGCAGAGGCCGGCGCCGCCCAGCCCGGTCAGGCCGCAGCCAAGCCCTCGGACAACAATCAGGCCATCAACGGCAGCCCCGGCGAGGAGAACGTCGGCGGCGCAGGCGCGATCCTCTGCTTCGTCGGTCCGCCCGGCGTCGGAAAAACCTCCCTGGGAAAGTCCATCGCCGAAGCCATGGGCCGGAAATTCATCCGCGTGGCCCTGGGCGGCGTGCGCGACGAGGCCGACATCCGCGGACATCGCAGAACCTACATCGGCTCCATGCCCGGACGCATCATTGCCGAGATCCGCAAGGCCGGTACACGCAACCCGGTCATGATGCTCGACGAGATCGACAAGCTCGGCGCCGACTTCCGCGGCGATCCGGCCGCCGCCCTGCTCGAAGTGCTCGATCCGGCTCAGAACCACACCTTCACCGATCACTACCTGGACGTGCCGTTCGATCTGAGCAAGGTCCTGTTCATCGCCACCGCCAACACGATGGACACGGTTCCCGGCCCGCTGCGCGACCGCATGGAAGTCATCGAGATCCCCGGGTACACCAACACCGAAAAACTCCACATCGCCAAAAAGTACCTGGTGCCGCGGCAGCTTGAGGCCAACGGCCTGACCGAAAAGGAAGCCCGCTTCAAGGACGAAGCCCTGCGCGAGATCATCGAGCGCTACACGCGTGAGGCGGGCGTGCGAAACCTGGAGCGGAACATCGGCTCGATCGCCCGCGCCATCGCCGCCGAGATCGTCAGCGGCAAGGTCGATCACGTCGTGGTTGATCGCCAGTACGTCGCCAAGGTGCTTGGCCCGCCCAAATACGAATCCGAACTGGCCCAGCGAACACGGGTGCCGGGCGTGGCGACGGGAATGGCCTACACCCCCTACGGCGGAGAGATCCTGTTCATCGAGGCCACTCGCATGCCCGGCAAGGGCAACATCCTTTTGACCGGTCAAATCGGCGACGTGATGAAGGAATCCGCCACCGCCGCCTTCAGCCTCATTCGCTCCCGCGCGGAATCGCTGGGGATCGATCCGAAGCTGCTGGCCGAGAGCGACATCCACATCCACGTTCCCGCCGGCGCCGTGCCCAAGGACGGCCCCAGTGCCGGCGTCGCCATGTTCACCGCACTGGCCTCACTGCTGCTGAACCGTCCGGTCAGGCCTGAAGTGGCGATGACCGGCGAGATCACGCTACGCGGGCTGGTCCTGCCCATCGGCGGGCTGAAGGAAAAGACCCTGGCCGCCAAGCGCGCCGGCATCAAGGAAGTGATCGTCCCCAAGCGCAACGAAAAGGACCTGCCTGATATCCCCGAGGAGGTACGCAACACGATCAAGTTCCACTTCGTCTCGACGATCGACGAGGTGCTGGACATCGCGCTGATGCCACCCAGCAAGTCCAAGGCCCAAAAACCTGAACAAAAGGGCCCGCAGACTCAGGAAAAAGCTCACAAGCCCGAGAACAGAGCTCACAAGCCTGAGGACAAGGCTCACAAGCCTGAGGAAAGGTCTGAGAAGAAACCTGTGAAGGCTCGCCGGAGGCGTCCCGCCGCCGTCTGAGTCGCCGCGAACTGATTACCCCCGGTTTGCGCCACTGGCGCTGCTGTAGAATACGTCCAATGACGGCGATTCGGTGCCGACGAGCTTACCGGGTGTAATCGTCTGAGTGCCGGTGAGGCTCAGTGACACCGACAAGAGTCTCCGGCATTCCAGTTCCTCAGCCAAAACATCGACATCGGGGACGACCTGCCAGTTGTCAGCGAAGGCGCGAATCCGCTCACCAAGGCGGCTGCACCCCCGGAGTTTGCGTTGTGTCCCTTATCAATCCCAACCTGTTGTGGATAACTGGTCGAGTGTCGCCACGGACCATTGAATTCACTGGATGAACCAGTATCCTCCGCGTCCGGTACGGCTGAGATGACCCGCGGCAATCGATATCGGATGATCGCCATCGACCTGGACGGGACGTTGCTCTGCCCGCAGGGAACGGTCAGGCCTCGCACCAAAGACGCTGTACACCGGGCACTGGACGCGGGGATGCTGGTTTGCTTTGCCACCGGCCGGAACTTCACTGAAAGCCGAGCGGTCCTGTCCGCGGTGGCGCACTTTGACTGCGCGGTGTTCGTCAGCGGGGCGATGGTCATCGACACCCGACATCGCATCACGCTGCATCGCCAGGCCATGCAGCCGACGCTGGCCGCCGAGGTCTGCGACGAACTCGAAGCCGCCGGGCACGCGGCACTGGCGCTTCAGGACGAGTCGGCCACCGGGATCGACTATCTGATCACCGATGGGATCGAGATCAACGAATCGACGGCGCGGTGGATGCAGGCAACGCAAGCGGTGTGGCGACGGGTGCCGAACCTGGGCAAGTATCGTCACGAGC
The DNA here is from genome assembly GCF_050410795.1 of Fontivita pretiosa. Lineage (GTDB taxonomy): Bacteria > Planctomycetota > Phycisphaerae > Tepidisphaerales > Tepidisphaeraceae > Fontivita > Fontivita pretiosa. The sequence continues at coordinate 3,131,039 of NZ_CP191258.1, read as the reverse complement.
ACACGATCCGCTGCGGGATTGTCGCCCCGCCCGAGCAGGTCGAGCAGGTCAGGCAGCGGCTGGCCCGGCGATTCAACGGCCGCGCGTTTTGCCACAGCATCCACGTTCCGCCACAGAACGTGCAGGTGCTTGAAGTCTTCGATCCGTCCGTGAACAAGTGGGAAGGGATCATGCACGTAGCCAGGCGACACGGAATTGCTGCCGAGCAGATCATCGCGATCGGCGACGACATCAACGACCTGCACATGATCCGCAACGCCGGACTGGGCGTGGCGATGGGCAATGCCCGGCCACAGGTTCAGCAGGCCGCCCAACTGGTCATCGGCTCGAATCAGGAAGAAGGACTGGCCAGGTTTTTGGAGGAGTTGTTTCCGACGCGCGGGGTATTGATGGCAAGCACATCCGGGCACAGGACGGCCCGGGAATGAACTATGGACGGTGCGAAAGGATTCGCGGCTCTAGCGGCCGGCGTGAACAAGGAGGCACGCCGGCCGTTTGCGTTATGCCGAGGATCCGCGCGCCCGCCTGGCGGCTCACCCTCCCTCTGTGCTCGCGTCGTTTCGAGTTCGAGAGAGCCCCTCCGTCGTGCCGTCTGTGAGACCCTCGAACAACGCTGCCTGCTGAGCGCCGGGCCGCAGGTGGTGCAGGCAGGCTTCGACTGGCTCCATGCGCCCCACAGCGTCAGCTTTCAGTTTGATCGGCACGTGCTCGGCGTGGCGGCAGAGGATTTCGTCGCGGAGAACATCGATACCGATTCGACCGTGCCTCTGGTGCTTGACGGTTACGATCCACTAACATATACTGCCACCCTCAGCTTTCCGCAGGCTCAGTTCAACACCGGCATCCTCGAGAACGGGAACTGACAGGTGCGACTGCTGGCCAACAGCGTGACGAGCGCATCCGACGGCGAACCCTTGGCCGAGGAGTACACCCTTGCCTTCTGGTTCCTCAACGGCGACGCCGACCGCAGCCGAGGCGTCAACGCCGCCGACTACGCCATCATCGACGCCAGCTACTCATATCAGCAGCAGCACGGCGTGCCGCCGGAAGGTTGGAGCTGGGACGATGGCGACTTCGACTACTCCGGCTCGATCGACGCCACCGACTACGCCATCATCGACAACGGCTACTTCGTTCACCTCTACGAGCCGACGGACTTTTACGTCACCGCCCTGTCGTCCAGCAGCATTCGCCTGGCGTGGGACGATGTGGAGGGCGAGAACACCTGGCGGATCCAGCGCTCCACCGACGGCGCCAACTTCGTGTGGTACCAGGACCTGCCCGCCAACACCACCACGTTTGACGACACGAACCTGAGTCAGGGCACGCGTTACTGGTATCGTGTGCGAGGAGTCGGCCCGGGCGGCTTTGACACCGGGGCCAGCGCCAAGAAGGCCGCCACCACCGTGCTGCCGGCGCCCAATCACGTGACGGCGATCGCTCAATCGCTGCCTGGCTCGGCCACGATCGAGTGGCGCGACAACGCGACGGCCGAGAGCGGCTTTGCCATCTACCGCAGTCTCAATGGCGGCGCCTTCGAGCAGATCGGCACGTCGGCGGCGGATGCGACCAGCTTCACCGCCGAGGGACTGCTGGACACGGTGCAGTACACCTTCCGCGTGCGGGCGTTCAGCCAGGACACCAACTCCGGGTACACGCCGATCACGCCGCTGGGTGCGCCGCCGGCGGATCTGGTCAGCGCCCACTTCGAGCCCGATCCGCCCGCCGGGCAGCAGCAGCACCTGACGCTCACGTTCAGCCAGGGCGTCAGCGGGCTGAGCAAGAGCGACATCAGCATCGAGGTGCAGGGTTCGCACCCGCTGGCGACGGTGGACTTCGACTTCGCCTTCAACGATACGTCGGGCGTGGACACCGCCACGCTGACGTTCCCCTATTCCAACGGATGGTGGACGAGGACGACCTGGCGATCCTGAGCCTTGAGTGGCAGCACAGCATCGTCACCCCGTTCGCGTTCAATGTGTGGTCCGATTCGTCGAACGAGATCATGTTGTCGTGGGATGATGAGGTGACGGGCGAGAGCCATTGGGAGGTCTGGCGGTCTACTGACGGGGTGAACTTCGGCGCCAGCCCGCTGGCAACGGTCGCGGGTGACGGCGCCGCGGACAAAGCATATACCGACGCTCCGCTGTCTCCGCAGACGGCGTGTTGGTATCGCGTTCGCGCGGTCGTGAGTGGCGTGCCGCAGACCTTCAGCGCCAAGAAGTGGGCCGTGACCCAGCCGGCGATCGACCTGGACGTGTTCGAGGACAGCAACCAAGACTTCGTTCACGACAACACCTACGCGGCCGAGGTCCTTGAGGCGACTCAGCCGACGGAGCTGCCGTACATGGAGGAGGACGGCGACTACGAAGAGCTGGCCCTGACGGTCAATGATGCCATGCCCGGCGCGACGGTCACGTTCACCTTTGACGATAGCCAGCTCCAGCTCTATCGCGACATCATGGGCCTGAATGCGATTGGCTCGGGCCAGGGCATCGACTTGTCCGTCTTCGGCATCTCCGGCTCAGGAACTGTGTCTGTGTTCGCCAAACTCTTGACGACGACTCCATCCCTTCAAGAGCCGGCTATCGAGGCGCAGCTTGGGAACGGCTCGACTGGGCAGACGCAGGCGTTTCGAGGGCGCTTTGCCCGACGGTTGGGCAACGATCCGCACCGACCGGACGATCCCACGCTGCACGACGGCGATCCGAACAATGATGTATGGGGCGGCGGAGGCCTCGACGATGGCGATGGTCCAACTGGGGACCCGCTGACCGATCGCGACGGATTCTGGACGACACACGCGGGAGCCACCACGCTGATCATCGGCTTCGCCGGACATACGCAGTCGCGTGGCACCCACGGAATCGGAGGACAGATTTGGAGCATCTTCGACGTCGGGGCACGGACTATCGGACAGCAGATCCGCGATACGTTTGGACAATTGGCTAACCCTTGGGCGGTGACGATGTTCCCAGAGGATCCCGGCAACGATAACTTTGCGGTGCGGCTCCGCTGCGGGGACGGTGTGCTCGGCCGTGCCAATCCGTATCATGGGGACGCGCGCGTTGATGCCCACGGGAATCCTACGGGCGCGCTTGCTTTCCTAATCGATGCGATCATGAACCGCGGCGTGACGCGTGTCGGCCTGTTCGGGTATAGCCACGGAGGTGGATCGGTCCAAATGCTCATGGAAGCGCTGGCCTCGGAAGCCGGTCGGCTTCCGGCACTTCGTGAGCGGCTTCTAACCGGACTCGGGGCGCCCAGGGTCAACTTCTTCTGGACCGCGTACATCGACGCGATTCACATCGACCTGGAGGTCCTTGGTGGCGGGCTATTTGAAGCCATTGGGGCGCCCGTCGCGGAAGCCCGCTACCCGATCGAGCCGATCCCGGATAGCCCGTACCTCTCGATCGGAACGTGGTGGCACTACAACGCATACCAACAGTGGACACTGCTGTTCCGGGACGGCGTGCCGCTGGGGGGCACCGAACTGGACGAAGACGAGTGGTTTGAATTGGGGCGCGATCGGGATTTCGTTCGCCAGAACTACGCGGAACCCGCAGGCGGGTGGCCGCTCGGCACTGATCACACCAGTCGGGTTGACAGGAGAGGGAGGATTAGAGGCAGAGGAATCGCCGAGGACGTGGCGGTGCAGTCGCTTCTGACGACCTCGCTGACACAGGCCTACATCGACACTTGGGGGACTTGGCCGTAACCAATGAGGAACCCTTCCGTGTTCGGTAACCGTGTTGGCCCGATCGATCATGCCACAGGAGTCGCGACCAAACTCGATCATGTTCGCCGCTGGGGCTCGACTGCCAATCTCGCTCTTCATACTTTCGCTGGTCTCGCTCTTGACGCAGATAGTAGGGGGTTGCGGGGGATACGGTTGGCGGCAGAACGATGATGTTTATTACGTTGCCGAGCGCGGCCGGAACATACTTCTGGTCGAGGTCCAAGTACAGAAGCAAGGAGCATTCTTCAATCCGATAGCAAAGGTTCTCGTTGAGCCGTGTGGTCCAGGTGCATCAAAAGAAGAGCGCCCCGACGATCTGCCATGTTGGCCGAGCGGCCGACCCCCACAGGAGTTGCTCGCGCAAATCGCGACGAGCTATGACCAAAAGCTGTGGACGGTGACGCGGCAATAAAAGCGGCGTACCCTGGGTAACTGGTTTGATTCAGGAACCCGTTTGGCCCACGAGGCCAGGAAGGATACGCCACATGTCATCATCCACGCTTGCCCTGCGGCTGGCAACCGATTCAGTGGTCGATTTGACCCTGGAACGGATCGCCCGCGAGGGCGCCCGCCGCTATCTTCAGAAGGCGATCGAGGAGGAGGTCGCCGATTACATCAACGCCAACGCGCATCATCGGGACGATGCCGGCCACCGCCTGGTGGTGCGGAACGGCCATCACCAGCCGCGGACGGTCCTCAGCGGCGTCGGCCCGATCGAAGTGCATCAACCGCGGGTGGACGACCGCCGCGTCGATGAGAACGGCGTGCGCTTCCGCTTCACCAGCAAGATCCTGCCGCGTTACCTGCGTAAGACCCGTGCGATCGAGGAACTGGTGCCGTGGCTGTATCTCAAGGGGATCAGCACCGGCGAGATGCCCGATGCCCTGGTGCACCTGGGATTCGATGGATCGGGGTTGTCGGCCACCAGCGTGACGCGGATGCTGGCGGTCTGGCACGGCGAATACGAAGACTGGAGCCGGCGGGATCTGTCGGGCAAACATTACGTTTATGTCTGGGCCGATGGCTTGTACTTCGGCTGCCGGCTGAGCGACGATCGCCCGTGTTTACTGGTGCTGATGGGCGCGACTGCCGATGGCCGCAAGGAGCTGATCGCGATGGTCGATGGGCAGCGCGAGAGCGAGACGAGCTGGACAAGCTTGCTGCTGGACTGCAAATCCCGCGGGCTGGCGATCGCGCCCAGGCTGGCCACGGGGGACGGCTCCCTGGGCTTCTGGATCGCCCTGGGCAAGGTGTTCCCCTCGACCCGCCATCAGCGTTGCTGGGTGCACAAGACCTGCAATGTGCTGGACAAGCTGCCCAAAGGCGAGCAGCCGGCGGCCAAGACGATGCTGCACCAGATCTGGATGGCGGCGACCCGGTCGGATGCCACCAAGGCGTTCGACCGCTTCATCGAGGTGTACGGCGCCAAGTGGCCGCGCGCCACGGATTGTCTGGAGAAGGATCGGGCCGAGCTGCTGGCGTTCTACGACTTTCCCGCCGAGCACTGGCAGCACCTGCGGACCAGCAACCCGATCGAGAGCACGTTCGCGACGGTGCGGCTGCGAACCTACCGCACCAAGGGCCCGGGCTCTCGTGAGGCGGGAATCGCCATGGCTTTCAAACTGGCCCGCAAGGCCGAGTCACGCTGGAGAAAGTTGAACGGGAGCGAGAGATTGCAGGACCTGATCGACGGCATCGTGTTCGTCGACGGAGAACGAATCGCCGCTTAACCTGTCGCGGCCGTCCACAGGATTTGGGAATAGCTCATCGCGACGCGCATGCCTGACTATCGCCAGAAGTCCGCCGTCGAACACGCGGCCAGGTACCTGAACCGCGACATCGGTGCCTTCCACGAAGCGTGGATCATCGGCACCAGCCCGCTGGCGGTGGCTTTCCTTCAAGCAGCGCCCGTGGGGCGGCCCGAGCTGCCGGGCCGCGTTGGCCAGCGCAACGCGCGATTCGTGACCGAACCAGATCTGGATGCGCAGGCCAACGTCCTATTGCTGTTTCCGCGGGAGTTGGTGCTGGCGGTGGACGGCTTGCCCGGGACCGAGCAGGTGGACCGCAGTCAACGAGCAAAGCTGCTGTACTTCAAACAGCCTCAGACCATTCGCTTCCTGATGAACGGTCTGACCGCGCCGCGAGAACTGGAGCGCCAGGCGAGCAACCTGGTCGAGGTCCCGGTGAAAAGAGAGTGAGCGGATGGTCTGCAAACCCAGATGTTGTTGAACGACGTCGGAGGCTCAACATGTCGTGGTCAATCTATTGCAGTATCGGCACTTTCGTAGTCTGCTCGATTGTTCTGGGTGGGCAAGCGCCTGCCCCTGAGCCCGGCCCGGCGACCGCGCCGCCAACAGCGCCTGCCGGCGCGGAGGAGCCTGCAACGGTCGTCAGCGCCTTCCGCGGCATGGCGATGTATCCCGCGGATCGGATGCGCATCCTGCTCGATCAGACCTATGATGCGATCGATCCGAAAGCCCGAGCTGAGCTGACGCGGCTGCTCGACGAGTATAAGCGAAAGGTTGACGCAGCCGCGGAGGAGCTTGGGCGAAATCCGCCGAACCAGTTCGTGCTGACGAACAGGGCACAGATCGAGTTTGCCGAGAACTTCGAGATGGACGTGCTGGATCCGTGGCTGGAAGCCAACCCCCGCGCCAAGCAAGCGCTCGAGAGCGCCGAGCTGGCGCTGGACGATATCGACTATGCGCTGGGGGAGGATCGCGAGCAACTGCTCGCCGCCGCGACCCGTGCCGGGTTGCCGCGGGAGAAGCTCGCCGAAGCCAAAAGGACGATCGAGCAGGCGGCGGCGGACCGGGTGGCGTTCCTGGAGGGGATCGCAAGGCTTCAGAAAAGTCTCGGGCGCGTGCCGAAGGACGATCCGCGCACATTCCAGGGCATGACGCTGCTGAGCGACGTGGAGCTTAAGAGGCTGAGGGTCGCCGCGACGATCCGCGCGAAATTGCGCGAGCTTCTGCCGATGGATCGACGAGACATGCTCGACGAGGAGCTGGCGAAGATGGGCGCGCCCGGGAAGTCCTGAGGATCGATGTCCAATGCCAGAGGGGTCGCGTGGCGGCGCGCCGTTTCAGAGGTTCCAGCATCAAATCGGAACCGAGCGCGGCGGGATGTCGGGGGAATCGACGGCCCAGTAACGCGGGCTGGAACTTATAGAAGCCGAAAGGCGCCTACCGCCGGGGACGCTGCACCATCGAAACGAGTACGAAACCAGAAGCCTGATACATGGAAACACGGTCACCGGCGGGAACATCAACTTACGACTGACCCAGACCGATGTGGGACGACCAATCAGTCACACCAACATCGACGATCAACTCAGTGTGCGCCAGCGCTTTCGCGATCAATTGATTCACTGGCTTCAGTCGATGCCTTGAGCCGAAGGAGCTTGAATATGCAGCGCGTTTCTGCGACGACGATATTGCTTCTGGCGGCAGTCAGTTGCTCGCTGCAAGCCGGGGGGAATCTGAGGCAACAGCCGCGGGAAGAGCCGGAAGAAGACGAAGAGTTGCGGTATGTTGAAGCCAGCCTGGCCTGCCTGTACCGGGGATTGCTTGCGCAGGATCCGTTGGTTATCCGCGCTTTTCTGCACAGCGACAAGGATCCCGAGCAGGCGCTTGTTGAGGCTTACACTCGACGAATCATGGCCAACATGAGGTTTCTGGAGGCCGTCAGGAAATTTGAGATTGGTCACGAGCTCACACCGTTCGAGAAGTACCACATCTTCCTTATGGATGATGTGGCCTTCGGGCTGCTGGCGGGCAACTGGGAGATTCGGGGGGACGTGGCGACCATACCGCCCGAAGAACGGATGGGAGACGACAAGCCTCCCCCGCCCCTGATCAGAGTGCGCGGAGTGTGGAAGATCAATCTCACTCCCACCGGCGGGCACGACGACGCCAGGCAGTTGGCCGCGAGGATCGATGAGTACACCCGAGTACTGGAGCAGACGACCAGGGACATCGTCGAGGGCAAGCTGACAACCATTGATCAGATAGCCAAGGCCCTGGAGGCAGCACCGCCATTCGCGCCAGCCAAGCACACGCCCGAGTTGATCCTGACGCTGCCAGCGCAGCCCAACAGGTAGCGGGCCAATGAGATGGCATTTGTTCAGGAGGTGACAAAAGGGATCGAGAGCGCTCTTCAGGATCCGGAAAATACTCCCGACCCCTTAGAATGTCTCATGGAGGTTGCACATGCGTAAACGCAATTCGATCGCCGTGCTGGCACCGCTCGTGGCATCGGGGTGCATCGGCTGGTTCGTTGCCACTGTGCGTCCAATGAACACGTATGGAGAATGGCGTGGGACGGTAGTCGAGGTCCCTGCAACAGATGAATTGAGCGGAGAACCGGTCCGGTTGGTCGGGCTCAGATTGACGGAAGAATCGCAGGCGATCCGACGAGGAAACCAGACGTATACCCCTGCGTCAGGCTCGCTCGTCGTGTTGGTGAACGAACATGGTGCACCCGCCGACATCGCGCCCACTGATGATGTTGTATGCGTAAAGGGTCGATGGACAGATAAATGGAACGCTTCCACGCTTCAAGGCAAGCAGCTCAAGATCTCTGCTCCAACCACCCGAGCACTCGGGGTGTTGCAGGTCCAGTCCATCACTTCGGCACGAACGGACGGGAAGGGGACGAAGGACTGAAGCGCGCGGAAAGGGTAGTAGTTGTACAAAAGGGGACATCATTGACGACTAGCATGACAGCGCTAGATTAGCTCAAGCCGGGAGCGGCTGCGAGTCGATGACGATTCTGGTCCAACACCGGAGTCGTGCGATGAATGCGGAACAACTCGCTTCTCTGCAGCCAGCGTTGTCGGCATGGGTTCAGTCGTTTCGCCCCTGCTTCAAGCGTGCGGTGACCTTCGATTACTTCCAGAGTTATCTGCTGGGATTGATGGCGGACCTGCGACGCAAGAGCGTGGAGCCGATCGCGCTGGCGTGCGGGGTGGCGGTGCGGACGCTGCAGGAGTTCTTGTCCCTGTTCGCCTGGGATCATGCGCGACTGGAGAAGATGCTGATCCATCGCGTGGCCGACCGTTGTCCGCAGGGCGGAATCGGAGTGATCGACGCCACCGGCCATCCCAAGCAGGGAGACAAGACGCCTGGGGTGCAGCGGCAATACTGCGGGGAATCGGGCAAGATCGAGAACTGCGTGGTTGCCCAGCATCTGCTGTTCACCGACAACGATGCCAAAAACCCCTTCTCGTGCGTGCTGGCCAGCGACCTGTATCTGCCGCAGGACTGGGCGGCGGACCGCGACCGCTGTGAGGAGGCGGGCATTCCGGCGGAGTTGGTCTGCCGTGCGAAGTGGAAGATCGCCCTGGAGCAGGTGAAGCAGGCGCTGGCCGGCGGGGTGAAGCTCAACTGGGTGGTCTTCGATGAAGAGTACGGCATGGTGCCGGCGTTCTGGTTCGGGCTGGACGAGATGGGCCAGGCGGCGGTGGGCGAAGTGCCCGCCAGCTTCCGCGCCTGGGTCAAACGTCCGGCGTGCCGCAGCGGCGGGTACGCTTCTCATGCGCGCGGCGGGTGGACAACCTGAGCACGCACAGCCCGGCGTTCACGAGCCAGCCCTGGAAGCGGTGCAAGGTGAAGGACACCACACGCGGGACACTGATCTGGGAATACAAGGCAACCCGAGTCCATCTGAGCGACTCCTCGCACGCCAACCACAACCTCAGCGTTCCCACCGACCGGATGTACTGGCTGATCGTGATGCGACAGCCGAAGACCGGTGAGATCAAATACGTGATCAGCAATGCCGGCGAAGGCGCCAGCGTCGAGAAATTGATCCGCGTGCTGCTGTCACGCTGGCATGTGGAAAAGTGGTTCGAGCGTGCCAAGCAGGAGGCGGGACTGGGCGCCTTCGAGGTCAGAACCTATGTGAGTCTGATACGACACTGGCTGTGCGTGCGATTGGCGATGTGCTTCCTGTCGGAACAGACGACCCGGCTGCGGGGGGAAAAATGTGCTCATCACCTTCGAGCAGGTTTGCGAGGCTGTCTCGACCCTCGCGGCGAAGCTCTGGCAGCGCGACTGGAGGTCCTGGTCCCAGCTGATGCAGCGATGTGCCTATCACCAACGGCGTAACGAGGCAGCATATAAAAGCCGACACCGCTCGGTGATTCAGGTCAACTCTACGTAGCGCTGTCATGCTAGGCTCTGTCTGAAAACTCCGAATTCGCATACACTGCCGTGACGACATGGAGGTCGCCACTCATGAAACGCCACGAGCTGACGGACGAGCAATGGGCGTTGGTCGAGCCGCATCTGCCGCGGAGCACGGCCCGAACCGGACGCCCGGCTCGCGATCGACGAACGCTGCTCAACGGTATTTTCTGGATTCTCTGTACCGGCGCGCCTTGGCGCGATCTGCCCGAACGCTTCGGCCCCTGGCAGACCGTGTACGACCACTTTCGCAAGTGGCGAAAAAGCGGCGTCTTTGCCCGCATCATCGAGACGCTGCAGGTCAAGCTCGACAACCAGGGATACATCGACTGGGAACTGTGGTGCGTGGACGGGTCATCCGTCCGCGCCGCCCGCGCTGCGGCCGGGGCTGACAAAAAAGTTGCCGACGGCACCCCGACGAACCCGCCGACCACGCACTGGGCCGCTCGCGAGGCGGGTTTGGCTCCAAATTCCACGTGGTCACTGACGGTGCGGGCACTCCGCTTGCCATCGAAGTCACCGCCGGGCAAGTCCACGAATCGACGCGCGCCGAATCGGTCATCGCAGAGGCGATCGCGACGCTGATCGGCCGACGACGAAAGAAACGCAAGCGTCGCCACAAGCCCCGCAAGCTCGCCGGCGACAAAGGATACAGCGTGCAGCGCGTGCGCGACTGGCTGGCCGAGCAGAAGATCGAGCCGGTGATTCCGCACAGGGAAAATGAGCTGGCGCGACATGACCCGGCGGTGTGGTTCGACCGCTGGGCCTACCGCGGCCGCTGCGTGGCCGAGCAGTGCGTCGGCTGGCTCAAGGAGTTCCGGCGCATCGGAACGCGGTTCGAGAAGCTGGCCGTGCATTTCCATGGAATGCTGCAGTTGGCGATGATCCGCCGGTATCTCAAACTACTGTTTTCAGACAGTGCCTAATATTGATGTGGATCGGCCGGCTCTGTCGCTGGACGACAGGCCACGCGCCGCATGCGCCGTCGACGCCGGGACCATCTACCGTGTCTTCAACCGCGGCAACGGCGGTATGCGCCGGTTCCCTCAGCGATCGGTCACTGTCCGCGCCACAGGTACATTGGCCGGGGCGTCATCAGCTCTTCGAGCCAGGCTTTGTCGAGGTTGATGTTAACCCCGTTGATCGTGAGGTCGTTGGCGGCCTTGAGCGATGCGCCCAGTCCCAGCGATTCCAGCAGGGTCGGGCGGGTCTCGAAGCGAACCACGTGTTTGTTGGTCAATCCCGCCAGCGCCGCGGCCCGATCGTACGCGAACGACGGATAGTCCACGTAGTCCACCAGCCCCATTTGCAGCGATTGCGACGCCGTGTAGGCCTTGCCGTTGGCCACTTCCTCCATCGGCGCCTTGAGCTTTGCGGAGCGGCCGCTGGCCACCACCTGCTTGAACGTGGCGAACGCGTCATCGATCAATCCCAGCCAGTAGGCGCGTTCCTCGGGGGTCTCGGGCTTGAGCATGGAACCGGCGTTTTTGAAGGTGGCGCCCGTCGACGCAAGCGAGGTGTCCTCGATCCCGTGCTTTTCAGCCAGCTTCGACAGATTGTACCGCGGCAGCAGCACGCCGATGTTTCCGGTGATGGTCGTGCGCTGGGCGACGATCTCGTCGGCGGCACACGAGAGGTAGTATCCCCCGCTGGTCGCCAGGCTCCCCATCGCCACCACGACCGGCAGCTTCCTGTCCTGCTTGAGCCGCAGGATGCGATGATAGATCTGGTCGGAGGCGGTCACCGTCCCGCCGGGCGTATCCACTTCCAGCACCAGCGCCTTGATGTCCTGATCGGCTTCGATCGTGCGGATCGCCCGTTCAAAGCGATTGACCGCGTCATCATCGATCAGCCCATTGACCGGAACGACCGCGACGGTCTGCCTGGGATCGCCGCTGAGGATCGTGGTGCGTCGCGGCGACTCTGCGCCTCCGGCAAAGCCGCTGAGAATCAGAAGGTACACGTTCAGCGCGATCGACAGCCCGAAGATCGACGTGGCCAGCGTCATGAAGATCGCGCGGGCGAAGGACCCCTTGTGCGGCGGGGCGGGCGGATAATACATGGGCATCGGCGGGGGCATCATCGACGGGGGCGGCGGAGGCGAGCCGGTTGCAGCCGCGTGCAACGGCGCGCCGGGCTGGCCGGCCGCGCCGCCCGACGCAGAACCGCCTGGCGGCGGTGGCGGCGGCGCAAAGGCGCCCCGCGGATCCAGCGGACCCTGTCCCGGCGGCGGCGAAGGTGGCATACTCGTCATGGCCAATGATCTTACCCCTGTGAACCAACCCCTGCTACCGCCCGCCCTGCCCCTGAAACCCCGCCCCTGTAACCAGGCTTTCTGCGCAATTCCATCAGATTTGCCTGCGTTGGCAAATGGACGATTGGCCGATTCAGGGGTATTGTTTGCTCGTAGGCAGCGCCTGATCCTCAGGATAGGCTGGGACGGGAGCGACGATGCGTCTGGCGACGGTATTCGATCAGGATTACAACGAGCCGCGGGCGGTCTTCGAGCTGCCCGGCGGGCAGCGCGTGGAGCTGCGCGAGTTGTTCCGCGCACGCCGCTCCGACGGCACCACCGGGGCCGACGGCACCCCCGAATCGCTGCACAACATGCCCGTCTATTTCACCGACCTGCTCACCGCCGTCCAGCACCTGGACGATGTGGTAGCGGCGGTGCGTGCCTGGGCCAGCGATCGCGCGGAATCCGCCTCTCATCAGCTTATCGAGACCGGCACGCTGCGGATGACCCGCATGCCCTTCTGCGCTCCGATTCCCTGCCCCAGAACCTTCCGTTACTTTGATGCCTTCGAGCAGCACGCGCGGCTCGCACGCCAGCGACTGGGGTTGGGAACCGTGCTGTCCGAACAATGGTACAGCGACCCGGCCTTTTGCTTTGGCAACACCGGCAACCTGCTGGGGCACGGCGCCGCGGTGTGCGCCCCGGAAGTCTGCCGGGAGCTGGACTTCGGGCTGGAGCTGGGGCTGATCATCGGCCGCGGCGGGCAGGACATCCCCGCCGACGAGGCTTGGAACCGTGTGGCCGGATTCACCATCGTCAACAACTTCGTCGCGCGCGACATCGAGCGCCGCGAGCTGGCGCTTCACAGCGGACCGGGCAAATCCCGCGATTTCGCCACCGCCGTCGGACCCTACCTGGTCACCCTCGACTCGCTTCGCGACCGGATTGACTCTCAGGGCCGGCTGCACCTGAACATGATCGTCCGCGTCAACGGGCGCGAGCTGTCGCGCGGTAATGCGGCGGCGATGTATTTCCCCTGGCCACGGATCGTCGAGTACGCCTCGCGCGACGCCACCCTCTTCCCCGGCGACATCCTCAGCTCCGGAACGGCGCCCTACGGATGCCTGCTGGACCTTGGCCTGGAAAAGACCGACGGACACTGGCTTCGCCCCGGGGACGTGGTCGAGCTGGAGGTCGAGCGGCTGGGGATCCTGCGCAATCCGATCGTCGGACGATCCCAGCGCGTGGATCGTCGCAGCGAATCCCTCGGCGCCGCGACGGCGTCGGTGTAGCCCATGTCGCCAGCGAAACATCGCTGGATTCATCCCACAATCATCCTCGTGGCCATCGTTGTGATGGTCGCGCGGATTGGATCGACCTGGCCGATCTTCAACGACACGGTAGACGAACCGTACCACCTCGGGTCCGGGGTGGCGCTGCTGGAGGCACGGCGGCACGTTCACGGGATCCAGCATCCGCCGCTTGCGCGGCTGGTGGCGGCGATACCGCTGTGGCTGAGCGGCGTGCGACTGCCCGAGCCGTGGCGTGACTCAACGATCCATGCCGACATCGATGCCTTCGACGTGGGCGATCGTCTGCTCATGCACGGCCCATGGCCGTACGGGACGATGCTGACTCGAGCGCGGGCGGGGATGCTGCTGTTTGCCGTGCTGGTGGTGCTGTACGTGTATCTGCTGGGTCGGTACATCGGCTCGCCGCTGGTGGGAATCTGCTCAGCGGTGCTGGTGAGCACGGATCCGACGCTTCTGGGACACGGCGGGCTGGTTGGCAACGACGTTGCCGCCGCCGCCGGGTTTCTGGCCGCCTTGTATCACGGGACGCGATTCATCGCCCGCGGGAACGGGCGGGCGGCGTTTGCTGGCGGCGTGGCGATGGGGCTTGGCGTAGCGTGCAAATTCACCGCGGCGCTGGCGGCACCGGCGCTGGGACTGCTGCTGCTGAGCCGGCGTGGCCGCGCCCTGATACGCGGACGGCTTGCCGCGTACCGGCGTGCCTGGCCCGGTGCCGGCGCCCTGGCGATTTTCCTCGTGACTGCGTTCCTCTCACTTTGGGCAACGTACTTTTTCGACATCGGGCGGCTTGACGACTCGGCCAGCGCCGTCGCCGGCGCCGCCAGTTGGGAGCGGATCCCCAGGTTCCTCAGGCATCTGCCCCTGCCCATGCCCAGCGCGATCCTGGGTTTGATCACGCTGCTGGAGCACAACCGCGCCGGGCACGGTGCGATGTACCTCAACGGCCAGATCAGCACCGCCGGTTGGTGGTACTACTTTCCCGAGGCCATCGTGATCAAAAGCCCGATGTCGCTGTCGATCGGACTGCTGCTGGCCGGGACAGTGGCGCTGCGGCGGCCAAGGCCCCGACGGATCGGTGTGTTGCTGATTCCGGCGATGCTGTTCCTGCTGGCGAGCATGAGTTCAAGGGTCAACATCGGCGTGCGACACGTGCTGCCGGTCATCCCGCTGCTGTATCTGATCATCGTGCACGTGCTCGCCGGGACGCGCCGCCGCGGCATCATCGTGGCGCTGATGATCCTGGCCCTGCTGGAAACGGCCTGGGTTCATCCCGATTACCTGGCGTTTTTCAACACGCTGGTGGGCGGACCGGGCAACGGAGATCGATATCTGCTGGATAGCAACCTGGACTGGGGGCAGGATCAGGCCCGTGCCCGGCGCTGGTTGGCCGAGCACGCGAAGGGGCGAACGGTGAGCCTGCGCGTCTTCGGGCACCCGCGTCTGCGGCAGTGGCCGGCTGATGGATACCAGATCGTCGCTGCCGGCGAGCCGGCACGCGGTCTGCTGCTGGTCAGCCGCAACGTGTTTTGGGGGTTGTACCCCTGCGTCTACACTGACTCCCAGGGCCGCACACGTCCCGAGCCGGATGTCTCCTGGGCGCTGGACCGCCTGCGACCCGTGGCGCGCATCGGGTTCAGCATCGACGTGTATGACCTTGAGCCGGATACGAAGCGCAGCGGCCGCTGAGCGTCAGGCACTTTTGTTCTGCGATTCCTCCAGGGCGGCGCGCACCAGAGCTCTGACGGCCCAGCTTTTGATCTGTCGCGCAGTCGCGGGCTTCAGCCCCAGCACGTCGCGAAAGACGATCATCGATTCGGTGCCGAAGATCAGCGCCAGCGCCGCGCAGAGCCTTTCGTACACCGGTTTGCTGAACCTTCGCCGCGCCGGTTGCAGAGCCGCCTGAATCAGCGCGGTGCGGCGGTTCTGGCGGATGGGGAAGTGCCCGTCAGCGTTGTGATTGGTTCGACCGGCACTTTGACCAGCGCCGCAGCGTTGCAGGCTGGCGGCCAGCATCAGCCGAAGCTGCCTCTCGTTGCGACAGCACATCTCGTGCAGCGCCGCCTCGGCCTTGTCGATCCGTTCAACCGGATCGGTTGAGTGCTCGTCGGCGAACAGTTGCCGCGGGTCCGGCGTCTGGCCCTCCAGCGGCGCTTCCAGCAGCAATGCCTGGATGCTGGGAAAATAGCGGTAGGCGGTGGCGCGGGAGACCATGGCCTCCGCGGCGACGGCGTCCATGTCCAGTTCGGCGGGGTCGCGTCCCTGCCTGAGCAGACGCGCGGCGGCGGCGAGCAGGTCCTTTCGCGTGCGCAGGCGCTGATTGGCCCGCCTTGCCGCTTTCATCTGCATCGCCAGAGAGTTGTCTCGTCTTCTCATCGTTCAATCCTGCGGAAGCTGCCGGAGAATCGCGGCCATGTCCACCCACACCTGCTCGCGCTGGATGTGCTGCGCATCGGGGGTGAATTCGACGACGTGCAGCAGGCGGAATTCCAGAGGGCGGTTGCGTCCCTCCAGCCCGAAGGGCCTGCCGGGCGCCCGCCCCCGCCACAGCGACTCATCGATCACAAAGTTGCCGCCGTACAGTCGGCGGATGACCGTGACCGAGCTTTCCGACAGGTCGGCGAACAGTTGGCGATAAAACTCGCGGGCGCGCTGCCGGCCCTGTGTCGGGCCCGTCGGGTAGCCCACGATGTCGTGCGTGGCATCCGGCGCCAGCGTGGCCACGACCCCTTCCACATCGTCGGCGGCCTCGAAGCGGAAATGCTCGTCGATCTTCTGATCCATCTGCTGCGGCGTAAGCGGCATGAAGCCTCCTGAAAAGAGTTAGATGGCCGTACCGTAATGAGACAATCATCTCATGTCAAGAATAATGTCCGATTTTTCCTGGAAGCGGCGGCCGGGCGGATCGCGCCCCCCAACAGCGCCCTCACGGGGTCGGATGCACGAATGGCTCGATGGCGATCTGTCCGTCGCGGCGGATGATCAGCGTGATCGCGCCGCAGCGGTGCGTGCGATACACCAGCCGCCCGGCCATGGCACGGTCAAATTCGCGCTGCCGGGCGGAGAGCGTGCGGTCGTTGGAGCAGACGATCACACGCGGCCCGATCGCAGAGACGAACGAGTCGGTCAGATCCTCCAGCGAGCCGTGATGCGGCGCGACCAGCACATCGGCGGACAGTTGCTCCGGCGAGCCAAGCAGCTCGCGCATCGCCGGCGACTGCACGTCCCCGCTCAGCAGGATGCTTCGTCCCGCCCAGCCGACTCGCAGCACCAGCGAGCAGTTGTTGGCGTCGAGCGTGCAGTCCGGCGCCGGCCAGAGGACATCGATCCTGACGCCGTCGAAAACAAGCCGCTGCCCGCGCGCGACCGGCCGTGGCGGGCGATCAAGCTGATCCAGGGTTCGCAGCAGTTGCTCGGCAAGCGGGTTGTCGATCGCGTGTATCGTGAATTGCGGAGCCGCGTACACCTGGGGCACATCGTAGGCCGTCACCACCTCGCCGACGGCGGAGAAATGGTCGTAGTTGGCGTGGGAGACGAAGACGGCGCGGATGTCGCGCCGGCCGCGGTGCCGCAGGAACGGGCCGATCGCCTTGCGCAGCATGTCCGAGAGGGTAACCGAGCCTGCGTCGATGAGGATGACATCGCCCCTGCCGGGCGGTTCGAGGATCGCGCACTGCCCGGCGCCGATGGCCAGCAGCGTGAGGCGAAGCTCATCGCCCGCAGGACGCGCCAGGGTCGGTCCGGCGCTGAACGGAAGCAGCAGCGCCAGCCCGGCGCAGGCAGCAAGCGATCCGGACCTGAGCGACCATCGCAGCGCTGGCGTGTGCCACGGCACCAGCCACAGCAGCAGCAGCGCGTAGAACAGGATGATCATCCAGATGGGCGGGGCGGGAAACGGCACGTCGGCGCCGGGAAAGCGCGCCAGCCAGTCAACGGTGTGGCGCATCCCCGCGACCGGGCGGGCCGCAAGCGCCGCCCAGGTGTCGGCCAGACTCGGCCAGAGCAGCGTCAGCAGCACCTTGGCGAATCCCCCGACCAGCGCCAGGAACACGATCGGCGCCAGCAGGATGCTTCCGACGATGGCCCAGGGATTGAGCTGCTCAAAGTGAACAGCGACCAGCGGCATCGAGACGACCCACGCGACGATCGACGCCGCCAGCACCGCGCACGACCATTGCCTGAGCTTGATCCACAATATCCAGACGCGTCCAGGACGTTGCATCGATCGCGCAAGCCGCTGATCAAAGTCGTATCCGGGAAGCGCCTCGGCGAGCGGACGCGTGAACAGCATCAGTCCCAGCACCGTGCCGAAGCTCAGTTGAAAGCCGGCGTTGTACAGGTCCATCGGGTGATAGACGAGCATCGCGATGACGCTGATCGCCAGGAGCTGAAACGGGTCGGTGGTGCGTCGCTGGAGGATTCCGAAGGCGAAACAGGCGCACAGCAGCACAGAGCGGACGACCGGCGGCGAGGGAAGCGCGACGATGCCGTAGAGGACGACAAAACCGAGCGCCAGCCAGCAGGCCGCGCGAGGCCCGACGCGTCCGATGCGGCAGGCGCCGAAGACCACGCCGCCCAGCACGGCCACGTGCATGCCGCTGATCGCCAGGTGATGGCTTGTCCCGGTTCGTCGAAACTGTTCCTGCACATCGCGCAGCTCGGGATCATTGTCGCCCAGCAGCAGAGCGCGAAGCAGGGCGTGATCGAGCGCGCGGCTGGCGGCAAATCCGCGCGCCAGCGCCCGCCGCGCCTGCTCGCGCAGCCACGCCACCGGCCCGACCGGTTGCGCTCGAACAATCGCAATACAGTCCGCCTGCGCGACCTGCACTGACGCCAGGATGCGCTGTTCGCGGTAGTACCCCGCCCAGTCGAACTGCCCCGGGTTCATCGCCGGCCCCGGACGCTCGAGCATCCCCATGATGCGAATGACCTGACCCTGACGCAGTCGCGGATGGGGCTGGGCGATCTGCACGAGCACCTGCCCGCTGGCGCGCCGCCAGCCGCTCCACGTCTTGACCGCCTGCACGGAGGCGGTCAAAACCTGCTTGGGCGGCAGGGGGCGATGGCTGGCAAACGGGCTGGTGAGCACCCGCGGCGGATGATCCACGTGCAGCTCGAGCTGCGACAGTCGCGGTTGATCCGTGGCGAAAAGACTGATGTGATTGCGCGCAAAGAAGAAGGCTTCGAGCTGTGCAACCGCCACACCGGCGAAGAAGATCGCGCACAACAGCGCAGCCAGGCAGCAGCGAACAGGCCAATCGGAAGCGATCTTCAACCGCTGCGCAAGCAGTGCGATCAGCAGCAGCCAGCTCAGCACGACAATCCAGAGCACCGGCCGATGCGGCACATGGGGGTGTGCGAAGATTCCCGCGATCAGCGCCGCGGCGGCGGGCACGGCGGGCCGGCGCTCGATCCACCCGGTCGTGGCGGCGCGCTTCTTGCCGGCGCTGTCCGTTGCCAGAGACATGCCAGTGGCCGATCAGGATACCAGCGCATTTGTCGCCGCACGCGAACGCGCCACCTGCGGTCACTTAACTGCCGGGATATCCGCGGCAGTCGTCGCCAGCTTCCCCGCCTTTACCCTCTCGTACTCTTCCTTGACCCAGGGGATCTTCTCGGCGTTGCGCTCCATCCACAGGGGAATCGGCGTGCGGAGGTTCTGCTTGTCAAGCTCGGTGAATTCGACGACCACATCCTCGCGCGTGTAGCTGCTCAGGTCGTGCAGCTTGCCCATATGGATGCAATCCGTCGGGCACGGCTCGGTGCACAGGGCGCAGAACAGGCACTTGCTGTAATCGATCGCGAAGCGGACGAGCTCTCCGCCAACCGCCTTGCCCGTCTTCTTGTCGATCTTGCGCGGGGCGGTCTTGTCGATGTAGATGCAATCTACGGGGCAGGCCTTGGCGCACTGGTCGCAGGCGATGCACTTGTAGGCCTCGAATTCGTGGATGCCGCGGTATCGCGGGGCGAAGCTGAGCCGCTGTTCGGGGTACTGCACCGTGACGGTCTTCTGGAAGCAGTACTTGAGCGTGATCTTCATCCCGATGGAGATCGACTTGACGTTGTCGTAGATGTTGGCGAAGTAGCTTCTGACGCTCATCGTGCAGGGGATTATCCCGGCCTCGTGCGACTAAGTCCAACCCGTACTGGCGGAAAAGCGGCGTGAGTGGCGCAAAAGCAAAGCCCCGGCCTGACCCACGAGAGACCGGGGCTTGATTTCGCGCCGGGCGCGAGGGGGCGTCGATCCACTCCTTACCCCGCGGGTACCGAATCCGGCCGACCCATCGCCGTTGCTGCGCGACGGCTACGAGCAGCCGAAGCACTCCGCAACCATCAACTAACCCACAGGTGTTCACCGCGCCCACAAGCTGCCCAGAAAGGTGCGACGAGCCAAACCAGGCCACAACGAGCGGAACTGCCAGAATCCAGTCAGATCACACGATGCAGTGAACGGCGTCGATTATCGGAACCGATCGCGCAAGCGGCAACAAGAAAAAGCGCCCGAATTGCCGAAGAAATGCAGATAAATCACCAGATTCACGGCTTGTCCCAACCCTGAGGCTTGCGTCCGATAAGCTGGTCAATCTGGAAAATCTGGGACGATCAGTTTGAGGTGCCCGATAACTGCCGAAAGTTCCATGTTCGATCGTATCTTAGCTTACATTTGGTGGATCGCGGTCATGGGCATGATCTGCCTGGCCGGCGGGGTGTGCCTGTGCGTCGGCTTCCGTGGCATGCTGGATCTGCTGGCCGCGCAATGGGCTTCGGGGCTGGCGTCGCTGCTGCTCAGCGTCGCGGCCGCGGTCGCCAGCCTGGGGTTGTGCCGACATCGCGATGACCTGCTGGTTTGAGCCGGCGGATCAGTTTCCGGAGCCAGGCACGCTGCCCGCAAGCTCGAACGTGGCCCCCGGCAGCGCCGCCACGTTCACGATCGCCCCCACCTGGATCGGTCCGTGCGTCAGGTCGATGGCCCAATCCTCTTTGGGCATCTCGACCACGAACGTGGTCCCCGCGTGGACGACAAGGGTTCCCTGCTCGACGGCCTTGACACGCCCCTGGATCGTTCGCGGCGGACCGAAGATCGGGACGATGAAGTTTCCCCCGCTGGGGACAGTCCACAGCTTTCTCGCCTGGACGCGAATAATGCCCCGCACCGGCCGCTCACTTGCCACGGGCCGGCGGCCCGGATTGTCCGCCACTTTCAGGTGCAACCGGTAGTTTGTCCCTGATGGCTCGAAGACGACGATCGAATCGCGAACCTCGCTGATGATGCCCCGCGCTGTCGCGGCGGGCTGAGTCGTGCTTGCCATGGCGGCACAGTGTAGGCGGCGGATGGAAAAAGGCGAGAGCTCACGACCAGATCGCCAGCATATCTCCCCCGCCGCCCGTATCGCCCCGACCAGGCAGCCGAACGGCACCGCATCCGACAGCCCGTCGCGCAGCCTTCCATGAAAACCTTCCGGCATAGCCGTTCTCGCACGACGGCTCCGGCTCGACGTACGGCGGCTGCACCGCTGCCGTCTGAAGCCACGAGCGGATTGCCAGGGCGCTTTGCCGCACGACAGTCGGGGCGAGAACGCGGCAGTGAATCCGCAAGATTCATTTGGTGCAGCGCTCGTCACGTTTTGGCTGCCGCGGCGTCGGGAAACTGCGCGACGGGCGGACGGCACAGGCGGAATGCAATCCGGGCGATGCGCTCGTAGATCGCATCGGGCATGGCCTGGTCGGAGATGCTGGCGATGAATCGGTCGGCGGGGGTGAGCTGGCGCGCCAGATAATCCAGGTGCTCGTCAAACGCCGCATCGGATGTGGTCGGCTCCAGCAGCGGGCTGGGGATGCCACCCCAGATGGCGATATGCCCTCGCCAGGCGCGCAGCGCATCCTCGAAGCGGCAGCGGACCAGCGGCGCGCACGCGAAGCAGTCGGCCACGTCGAAGCCGGCTTCGACGGCCAGGTCCAGCAGGCGGCTCATGTCGCCGTCGGCGTGCAGGGCTGTCCACTTGCCGGATCCGTGCATGGTCCGATTGAATTGCTCGAGATACGGAAGGAAGTATCTCCTGAAGATATCGGGCGGCGTGGCCGCGCTGTCGTAGTTCACGCCGTGCATGACCAGCTCGCAGGCGGAATCGGCGACGATCGGCCACATCGCGCGATACGCCTGCTGCGCGGCATCGACGGCTTCTTCAAAGACGGTCGGATCGTCGGCGATCTGGTAGTACGCCCCCTCGTAGCCGGTCCAGCAGAGCATGATCCAATGGGCCGGATCCGGGCCGAGGATGACCATGGGCAGTCCGTTTTCGCCGACCGCGCGATCGTAGGCGGCGAACGCATCGTACTGCGGAATGAACTCCAGGCTCTGCACGATGCGATGGAAGATGCGGTAGTCGTCGCGGGTGCGGATGGGATACTGCACGATGTGCGGCGCCATGCCCAGCGCCGCCTCGCCCGCGGCCCACTTGCTGATGCGCTGAAGCGAACCGGCGGGCGTTTCCCATCGCTCGCGCAGCTCGTCGCCAGCAACGGTGCGGTCGTAGCGCACCGGCGGGCGATATCGCAACTGGTAGACTGTTGCGGCCCGGCTCGACAGGCCCATGCCCAGGTCGAGCTGAAGCTGCTGGAGGGACTTGCCCGCGACGCTGGCGGGCCAGCGACCGTCCAACTGACGGGCGCGATACCACAGGTCAAGCCGGCAGACCGCCGGCCAATGGTCGATGGGCTGCCCGCGCAGCGCGGCGCGAAATCGCTGGCGATGAGTCACGCGATCAGCTTATCCATCAACCTGTCTGCTACAATCCTGCCGGAAGGGTCATCGGTCTGATGCTGAAGGTCGGCAATCTACAACTCGCCACGAACCTGCTGCTGGCACCGATCGCTGGATACTGCGATCTGGCGTTCAGGCTGGTGGCGCGCTCGTGCGGGGGTGTGGGGCTGGCCTGCACGGACCTGCTGTGTCCGGAGGGCGTGCTGCGGGAGAACTACCGCTCGATGGTCCTGTCGATGACCTGCGACGAGGATTCGCCCCTGTGCATGCAGTTGTACGGCTCCAATGCCGATCGGCTCAGCGAAGCGGCTCGCTGGGCGGAGGATCACGGGGCGGATGTGATCGACATCAACATGGGCTGCCCGGTGGACAAGATCACCAAAAAGGATGGGGGCAGCAAGCTGCTGTGCGATCCGCAGAACACCCTGAGGATGGTTGAGAAGATCGTCCGCGCCGTGCGGCGCGTGCCGCTGACGGCCAAGCTGCGACTGGGATGGGACGATTCGCACATCGTCGCGCCGTATCTGGCGGCCCGGCTCGAGGAAGCGGGCGTGGCGATGGTGACGATCCATGGGCGGACGGCGCAGATGCGTTTCAGCGGCGAGGCGAGGCTGGACGGCATCGCCGCCGTCGTCGCCGCCGTCAAGCGAATTCCGGTGATCGGCAACGGCGACATTCGCAGCCCGCAGGACGCCAGGCGCATGATCGATCAGACGGGCTGCGCCGGCGTGATGATCGGGCGCGGCGCGCTGAGCATGCCCTGGATTTTCCGCGACACGCACAGCTACCTGACCACCGGCACGATCCCCCCGCCGCCGACGCTCGAGCAAAAGTGCAACCTCATGCGGCAGCACTTCGCGAACCTGGTTCGCTTCCGCGGGCAGCGCGTGGCGCTGATCGAGTTCCGCAAGCGCGTGAGCTGGTACGCCAAAACCATGCACCCCTGCCGGATTCTGCGCGAGCGGATGCGGCTGGTGCAGTCGGCCGAGCAGTTCGAGCAGATCCTTCAGGAGTTTCTTGATTGGCGCATGCGCTATGACCGGGACGTGGCCGCCGGGAAGATCCGACCCCTTTCAGAAGCGATGCCCGAGGAGGCCATCGCCTGAGCCTGATTGACGTGCGCGATGAAGCGCGCGGGCCGAATCGGCTCCCGGTCACTTCCCGCCGGTCGCTGTCGGAGCCTGGTATACGGTCTTTTGCTTCGGATAGCAGATCAATTCGACTGCGTTGCCGAAGGGGTCGTGGATGTAGATGCCCATGGTGCCGTCGCGGTGATGCTCGACAGGAACCTTCGCCTGGCGCGACGCCTGCTCCAGTTCCTGTTCACTGACCTCGATGGCGACGTGTGGCGGGTGCTGCGACGGTGTGACCAGCGCCAGCTTCTGTCCACCGATGTTCAGCAATGCCCAGGTCTGATCCTGATAGATCACGCTGGCGCCGAATCGTCGGACGTACCACTCGACGCTGGCGGCGATGTCGTTGGACGGGATGGCAACGTGGTCGAGTCTCATGCCGGATTCTATGCACGTGACTGAAGACACCCGATGGTGACCCCTCAGCGACGGACCCGCCCCTGTACGCCGCGCAAGCGCACGATCTGCTCGGTCCGCATGTTCCAGGCGATCTCGTCGAACGAGCCGTCCGACAGGCCACGCTGGTCGCGGACCTCCACCGGTCGATGCGCACTGCCCTGGGCGCAAAGCACGTCGCTGCCCGGGTCGTAGACGATCTGATCGGCGTCGAACTCCAGCCCCGTCGAGCCGCTGAATCGCACGCCGCCGTCGGCCAGCAGTTGCCTGAGCTTCAGATTCCCCGGCATGGGCAGCGACGATGTCGCGACCGGGGAGCTTTGAGCGGCCGGACGGGTGGCGGACGTTTCGTGGATGGCGGGGCCTTGAAGATCCGCCGCCACGCGCGACGCCTCCAGGCGATAGGTCTGTGCCGCCGTGTCGTTGGCGCTGTAGGGTTGATGGACGATGACGACGTCGCCGAGCATTTCGGCACGATTGGACGGCTCGTCATAGACGAGCTTGTCCTGCCACTGGAAGGCGAAGGCGCCGCGGACGCTGCCGAAGGCGGAGGGCGTGGCGGCGGGCTGCTGCGAATCGGCCGCCGCGTCGGATTGCCGATTCTCGTAAAGCATCCGTCCTGGCGCGGGGACAATCGCCTGCCTGGCCAGCGCGTCGTAGCGCACCAGAGGCGCGAACAGGTGCGTGCGTCGCAGCGGCAGCCCGTTGGCATCAGCCAGAATCGACCTGATTTCCGCGTTGCCTTCGAGCGTGGCCGAGCGCAGCGTTTTTCTGCGGCCGCCGGACGCGATCGCGCCGGTGGGCCGTGTCGCCGCCGGCTGTGTTGTTGCCGGATCGTCCATCAGCCACAACACGAGCTTGTCGGTGCTGGAGGTGACGGTCGCGCCGTCGTCGCCGACCGTCGAGGCCACGACGTTGCCGACGATCTCCAGGTAGTCTTGCGATCCCTTGTACGCCAGCCAGCGTTCCCAGGTCACCTCGAACGGCTGGGGCTTTTTGGCGCCGGACGCCGCGGCGGACTGCGCGGGAAGCGAGCCCGTGAGTGATCCCGGGCCGACCACCTGCGCATGCTGTCGCTTCGGCTGGACGTTGAGGAATTGCCCACTCAGGGTCTGCTCGCCGTCGCGGCGCATCGTGACGGTGGCGGCGGGCTGACCCCAAAGCTTCAGATCGTAATCATCCGCGTCGGCGCTGGCGGTGGCGGTAAGCTGATCGCAGTGGCCGGATACCTCCTGCATGGCGAAGCGCACGTCCTGCTGGGCGGCGAAGGATTCGATGCGAAGCTGCTCTTGCGGGCGAGTCGTCGGCCCCAGCGTCGCCTGCACGTTGCCGGCGCGCAGCTCCTGCTGATCGTCCCAGACGTGAACGTTTCCATCGGCCCAGAACGTGCGCGGCACGAGCCTGCCGGTTTGTGCCGACGGCTCCGTGGCCAGGGCCAGACGATCCGCCTGGATGTGGCTGAGCCTCCGGGCCACATTCGTGGCCGGCGAGTTGCCGTCGGCGGGTCCGGTCGAATCGGTCATCTGACAGTTCACATTCCCGCTGGCGATGACCTGCCTGAGCTGGATGGCACGATTGGGCTGTGCGCCGGCGACGGGCGCGAAATCGGCCTGCAGCGCATCCGAGCGAAGCGCCAGTTGCGGGTGATCGATGTTGACGTCGCCGCTCAGATCAGCCCGTTCGATGGCGAGCTGATCGCGCGATGCGGCGGCGAAACTCAGCACACAGGATCGGCTCCAGCTCGCGCTGAGCAGCTCGACTTTGCCGGTCTGCTCGTGCTTGAGCGGCACTTCGGCGCGGCTGGCGCCGTCGAGGGTGGCGCGGCCGGCAGAACCGATGTAGTGGATGGCGGGTGTGTAGAGCCTGGCCCCCTGGGCATCCGTGAATGTGACCAGCGGCACCGCCGGCGAATTGCGGATGATCAGTTCGTCCTGACCGCCGCGATGCGTGAGCGACCCGCAGCGGATCTGGCTGCCGGCATAGTCCAGCTCGACGGGCGTGCTGGAAGAGGACAGCTCGATGTTCCGCTCGCCGCCGCGCAGCTTCGGGGCCTGCTCGGGCGGCAACGCCGTGATCGTCAGTCGCCCGGGCCAGCGGATGACAATCGGAGAGGGCGGCTGGGCGTGGTGTGGTTGCGTCGCCGCCGCGGCAGCCGGTCGCGGGCGTTGGCGCGGGCGGGCCGGCGCGGTCGCGGGCGGAGGCTCGTCGCTCGGCTGCTGTAGCGTGAACTCGACGGTCATCGTGTCGGCCAGCGCCAGGGGCTGCTCGCCGCGGGTGATACGAACCGGGCCTTCAAAGACGGCGCGGTAGACGGTGTCGTCAAAGTCGGACTTGCGTGTGGTGGGCGCGGGGGCGGTGGCGGGCGGCGCCGCCCGAGCCGCTCGCCGCCGGGCACGCGGCGATTGCGGCGCCGCAGGCGCCGGGTCCTGTACCGGCATGACCCGCCGCGCGGGCTGTGGCTCGGGAGGCTCACGATGCGAGCTTGGCGTCGAGTCAATGTGGGGCGAGTCTGTCTGGCCAGACTTTGGGTCGAGCTTCCGAAGCAACTGCGGCGACTTGATCGTCGCAGACTCGCCGTGGGCGATCTGAAGAAGCTGGAGCCGCTGATCGCGATCGTTCCAGCGGATGGTCAGCCCGCGTCCGTCGAAGTCCCACTCCTGGCCGCGGATGCGCACGGGCACCTGGTCGGCGGGCACGCGTGTGCCGTCGGGCGCGACGTAGGCGTCGGTGGCGATGCGGAAGGTGTCGTTGTCGAAGGCGATGTTGTTCAAGCTCGCCACGAGCACGGGATGCCGCGGGCGTGCCGCCTGGGCCATCGAGATCGTCACGTCGTACAGTTCGCCGCGACTGGGAGGGGCGGTGGCGCCGCCCAGCCGCGGGGAAGCAGATTCGCCGGCCGGCATGATCACCCGCCCGTGCGATCCCTCCAGACGAACGATCTGATCGCGCAGGTAAAACTCGGCCTCGGGACGCGTGACGATGACGGTCCCATCCGGCTGCGGCTCGTAGCGTCGTGCACGAAAGCGATACTTGGTGGCGCCGGTTTTTTCATCCGGCACGAGCACCCACACGTCCTGGCCTTCGCCGATGATCGTCTGCGTCTGGCTCGTGGTGGCGGGCGCCGTGCCGGCCGCCAGTCGCGGGCGCGGCGGCAGCGCGACCGTGTGGGTCTGGGTCGGCGGCTGCATCCACACGTACAGCCCGGCGATCAGCGCCAGCACGATCAGGCTCGAGATGATGAGCAATAGAGTCCGCATCGCGAATCAGCAACCACAGATGAACACGGATGAACACAGATCAGCGCGGTGTATCACGACCGTCTCGGTCGTGCCGGGGTCGCGCGCACGGGCGGGACGCCCGTGACACTGTTGACTTCATCGGTGTTCATCCGTGTTCATCCGTGGTTCGGTTCCTACGTATCCGCATCCACGTCCAGCATCTTCAGCACGACAAGGTCCTGCACGTCGATCAGGCCAATGGGCCGGTCGGCGTCATCGACCACCGGAAGCTCGTCGATGCGGTGCTGCCGCATGAGGGCCATGGCTTCGGAGGCCAGCCGGTCGGCGCCGATGCGTTTGGGGTTGCGGGTCATCACGTCGCGAATCGGACGGCGCAGCGCCGAGCCGTCGTCGTCGGTGACAAGCCGGCGAAGGTCGCCGTCGGAAAAAATGCCGCTGATTCGACCGGTTTCATCGACGAGCACCACCGCGCCGCTGCGACGCTTGATGGAACTGACCTCATGCAGCACCTGTCCGACGGTCAGCCGATCGGATGCGACGGGCAGATTCTCGCCAAGCCGGAAGGTCATCGCCTCGCGCACCTTGATCAGCTTTCGCCCGAGTTGTCCGGCGGGGTGGAAGACAGCGAAGTTTTCGGCGGTGAAGTTTCGCAGCTTCATCACCGTCAGCGCCAGCGCATCGCCCAGCGCCAGCATCGCGGTCGTCGTGCT
Source organism: Fontivita pretiosa (assembly GCF_050410795.1). GTDB lineage: Bacteria > Planctomycetota > Phycisphaerae > Tepidisphaerales > Tepidisphaeraceae > Fontivita > Fontivita pretiosa. Next base: position 3,103,327 of record NZ_CP191258.1, on the reverse strand, counting down.
GCTGGGGGCAAGCCCCAGCGGGCAGGCCTCGTCGATCCGCCCCATCTCCAGCACGATGTCGGCATGCCTTCCCAGGCCGCTGGCACGGCTGCACGTGATCGCGATCACGGGATGGTCCAGCTTCTTGACGATGCTGAGCAGGCGGAGGATTTCGTCGCTTTCGCCCGAGGCCGAGAGGATCAGCACGATGTCTCCGCGGCGAATGCAGCCCAGGTCGCCATGAAGCGCATCGGCGGCGGAAAGGAAATGGCTGGGCGTGCCGGTGCTGGCGAAGGTGGCGCTGAGCTTCCGCGCCACATGTCCGGCCTTGCCCACCCCCGTGGCCAGCAGCGACCCGGGGCACTCCAGGATCATCTTCACAGCGCGTTCGAAGCGATCATCGATCGCGCCGATCATGGCGCGCACCGCCGCCGCTTCTGTTTCGATCACCTGCCGGGCAAACTGTCGGATGGATTCGTCCATGAATGGTGCGGCAACACGCTGGCTGGATTATCAAACCACCCCCCGTAAAATCAAGCTGCCGCTTACCAAGGATGGTGATCCGTGGAATATCGCGTACAGCTCGACGTGTACAACGGCCCGCTGGATCTGCTGCTTTACCTGATCAAGCGGGATGAGTTGGACATCTACGACATCCCCATCGCCCGGATCACCGAAAGTTACATGCAGTACATCGGGCTGCTGCGGGAGATGACCGAGCAGGGGCTGGACATCAATGTCGCGGGGGATTTTCTGGTGATGGCGGCGACGCTGATGGAGATCAAGTCGGCGATGCTGCTGCCCAAGCCTCCGCCCGCCGAGGGCGAGGAACGCAGCGCCGCCCAGGACCTGACCGACCCTCGGTATGAGCTTGTGCAGCAGCTTCTGGAGTACAAGCGGCTGAAGGACTCGGCGATGGCGCTGGAACGTCAGCAGCGGATGTTTCAGGCGCGGTTTCCGCGTTATCCGGCCAGACCCGCCGACCAGCAGGCCGAGGAGCCCCCGCCGCTGGACCTGGAAGAAGTGCAGGTCTGGGATCTGCTGGAACACTTCAGCCGATTGATGAAGGAGGTCGGCGCGCGCCGGGGATTCCATGAGATAACGGATGACGACACCCCCATCGACCTGCACGCGGCCGACATCGAAGACCGGCTCAACCGCGAGGGACGAGTAACGCTGTGGCAACTGATGGTCGGCCGACGCAGCCGCAGCGAGATGATCGGGATCTTCCTGGCCCTGCTGGAGCTGATCCGGCAGAAAAAAGTGCTGGTGAACCAGAATGAAGCGGGGGAGGACATCGAGATCGTGCCGGCCCCGGAAGAGCACCGAAGGACTTACGCTCAGGCATCCCTGCATCTGACCGACCAGACGCCGGAACCGGAAAGTGCCAAGGCTGCTCTGGAATCCGGCGATGGCGCTACAAACTCCTGATGGGCAGCAGCGAATGTACAAACAGCACGGGCTTGCAGCCGGCGCCAGGCGGACGGGGCATGAGCTGGAGACCGGCGGCACTGAAGCGCGTGCCGATCACGCTGTGGATCGGGCTGGCGATCATCATCGCGATCGAGGCGTTGCTGTTTGTGGATGTTGCCCGCACCGGCCGCGCGCCCATCAAGACCGACGCCGATGTGCTGGCGCTGCCCCCGCCCAGGACGCTGCTGGAGTGGCTGGGGCGGTTCGCCTCGTTCAACATCACTCCCATCGCGTGGTTCGGGTACATCATCCTTCTGGACGGTGTGCTGTCGCTTCAACGTGGCGGCAGCCCGATCCGCAAGCGACCTCACCACTTCGCGATGCTGTTTTTGGCGTCGATCCCCATCTGGTGCGTGTTTGACACGATCAACTTCTATGGCATTGGCGCCTGGAGCTACGTCGGCATGCCGCCGAATCCCTGGGGCCGGCTCATCGGCTATTTCGTTGCCTTTGGCACGATCGTTCCCGGAATGCTGCTCAGCGGGCAGATGCTGATGAACCTGGGGCTGTTCGACTGGGCGAGATTCAGGCCCTGGCCTCGGATGCCCGCGCTGGTGCTGGGCACTTCATTGGTGGCCGGGTTGCTGATGCTGATCTGGCCGATCGTGCATCACGACCCGGTGACGAACCTGACGCTGTGGACGAGCCTGGTTTTTCTGCTGGATCCGATCAACTACCTGCTGGGCCGGCCAAGCATGTGGCGCGACTGGCAGCAGGGTTGGTACGGTCGGACGCTCGCGTGCTTCTCGGGCGGGCTGTTGTGCGGGTTGCTTTGGGAGTTCTGGAACTACTGGGCGTTGAGCAAGTGGGTGTATCACCTGCCGTTTCTTGGCCAGTTGGAACAATATCGCTACTTTGAGATGCCGATCATCGGGCTGATCGGTTTTGTGCCGTTCGGGATCGAGTGCTGGGTGATGTGGCAGTTGATTCGGATTCCTCTGGACGGCCTGGTGGAGCCGCTGCCGGACGATCGATCGCTGCTGTAGTTGCATTCGAAGCCGAAAAAGACTCCCGACCCCTTATTTTAAGGGGTCGGGAGTCTTTTTCGTCGGGGCTGATCCGCCACACCTGCCGCTCGGGGTAGTACTCCAGCAGGCGCTGATCCTGCTCGACGCCGAGGGATCGGGCCCAGATGAGCTTCTGGCGGTCGATCTCGGCGCCGTTATACACCCACTCCTGGCGCGCGTCGTGCTGCGCATCGTAGCAGACCAGCACCAGATGCTGCCCAGGCTCGTTGAGCAACTGCTGCTGGATCAGGTGGCGCTGATACCACCAGCCGCTGTGGTTCGTCCGCCGCCGGCTGATGCAGGTCGCGATCAGCATCGGGATACAGGATGCGACGGCCAGCCAAAGCAGCAGCGCCGCGTTTCGTCGCGGCAGCAGCGCCCCTGCTCCCGCGCGCAGCCGCCGAAGCCCCCGCATCGCCAGCACAAACAGCACCGGCATCGCCGGCGCAGTGTAGTGATGCACGAACCAGGGAATCGCCGCATAAGCCGCCACGAAGCCGACCGCATAGACAATCGCCAGCCACAATCGCCAGTCCGCTCTTCCGCCCAGCGCCAGCGGCAAGGCCAGCACGCCGGCCAGGATCGGCAGGTCGCACAGCACCTGCTGGCGGGCGAAGTCGAACGCCTTGACCAGGCTCTCCGCCGCCCATCCGCGCAGCGTCTTCTGGTGAAGGTAGTAACGCTTCTCCATCACTTCGTGCTGCTGGCGGAGCTGCTCGTTGCCATACTGCCTTGGCGGAGGCATCGGCTGCCAGAACATCAGCGGCACCGCCATGTAGGCGCGCGTGTGCAGCAGGTACGGAGCAAGCGTCGCATCGCCGGTGACGCGCCAGTTGTAGTACGCCTGAAAACCGACGAATCCCAGCAGCACAGGCAAGGCGCTCAGCACCACTCGTCCGGCCAGTTGCCGCGCGGTTGCGAGGCTGGCGCGCAGCATGGTCACGACGATCCAGCCGAGCAGTGTCGCCGCCGACAGGATCGCCCAGACGATCGCCTCGTAGGGCCGGGTGCCGGCGACGATCGCTCCGCCCAGCGCCAGAATGCCCGCATTTCTGCCGGGATGCTCCTGGCGGAGAATTCGCGGAATGGCGCCGGCGATCAGCGCTCCGCCGAGCATTCCCACGCCCCCGCCCCAGTACATGTGCGACCAGAGCACAAACTGCGGATGTACGCAGGCCAGCAGCGCGCCCAGCAGTGCCCAGCGTGGCCGCAGCCACCCAAGCAGCGCCCAGGCCAATGCCGCCACCGCCGCCGCCGTGCTGATCAGCGCCCCCGCCCACGGCGAGCCGAACAGCACCTGGCCCAGCGCCAGAGCCAGACCCTGTCCCGGTTGGAACTTGGAGGCATACGTTGGCTGAAAGATCTCGTGAATCGTCTCGAAGTGCCGCCACATCGGATGCGGCGGATTGCTCAGGCGTCCGCGTGCGAAGGTGTCGGCCGCCAGCAGGTAGCTGAACTCGTCGTGAACGCGTGCGATCGGCGTTCCGGCAATCAGCCCGGCCAGCAGAAAGCTGACGATCGCAACCGCGCCGACCAGCGGCACGAGCCACGGCAGCGGCGGGCGTGTGAGGCCAAAGGCCCATCGCCGCCAGAGCCGTTGCCCTGGCCGCGTGACAACCCCCGCCCATCGCCGCGGCACACACCGGGCCAGCAGCAGCAACGCCCCCAGCGCCGCCAGGCCCCACAGCAGGTCCACAAGCTGCCAGCGGAAAGCCAGGAAGAATCGACCCGCCACGTCTGGTATACTATCGCCTGGCATGGACCTGCGTGAGAAGCTTCGTTCGCTGGGGATTTCGCTGCCGGCGGTCAGCGGGCCGTTCGGCGCCTACCTGCCCGCCAAGCGCGTCGCGGATCTGATCTACGTCGCCGGACAGCTTCCGGTCAAGGAGGGCAAACTGCTGGCCAGCGGACAGGTTCCCTCGCGCTGCGATATCGAACGGGCCAAGCTGGGGGCGCGTCAGTGTGTGATCAACGCGCTGGCGGCGGTTGCGGCGCTGCCGGGCGGGATGGAGCAGCTCGCGGGCGTGGTGCGAGTCGGGGTGTACGTCAGCTCGGATCCGGACTTCACCCAGCAGCCCCAGATCGCCAACGCCGCCAGCGAACTGCTCCTGGAGCTGTTCGGCGATCCCGGGCGGCACGTTCGCGCCGCGATCGGAGTGAACACGCTTCCGCTGGACGCCAGCGTTGAAGTCGAGCTGGTGTTTCTGGCAAAGTGAAGCGTGCAGCGCCGCAGGCGCCACGCGGCCTCGGGCGCCACGCCGCCTCGCACAGTCACCGCCGCGGTTGTGGGCGCCGCGCGGTTGTAGTCACGGCGCGGGTGTGATCTTCGCGTGGGCGGGCTTGACCGCTACTCCACGGTTACGCTCTTGGCCAGGTTGCGGGGCTTATCGACGTTGCAGCCGCGTGCGACGGCGGCGTGATAAGCCAGAAGCTGCAACGGCACGACGGTCAGCAGGGGCTGAAGCGGTTCCAGCACGTGCGGCACGTAGATCACGTGATCGCTGTAGCGCCTGATGCCCGTGTCGCCTTCGGTCGCCACCGCGATGACCACCCCGCCCCGGGCGCGAACCTCTTCGATGTTGCTGATCACCTTGTCGTACTGGTTGCACTTGGTCGCCACGAACACCACGGGCATCCCCTCGTTGATCAGGGCGATCGGGCCGTGCTTCATCTCGGCGGCGGGCATGCCCTCGGCGTGGATGTAGCTGATTTCCTTGAGCTTCAGCGCGCCTTCCAGCGCGATCGGATAGTGGTAGCCGCGACCCAGAAACAGCCAGTTCTCGCGATCACAGAAACGGTTGGCGATCTGCTTGATCGCGTCACTCTGGGCCAGAACCCCGCTCATCTGATCCGGGATCGCGCACAGCCCGTCGATTACTTCCTGCACCTGCGCCTGGCTCATGTATTTTCGCCGGCCCAGGTACAACGCCAGCATCGTCAGCACCACAAGCTGGCAGGTGAAGGCCTTGGTGGAGGCCACGCCGATTTCCGGCCCGGCGTGCAGGTAGATGCCGGCGTCGGTCTCGCGGGCGATCGTCGAGCCCACGACGTTGACCACTCCCAGCGCCAGCGCGCCCTTCTCCTTGGCCTCGCGCAGGGCGGCCAGCGTGTCGGCCGTCTCTCCGGACTGGCTGATCGCCACCACCACCGTGCCTTCCTCCACCAGCGGATTGCGGTAGCGAAACTCGCTGGCATAAGTCGCTTCGGTGACGACCTTGGCCAGGTCCTCCAAAAGGTAATCCCCCACCAGCGCCGCGTGCCAGGCGGTCCCCTGACCGGTGAGGATGAATCGCCTGGCCTTGACCAGCTCCCGCGTCAGCGGCGCGATTCCCCCCAGCACGATCCGCCCTTCCCTCTGTTCGGCCCGTCCGCGCAGGCAGTTGCGGATCGCGTTGGGCTGCTCGAAGATCTCCTTGAGCATGTAATGCTCGTAGTCGCCCAGCTCGTACTCCTCGAGCTTGTTCTCCAGTTGCGAGATGACCGGGGAGATCTCGATGTCGTCGATCGTGCAGGTCCGGAAACTGTCAGGCTTCAGGATCGCCATCTCGTTGTCGTTCAGGTAGATCACCTGAGCGGTGTGCTCGACGATGGCCGAGGCGTCGGAGGCGACGATGTATTCCTGGTTGCCCACGCCCACAATCAGCGGCGAGCCTTTTCTGGCCACCACAAGCGTGTCCGGCTCTTCCTTGCAGATCACCGCGATGCCGTAGGTGCCTTCCACCTCGTGCAGCGCCGCCTGCACCGCCTTCTGAAGCAGCGAGCCGTTGGTCGGCTGCGATCTTGCCGCCTCATGCCCGCCGCGGGCCTTCAGGTCGGCATACAGGTCTCCGATCAATACCGCCAGAACCTCGGTGTCCGTCTGGCTGGCGAAGTGATGCCCCTTGGCGATCAGGAATTTCTTCAGGGCCGCATAGTTTTCGATGATGCCGTTGTGTACCAGCGCGATGCGTCCGGTATCGTCGGTATGGGGATGAGCATTGATTTCGGTGGGCGCGCCGTGAGTGGCCCAGCGCGTATGCGCCATGCCGATGTGCGCCTCGGGCAACTTGCCGTTGGTGTTGATCGCGTTTTCAAGCACGCTGATTCGTCCGACGGCGCGGCGGATGTGCAGCCCCCCGCCCGAGTCGATCACCGCAATCCCCGCCGAGTCATAACCCCGGTATTCCAGACGCTTCAACCCCTCGATCAGCAGCGGCTGGGCGAGTTTGCGTCCGACGTAAGCAACGATTCCACACATGGCTGACAGCTCCGGCTTCTATCCCCCACACCCACGGTCGGGCGCGCCGCACGCGCCGGGCAAACGCGTCCCTGCATCAGTTTCGGCCGATCGATCATCTCGATTTGCTACCCACAGCACACAAATCCCGCGGATTGGTTTCGCGCCGGTGCCGCGGCACAGACCCCGGGGGCACGACACAGTGTAGTGCGGCTTATCGGACGGGCAAGACAAAACCACCTGCCTGCATCGCAGCACCCGTCTCTGCTTATAGAAGACTATTCCGCGCCCCCAGACACGCCCACCGCCAGCTCCGTCTTTTTTCCCGTTGAACGCCGCGCCGACTTCGGCGAGGTTACAACCTGGTCCGCGCCAAGATCCGCAGCCATTGCCGCGCCTTGGCCGCACCGTCAGGGAGGAACCGACGATGAGCTTCGCCGCCGCCGTCCATCGAAAGGCGATCGAACTGGCCAAACTCTCCGTGGAGATGACCACCGCCGCTGGCAGCGGGCATCCGTCCAGCGCCCTGTCGCTGGCGCATCTGGTCACCGTCCTGATGTACCACCAGATGCGCTGGGATCCCCGCGACCCCTGGAACCGTGCCAGCGATCGGCTGGTCCTCTCCGAAGGCCATGCCGTGCCGATCATCTACGCCGCAATGGCGGATCTGGGCGTGATGATCGGCAAGTCGCGCGACGAGGCGCGCCCGATGACCCGTGACGACGCGATGAAGCTGCGCGCGATCGATTCGCCCATCGACGGGCATCCTAACCCCGGGCTGGGGGTGCCCTTCTTCGATGCCGCCACTGGCTCGCTTGGCCAGGGCTTGTCCGTCGCCGCCGGTCTGGCGGCGGCGGCGAAAATGGACGGCGTCGACCGTGACATCTACTGCCTGATCGGCGACGGCGAAGCACGCGAAGGACAGATCTGGGAGGCCATGGATTTCATCGTCGATCATGCCCTGGTCAACTGCGTGCCCATCTTCAACTGCAACGAGCTGGCCCAGAGCGACTGGGTCAGTCCCCAGCAGAGCTTCCAGAGCATCCGCGACAAGGCTCAGGCGTATGGGTTCATCGTTCGCGTGATCGATGGTCATGATCCGGATCAGATCAGTCGCGCGCTCAACGAGCTTCATGTGGTGAAAAACGGGCATCGCCCACTGGCGATTGTCGCACGAACCATCAAGGGATGGGGCTCGCCGGCCGAGCAGGGCATGGGCAAGCATGGCACGCCGGTCAGCGCGGACAAACTCAAGACCGTGCTTGCCGAGCTGGACCAGACCGCGCGCGAGCTGGGTGTGGCTGACTCGACCCCGGCCACCAGTCACTTGAGCATCCCGGCTCCAAGGGCCACGGCGTCGGCCATGAATCACGACACCCGCATCACCATCGCGCCGTTCCTGGAAGGCCTGGCCGCCGTCGGACTTGACAAACTCGCCAGGGAAAACAAACCCATCGCCACGCGCAAGGCCTACGGGGCGGCGCTGCTGGCATTGGGGCGGGCCGACTCCCGCGTCATCGGACTTGACGGAGACGTCAAAAACTCCACCTACGCCGAATGGCTCGCCCAGCACCTGCCGGAGCAATACCTGGAATGCAGGATCGCCGAGCAGAACATGATCTCGGTGGCGGTGGGGTTGGCGGCGGCGGGGAAGATCCCGTTCGTCTCCACCTTCGCCAAGTTCGTCATGCGCGGCTACGACCAGATCGAAATGGCGATCATCACCGGGGCGAACATCAAGGTGGTGGGCAGCCATGCGGGCGTGACGCCGGCCGCCGACGGACCCAGCCAGATGGGTCTGCCGGACGTGGCTTTCTTCCGCAGCTTCACGCGCGTCCAGAACTACGCCGGCCAGACGGCCGTCCGATACTTCTTCCCCTCCGACGCGGTGAGCTGCTATCGCATCGTCGAGCTGATGGCCAATCTCAACGGATGCTGTTACCTGCGGACGCTGCGGGCGGACTTGAAGCTGCTGTACAGTCCCGACGAGCGGTTCGAGGTCGGCGGATACAAGGTGCTGCGCGAGGGCGGAGCGGGCGTGTTCGTCGCCAGCGGGTACATGGTCCACGAGTGCCTTGACGCGGCCAGGGAGCTGTCGCAGAACGGGCAGGACTTCACCGTCATCGACGCGTATTCCCTGCCGCTGAACACGCAGCAGATCCTGGAGATGGCCCAGCGCAACGGCGGGCAGATCATCACCGTCGAGGACAACTACAGCGGCGGGCTGGATGTGGAGCTGGCCAGCGCCATCGCCACCAGCGGCGCCGACGTGCGGTTGCGCAGCCATTACGTCACCCGCCTGCCCAAGAGCGGCCGCCAGCCGCAGCACGTGCTGGCCTATCTGAATCTGGACGCCGGGAGCCTCCCCTGAAAAAGGGGTCGGGAGTCTTTTCCGGCGCCGGAAAAGACTCCCGACCCCTTTTCCGGTTGCATTTGCCCGGCGGCGGGGCAAGAATCGGGCGATGATGGGCATGTGCCTGCAAATGTGCGTCCTCGCCAGCGGGTCCGCGGGAAACTGCGCGGTGCTGCGAGCGGCGGCGGATCAGGTCATGCTCCTGGACGCCGGAATCGGGCCGCGCACGACCGCCCGGCGGCTGTGCGGCACCGGCGTGAGCCTGGGCGACATCCGCGCCATCTGCCTGTCCCATCTGGACCACGACCACTTCTCCACGACCTGGCTGAACACCATCCACAAACAGGGCATCCGGGTCTTCTGCCACGAAAACCACTACCCGCACCTGCGCGCCCGTCTGGCGGAACTGAAGGCGCCGCCGATTCCGCTTCAGACCTACAACGGCCAGCCGTTTGAGCCGATCCCCGGCCTCGTCTTTCACGCACTGCCACTGGCCCATGATGAAACCGGCTCCAATGGCTTCGTGATCGAGGGTTTGGGCGGACGCATCGGCTATGCCACTGACCTGGGACACGTGCCCCCAGCACTTCTGGAGCGGTTCTGCGATCTGGACGTGCTGGCCATCGAGAGCAACTACGACCGCCAGATGCAGTTGAACAGCCCCCGGCCATGGATGCTCAAGCAGCGGATCATGGGTGGACGGGGACACTTGTCCAACGAGCAGGCGCTGGAGGCGGTGCGGGCGATTCTGGATCGCTGCCAGCGGCGTGCCCGGCCTCTGCCGCGGCACATCGTCCTTCTGCACCGCAGCCGCCAGTGCAACTGCCCCCGGCTGTTGCGGTCACTGTTCGAACAGGACAAGCGGATTGCGCCGCGCCTGACATTGGCCGAGCAGTTCGCCCGCACCGAATGGCTCTCGGTTCGTCCCGACCGACGCCAGTTGGCCGGCGAGCAACTCAGCCTGCCCCTGCACACTTCAGGCCATCGCAGCCCTCAGTACGTCCCCCGCGGCTGAATAGGGCCCCGGTTCACATTGCACTCGGCCCAATCACCTGGATGATCCTGCGAAGACGAATGTCGGCGGAGGATGCACCGAGCATGAGTTCGACGCGCCCCGGCTCAACCCGCCAGCCGCGCTGGGCCGCGTCCCAGTACGCGAGCTGAGAGCCCCGCAGCGGAATCTTCACCGTCACGGTCTGCCCCCGCTCGATCGCCAGACGCGCAAACCCGGCCAGTTGCCTGATCGGACGATCCACCTTCGAATCGAGGTACCTCACGTACAGTTGCACGACCTCCTCGCCGCTGCGATCGCCGCTGTTGGTCACGTCGGCGCTGACGGTGATCTGGCCTTGAGCATCAATCGTCTGCTCAGAAACGCAAAGATTCGAGTAGACAAACGTGGTATAGCTCAGCCCGTGCCCGAAGGGATACAGCGGCTGGCCGGTGAAGTACATGTACGTCCGCCCGCGACGCAGGTCGTAATCGAACAGGTCAGGCAGGTCATCAAGGGATCCTGGCCAGGTCTGCACCAGCCGCCCAGCCGGGTTGTAGTCCCCGAACAGCACATCCGCCAGCGCGCTGCCGGTCTCCTGGCTGCAGTGGGTCATGTGCACGATCGCCGGAATGTGCTGCTGCGTCCAGTTGATCGCATAGGGGAAGCTGCTGATCAGCACCACAATGGTCCTGCGGTTCGCCTGGTAGATGCGGCGGATCAGCGGCTGCTCGTCCAGCTCCAGCGACTGGCGATCGACCGCTTCCTTGCCCATGCTCGGAGAGATGGTTCTGGCCCAGCCGGCGTCGCAGGTGGGATGGTTTCCGACGACCATGATCACCACGTCGGATTCTCGCGCCAGCTTCACGGCTTGCTCAGCATCCCCGCCGGTCGCATGAGCGACCGTCACATCCGCCCCGACCTTGGCACGGATGCCTTCCAGCGGCGTGATGCGATACGCCGGCCCGCCGCCGTACCAGTCGGGAATGACCTGATCGGCCCACCTGCCGATGACAGCAATCGACTTGAGCCTGGAGCGATCCAGCGGCAGCGCCGCGTTCGCATTCTTCAGCAGCACGATGGATTTGAGGGTGACGAGCTTTGCCAGCGACTTGTGGGCTTCGCTAAGCCACGGCGGGCATGGCTCGCCATCGCGACCGCGCGACACGGCAGCGCCCGGTGGTTGAACAGCGGCGCCGATGCTTGCGTAAGGCACCATCTCCGGCGGATCCCACAGCCCCAGCCTGATCATCACCCTGAAGTTGCGCCGCACCGCCTGCTCGATCTCGCGCTCGCTGAGGTAATTTCGCTCGATCGCCTGCTTGATCGCATCACGGAACTGATCGAGGAACTGGCTGATGCCGCACTTGATGCACCACGCCGCCGCCTGCGCCAGATCCGGATAGTAACGATGCGCGGTCACAAGCAGCTTCAGTGCCCCGCCGTCGGTGCAGATGATTCCATCCAGCCCCCATTGGTCGATCGTCACGTTCTTCAGGACCGGGTGCACCGTGCAGGGAATGCCGTTGTGGGCGTTGTAGGCGGCCATGAAACAGTTGGCGCCGCCTTCGACGATCCCCATGCGAAACGGCGCCGAGTAGTACTCTTGGAACAGGCGCTGGTCGAAATCCGACGAGGACCGCTCGCGCAGGGTTTCGTTGCTGTTGGCCAGAAAGTGCTTCAGCAGCGGCGCGGTCATCCAGTAGCGGGGGTGATCGCCCTGCAAGCCGCGCACGAACGCGACGGTCATGCTGCCGGCAAGAAACGCGTCTTCGCCGAAGCATTCTTCGGTGCGTCCCCAGCGTACATCCCGGCCCAGGTCCGCATTGGGAGCGCGGACCACCAGTCCACCGGTGGCGTACTGCGGATTCTGAAACGCGTACCGCGCCTCATAGGCCTGGACGGCGGCGGCTCGACGGACCAGCTCCGGATCCCAGGTCATCGCCAGGCCGATCGCCTGTGGAAAGCTGGTCGTCGGCACGGGCGGCTTGGGCGCCCAGTTGGCCGGGCCTGCCAGCGCGGCGCCATGCAATCCCTCGATATGGCCTGTGCCGCGGATGCCCAGCCGCGGAACCGACGGGTTGGTACTCAGACACTCGATCTTTTCCTCCAGCGTCATCAGCGACAGGGCGTTGTCGATCCGACGCTCCGGATCCAGATCGGGATCCTGAAAAGGCCAGGCATGACCGCAGGCGGAGGCGTTGCCGTCGGGCGGATGATCGATGAAGGTGGCGGTCGTTGTTCGCCGGGGTGGTGCAGGGGGCAAGGTCACGGGTTCCTCTCATTGCAGCAAGCGCTTGCTGCAACAGGTTAACCGATTCCGCCGCCCAACGCTACTCGCCCGCCGCCTGCCCCGTCGCCAGCGATTGCAGGATCCGCTGGTAGCTGGCCTGCCGCCACGGCGGGGCGCTGCCCCCCGACACGTCCGGAAAATACTCCAGCAGATTCTGCTCGCTCAGGCCCCACAGCCCGAACAGCTTCACGCCCGGCGTGTCGATCACGTACCCGCCGAAACTCAAGGCGTATCGCCTGGCCGAGGTTGTCGTGTGCCGCCCCTTTCCCGTGTATCCGCTGATCGCCCCGATGCGGATGTCCAGCGTCGGCTCCAGCGCGCGAATCAGGCTGCTCTTGCCCACGCCGCTGTGGCCGGCCAGCACCGTCGTCCGCCCCCGCAGCACCTCGCGCAACTCTTCCAAACCCACACCCCGCGGCACCGAAGTTTGCAGCGTGCGGATGCCCAGCGATGAATAGTGTCGCAACGCCTCCTGCGCGAACAGCCACTGCTGATCCTCTTCCAACTGATTCGCCGCAGCGCCCCCCTGCCCAGAAGCCGAGTCACGCGCCAGATCGATCTTGTTCAGGCACACGATCGGCTCGAGCTTGCCCGCCTGCGCCGCGACGATCATCCGATCGACCAGCCCCCACTTCACGTCCGGCTCGCGCAGGCTCGCCACGATCAGCATCTGTTCAGCATTGGCCACGATCGGATGCGCCTCGAGCTGCTTGAAACTGTCGGCACGCGTCAGCACGGTTCGGCGCGGCAACACCTGTTCGATCACTCCCTCGGGACGACCGGATTCGTTCACCGTCCCCAGATCCCGGAAACGAACCTCGTCGCCGACAACGATGTCTCCCTTGAGCACCTGCGCCAGCGTCTTGCGCACCACGCACAGCCAGGTCTGTCCCTCATGTTCCACGTCGCAATACAATGAATAGACCTGTACGACCTGGCCGATGGGAAGCGTGTGCAGGTCGGATAGATCCGCCTGCTCCTCGGCGCGCATCAGCGCCGTGCGCAGCGTCTTGGTCTGCTGGTGATATTTGCTGCGGGTCGTGAACCGCTGGACCGGATCGATCAGGTCCTCGTCCAGCTCGCCCGCGACGAATCGCCGCGTCAGGTCTTTCTCACGCCCGAGCTTCTTGGGCTTACCCTTCATCGCCTTGGCCAACTCCGTAGTGCTGCCGTGTCGGCTGTTTCGCCGGTTGACCCTTGCCACCGCCGCGCCCGCAGGCAACAACTGTTGCCCGATCCTGCGCCCGGGGTAAATGGCTCATGCCATGAATTATGTTCAGGATTGCTTTTCCGGTGGAAGACTCAACTGGGGAAGAAATGTGGCGCGGATCTTGCCCGCCTTGGCCAGCAGTTCGCCGCGGCTGGAAACCTCAAACCGCTGGTGAAGCGCCTTGACATAGTTGTGTACGGTGTGCTGGCTGAGATCCAGCTTGATCGCGATCTGTTTTTCACTGGCGCCTTCCAGCAGCGCCTCCAGCGTCTGCGCCAGCCGCGGAGGAAGATCGGCGTTGGGGTCCTGCGCCCGGCGGATCGCGTCCTTCCGCCAAAGCCGACCCAGTTCCACGTGAAACAGCCTGACCAGCCGATGTTCCGCCTGCGTGAACGGCTGATCCCCTGACGCACGATGCAGGCCCAGTTGATCCACCGCCCCGGCGTGCGGCAGGGCGTATTGCGAGAGGATGAAGCACGTCCCGCCGTACAGCGGTCGCGCCGGCTTCACCGGCACAAGCTCCTCCACCGCCCCCGGCGGCGGCGCAGGCGCGGGCTTCTTCGACGACCCCCTGGCCCCGCCCCCGGCCGGCGGCGCAGGCTTGCCCGCCAGCAACCAGTATGCATCCGGCGTCTCGTCCTGACGCTCCGTGTGAATCTGCCACACATGACCTTCGGAATCGCAACCCCACCCGATGTCGATCACCCGCATCCGGCCCGTCCCAGCGGCCTTGCGAAAGTGAATCTCCGAGCTGACCACGATCTCCGCACCCAGCATCTGTCCAAGACGACGGATCATGTGCGGCCGCCACTGCTTCGGGTCCGATCCCAACTCGCGGACCTCCCCGATCAGGCGGAAAACCCGCCGGACGTCACCCAGCTTCAGCGGCGTGTGCGGCGCGGCATTGTTCATCGGCGTCACCGCGGTATTGTCGTCTACCTCACCATCAAACGCAACGTTTGACCCTCCATGGGGGTGTGTTTTCGCCGCAGTTATCGGCCGGCCCACCAATCCGAACTCCGCGCCGCCACGGCATGCGCGCCCCATCGCCGCTTACCTGCCCCTTGGACTGTGACGATGATCACTACGTGCTGCTGGATGAAGCAATCATCACCACCCGCGTCCGTCCCCGCGTCTGCATCGCAATGCCCCTCCGCAACGCACAACAACACCTCGCACGCACCATTGAATCGATCCTGGCCCAGACCTTCTCGGACCTTGAGCTGGTGATCTGCGACAACGCCTCCACAGACGCCAGCGAGCAAATCTGCCGTGAGTTCGTCCGGCGTGACAAGCGCGTGATCTACACTCGCCTGCCGCAGACGATCAGGATGGCCGATAACCGCCAGCGGGCCTGCCGCCTGGGCGCAGGCTCGCAGTTCTTCAAGTGGGCGATGCCCGGGGAGCTGTTGCCATCAACCTTCATCCAGCGATGTGTCGAAGCACTGGACCGCGATTCGACGGCGGTGCTGGCGTTCGCCCACGCCCGGCGCTTCGAGCAGCAACAACAGATCCATCAACAGCATCACGCAAGACTCGCCAGCGACTCGCACTGTCCGACCCAGCGCTTCGCCGCCATCGCGCTGGCCAATCACGCGCTCGGCGACCAGATCGAGCTTCTCGGCCTGTTCCGTCGTGCCGCCCTTGAGCTGATCCCCCCGCCAGCCGACCATCCCGCCGCCGAACGCGTCTTCCTGGCGAGGCTGGCGCTGGTTGGGCGATTCGTACAGGTGCCCGAAGCGATTCTGCTGGCATGCGATCCGTCGGGATCCAACCTCGGCCTGGCGAATTGCTCCCCACGCAACCGCCACATGACGGCCATCACACCGCCGCTCATGCAACATGCCGCGCAGATCGGCTTTCCCGAATGGCGGCTGATGCTCGAATACCTTCGCAGCATTCAGTACGGCTGGCTGAGCCTGCGCCAGCGCGCCGCCTGCGCCGCAGTCGTCCTGCACCGCCAGCTCATCGATGGCAACTGGGTCCGGCTGACGCGCGACGTCGCACTGGCCGGCCAGAAACTGCTGTCGCGGCTGATCCGCAGGCCCACGCCCGACCTCGTCGCGACGACTGCCACGCCCCCGGCGATCGCGCCCTCAGTCTCGGCGACCACGCTGCCCATGCCCGCCGCCGCGCCCTCCGTGCCCAAAGCCGCGTAACCTGCACAAGCACACGGCCCATGTGCGACCCCGTTGCCGCACAATCCCGGCCCGACCCGCCATCCGGCAGCGAGCTGGCCAAGCCCCAGCACGTTCCAGTTCGCGTCACGGCAGGCCCAGAACAACCGCTCGCACACGTTCTCGCTGCTGTCGGGCAGCAGGTCCTGATTGATCCCCACCTGCACCAGCTCGTCGATGTATTGCGTGCCCCACACGAGCTGCTTGAGCACGGTGTCCGAGCCGTTGCGCACCTCGACGATGCTCTGGCCGTCGTCTTCGGTTGTCAAAGAGCCGGCTTTGCAAGCCATCCTTGGATAGAAGTTGGGGTCACCTTCTGTACCCTGCGTTCATCGTCAGCCTCCTCAGGCTCAACCGGCGTCCACGAGACCACGCCACTGCATTATCGCTCGCAGCGCGACCGAAAAGGTCACGAACGGCATCGCCGCGAGCGCAATCGCCAGTAGGCCGGAGAACCAATGCCGTCGCCCGTGCTGCCGCACACTGATAGCCAAAATCCCCAGCGGTAGGGCCACCGCAGCCGTCAGGACCGCCATGACCATCTCGTACATGACGAGGTTCAGCGGCCGTATCCGAGTACCGGTCGGTACGTTCCACAGCGTATGCACGACCAACGCAGCGGCGAGTAGATTTCCCAGAGCACTCACCAAGAGTGCAGCGGACCCAGTGTGCATCCAGCGCGGCGGGCGCGTCAGCGTGGCATAAGGGAGTGTCGTTTTCATCCTCGTCTCGCCGTTACTGTTGAGGAGCCGGAGGACCCAGAGGTGGTACTGGAACGGGCGTCGCATCGCTGATTAGAGGCGGCGCGCCAATGAAGAACTTCAACTTCGGCACGTACGTATAGCACGGCTTACAGAAGTTGTTCAGATGCCCTTCAATTGGCTGAGACGGTAACATAAGCAAATAACCCCAAGTCAGCCAAGCGGTCCGCCCGGGGATGCCCGTCCCTCCGCGAGTTGCGTAGCGCCACCCATAGGTACGAGCTATCGCCCACGCCGGGTCTTTGCCGCTAAGACGCGTCCAGATCCCGTAAAGCCAGTAGTTCACCTCCTCTTGTGGATAGCACGTGCTGTTCACGGTGACCGTGTCAACGCCGTTGAACTTCCTCGGGCACTCCGGAGCGTCGGTGATCCGGGCGGCCAGGTCTGTGATGTCCCAGTTCGATGCTACGTTGCTGTAATAACTGTCGTCGAGTGCTTTCCGCTGCGTTGCGTTCATCCGACGCCACGCACCCACCACCCGATCCAGAATATCGAGAAGCGCTCCCGTGACATCCGGGCCGCACCTGCATCTTCCCCACGCGTCGCCCATACCATGGCGAGCCCAGCCAGCATCGGTACCATTGGGGTCAGTTCGATTGAGAGGATTAGCGATAACAGACTGGTAGAGATCGGCACCATCGATGTACCCCATCGGATCTCTCTGCACGAACCTCCCGAGGATCGGATGCATCATCCTCGCCCGGTTGTACACCAGCCCGAACTCCTCGTCGTGATGCAGGCCCTGGCGCCCGAACTCGTTCAGCGGCCCCGGCGCACGGTAGCCGATGCCGTAGCTGGTCACCACTCCGCGGAACGTGCCGGCGGTGGGGTTGGCCAACATCCCCGCGTCCCCCGTCGGCAGGCTCGGGCGGTTCACGAACATGTCGTCCAGTACCCCCGAGTCCGTCGCGTCCACAGAGCCGCTGCCGTCGAAGTCGGCCCGGTGGAACCACTGCGAACCCGACTGGTTCACCATCGCATCATCCATCATCGCGTAATCCGTCGCGTCGATCGCCCCCTCGTGGCTCATGTCCGCGATCAGCCAGCCGTGGCTTAAGACCGTCCGGTTCCCGTAAGGGCTGTACTCGTAGCGCTCGGCGAGCACCCCGCCATCCGGCAGCGAGCTGAGAAGCCCCAGCACGTTCCAGTTGGCGTTGCCGATGTACTCCAGGATGCCGCGTGACCTGTTCACTTGTCAAAGAGCGCGACAGGAGGCTGATCCGGCCACACGCGGCGCTCATCCCGAACAAAGACTCCCGACCCCTTAGATTTTCCCTCACTGGCTCCTATTTGTCAGCCGTCGTAGGGGGTGGCGGCGCATCAGATGGAGCATCGACGAGCGACGCTTCAACTTGACGACTGCGCTCCGTTCGTTTCCACTCCTCGGGTGTGAGACCCCGCGCGTAGTCCGTTATCGCCTTGTATTGAGGAAATCGGTCAATCGGCGCGTACCAGTGCGTTCCGTCCGGGCGCGTGAACTCAACGGCTATCCCAGCTATGAAACTCGTCTTGCCTATGTCGTCCCAAGCGCCCGTGCCAACAGGAAATTTCAGCGAAAAGACCGATTTCTCCGGGTCCACGCTCCGAGTAAACGCTTTGAGGTGATAGACCAGAAGGTTGCCCGCTGCATAGCCGCGGGGAACTAGCGGGTTCACCACTAGGATTCGTGCATTCTTCATTACCCACATGTCGTCTTGACGTTCGATTTCCACGTCTCGCACATGCTGGTATGCGCCTTTTGGAGGATCGAAGTCGGCCGAGAATTCAACGGGCACGAAGTCGTGGTCCGGAATGAACCAGACCTCCAAAGTTACATGTTCAAGCTCCTTGAGCGGCTCGGCGTTCCGCAATCCCCACGCGCGGAATCCACCTATGTCGCGCGGCCCGACGATCACCCATTTGCCGCGACGCAGTAACTCCGTTAACGGTTCGTCGGCACATGGGGTTGCATCTTCGATGAACCAACGCCACAGGAGCTGTCCTCCGCTTGTCCCGCGGTCTGCCGCGATCAGGCCGCGCCACCTCCGATCTGGCGCGAGTGCCGGCTCATCCATAAGGGTCGTGAGCCGGGAGCCGTCCCACGCATAGTCAAACGTCGATGACCTCTTCCCATCCTTTTTGATCACCGTTTCGTTGTTCGTGAACCTAAGGCGACCACCAGAACTGCGGATGACCTGCATTTCTCGAATTCGCACGGCCGGCCCAAGGGGCTCCAGCGGTCCTTCTTCTTCGGAGAACCGCCAACTGCTTGTCGCGAGGCGTTGCGCGCGCGATTGAACTCCCGCGATCAAATCCTCCGTTGTAAGGTCGCCCGCAACCGCCTCGCCGTTGCGCATCTGCCCAAGACTCGCGGTCGTCCAAAGCAACGCAGTTACACTCATCACGACGCGGGCCAAATGTTGGTAATGGTACATTCATGCCCTCGGTTCCAGTGAATTCCGCAGATCAAGCGCATTACAAGTGGTGAAGTTCCAGGGCCTGGGTTCCGTCACGTCTCCGATGTCGTGCAATGCTACGCATGGCAGCTTGCTGCACTTTCCGGCACCATTACATAGACACATTTCCGCGCTGCCGCAGTTGGTGCCGACCTCATCGCCAGCGGTCGCTCCGCAGCCAGGCGATGCCGGGTCACGAACGCAGAGTCTTCGAGTGCTTGGATTGTCGTTACACCTAAAGCAAGCGGCTGTGCCCGTTGGGTTACAATCATTGCCCTTGTTATCACAACGACGATCTAGGCACTTAGAAACTATCTCATTTGCCCCAACCGGCAGAGCCTCCGATACCACAGCAGCGCGCACGCGAGTGTGATGGTGCCGAGGTAGTTGGATGACTTCTTGCAATATCGCACGAGGATGCCGCGACACTTGCTCAGCCACGCGTGCGTTCGCTCGACAACCCATCGCCGCGCGGGATGCTTCTTGCGTTTGCGGCCGTCGAGTTTTTCCTGGCCGATCTGCTTGCAGTGCGGCTGGTAGCCGAACACCCGCGCGGTGGCGTCGGCGGGGGCGCCGCTGTAGCCCTTGTCCATGCACAGGTGCTGCTCCTGCTCGGTCACCGGGTTGGGCGGTTCGGTCACGACCGCTTCGAGCGTGTCCTGAAGGATCATGGAGTCGTGGACGTTGGCGCCGGCCACGACCACCGCGATCGGCCCGCCGTCGGCTTCCGTCAAAACGCTGCGTTTCGTTCCGTTTTTCGCTCGATCGGTGGGATTGGGTCCGACATGATCCCCCCAAAACGCGACTTGGACATGGCCCCGTCGACGCTCTGCCAGGCCCAGTCCACGCCGTCGAGTTCCTCGCAGGCGCGCACGAGCAGTTCCCAGATGCGATCGAACACGCCGCGTTCGATCCAGCGCTGCTGCGTGCGATGCACCGACGAATCGTCGCCGAACTCCTTGGGCAGCACGTTCCACTGGCATCCGGTGCGGAGCCGATAGATGATCCCGTCCAGCGCCCTGCGCTGGTCCACGCGCTGTCGATGCCCGCGGTGCGGCGGGTCCAGCTCGGCGAGGATCGGGGTGCTGAGATGCCAAAGCTCATCCGGGCAACTCCAGATCGTTGGCAACGGCTCGATGTGACGCTTGGTTCTGGCCATCCTTGGCTCCGGGGTAAGATTCCTACCTCGGATATCGGCCAGAACCGGTCAAATGAGATAGTTTCTTAGGGGACATCCAGGAGCCGCTATCAGGCTGATGATGACCCCACAAGAACACCCGTTACACTCAAATGGGATTCCAGCGAAATCAACCCGCCAATCCTGTTGCCCAGGATGCCGCCGATAGCAGTGCAGGGACCCACGGAGACGGCACTCACAACGCCGTATCGCACGGCAACGCCAAATGTAGCCTTGTCACGTTTCATGGTACTCTCACGCAAACAGTGCTACATGTCCTTCGAAAGCCCTGGCGCACACTAGCATAATGAGAACGCACGTTCTATCGCACGATGAGTCTTCGTCGCGGCACCCGAACGTCAGGGATATAACAGACGAAAATGTCATAGACGGCAACGGCACATCGTCACCTGCGGCATATTGCCCAGCCAACCGACCGCAGTCCATGATCGCTCACGGCTTCGGCGTTTGCTGTAAGCAGATCGTCAACTGCCTATCGGAACCCCCATACCACAACTGTAGACGCGCAGACGACCCAATATAGACGCACGCATATCTGATTGGCTCTCCTCGAACGACGAATTCGGGACGGTATAAATTCCATTGTTTCAGGAGCTGCAACAGCACATTGCGGTACTCTGCATCGACGACCTCAAGCTTGCACCCGAGCGCATTGGCGAAGGACTCAGCGTCAAGCAGATCGACCTTACATGAAATGATGCACGCCCCACCCCGAGTCGTTGTATATCCCATATAAGATAGCCCCGCATTCGGAACGAACTCGGGCAATCGCGGTCCCCAGACCGGAACCATCGATGTTCTTTCGACGCTTCCGGCAAAATCTCTCTGAACGAAATGAGCGAGCGCATGTAATAAACCCCACGCGAAGACGAGCAAAGCGCAGATGGAGAAAAGTACGAACAGACGTCGGACGACGCTCATGGCCTCCCTCCCAATGGCCTCGTCGTGGGCGGGGTGCGCACAATGGTAATCGGCCCGTCGCGGATATCCCAGGTTGACACTGTCACGTGGTAGTCGGTATCCAACAAACCGTCACCCACCCAATTCCATAAGCCTTCGAAGAACCAGTTGCCCCATCCCTGCTGCGGATCGCTCCACATTTCAGAAAGACTTTTCGCATCCACATCGTCGATCCAATCATAGAGCACCATTATCGACTTAATCTGAATAGCATTCGGGTTCTTAGGATCACAGCGAGCTCTGAGGAACCCATTGGCGTTGACAGTTGATGAACTACCCAGCCAATAGCCCCAGGTGAATGCTCTGCCAGTAACCGTCCAGAACGGCCCGCCTGCCGACGGCGCGACCTGCGGTGCGTTGGCGGAAACGTTGATCACCTGCCATTCAGCCGTCAATTTCACGTCGCGAAGGTACTTCGAATAAAAGTCAAGCATGTTTCCGTTTAGCTGCCCCCACATTTCTTTTTCCTCATCATAGTATTCATAATTGTAAATGGTGCGATTGGCGATTGTTAGCGAAACAAGTCCTCCGACCAGCCGCAGGCCGAAGAAAGCCTTGTTCAACTTGGTAGTCAGCGATTCCAGGCCGATGGGGTCGAGGAGACTCGCCGGGTTAGACGTAACGAACTGGTAAAGATTAGTGCCATCGGAATGGGGTACTTCCCGGTTTCCGTCTTGCTGCATCCACCGTCCCAGCGTTGGGCTGTAGTCGCGGTTGCGGAAGTGGTACAGGCCGCTGATCGCGTCGTACCGCCCGCCCTGGTGCAGGTAGACCCAGTTCACGCCGCTGGAGGTGCTGATGCTGCCCCAGCTCGCGTTGAAGTAGCTGGCAACGCCGTACGGGTCGTACAGGTACCGCTCCTGCACCGCGCCGGAGGTGTCGGTCACGCTGGTCACGTTGAAGTTGGCGTCCTGCTGGGCGTACAAGCGCTCCTCCAGGTCCAGGCCGCCGGCATTGTACCGCACGAGGCTGAAGTCGTCGCCGGTGCTGGGCACTTCGGTCCACTCGGCCACCACCAGCCTGCCATCGCTGTCGCGGGCGACGCTGCTGACGCTGGCGTAATCGCCACTGCTCGAGGTCACCTTCCCGTCGGAGTCGAAGCTCGTGCAACTATTCGTTCGCGTCACATTGAATTCGCCTCACCTTCAATTCGGGCTGGGATGTGAGTCTTGTGCGCTGGTCATCCCTGTGCCGCATTCCGGACAACCATTGGGAGAGGCCCTCAGATCATATCCACATTTCACACAAAGCCCCTGCTTGATCCGCTGAACCAGCTTAAGCGAACAGATCGAAAGCGCAAGAAACACTAGGCACTGTCTGAAAACAGTAGTTTGAGATACCGGCGGATTATCGCCAACTGTAGCATTCCATGGAAATGTACGGCCAGCTTCTCGAACCGCGTTCCGATGCGCCGGAACTCCTTGAGCCAGCCGACGCACTGCTCGGCCACGCAGCGGCCGCGGTAGGCCCGGCGGTCGAACCACACCGCCGGATCATGTCGAGCCAGCTCATTTTCCCTGTGCGGAATCACCGGCTCGATCTTCTGCTCGGCCAGCCAGTCGCGCACGCGCTGCACGCTGTATCCTTTGTCGCCGGCGAGCTTGCGGGGCTTGTGGCGACGCTTGCGTTTCTTTCGTCGTCGGCCGATCAGCGTCGCGATCGCCTCTGCGATGACCGATTCGGCGCGCGTCGATTCGTGGACTTGCCCGGCGGTGACTTCGATGGCAAGCGGAGTGCCCGCACCGTCAGTGACCACGTGGAATTTGGAGCCAAACCCGCCTCGCGAGCGGCCCAGTGCGTGGTCGGCGGGTTCGTCGGGGTGCCGTCGGCAACTTTTTTGTCAGCCCCGGCCGCAGCGCGGGCGGCGCGGACGGATGACCCGTCCACGCACCACAGTTCCCAGTCGATGTATCCCTGGTTGTCGAGCTTGACCTGCAGCGTCTCGATGATGCGGGCAAAGACGCCGCTTTTTCGCCACTTGCGAAAGTGGTCGTACACGGTCTGCCAGGGGCCGAAGCGTTCGGGCAGATCGCGCCAGGGCGCGCCGGTACACAGAATCCAGAAAATACCGTTGAGCAGCGTTCGTCGATCGCGAGCCGGGCGCCCGGTTCGGGCCGTGCTCCGCGGCAGATGCGGCTCGACCAACGCCCATTGCTCGTCCGTCAGCTCGTGCCGTTTCATGAGTGGCGACCTCCATGTCGTCACGGCAGTTTATGCAAATTCGGAGTTTTCAGACAGAGCCTAGCATGACAGCGCTACGTAGAGTTGACCTGAATCACCGAGCGGTGTCGGCTTTTATATGCTGCCTCGTTACGCCGTTGGTGATAGGCACATCGCTGCATCAGCTGGGACCAGGACCTCCAGTCGCGCTGCCAGAGCTTCGCCGCGAGGGTCGAGACAGCCTCGCAAACCTGCTCGAAGGTGATGAGCACATTTTTCCCCCCGCAGCCGGGTCGTCTGTTCCGACAGGAAGCACATCGCCAATCGCACGCACAGCCAGTGTCGTATCAGACTCACATAGGTTCTGACCTCGAAGGCGCCCAGTCCCGCCTCCTGCTTGGCACGCTCGAACCACTTTTCCACATGCCAGCGTGACAGCAGCACGCGGATCAATTTCTCGACGCTGGCGCCTTCGCCGGCATTGCTGATCACGTATTTGATCTCACCGGTCTTCGGCTGTCGCATCACGATCAGCCAGTACATCCGGTCGGTGGGAACGCTGAGGTTGTGGTTGGCGTGCGAGGAGTCGCTCAGATGGACTCGGGTTGCCTTGTATTCCCAGATCAGTGTCCCGCGTGTGGTGTCCTTCACCTTGCACCGCTTCCAGGGCTGGCTCGTGAACGCCGGGCTGTGCGTGCTCAGGTTGTCCACCCGCCGCGCCGCGTGAGAAGCGTACCCGCCGCTGCGGCACGCCGGACGTTTGACCCAGGCGCGGAAGCTGGCGGGCACTTCGCCCACCGCCGCCTGGCCCATCTCGTCCAGCCCGAACCAGAACGCCGGCACCATGCCGTACTCTTCATCGAAGACCACCCAGTTGAGCTTCACCCCGCCGGCCAGCGCCTGCTTCACCTGCTCCAGGGCGATCTTCCACTTCGCACGGCAGACCAACTCCGCCGGAATGCCCGCCTCCTCACAGCGGTCGCGGTCCGCCGCCCAGTCCTGCGGCAGATACAGGTCGCTGGCCAGCACGCACGAGAAGGGGTTTTTGGCATCGTTGTCGGTGAACAGCAGATGCTGGGCAACCACGCAGTTCTCGATCTTGCCCGATTCCCCGCAGTATTGCCGCTGCACCCCAGGCGTCTTGTCTCCCTGCTTGGGATGGCCGGTGGCGTCGATCACTCCGATTCCGCCCTGCGGACAACGGTCGGCCACGCGATGGATCAGCATCTTCTCCAGTCGCGCATGATCCCAGGCGAACAGGGACAAGAACTCCTGCAGCGTCCGCACCGCCACCCCGCACGCCAGCGCGATCGGCTCCACGCTCTTGCGTCGCAGGTCCGCCATCAATCCCAGCAGATAACTCTGGAAGTAATCGAAGGTCACCGCACGCTTGAAGCAGGGGCGAAACGACTGAACCCATGCCGACAACGCTGGCTGCAGAGAAGCGAGTTGTTCCGCATTCATCGCACGACTCCGGTGTTGGACCAGAATCGTCATCGACTCGCAGCCGCTCCCGGCTTGAGCTAATCTAGCGCTGTCATGCTAGTGCTGTCCCGGTACTCCGATGGATCCCTCTGCACAAACCTCCCCATCCCCGTATGCAGCATCCACGCCCGGTTGTACACCAGCCCGAACTCCTCGTCGGGATACAGGCCCTGGCGCCCGAGCTCGCTCAGCGGCTCCGGCGCACGGTAGCCCAGGTCATAGGTCGTCACCACCCCGCGGAACGTGTCGGCGGTGGGATCGGATTCAGATGTCAAAGAACGTGCCGCTGCTTTCGCCAGTGCGTTTGCATTGTGTCATGCCTGCGCCGCCGACTCCAGGAGAATCCATGACGCGGGCCCCGCGGGGCGTTCCCTGAGCTCTGAAAGATGTGCCGTGTTGCGTGAGATGCCCCGAAAAGGCGGTGTCACAGGCGTGTGGCCGGGGATCCACTACAGGATGCGTCGAATGTCGCGCTCGCAACGCCGCCGGGTATAATCCATGGACTTTCGTAACAGCAATCGGGCCGTATCGAGGATCCAGCTCATGCGTCGGATGATGCGTTTGTTTTTTCGCGACGACGCGCCGCCGGCGACGGCGGCCTGGCAACTGTCGCCACAGCAGCAACAGCAGGTGCTGGAATTGCTCTCACAAATCGGACTGGGGATTGTGTCCGAGGCGCGCGGCCCGGTGCCATTGCTGACGTTCGGGCGGCGGGTGCTGGAGCGACTCCGGATGCATCCGGCAGAGCCACCCGTTCCCCTGCCCCATTTTGCCGATGCCCTCAAACGCGTCATCCGACAGATGGATCACCAGCACCTGCGAGTGTTGTCCCCGAACACCGATTTTCCCGGCGTCGGATACGTGTATAACGCCGACGATCCTGAGACCTGGCCGGTGCGGTCCAGCCGCTGAGGTGATCTACCTCGCACAGGCAGCTCGACTTGCCGCAGCGCACCGCCGCATGGCCAATCGTCCGGGCCATCCCGATCAATCTCGACGTTGACGCCCAAACGATCACAGATGAACATGGAACCGCCGGCTGGCGCGGCTGTTGCCGGCGTCCGGGGGAGGATTCATGCGAACGTGGCGATCAAAACCGCCGCGGCGCCATGTACCACAGGAGATCGACCCGTGAAAAATGACATCAATAATCAGCTCAAACACGAGATCGACATCAGGTGGTTCACCGATCTTCTGGCCGAACATCAACCTCCGTGTGTTTCGGTCTATGTCCCGCTTCACCGTGCCGCCCCGCCGGCAGACCAGAACCCGATCCTCTATCGCGATCTGCTGGACAAAGCCGAAGAGCAGATGCTCAAGCGTTACGACATCCGCACGGTGCGGCAGATGATCCAGAAGCTGGAGTCGATCGCACCTTCGCCGGAATTCTGGGTCGGCAACCGCGACGCCATCGCCGTGTTTGTTTCTCCCGACTTTGTGCGCGTGATCGATCTGCTGGAGACGGTCAAGCCGCACGTGGCCGTCGCCGACACTTTCCATATCAAGCCGCTGCTGCGGATCCTGCAAAAGGCCGACCGCTTCCATGTTCTGTGCCTGGAGCTGAAGAACGTGCAGATGTTCGAGGGGAACCCCTGGAAGCTGGAAAAGCTGAGCCTTCGATACGTGCCACACGATGTGTGGGAGGTCGCCGGCATGACCCTCTCGCATGACGGCACCTCAGCCATTGACCTGTTGCAGGCACCCAAGCAGGCCAGCGAGGGCACCGCGCCGGTCGAGCCGGCCTCCGAGGAGATCTTCTACCACGCGGTGGATCGGGCGATCTGGGAGCATTATTCGCGGCTGTCGGGCCTGCCGCTGATCCTGTGTGCCGACGAAAAGACGAATGCCGGTTTCCGGCAGCACGCGAAAAACCCCTACCTGCTGGACCAGACGATC